>CAZOJI010000015.1:58202-84370 GCA_964580055.1 uncultured Gemmatimonadaceae bacterium | reverse complement strand
GGATCCGACCCAAGCCAATTCAACCAAACTTCAGACACAGCGCCTTCGCTCGGTACAAGTCGGATGACAGGCTCTGCCGCCACGTAATTCAACTGCACCACCGACGGCTACGGCTCCATCAATCTTCGAACGCAATGCGGAAAAGGAGTCGTACAGTTGTTGATGGCAGCACCTCAGCGCAAAACTCCCGATGCAGTGGCGGTCTGCACACAGTTTGAGCGCAGGAGTCCGCCTGATTCGAGAGACCGCCGCTAGCCTCCCGTCACCGCTGTCTTCTTCACAGTCTTCTTGGTGGCCCCTTTTGACGTCTTCTTCGCGCTCGCCGCGGGCTTCTTCTCCGCTGTGGGCTTCCTCTCGGCCGCGGATTTCTTCTCGGCCGCGGGTTGTGACTTCGGTGCCGGCGGCTCCTTCGAAGAGATCTTGAGCGGCTCAGGCTCCTGGGCCGGCATTGCGGATGCGCGACGCCACTTGAGCTTGACGGTCAGCGATTCCTTGTCGGTCCCTTGCTTGGCCTCGACGCCCAGGTAAGCCGGACCCTTCCCAGGCTTGAGAGTCAAGTCGTCGTCGCCGCGCTGGAGATGCAGTGTGCCGGCTTTCAGCCCGTCCAAGATCTTGTCCAGCTGATCGATGACCTTGCGCAGGTCCATCGTGCCGTCGAACCTCACCCCACTCTTCTTGCTCCTGTCGTTCATCGCTTTGCTCCTTACTCGAGGAAAAGCTGTGCTACCCGGCATGAAACTGTCATTCTTCGCGTTGTCTTGTTCGCCCCACTCGGCAGCCACGTCAATCATACGAGTGAAACCAAGACCTCGCTCAACCGATCGGCATCCCAATACGGTTGGCTTGCCTGAGTGATCAACGAAACGTCCACGACTTCAACGCCAAGCTTTCGAACGGCATCGATCTCTCGTCGGCGGTACCCGCCACCCCGAACGTCGAGGAGAACATACTGCAACAAGTCCGACACTTCCACTTTGCCGCGACAGCCAGCGCGCAGGTACTCGAGGAGCACCTCGACCGCTCCGCTCAGCGACAAACCCAACTGCTCCGGATCTTCACCCCTGTTTGGGACATACACCTTGGGAACTCTCAGATCAGCTATCGTCTCACCGATTCCGTGTGGCAGCAAGCTCGCGATCAGGCTCGAGTAGAACGACCCCATCGGGTAGCAGATCGCCTCTGCACTTCGTAATAGATCACGCACCTTGCCGCGCAGCTCCAGATTCACCGGTCCAGGGCGGCGTATCCGCTTGGTCAGAAAGACGCGACGGACCGGAAACTCGATGGCGTTTTCGCCTCTTCCGGTCAAGAGGTGCTGGCCAACGAGAACGTTGCCGTTATCGAGTTCCGTGGCTAGATGCAGGTCACTGCTCGCCACGGGTCTCACTACTCCGCGAACCTCGACCAGTTTCGAGAACAGGAACACCACCGGGTCGATGTGTCGTTTCTGGTTGAGGTATCCACCCGTCAGGATCAGGTTCCCGATGTTCGCTCCTTTCAGATCGAACGAGTCGGGCATCTGCTCTAGAAACAGTCTGAGGTGGTTGCGAATGATCTTCCGCATGGGATCTTCCACCGCAGCGACAAGAGGATCGGTGCCCTCCGCCATGCGCCGCAACCTCTCGAGCAACGCCTTCGAATCGCCGTCCCGTGGAAACCTGAAAGCGAACAACTCGAATATTTGGGGTTGTCCGTGCACGGTGTGGTCCGCCAACGCCATCAGTCGATTGCGCAGATCGCCCACCGCCAACATTCGAAACGCCTTTCTGAGATGAGCGGAGCTGCCACCGGAGTCGAAGGGAGTCAGCAGGTGAATGGAGTTGTGCGTGTAGCGAACCAAATGGCGGCTCACGTCCCGCAGTGCTGTTCCACCACCGAAGAAAAGCAGCCTGGGCCCATTCTCCGGGTCGCGACTGTATCTGGCCAACCGATCCGGATCGGGCAGCAGCGCGCGACGAGTGACGAAGATCTCGGTAGCCATCGCTCAGACACCATCCGTCATTTGACCGTTGTTCAGAAAGCGCAGGCATGATTCCGTCGCGGACTCGAACTGCACGCCTCCCGTGAACTCGAATACCGGACAGCCGTTCAGTGCTTCCAGATACTCGGAGGGAGAGAGATCAGGCGCCGGGACTCCGTCCTCCGGCTCGAAGAATAGGCCAACAGCCTTCTTGAAGGCCCCCAATAGGTCGTCTCTCTCTTCGAGCTTCACCTCGCGGATCTCTAGCGGCTGCGCATTGCGCTTCCAGTTGAGAATCACCAGGCCGTCCATATTGGCGTTCAGATTGAACCTGCCGCGCCCGAAACACTTGTCGAGGAACACATCGTACTTCTGCTCGAGATCCCACAGCGACTCCGCAGGCATCTGCTCCAGTTCCACTCGCTCGTCCGGCGGTATCACGGGAGCGAGAAAGGGGTTGTTGAGCACGGTACCGGGGTTCACCCTCGGATACTTCGCCACTCCCAGCATCTCGAGTCGCTCACCGTCGCGTCTTACGAGGAGACGGTCATTGCTGACAAAGAGCAGCCCGCGCGCCAAGAGTTGCAGGGCCAGCGTCGATTTGCCCGCGCCGGAGAAACCCGCCAATGCGATCCCTCTCCCGTCTTGTGAGACTGCTGCGGCGTGGCCCAGGAGGTATCCACGGTTCAGTTTGTGCTGGATGTATCTGTTGTTGACGAAGTTCACTACCTGGTTGTCGTTTGCCTCGCAGGGACCGTACGCGACGTGCTTGTCTCCCCCGAAGAGGAAATGCATTCCGGTCAACCGCTTGCGGACTATCCTACCGTCCGGGAAATCGACAAACTCCTCCTTGATCCTGGTCTTCCCCGGATCGGGCTGTTTGACTCTGTAGCCTAGGTCGAAATCCGGCTCGGCGGCCTCGATGGCCAGGATGCGTATGTCAGGGGCCTGCACGGGCGGTGAGACGAACTCCGCAAAGTAGTGTGTGAGTTTCTCGAGAAGGCCCGGGCTGTTGGTGTCGATCGTGATGACACATCCGGGAAAGATCAGATCCAGTCTATGCTCGACCGAGTTCTTGCGGATCAACTCGTCCTGAACCGCATTTATGCCGTCGGGACGCTCACTCATGGGATAACCTTGCGAGAGCGTAGTCAACGTATTTGGCCGCCGCATCCACGCCGCAAGCTTCCAACAATCCCCTGAAGCCGCCGAACGCGGACACCTCGAATACATACGGCCCTCCCTCGCACTCGGCGATGTCCACAGATGTCAGGTCCAGGTCAAAAGGCGCCTGAGCGCGCCGCGCCAGCTCGACGATTTCGGGTGATGGATCACAGCGCTGATACTTGCCGCCGGTGCGCGTCGTGGTGTTCCAAGAGTCGTTGTTCGCAACCCGCGCGTACGAGCCAAGGTATTCTCCACCCAGAAATGTCACGGCGAGATCGCGTCCTTTGAGATCGATCATCTTTTGGATGTACAAAACGATGTTGCCGGCATCCTTGAACTCTTCGATTTCATCGAGAGCGGTCGGGCCGGCCTCGATGACGCGCATGCCGCGAGCCTTCGACGAAAACAGGGGTTTGAATACCGCTCGCCCGAATTCTCTCACAGCAGAGTGTGCCACATCGACATCTTCGGTGACGACGGTGGGGGGCATCGGAATATGGCGGCTATGCAGAGTCACAGTGCAGGTGAGTCGATTGAGAACCCCGATGATGCTCTCGGGTCGCGACCAGATAGGCACACCCCGTGAAGCCACGAAACGCAGTAACTCGAGACGATCCAGATGTTCCGGACGATATTCGCGGGCGATCTTCTTGATGAGTATCCCGTCGAGGCGTGTGAGGTCTTGATCCTCGAAGTAGACGCTACCGCTGTTCAGGCCCATCCGCGATCTCGCGAGATCTATGACGCACCTGTACCCCGTTTTACTTTCGACGGCGTCGGCCAGACGTTCGGACGACCAACCACCCGGCAAACCCACCACCCCAATCCTCGGTGCGGCCGCTTGGTTTTGTGCTGCTTGATTCATCAGTAGAACAACACCTCGTCTGGAACCTTGAATTCCTTCCAGTCCGTGCTCTTATGCTTGTCCAGCAGACCGAGAAGGTATGCTGAGCGGGACAGCATTTCCTCCGCGAAGGCTCGGTTCAATTCGAACCGAGTGCTGGTGGCGAAGGAACGCACCAGCCCCAGAGAAAGGCGGGCCTCGAATGTCTCATCGCCCGAATCGGTCGCGAACGATTTCGCGAGGTGGTAGAAACTGGCGATGTTTGTGTTGAGCCGGTCGCGCACCTTGGTATCGAATACCGGCAACCGGAAGTTGGAGACAATGAAGACCGAAACATCTCTAACGTAGTCCATCTGTCCCGAGCGGTGGAGGTCGACGAAATGGATGCGTCTTCTCGAAGAGTTGTAGATGATGTTGTCCAGGTTGAAATCGCCATGCGCGAACACAGTAAACGGTGCCGACAGGCTGTCGTCGAGATCCCGGTTGCGCTTCAATAGTTCGGTGAAGTCGGGTATCTCGATTCCCCCGATCTGCTTGCGCTCGCCCCTGAAATGGGGATGCACCTTGAACACGTCGTCAATGCGCTTCAGCAGATCCTTCATCAGGCCGCTTTTGGCGTTTCCGTCCTGACGGGTTCGCGTCCAGATCTCCATCACCGTGTTTTGCAGCACCTTGAGAACCTGGTCGGTGCGCGCCGTTCGGGGATTGATGAGGAGCTCCTGGAGGTTGCTGCCTTCCAGGAACTCGATGAGCAAAGCCGCCGAGTTACCGTCTTCCCTGTAGTCCACGATCTTGGGGGGTAAGCCGGGCACCAGCTCATTCCAACGCTCTATCTGTTCCTTTTCCCTTTGAATCTTCTCGAGCTCTCCCTCCTTGTATATGACCTCTTCCGGCTCGGGGGCCTGCTTCTTCGTGCCGGTTACCTTGCCGATCTGACAGCCGCTGTGGGTGCCGGTGATGCCTTCGAATATGACTTCCTCCGGCAGTCCCTCGGTTCGCCGTATGTTGGCCGTAGCTTCTCGCAACGCCTGGAACTGACGGATCTTCAATTTCTCGCCCATGCGCGAGAGTATGACCGCCTCACCTATGTTCAGCAGGCAATCGCCCATGCGCTCCAGGTAGTGGAAGATGAAGAGCGACGTGACCAGGTTCGGCGGGTCTGCGCCGCCGGTCATCTCCGCCAGAATGCGGCTGAACTTGGCGCGATAGAGCTTGTCGAGCTCCAACTCCGCCTCGCAGATCTGCATGGCTTTCGAAACCTCATTGTCCTGCACCGCGTCGACCACCAGATCGAGTGCTTCGTAGATCACCTTGAAGAAGGAGTGGTAGTCATACCTCTCCATGAAGATCGGGTCGCTTAGATGAGAAGTCTGTCGGCTGATGTTGACGGCGAAATCGGCAATACGTTCCAGGTTGGCCGTGATGAGGCCAATCGACCGGATCTGGTCCACGGTAGTCTTCTTGAGGTTCCCGTACCTTCTCAGGTAACCGTAACACTTCTTCCCGACCGTGGAGTGCAGATGATCGATGTAGTCATCACGGTTTCTTATCTGGTGCATTAGCGCCTGGTCCGGGTTGCCCAAGAGCCGGTGAGCCCGTTCTACCTGCTTTCCCACTTCCAGCACGAGAAACCGGAAGTTCTTGTCCAGCCCGCCGTAGCGCAGCACTTTCTACGCTTCCTCCGTCCCGTTCGATCGGATCACGAGCTTCTCTTCGCTTCTGGTTCGCTTGCGCTCCTTCCAGGACACATCCAGGCTGAGCTTCACCTGCCCATCCTTTCGCTTCGCGCTAACGGTGAACTTCAACAGACCTTGAGGCCGCAGCAGCATCTCGCGCTTTCCAGCACAGAACAGCAGCTGCCCCGCATCAAAACCCTTACTCAACGCGTCCAGGTACTTCCCGATGGACTCGGAATCCTGCAGTGCGTCATAGTCGAACTCGCTCGGTGCTTTTGCCTTGGTCATGGCGCCTTCCTATCTGAACCTCGTTCAAGCATTCTCGAGTCTTGCTCTATATTCCTCGATGAATATCGCGCGGCTGGTATTTGCTGCGATCAGACGCTTTCTTATGGCGAGATCGTCCCATGGCGGCTGGAGCCCGACATCTCTCCCCGCCTTCTCCGGATCCTGCCGGCGGGGGTCGCGAACCTTCTCCCCCAAATGGCAGTCGTCTCCCATGGAAATCAAGACCCGGCGCTCACCGGATCTGGCCGTGCGGTTCTCCCGGTTCACCACGTCGATTAGGAACTGCGTGTATCGCGACGACTGCGGATTCCAAACCTCTATGGCGTCTATGTCGAGTCCGTCCAAGAGGATGGGCCAGAACTGCTCCGGGTGAGGAATCGTAATGCACGCGCCCAGTCCTCGCGCCTCTTCGATGAACTCGTCAGTTTCGTAGAAGTAGTCCAGGGAGAAGTCACGCTTTACGTTCTTCTTGATGGCCCTGAGCAGCTCCTGCGCCCGCTGGATGAGCTGCTCGGCATGCTGATCACGCAGCGCGTCGAAGTAGTTACGCACGAGCTTGTTCTTGACCATCATGGGCGGAATCGACGTGTCGTAGCGGTCGATCAGCGCCTTCAGCCTGCGCACATGTATGCGTGTGAACTCCACTACATGTTCGTCTGCGCCGGTGCGATTCGCCGCTTCGCGCACCCTGTGCTCGAATGTGGGTTCGAGCACCGATTCGATGAATTCGAAAAGCTGGCTGGCTCGGTATTTGGCCGTGTGCGCTACCATCGCCTTGAACACGTCTCCGCGATTGACCAACCTTTCGTTAGTGAAATGCAGGAGTAACTGTACCTTAGTATGGAAGCTTGGGCTGTAGCAGTCGATCTCGGCGCCCGTGAACTTGCCGAAGGTCATTAGCTCGTTGTGTTGCGTGGGGATTATCAGTTCATCCTGCCGTCCCGGGAACATTGCATCGATACGTCGCCGCACAATCTCGAGCGGAATGTGCTCGGGATGCCAATGGATGCCAACCACGTTGAACTGCTTCGGGTACACATTGGATGGGTTCGCCAGTTCCTCGATCTGCTCATCCGTGAGGTCGGTCGAGATCAAGCCCTCGAAGATCTTCACGTCCTCCGCGGTCGGCTCGCGTGCGAGAGCCGCCAGGTCTAGTTGCCGCGGTTGGTTCTTCTCAGGTGCAAGTCCCATTATCCTCCTCCGTCGCTGAAATAACTCGGTCCCTCGTCCGAGGTGCCGAGTGCGATGCAGAGATGCAATGCACGGCTGGATCGGGGCGTAGAATTAAGAGCTTCGGGACAGATACGTAAAGGCCTCAGTACTCGAATACCCTGGGCAAAGCCGGCACCCCGCCGTGTTTTCCGTACGATACCGCACGGGGGAATCGTAATATTCTGAATGGGTACACAATTGTATCAAAATTGTAACGGTTTTGCGGCTACCTTGCCCCTTCCTATGTCGCCAAAACAGATTCCCATTCCTCATGTAAGCACACAGCAGCGAGGCGACCTGTCAAAATCGCGGACCATCATTCTTGCTACGCTGCGCCGGTTGGTTGGGGATCTCCGGCCGACGATTCAACCCAGAGTGTAGACGGTGCTCTCTCGGGCCTTGGTAAGAACTGCCGTTGTTCCGAGATCGTAGCTTTCATAGCCGCCGCAGCGGTGGAATCAAGTGCGATAACCGCGTCGCTACCGAATCGCTTGCGGAGTAGGTCCCATCCCCCGCGGCAAGGTTTTCCGTTCAAAATTGGAACAGGCGTCCGTAGTCTCTCATCTGGGAGATGCAGCGTGTGCGGCAGGCGTGTAATGACTATTGCGGTTTGGTTGACGGCAAAGGGATCTCGCTCCCGGAAGTCGGTTCGAGTTCACGAGGTCCCCATGGTCTAGTCGCTGTTCGACATTTTGCACTTCCAAACATTATGCTGAACTAGGCAGGTCCAGATGCTCCGCGAGCTTATCAGCTTGATCATTTCGGTCGAACCACTGCGCGAGATGGGCAATAGTTTTGCAGAGATGCTCCGTGTCACGAGGCAACAGACCCTTGACGTTGGTGATGCTTTCTTTGAAGGCAAGGGGCTGCCGGATATTTGCGCACGCGTTCGAAATGAAGATGTTCAGGTTAACGCCCTGCGGATGAAGATCCGCGAGCAGGTTGCCGCACACCTTTCAGTCAAGGGCAACTCGGCGGATCTGCCTTATTGCCTGCTCCTGATCAGCCTTGTCAAGGACGTCGAACGCATCGGAGACCATGCGAAGAATCTTTGTGAAGTCCGCGGGGTCCTCTCGGGGCGTCTTCCCGAAGACGATCTCGCTGCAGAGCTGCGGGAAATCCGCAACGGCGTGGAGAGTTCGTTTGAACTGCTGGCGACAGTATTTGAGCAGGGTGACAAGGAACAAGCGCTGGAGTTGATTCGCCAGGGGCAGGAATTTGCGCGCCGCTGCGACGTGCTTTTGACGAAGGTTGCTCAGAGTGCGCACGATTCTGCAACGGTGGCGGTAGTCGCCACTGGAACAAGATGCTACAAACGCATTGGTGGTCATGTGCTGAACGTGCTGTCGAGCGTCGTGATGCCTCTGCACAAGTTGGACTACTACGATGAGGACGCAATACAGGAGCGCTTCGGCCATTGAGGGCCAACGAGATCCGCAGTTCCCATGAAAGGTGGGCTTCCGGCCCAAGCGGTACAGAAGCAAACTGAGTGAACCGCAGCATATTCGGAAACAATGCGCTACAGCACGCTCTTTCAGATTTCGATTTCCAGACCAACCGATTAGGTTTGTCGCGGATCCAGGGGGAAGGTCCGCACATACCCAAAACGAAATAGGCGTGCGCCGTCGGTTGTTGCGCCGCATCGGTCGAGGTACGCTCAGCAGCGACATACGAGCGACATACGAATGTAGTTGGTGAGTGTCAGAGCAACCTTGGCGCGTCGGAGCCGGTGCCCTGACCAGGGCACTCGGCGATTGACGTTCTGTGCGTACACTCCGAGACAATCCCTGGGATCGCTGTACCAGAGAACCCCCCGGGAGATCCCATGAAAGTCGTCACATCGACCATTCCTGCGGTGTTGGCCGCGGCGTTAACTGCCGCTGCCTCGCCGCAGACACCGGCCCAACCCGCGAAGGATAGTGGCCAAGAAGTGAATTCCACGACCGTCGGCGGCAAGTGGTACATGAACTTCCGAGTTGGCCAATCAGGTAGCAAGAACTTCAGCCATTTCGGGGTCGATAGGGGTTACATCATCGTTAGGCACCAGTTGTCCGAACGCCTGAGTGGGCGTATAACCCCGGACGTGTCCATAGATCGCGAGGGCGACGGCGAGGGCGATCTGGAGGTGCGGCTCAAGTACTGTTTCGTGGACCTCTCACTGGACGATCTTTGGATCCTGACCCGCCCGCACATCGAGTTCGGTCTAGTGCATCGGCCGTGGCTTGACTATGAGGAACATGTCAACCTTTACCGCGTGCAGGGTACGATGTTTCTGGAGAGGAATGGGATATTCAACTCTGGTGACTACGGCTTCACATTGTTCTCGCTTCTTGGCGGCACAATTGACGAGGGATACCGTGTTCGGAGAATGGCGCTTTGCCCATAGGAGAGTAAGTCTGTTTGGGCGTTATGATCAGTTCGATGACACTCGGGTAATCGAGGGTGACCCGCGCAAGCGGGTGATTGCCGGTGTAGCCTACCGGCTCGAAAACAGATCGGCGATTCTACTCGATTACGACATCGAAGGCCGCAACGGATTTGCCACTACCGCGCAGAAGACTCTGAAGTTCAGCGTAGAGTTCGGCTTCTGACGGAAGAAAGAAACCGAATTCCTTGACGTCCGTCACCCAATCGTAGCTGGGTTGCCCCCGACAACCACAGGCACTCCTACCAGACTTGCACGAGAATCCCCATGCGGCGCTGTAGTGTCAGCAAGGGGACTCGCTGAACGTCTTGCAGGAGCTACCTTTCGAACAGCGGGTGTTCCGGATGCAGATGGCGCCGGCCGGCGCGCAGGAAACGCCCCACCCAGGTTCCGAAGACTGCCGTTGCCACACCCGCTACCAGCATCAACTTGAGCGCATTGGCCAAGACATCATCGCGCTCGTGTTTCTTCGACATAATCTGTTTACTCCAGATTCCATTCTTGGCAGGGTACAAGATGGTACCCGTTCATGACAGTGAAGTTACGGAACGGAAACGTTCGGCTATCCGTTCACCGTAACTCCCGTTGGCAACAGCAACTGCAACCGTCAGGAAGCTCATCAACTTCATCATCGCAACCACGATGCAGGTGCCGCTGATGCCCAAGACCGTCACTAGTGCGACACCAGTCACCAACGCCCCAATGGCTCCACCGAGGTGGTCGGTTGCATCTACGACTGATGCAGCAAGAGCCGTGCCACCCCCTTCTTTCAGCCACAGCGCAGCGGCCAGAGGGAAAACCAACCCGCCCAACACGCCTGTGGCCGCGACAAGGAAGTATACTGTCACCTGCACGACTAGACCTGCTGTGGATGATCTGAGTGCAGGGAGGAGTGCGAGCAACCCGCTAGTGAACAAGGCGAGTGCAACGTCGAGAACCAGCACCGCACTGAGGTTGGGTGCCCGGGGTGCGGCCGTGGTGCCGGCAACTCCAGGCGGACTTGGCGACAGAGCATGGAGGTGACGGTTCATTAATGAGCTTCCTGCAACCAGCCCGAACATGAAGATTCCAACGACAAAACCAACCATCCCGTACACGTATCCGTAGAGCACCTGGAAGGTGTATAGCAACACGATCTCGAGCGCTAGTACGGCAAATCCGGTTGAACTCACCGAGCAGATCAGTGCGGCCTTGCGTAGCGCGCGCTTTCCGCGGATGGCGCCCGCTACGGTAGTCAGTAGCATGCAAGCACCGATGGCAGCTACCACGGCCCAGAGACGTAGATCGAGAACGAAGGTGTGCAGCCCTCCCCGGCGTTCTTTGGGTGCCGATTGCCCGCGATGGGCTGAGCCGCTGGCCGAAAGCCACAAGCGCATCTTGTAGACGGCTGCCACCGGTTTGCTGTCGCTGTTGAGGTGACGTGGAGGAGTGGCGTTCAGGGCCCGCTCAACAAGAGTGCGTTTATCGGCATCCAACAAATCCGAGGCGCCTTCGAACCAGAGGGGGTGGAAATAGGGTGAAGACACGTCGCGCGAGCGATATCGTTCAGACAGCACAGCAGGGTCGGCAGAGATTACGCCACCCTTCCTTGCGGCAAACACCCAAACCGGGTCGCCAAAGGTCAGGAGCACGTCGGGAAACACGTGTTGGAGAGGTGTCACCATACTGCCGACGTATGTGGCCACCTCCCGGCTCCATGCTCCCGCCGAGCCGGTGAGTGAGAACGCTAGTACGCCATCGTCCGACATTATCCGGGAGAGTTCATTGAAGAACTCTTCAGTGTACAGTCTGGCCTCGAGCGCCGACGCGGGCTCGGGTGCGGCGAGGAATACCAGGTCATAGCGAGAACGACGGACCCGTGCGGCACGTGCCACGAAGCGACGGGGATCAGTGATGTGAACGTGTACCGTCGGTCCGGTTATCGCCGCCGCGTCCATAGAGTCCAGCAATGGTCTCGAGAGTTCGAGAACTCTGCGATCGAGTGTGACATAATCGAGGCGTGCCGGGTCATGGCGTAGCAATTCCTTCAACATTCCTTCGGCGCCGCCACCCAATACGAGCATTCTTGCCGGGGACGGGTGCTGGCATGCGACGAGGTGGGCATCAACAGCGAGTGCCGCATGGTCGGGCCAGGTAGCCGCTACCGTACCGTTGGTGTAGAGGCTGAACTGCTCTCCCAGGCTCCCTATTGCGATGTTCTGGTACTTCGAGTCATCCGACGCGACCAGTTCGAGTCCGCCGGCGAAGGACTGCCAGCGAAGTCGGGTCGAGGCTCCTTCCAGTACGGATGCGACGCCGGTCAGCGACACTGCGGCCATCAATCCCGCCCACAATAGAACGCAAAAAGCCGCAACACGGGACTTCGAATGCTGATGCACGAGGAACGCTGTGGCGGCTGCCAGGAAGGCGCCACCTCCGATGACTACCGTGTAAGCTTCCAGTGTAGTCACGAGCACGAAAGAAAATAGCGCTCCCCCGGCCAGACTGCCGGCCGACTCCACTTGATAAACCCACCCAACCGACCGTGCCTGGTCGACTTGATGATCACGCCCTCGGCCGAGCAGCTCACTGGCCGCCGGAAAGGCCAGTCCTATCCATAGGCTCACGGGCGCGGCTGCCATCGCGGCAACCAGCAGGCCTTCCCACGGACCCACATACTCTCCCGGTCCGGTGCCGAAAAGGAGACGGGAAGCTCTGAGAAAACCGATTTCAATGGATAGGAGGAGAGGCATCGCGAGGCTGGATACTGCTAAGAGCACCCATGGCCGTCTGCCTGAATTCAGCAACCTTCCACTCAAATGAGCCCCTACAGACACACCCGCCAACCAAAACGCCAGAACCAAACCCCACGAGAGTTCCGAACCAAACAAAATTACCTGAGTCTCTCGCAGCAGAATGGATTGAGCGCAGACCGCGTAAGCTCCCAGCAGGGCAAAAAGCATGAGGAGGGGATTCCGTCGCCTCATGGCTCCATCATATGGCAGAGGGAATACCTCGGCAACAGGCCGCAGCGCTCATGTATCGATAGGGCCTTTGTCAGATTTGTCGGATAGAATGTCAACCAGCCCAAGGGGAAGGGTTGGGTGGTCGGTCGGGAGGTTACCACAGCGGCTGCGATCTAGTGAGCTATCTCCCTGGTGTGGTTCTCTATGAAGCATCCCAGTTGATCCCGCTGGTACCGCGTCAGATCCTCGAACTTCATTCCCCGGCGTCTGCGAGCGGCAGGCGTGGGATCGGTGTCGCCGTTGGTTTCGATGTCGGATACGGTCTTGCAACTGATACCGTCTACGACGAACTGCTTGTCGGCAGTAGAGATGGTGACTTCGTCAACGCCGTCAATAGAACCGGCCCGTTTGTCATACTTGAATGATAGACCAGTCATGCTCACGTCCAGGAGCTCGCCACGAGCCGAAGCGTCCGCCCTCGAAATCACAAAAGCGCCGGTCTCTGCCTTGAAGCGCTTGTCCTTTCTACGTTCAACCGCAGGTCTGTCGATTGCCTTGCGGATAATCTGGGCCAGTTGGTGTATTCCCAGGGGCTTCATTGCAAACTCGGCGATTCCGAGCTCCAGCGCATCAGCCCGGTCCATGTTCTCGTTGAAGCCCGAACACAGGATGATGGGAATCCCGGGCTTGATGTCCTGCAGTTGCTCTGCGAGCTGCTTACCCGTCAGGTGTGGCATCGTCATGTCAGTCAAGACTACGTCGTAGCGTTCCGGGTCCTGTCGAAACATGTCCAAAGCGTTGCGGCTGTCGGTGGATGCTTCGACCTCATAACCCAGCTTGACCAGCATCTGCGTCACGATGTCCACTATCATCGCCTCATCGTCGACGAGGAGTATCCTCTCGCCTCCAGTCGGCATGGCGGTCGTGACAACCGACTCCGGCTGGGTTTCTTCTGCGCGTACAATCGGCAGATACACCTGGAACTCAGTCTTCACGTTGGGTCGACTGAAGATCTCAATGGCGCCGCCGTGGTTCTTTACGATTCCATGGACTACGGCCAGTCCCATGCCGGTACCTTTTCCAGGTTCCTTTGTGGTGAAGTAAGGATCGAATATCCTGTCTCTGATGGCCGGGTCGATCCCGTGCCCCGTATCTGCGACTCGAATTACGACGTATGGTCCCGGCTCGAGGTCGGTGTTGCCGACAGTGCCCGAAACCACCGTGGCAGTCTCCAGTTTCACCTCCAGCACTCCGCCATTCTCCTCCATGGCATGGGCCGCGTTGGTGCAGAGGTTCATCATGATCTGGTGTATCTGGGTGGAATCACCCCTGACCGTGAGGGACGCTTGGGGGACGTCCTGACGCATGACGATGTTGGAAGGCAATGATGCACGCAGCAGCTTCAGGGATTCCGTGATTATCGACTTCAATTCCAGCGGCTTCCGCTCGTACTCCGTCTGTCTGGTGAAACTGAGCAACTGGTTTATCAGCTCTTTAGCTCGATTGCTGGCGGTGAGGATCTTCTCCAGGTTTTCCCGCGCCTCATTCCACTCGGGAACGACAGCCTTGGCGAGTTCTGTGTTGCCCAGGATTATGCTGAGGATGTTGTTGAAGTCATGGGCAATTCCACCGGCCAGAGTACCGATCGCCTCCATCTTCTGCGACTGTCGCAGCTGCTTCTCCAACAATAGCTTTTCAGACTCGAACTGCTTGCGTTCGTCTTGCAGCTGCTTCTGCTTCAACGCATTGTTCACGCGGATGAAAAGCTCATCGGAATCGAAGGGCTTCCTGATATAATCGCTGGCCCCTTTTCTCACCGCTTCTATAGCCGACTCCAGGGACGCATCGCCAGTCATGATGATGAAGACGGTCTCCACTCTGTCCCGGTCCAATGCATCGAGGAGGTCGAAACCGCTGAGGCCGGGCATCTTAACGTCGAGCAGCGCAACATCATAGGCAGATTCCTGGAGAAGGTCCAATGCTTCGGTGGCCTGGTTGCATGTGTCAATCCCGAACCCTCGACCCTCCAGATTCGCCTTTATGCTGTCGGTCATCCGCGGCTCATCATCCACAATGAGGATCCTGGAGTCGCTGTCCATGAAGCTCAGTCCTTTGCAGTTAGGATTGACATGTGAGGATTGACTACGGGAAGGCAGATGGTGAACTCGGCTCCTGAGCCGGGCCCGGATTCACAGGCGATGGTGCCGCTCAGTTGGTCGATCAACCGGTGTACTATGGATAGTCCAAGACCTTCGTGTCCGGACTTCGAGGTAACGTAAGGCTGGAACAGCCGTGCCCTTACCTTCTCAGGAATGCCCGGGCCGTCGTCGCGGATGATCAACTGTGCTTTGCCTGCGTTGTTGTCATTGAAACTCTCGGACGTGTGTTCGGTCTTACTGTTTCTCGGGGTGAACATCGTCAACACATGGATGTTGCCGCCGCTCGTGAGAGCTTCGGCCGAATTCTTGAGCAGGTTTATGACCGCCTGTTTCAAAATGTCCTTGTCTGTCAGGGCCATCGGCATCGCCGGGCTCAAATGAGAGTGAATCCGTATGCCGGCGTGTTCTGAGAGGTCCTCCTGCATCAACCTCACTATATCGCGCAGCAAGGTGTTCAGATCTACCGGAGCCAACGACACCGTAAGGCCCTTCGCGGAATCGGTGAGTGTTTCGAGGATGTTGCGAATTCGTGAGATCTCCTCGCTGATAATCCGCACCTCGTCATGCGGGATGTCGTGCTCCGCCAGTCGCCGCGACAAAACACTCAGGTAGTTGTTGATTATGCCTAACGGATTGTTGACTTCGTGTACTGCCTTTCGCGTCATCGTGAGGAAGGAGTCCAGAGCTGTCTGGCCGTCGTTAGATGACTGCTGCGCTTGATTTTGCTTCGACTGAAGTGCTCGAGCGGCATACTGAGAGAAACTGTCCAGCAAGCGCCGCTGGCCCGAGAGGTTCGCGAGGTTCGTTCTGTCAATAGCCAGGACGATAGATCCTATCGGCTCATCTTCCACTTTCATCGGAAGGCACAGGATTCCGTCTCGTCCCAGGAGATGAACGATCTGCGCGTCCATTATCGATCCTGCGGATTCACCTTCGGAAACAAAGGAATCCAACGCCCGGCGCTTGTTGAGAGACAGCACCGGCAAGCAGGAAGTTGCAGCTAGCGGCACTGCGATAGTTCCAGGTTGGTTGAATCGTGAACCGGGTGCCTCGAGCGAATCGTTGGATGGATTCTTGAGCAAGATCAACACCTGATCGACATCGAAATGCGTGTGAAGGGCCTGTTCGATCAGACGTAGAACATCGTCTGCGTCTTGCGCGTTCAACAGGCTGTACGCGAGCACAGCCAACAGACTGCTATCACGGACATGATCCGAGACGGTCATATGAGCGTTGGTGTACGCTGCAGGTGCCCGATCGCCGTCCGACTCGGCGGCGGTGGCTTCGACGCCCAGATGAGCAGCAGTCTTCTCGAGCGTGTCGTTGCAGGTAGTGACGGCGTTCTCAATCTTCGCTGAGCCCAATCCTAGTAGACGAATTCCTGGCTGCTCGAAGGATTCAGTGCTGAGAAGATCCGGCATCGCGAGCAGGTTGGCCGAATACACGATCTTCACGAGAGGAAAGGCGTTTGCGATTGCCTCAACAGGGTGGTGGTGATAGAGGATCGCGTCAGCCATCAAGGAGCTGTTCCTCCACCTCCGGATCAGCGATGCGCCGGTTGAGGCGTGATCGTGGCCGACCAAGCTTTGCTCGGTAGCGATGCGAGCTTCGCGATCATTGTCGCCGAAGTAGATCTTGTATTTGTTGGGGAAGTAGGTCAGTAGAACGAGCTTGCCGATGTCATGAAACAAACCGGCGTAATACGCCTCTTCCGGGTCGTGGTATTCAAGTTCCCGCGCCAAACGTTCCGCCAGAAGCGCACATCTAACGGAATGCATCCAGAATCTGGTCAGCTCACCGGGCGAGCAGAACGAAAAAGTGTTGAATACGTCCAGCGTAGCCGACCAACGCACTAGATGGTCGGCCGTATCCCTACCTATTAGCTGGAGTGCCTGCACCATGTGGCTTATGGGCTGCGACGAACGATCGTCGGCGGAGTTCGCCAGACGCAGCACGTTGACACTCAATGCAGGGTCCAGCTTGATGATGTCCGCCAGGTCAGTTTCTGCGGCTTCTCCCTCACCTAGTGCACCCAGGAGCCTGGCGGTGATATGGGGAAGGCTGGGAAGACTGTTGGCGCCCGCCAGTTGGGAGATCAGGGCGTTGTGAGGCTGTATAGGCTGCGTTCTGATGTGTCTGGCCATGGGCGCCCTGGTTGCGTCAACGCCGTCGTTGAGGTCGTTCTAATTTACGATGTTTGTCAACCGCGCAGAAGGTACGAACGGCCCTCGCTGTTGCCTACTGCAAGTCGAGAATCCGATGCTCGGCTGAATGCCTCCTCTCATCAGTCTCAAGTTGGTGAACGTGCGCCGCGAAAGCGTAACGATCGAGTTTCGTGTAGATCACTGGAATCAAGAAGAGAGTGAACACCGCGGCGACCAGGACTCCGCCAATGGTAACAACCGCCATTGGGATTCTATAGAACGAACCGGCACCAGAGCCTACCGCCTGCGGTAACAGCGCAATAGCGATTGCAACGTTCGTCATCAATATCGGCCGGAGCCGCACCGGCGCGGCCTCGAGCAGTGCTTCTACTAGTCCCTTGCCCCTCTCACGAAGTTGTTGTGTGTAGTCGAGGATCAGAATGGCGTTGTTCACCACGATCCCGACGAGCATTATCACTGCCATCATGCTGAAGATGTTGAGGGCCTTGCTCGCCAAAAACAGACTGAAGACCGCGCCGACGAACCCTAGAGGCAGCGTGAGCATGATCGTGACCGGGTGTACGTACGATTCCAGAATCATTGCGAGCACTATGTACGTGAGCACGATGGCGATGACCAGCGCTTTGAGCATCTCCTGGAAAGACTCTTCGAACATCTCGAATTGACCGGTGATCTCGTAGCTGTAGCCCGGAGGGAAGTCCAAGTCATCGAGTTGTAGCTGGACCTCGTTCGCCAGAGTCGTCAGGTTGCCAGTTGAGATGTATGCGTCGATCTGTACCGTGCGTTGCTTGTCGTTACGTTGGATGCTGGTTTCGCCGTCCGATTCCTCGATCGAGCCAAGACTTGAAAGCGGGATCATTCCCCTCGGTGTTCTGATTTCAATCTTGCCCAACTCGCTGATGCGATCGCGTGAATCCTCCGGCAAACGAACTCGAATGTCTCGCTCGTCGCCCTCCTGTCGGTATACGCCCGGCACCGTACCCTCGATGGACGCTCGCAGGGCGCCTCCCACGCCGAACAGTGACATTCCGTATTCTGTCAGCACTTCGCGATCCGGGTGGAACACGATCTCCGGTCGGGGATCGACGATGCTGTTGCCTACCTCCACCAGCCCCTGAATGCCGGCGACAACCCCGGTAGCTCTTTCGGCCAACTCTTCGAGCCGGTTTTGGTCTGGCCCCTTTACGAGGATTTGGAGCGGCGCCTCCCCACCCGGGCCCATGGATTCCGTTAGCGTGGCAGTCACTTCGGCATCCGGAATAGCCGCCATCTTCCTGCGCATCAGTGGCAGGATCTCCTCCGTATGCCGATCGGATTCCACTGTCACCTGAATCTGTGCCACGTGCACTTCACCGGCGCCGCCAAAGCCGAATCCCGACGCCTGCCCCCCTATGGTCGTGAGCGTGGACACGACTTCCGGCAGTTCTCGGAGTGCTTCCTCTGCGCGCTCAGCAGCTCGGGCTGTGCGTGCTGGTGGTGTTCCGGGCGGCAGTTCGAAGGTGACGAGAGCCAGCCCTTCGTCTTGCTGGGGCATGAACTCGCCTCCGACGAAGGCAGCTTGGACTGTAATCGCCAACACGACCAGTAAACCGGTACCGCCAATCACAGCCCAACCATTACGCTTGGACTGCAGAGCCCACTCCAGTGCCCTGCGATAGTCATCCCGAAGCGCCTCATAGCCGCGGTCGAATGCCTGCCAGACACCTGCGAGCCTTCCCTCGGTCTCCTCCAGCTTGGTTTCGTTCGTGCGCAGTATCCGGGCCGCCAACATTGGAGCGAGCGTAAATGAGATAAACACTGAAAAGAGACTCGCGAATACCACGGTCAGGCCGAATGAGATGAAGAACTGGCCGATTATTCCCTGCATGAAGGCGATCGGTGTAAAGACGACTACGTTCGTCAATGCTGAAGCGGCAACGGCTATTGCCACCTCGGTAGTGCCCACTTCTGCCGCCTCCTTGGGTGATTTCCCCATGTCGAGGTGCCGGTAGATGCTTTCGAGCACGACGATGGTGTTGGTCACCAGGATTCCCACCGTGATACCCAAAGCCATGAGCGTCATGACGTTGATGGTGAATCCAAGCTGGTCGACTGCCAGGAATGTGGCGACGATCGTCGCGGGCATCGCGATGGCCGCCACGATCGTGCCGCGCCATGAATGCAGGAAGATGAACAGAACTCCTGTCGTCAGGGCTATGCCTATCAAGATGTTGCGGAAGATGTCCTGAATGGCATCGCGAATGAATTCGCTGGAGTCCCTTGCTATCTCGAGGACGGCGCCAGGAGGTATCTGGGCCCGCAGCTCGTCCACGGTTTCGAACACGCCTGCTGCGGTGGCCACGGTGTTCGCGCCCGACTGCTTCTGTAGAGACAGGCTCACGGCCGGCTGGCCGTTGTACCGCGCGATCTCGCGAACGTCCGCGAAACCTTGCCTTACAGTCGCTACGTCAACGAGCCGTATGCGTCCCCCGCCCGGAAGAAACAAAGGGAGCTCCTCGATGTCCTTCAGCGATTCATACTCTCCCATAACGCGCACGGCGAACTCGGATTCAGCTTCAGTAACGCGTCCCGCCGGAATCGTAAGGTTCTCTCCACCTACAAGCGCGGCAACCTCCGTGATTGCCAATCCGTAGGCGCGAAGCCTGTCGGGAAAAACCAGCACTTCGATTTCGCGCTCACGTCCGCCGGTGACGTTGACCGACGCGACCCCCTCCACGCGTGCGAGTGGGTCCTGAAGGACATCCTCGGCCAGTTCGGTGAGTGTTTCCAGTGATTGGGATCCCGACAACGTCACGTCCATGATGGGCATGGCGTTTATGTCGAGCTTGAGGACCGTAGGCGGCTCGGCGTCCGACGGAAACGTCGCGCGAATGGCGTCTACCTTGTCTTTCACCTCTATCGATGCCAGATCGGAGTCGACGTCATAGTCGAACTCGATAATGATCGTCGAGATGTTCTCTTGCGAATAGGAGACGAGTGACTGGAGGTTGGCGATGGTGGATACGGCCTCCTCGATGGGCTCAGTAATCTCGGTCTCCACTTCCTCCGGACCGGCTCCCGGATAGACGGTGGTGACGGTGATCACCGGGAACTCGATCTCCGGCATGAGATCGACCGCGAGAGCGAAATAGCTGAAACCGCCCAGGAAAACGAATACAGCGACCAGCATGCTGGTGAGCACGGGGCGCCAAACGGCGAGGCGTGCAAAGAATCTGAACATAGGTAGGTTAGCCTCCGACGATCCTGACACGTGCTCCATCCGATAGGAGCGAGGCGCCAGCTACTACCACCCGATCACCTGCGGAGAGTCCTTCGATGACTTCAACGCGATCGGTCGCCACGAGCCCGGTGGTTACGGCCTGGCGAGAAACGACACCGGAATCATTTACTGCCCAAACGGCTCCTTCGTCGATTGCCGCCCGGGGAACCAAGAGAGTCGATTCGCGTTTGCCTACGACCACCTGAATGTTCTCGAATCCTCCCGGCACCACCCTGGACGCACTCGAACTGCCTGCACTTCTGGAAGAACCCGGAAATGTCAGCTCGATCTGTAGCAGGCGCGTCGTGGGATCAGCCTCCAAGGCGATTCGCGACACTCGACCCTCCAACCCGTGAGCCGGCAGCGACGCTAACTGTCCCACTTCCAACTCGCTGGCCTGTGAGGTGCTGACCTCGAGCAAGACTCTTAGCTGAGACAGGTCGGACACTCTCACCAGTGGGTCGCCGGGCGAGGGCACCGTGCCTCTGGTCTCCAAGACGTCGGTGACTACGCCGTCGATCGGGCTGACGAACTCAACCGAACGCCGTGCGGCTTCGAGGTTGGCTTCCGCTACCGACATCGCCGTGACCGCGTTGTCCCAATCTTGTTCGCTGATCGCGCCCTGCTCGCGGAGCGGCCTCAGCCTCTCCACGTTTCGACTGGCTTGATCGTACGCGGCTTCCGCCTGTCTGACGGACGCCATCGATCCTTCCGGCGATTGACGGATCAAGACGTCTCCGGTATTCACCCTTTTTCCCTCTCGCACGGAAACCTCTACGATCTCGTCACTGGTTCGCGCTCTGATCGTCGCGCTCCGTATGCCCCGGACAGTTCCGGTGAAGTCGCGGGTCACAACCAGGGGACCGGATTCCACCCGAGCTACCTCGACAGGAATTCCGGAGTCACGCCGGATCTCTTCCACGTCGGGTGGCGGTTCCTCCTGAACGGAGGCCTGTACGACCCGCAAGACCGCCAAGGCCACCAGGCCAAGTACGATTACTCCAAAGAACAAACGCTTGATCATTGGAACCTCAATAACTGGATTTGGCCTCCGCTCGTTCGTTCTAGTCGAGCGAGTGCTTTTGCATAGTCGTGTTGAGCCTGAACGTGATTGACGCGAGCTTGATCGAGGAGGAGAGCCGCGTCGGATACTTCGAGTTGGGTAGATAAACCGTTGGAGTACCTCACCTCCGCCAACTCCAGTGTTCGCTCGGCAAGAGCCACTGTCTCTCGTGTCACATTGATCTGAGCCCGGCTCCTGCGATACTCGGCCATCGCCGCGGCCAACTCCATCTCCAGACCCTCTCTGAGCTGTGCCTCCGCAACGTGAGCTTGTCGCAACTGCGCCTGCGCCTCACCGATCAGCCCGCGCGTGCGCAAACCATCGAAAGGACTCCAGCTCACCGCCACAGATACGTTCCAATCCTCACGCCATTCGTCGAAGCCGGGTGGAAGTGCATTGTCCGGAAATGCCTGGAAACCCATGTTGCCGAGCAGCCGCACTGAAGGCAACGATTGGCCACGATAGATTCGCACGGCACCTTCGCGCATCGCGACATTCTCCTCAGCGGCCCTCAGAGCCGGCCGTTGGCCCACGAAGCGTGCCAAGTCGTCCCTGTCTACCTGTACCGTGTCCGGCTCCAGTTGGGTGGTGAGCGCCAGCGGTTGATCTGCGGGGATATTCACGAGGCGCTTCAGTTCGAGCACCGCCAAGTCCGAAGCGTTCTCCGCCTGCACCACCGCGGGCTCACGGTTCTCCCGTTCCACACGTGCCCTCAGCAGGTCGAACTCGGAAGCAGTGCCGGCCTGGTAAAAGGATTCGACCTGTTGCAGGTGCTCGTCAGCTACTCTGCGGCTCTCGACCGCGATCTCGTGAAGGCGCTTGGCGAGAACGGCGTAGAAGTACCCGATCCTTACCTGGAAAGTCAGATCTGCCCTTGTCTCCTCCAGCTGGTCCCTTGAAGCCGAGCGGAAATGTTGGGCCACGTCCCGAGCGGCACCTACCGTCCCGCCGGACCACAGGAGCTGAGAGAGCTGAAAGGTGGCTATGTAGTTGTTGGGACGACCGAACGGCAGGTCCTTGAACAGATCTGCAAAACCACCCCCGGAGGTGTCGGGCTCAGCTGGTTGCGGCCCGCCGATGTCGTCAAAGATGGTTCTTATGGCACGATTGTACGTGAGGTTGGTCGACAACTGGGGTAAGGCGCCGGCGGTAGCCTGCGTGACTTGCGACTCGGCCTGATCTATCTGCGCCCTGGCCGCCGCGATTTCCTCGCTCTGTTCCAAAACTCGAGTGACTGCTCGGTCCAGGGATAGTCGCAACGAGTCTTTCTCGGGTGGCTGCTGCGCATCCGCGGGCGCAGATCCGAGCAGCGAGTAGAGAACACATGGCCACAGCCAGGTTCTTCGCCTCACTTTGGTCTCCTGCATGATGTATGGTCCTTTCATACGTCATCCCGCTCGCTCCGCTTTCGCTCGCTGCGGTGTTTTCGGGCCTGGTGATCAGCGTTTTGCGGAGCTATTCCGTCGAAGATGATGTCGAGCTTCACCGCAATCGCCTCGTGTAGTTCGCCAACCGACCTCGGTTCACGGAGCCAACGAACCAGAGTGCGGTGGAAGGCTGCTTCTAGCAGTTCAGTGGTGTGCTGCGACGCCATGTCCCGCCTAACCTCGTGGTTCTTCTGCCCCTTCTCCAAGAGACACAGCGTAATGTCATGGAAGTCACGAATCGGCTTCTCGTCTTCGATGCCTCCCTCGTACATTGATCTGAGACTCTCGAACAGAGCCTGGTGTGCAAGCTCGGGATTGGCGACCGCAAGGTCCGCCAAGAAGCAATAAACCCGCTCCAGCGATTCCCGAACGCTGCCCTCGAGTTGCTCGACCGGTCCCATTTCCTCGGCAAGTCGATCCAGCCATTCATCGGCAAGTGCAGCCAGGAAAGACCTCTTGTGTGGGAAGTAGTTGAAAACCGTCCCTTTGCCGACATCGGCACGCTCGGCGATCTCCTCGACTCTGGTATTCTCGAAGCCCTTTTCCAGGAACAGTTCGAACGCAGCCGAGTAGATGCGTCGGCGGGTTTCGCGCCTCTTGCGCTCCCTGCGCGTGAGCACCCTGTAATCGGTTGTCATTTGCGGTGAGGGTATCTAAGAAGATACGGCAGATTGGATTTCCAAGAATGTTGTGAATTCTCAAATGGTGACCGCGGTCAAGTATGACCAGGGTGTGGTAAAAAGTCAACTGCGCCGAACTCGCTCCGAGAGCCATGTGAACGCCTATCTCGTTGGTCCGGAACTTGCGATCGGGCAGCGGATCTATGTCCAGGAGGGCAAACAATGTTGGGCGTCACCAACATTGTGCTGCCGCGCACAGGTCGATCCAGGCCCGTTATCGCTCGGCCAAAGCTGTAACGGTGTGCTCTATATGCTCGAGATGATATCTACCGGCACCTACCCGCGGCCGGCGCTCCCCAGCACTTTCTCATTCTTGTGTTTCATCAGGTCGATCAGAGCGTCGCGCGCAGGCCCGAGGTATTTTCTCGGATCGAAGTTGCCGGGGTTTTCGGCCAGCTCCTTACGGATCAACGCCGTCATCGCCAGCCGGCCGTCGCTGTCGATGTTCACCTTGCAGACAGCGGACCGGGCAGCAAGACGCAGCTGTTCCTCTTCGACTCCGCGCGCGCCTTCGATCTCCCCGCCGTATTGGTTGATCATCGCTACGTACTCGGGAACGACGCTCGATGCACCGTGCAGCACGATAGGAAACCCCGGCAGTCGCTTTTCGATTTCTTCCAGTATGTCGAACCGGAGCGGCGGCATTTCGGCGTCCAGCGGGAACTTGTATGCGCCATGTGACGTTCCGATCGAGATCGCCAGGCTGTTCACGTTCGTACGACTCACGAAGTTCTCAACCTCTTCGGGTTTCGTATATAGCGATTGCTCGTGCTGGACGTGTTCCTCGATTCCTGCGAGAACCCCAAGCTCGCCTTCGACCGAAACGTCGTGTTGCTGAGCGAAGTCAGTGACCTTTCGAGTGAGCGCTACGTTTTCCTCGTAGGGGAGGTGCGATCCGTCGATCATAACCGATGAGAACCCGGATTCGATGCATGAGACGCAAAGCTCGAACGAGTCGCCGTGGTCAAGGTGCACTACGATTGGGATAGCCGGGGCGGAGATCTCCTTTGCCATCTCCACCGCCCCGCGCGCCATGTGCACCAGCATCGTCTGGTTGGCATAGTCCCGAGCCCCTTTCGACACTTGTAGGATCACTGGGCTCCGAGTCTCGCTACAGGCGGTGATGATCGCCTGCAGTTGCTCGAGGTTGTTGAAGTTGTACGCCGGAATGGCATAACCGCCCTCCATGGCGTTCTCGAACAGCTCCTTGGTGTTTACTAGGCCGAGCTCTCTGTAGTGAACCATTGTCTATTCCTCATCTGAGCAAAGAACCACTGACCACCTTTTGGTAGCGGGGCCGCGCCCACCCCGTCGAGACAGCGGCAAAGCACGCAGGGCGCGTATCTCTCTGCCCGTGTCCGAGTGGGAATCAAATAAACGAGGAAAGGAAGGAAATCGGTAGCGGTGGGCGGCGCGCGTGTTCTCACGGTAGGCGACGGGTCAGGTGGGCTTCATAACCTTGGTCACCGCCTCGCTAAAGCGGGCCCAGCTCTCGGCAGCGCGTAGTCCTGTCGGTCGAATCGGTTGTATGTTGCAACGTACACAACAGCCTCTACCGGAGATTCTGATGGAATCGAACAACCTCGTGAGTCGTCGCAGCTTTCTGAGATCAACTGGTGCCGCCGTTGCCGTCGGGGGCGTTGCAGCGGTTCCAACCCATGCCAAACGGAATGACGGGGCACCAGAACAGGAGTTGAGAGTGCAGGAGTACCGCACGTTGGGGCGGACCGGATTTGAGGTGTCCGACATCGGTTTCGGCGGTGGGTTCTTCAGCAACTCCAATGTGTTGCGAGTCGCGCTGGACATGGGTGTCAATTACATCGATACCGGCGAGCACTACGTGAACGGTCAATCCGAGCGAGCCGTCGGCCGGGCTATGAGAAACCGCGACCGGTCGTCCGTCTTCGTAACCACCAAGCTGAATCTCTCGTTCGGCGGTGGCTCGGAGGTGGAAGATCTCAGGCGACGGTTTTTTCAGTGCCTGGACCGATTGCAGATGGACTACGTGGATTGCTTGATGATCCACATGACCCCTCGGATCGAGCAGATCAAACACGAGCCCTATCATACGGTGATCGAACAACTAAGAGCTGAGGGCAAAGTCCGTTTCTCGGGACTGTCCAATCACGGCACCGAGCATTCGGTGTACGGCAACACCCGGGACACGATGGAGGATGTGGTGGGGGCGGCTGCGGAGGATGGGCGGTTTGATGTCGCTTTGTTCGTCTACAACTTCCTGCAGAAGGAGCAGGGTGAGCGAGTCATCGACATGTGCCGCGCCAAGAACATGGGTGTGACGCTGATGAAGACAGATCCTGTCAACGTGAACGCCAGAGTCGTCGAGACGAACGAGCAACGAAGGCGAAGTGGCCGCGAGATATCGGAGCGCATGCAGCGGCTGGCGGATGAATACGATGCTTTCGCGGCTGGAGCGGAGGCTTTCAGACGTCGCCACGGACTCGAATCCGTGGAACAGGTTCGTCGGGCCGCCATCAAATTCGTTCTCGACAACAGCGGCGTTCACTCGGTTTGCCCAACGATCAACACGTTTGAGGCGCTCGAAGCGTTCGTGAGCATCTCGGGCCAGCGCCTGACCGACGCTGACGGGTCGATGCTCGATAGCTATGGAGCGCTTCTCGGTAACTACTACTGCCGCCACGCATGCGGTCTTTGTGAGCCGTCCTGCCCTCACGGCGTACCGGTGAACACGGTTATGCGTTACAACCACTACTTCGAGGCCCATGGACGCGAGAAAAACGCCATGGAGAAGTATGCCCGTCTGCAAAGAGAGAATGCGGCCTACTGTGCGGACTGCGCCGGGTACTGCGAGCCGGCATGCCCACACGGAGTGCCGGCCAGAATGCTACTGGCCAGTGCGCACCGGAACCTGACCCTGGC
>CAZOJI010000015.1:24907-58102 GCA_964580055.1 uncultured Gemmatimonadaceae bacterium | reverse complement strand
TGGCCTGATCCGGCACACTCTTCCCTCTGCCCATTCAACCCGGCCGCGCCGCCCGGGACCTGCCGCTCTCTTCTTTAAGTAAGTGATTGTTTGGCAAGTACTTACCTCTTCACATCCAAAGGCGCATGCTGTGGTTCGGTTCTTGCCACTTAGGCACCTGAATGCTTCATCGAATCTATGCGAGGCGGTGGATGAATTGGTGGGAATCAAACTAGACGGCTAGTCATGAACGGCTTCAGGCTCCTGAAAGCTCTTGGCATTGCCATCGCGGCAGTGTGTTGCGTTGTGGCGGGTACCAGTTGCGACAAAGAACCCCTGTCACCGCCCCGACCTCGGGTATTGGTGCGGACCACGCTACAGTTGTCAGCGAGCCTGCCGGAAGGGGCGGGAGATCTCCTCGACGTCGCCGAAGCTCGGGTGACGCTAGAAGATCGGATCTACGAGAGTACGAAACTCGATACGATCGTCGAGGTTTCTCTGGGCCGGGGTCTAGCAAGCTGCAGCGTCTTCGTTCAGGTGTCGCCGTACGGTGGGGCTTTCGATCTGTCTTACGCTTTGCTTGATGGATCGGGCGCGCCGTTGTTCGAATCTGAAGAGGACGACGTCTCAGTCGAGGCGGGAACACGAGTAGCGTTGGAGCCCGAGGTGCAATACGTCGGCCCAGGCGCGGCGGCGGCGGCCGTGAATATCCAGCGTACCGAGCACGCGGTCTTCGGTGGCGATACCGTCTCTTTGAGTGCCTCGGTGCTGGACACTGCGGGAGTTGCTGTAGTCGGAGCACCGGTGCTTTGGAGATCACTGGACACGGCAACAGTCTCGGTACTCAGGCCCGATACCGGCGCGATCATCGCAGATTCCACTAGAAAGACCGTTCAGGTTACAGCGACGCTTCTGACCGGAGAGGCTGACACGGCGTCGATTCGCGTTCAACCGCCGCCAGATCAACTGATGTTGGTGGAAGGGGCAGGGCAGGCCGCCTCAGTCGGTGCTGCGTTGCCGGAACCGTTAGTGCTCGAGTTGACAGGAACCGACGGCTCAGGTCTAAGTGACGTGCCGGTTGCGTTCTTTACTGACTCCGGAATGGGCATACTCTCGAGCGACACCGCTTTCACGGACGAGGACGGCCGAGCCGAGGTTAGCTGGGTGTTGGGCGGCGCTGCGGGCACGCAGACGGGAAGAGCGATGGTGGTGGGACGTGGTGTCGAGTTGCAGCTAGAGGCTATGGCCGAGCCGGGCCCTCCGGCAGACCTCCAGATTTTGTCTGGCGAGAATCAGGGCGGCCAACCCGGATCGTCGGTCGCGGCGCCGTTCCGCGTGCGGGTCCGGGACGAGTTCGGGAATCCGGTGGACAGCGCGGTGGTGAGATGGTCTGTGAAGTCGGGAGGTGGATCACTCTCGTCTGATACCACAATCGCCGATCCGGAAGGAATTGCGTCGAACAGTTACGTGCGCGGGCTCGAACTGGGAGTCGACACGATAATCGCAGGAATCGCCACGGGCGATTCAGCGGCTTTCTTGGTCTTCACGATATATGGTTCGCCGAATGCGCTCGCTTTCGTTGGCGATCCAGAGGACGGCAGCGCCGGAGGTCCCTTAGGCGCGGCAGTCCTGATCTATGACGATAACGGTGACGTAGCCACTGACGATTCCGCAACGACAGTGAATCTGGCACTCGCAAACGGTGCGACGCTGGGCGGTACAATAACTCGGACGGCAACGGGAGGCGTGGTGCTCTTCGATGACCTCATGGTCGTTGCCGCAGGACATCATAACCTGACTGCGACTGCAGACGGCTTGTCGGCCGATACTTCGGCCGAATTCGAGATCTCCGCGGCGGAACCGGCGGCGTTGCGGTTCTCGACCGAACCCGGCAGCATCGCGGCGGGCGATACGATCGCACCTGCGCTTGAGGTTCGCGTGAACGACATGTACGCGAATCAGGTGCTTCAGGACTCGATTACCCTGGTGCAGCTACATGCGATCTCCGATACCGGCGACACTTTGGCGTTCTTCAGCGGAGCCAGCTCGGTCGTGAGTCTCGGCGGAGTGGCGACCTTCCCAGATATCAGTCTGGAAGAGATCGGGACCGTGCGGCTCATAGCTTCCGCTGATAGCCTCGTGCCGGATACTACGGCACCATTCACAGTTGCCCCCGGCCATGTCTTCTCTTTGTCGCTTCTGACGCAGCCGACAGACGTGCGGGCAGGTGAACCGCAGCCGGCGCCGCTCGAAGTCCGCCTTCTAGACGCATGGGGCAATGTCGCGTCGGGGGATACGTCGACTGTCACGCTCTCGATCTTGGAGGGCACCGGTAATCCCAACGCGCCACTCCGCGGCGAAACAGCCGTCAGCCCGGGAGCAGGCAAGGCTGCTTTCAGTGATATCGCCATCGATTCTGCAGCGGTCGAATACAGGCTGCTCGTTTCCGCCCTTGGCGCGGTACCGGACACGAGTGCGAGTTTCAGCGTGTTTCCGGGCGAGGCAGCGCGTCTCGTGTTCGACGAGCAGCCGTCGTTGACGACGCAGCGAGTGCCGTTCTCGCCGCCAATACAGTTGAGTGTCAGGGACTCCATCGGAAACGTCGCCACGGCCGACACTAGTCGCGAGGTGACTCTGGCGATCGTAGAGGGTACCGGCACTCCGGGAGCGCTGCTGTCGTATTCGACGAGCAGTACCAGCGCCGGCCTAGTCGTCTTCGACGGCCTGTCGATCGACACTTCAGGCACGGACTACCAGTTGTCCGCGGTTTCCGGTTCATTCTCGGCGCTGAGCGATCCTTTCACGATATTAGCTGACACCGCTTCTCTGTTAGAGATTTCCGTGCAGCCGACAAGCGTGAATCAACACGATTCAATCACTCCTGGCGTGGAAGTGAGAGCGTTGACCGCGGGAGGCTTCATCGATCCGTCGTATGAAGACACGGTGCGGGTTGTGCTCTTGGAGAGTCCAACGGGAGATACGCTGGCAGGCACCAAGGCCGTGCTGGCAGAGCGGGGTGTTGCGACCTTCGACGACCTCTCCATTGGAACGACCAGCTCCGGGTACCGATTACTGGTCACGTCGGGTTCGCTCGCCTCCGACACCAGTGAATTCTTCGACGTTGCGCCGGAGAACACGTCGTCGATCTGGACAGGCACAGGTTCGGGAAGCTGGTCTTCGGTCGATAGTTGGGCTGGCGGATCTCTGCCGAGCGCGGACGACGACATCTGGATTCCTGCACGACCTGACGTTCAGCCCATTCTCGACACGGACGTGACGATCCGGAATCTGACGCTGGAAGACGGCGCGGTCCTCCAGATCGGCACCTACACGCTCACGGTCACGGGCAACTTGATGGCTGGCAACACCATAGAGGGCGATAGCGGCGAGACTCGGCTGACGGGCGTTGGCACCACGTTCAGCGGGACCGTGAGCAATCTTGCCGTCGTCGGACAGGCCTTCTTGGATGGCGATGCAACAACCACGGGATACCTGAATATCGAGGCGCAGGGCTCGCTTGGCTTGACGGGGTTCACGCTGGAGACGCTGGGTGATCTGTCGGTGGTTACGGGAGATTCGGGTACCGGTCTCCTGCTCAACAACGACGAGGACGAGTTGTATGTGGGAGGCACGGCCCGGTTTTCCACCGCGGCCCAAGGTACATACGGCACTGAGGGCAACTTCACTGCCGGCACAATGAGTTTCCGCGGAGACCTGATCCAGGAGGCGCCGGCCGGAGACTTGGGACTGGTAGTTGCGGGAAGTTCAGTGATCTTCGATGGGCTCGAGAGACAGACTGTGACATTTGCGACACCCGGTCTCGCGGCGTCGCGACTTACGGATGTGGTCTGCGCGAATGTCAACGGGGTGGAATTCTCGAGTGACGTATTCGTGCACGGCGAGCTGAGTGTATCCGCCGGCGCAGAGGTGATACAGGCATCGCCCTCTTCCACGTACTTTTCGGGCCCTCTCCCGCTGGTTGCCGGAACCTACTCGGTGAGCGATTCCAGGATCCTCGGTGATGTCACAGTTACTGAAGACCTAAACCTCTCCGGTGCGGGCAACAACCTTCATATCGAGGAAGGCGCCACTTTCGTGTTGAACGGCAGGGCCGTAGATGTCGGCGGTGACTTGACGGTGGTGACGGCGGCCTCGGGCACCGGCCTGGTAATGACCAACCCTGCCGACTATGTCCAGGTGGGAGGTGACGTCACGTTTACCACTGCCTCCGATGGCCTTGCCGACACGGAGGGCAACTTCAGCGAGGGGGTGTTGCGAGTTGGAGGTGACTTTTCCCAGAATCAACCGGGCGCGGGCACCAGATCGTTCGTGGCAACTGGAACGCGCGTAGTGCTGGATGGCTGGGATGCCCAGTCGATAGATCTGAGCACGCCCGGCGCATCGGATTCGCGATTCGACGCGCTGGAGATCGCCAACCACGCCGGTGGAGTGACGTTCGCATCCCCCATTGTCGCGGACGGTATGCTGGTCTCGCCGCTCGCTGTTACTCCAACCGTCAGTGGAAACGGGCGGTCGCTTGACGTAGCCGGATTCGACGTTGACGGATTGACGCTCGACAACGTCGCGCTCACGAGCACGGAGGGTTTCATCCGGCGTTTCGACGACGTGACATTCCAGAACTACGACCCCGGTGCGACTCAGCTGACTGTGGCACACAGGGGCACGGCCGTCTCGGTGTTCCGGCGAACGTCGTTTCTCACCACGCCGGGTTCGGGGTATTACATCAGTGCAATCGACACTCACCAGGACTCCGACACGCTCACCATCAACTTCTCGGAATCCATACCCGAAGACGGGTCGAGCAGCACGGCTGTCTCCGGGGGAGCAATCGTGAACTGGGGCGTAGTCCCCTGGAGCCTCATAGGATCGGGCGGGGCTTTTTCCTGCGGTGTGAAGCTCGGCGGCCAGGCCTACTGTTGGGGAAACAACACCAGCGGTGAACGAGGGGACGGAACGTTCGCCGCCGCCAATACTCCGCAAGAAGTCACGGGCAACCTGAACATACGGCGCTTCAGCGTTGGTGCGGACCATTCCTGCAGTATCACCGTCGATGCCGAAGCATACTGTTGGGGCAACAACGGATCGGGACGCCTCGGTGACGGAACCACTGAGCGCAGCAGCGTCCCGGTAGCCGTCTCAGGAGGCAACCGATTCCAACAGATCAGTGCCGGGTACTACAGCAACTGCGGCATTGCCACCGACGGCCTGGCTTATTGTTGGGGTAGGAATAGCAAGGGGCAGGTCGGAGACGGCACGACCGAAGACCGAAACGTTCCGGTGCCCGTTTCAGGGGGAATGCTATTTCAGGCCATTGCGACGGGAGGTGCCCACGCCTGCGGTATTACATACAGCGGTCAGGCATATTGCTGGGGATCCAACTGGGGCGGACAACTTGGCGACGGTACTACCGAGGATAGCAGCGTCCCTGTCCTGGTGGCTGGAGGGCACCGGTTCACAGCTGTTTCGGCCGGAGACACTCACACGTGTGCGCTCTCAACCGATGACACCGCCTACTGCTGGGGAAGCAATGCACAGGGGCGCCTGGGAGACGGTACGTACACGAACCGCAGTATTCCGATGCCTGTCTCCGGCGGCCACACCTTCCACTCGATAAGCGCGGGCGGGAATCACACCTGTGCTATCACCGCGGCTGCTGTCGGCTACTGCTGGGGCGACAACGGATACGGGCAGATCGGCGACGGCACACAAACCCGCCGGTTGGAGCCTGTTCAATTCTCGGCCGACCTGAGGTTTCAGGAGATCGCCGCCGGTAAGACTCCACAGACTTGCGCGGCGGCCATTGACGGCTCCGCCTATTGTTGGGGTTGGAACTTCTTCGGACAACTTGGCGACGGAACCAACGACAACAGCTCTTCGCCGGTTCCAGTCACGGAGCCGTGGTGAGTCTGACTGCGAACGTAAATGAGACGGTTGTTGTCTAGGGCTCCCATCCGGCTATGCGAGCCATCATCCACCAGAACGCCTTGCCCTTCATATAACAGTTGAAGCAGTGTGAGTGGGCGCAGCTGCCACAAGTCGGGCAGCTATGATTCGCGCACCAAGAAGAACACCAGCCGCAGTCGTCTGAGGCGCCGGGGTAATGATTGCCATCCGGGTCGTAACTCTCTATGTCGGCAAAGTCGAACAGGACCTTGTCGTTAGCGACCGCGTAAGCGCGGATCTGGTTGTTCCTTGCGTAGAGGTTACCGTTGGTGCCGGTCCCGTCCAGATGGCCTGTCATGTAGACAAATACCACGTCGGGATAATCCGCTTCCAGTTGAGCCATTGTGTCTAAGTACGTCTGGATACCGGCTTCTGTGTTGTCTGAAACACCGCCGCACCACGACCACATCACGACGTTGTATTCGCCTGGATGCCCATCCAGATAGGATCTCGTTGCATTGGCCCACGAAACGTCACCGTTGTGACCGAGGTCGTCCCTGACTTCGTGGAAGTCCGGAACAGCGTATTCCGCCGCTTCGGCGGCCAGTATGTTGAGACCCGTGATTATCTGGCTACCGTGCGAAGTGTGTCCGTAGTAGATCCGGTAGTTGGAACGAATTGATTCCAGCGTCGTCGAGGGAATGAGCTCGAACGCGGCGACCGTCTCGTGGCCGGCGAGAACAACGTCCGACGTATCGTTGTTGTCGTCGAACGGGTCAGCGGGATCACCCGACTCTCCACAGCTGTTGGCCACGAAGACCAGTGCCGCGACCAATATTGGGAATCGCGCCGTCATAGAGACTGCCATGAGTCAACTTCCTCTCTCGCTGCATGAAGTTGATAACCTGTCTGTACGTTCACCGATCCCAATCCTATTGTTATGGAACAGACACGCTGTGACGATAATGCCAGACACGGCTGATAATATAGGAGTATTGCCCTTTGGAAAGGAAATGATAAATGGGCGCGCCGCCTCTACTTGCAACCAAGACATCAGATACAGTCATCGAATTGCTCGGAAAGAGCACTGTCGACTCGCCGCTTCGCCACGGGCATTTCGTCACTGACAACTCCCGCATAACGTACGACGCATCGGCCCAGAGACTAGCGGAGCGCCTCGAGCAAACCGGCACGGTGCTGTCATTCGAGGAAGCGGGACCTAGGCAGAAGTTGTTCTTCGATCCGCTCAACGTGAAGGCAGCGATTGTGACATGCGGCGGTCTGTGTCCCGGACTCAACGGCGTAATCCGATCGATCGTCCATACGCTGTCGTATGGTTACGGCGTTCGCATAATCAAGGGCGTTCAATACGGCTACGCCGGTCTGAATCCGGCCTCAAGACTGCCGTTGATCGACTTGAACCCGGATGTCGTGCGTGAGATCCATGAAGATGGAGGGAGTTGCCTCGGCTCATCGCGAGGTCCACAACCCATCGAAGCCATGGTCGATTCCATCTATCGCGAGGACATCCGAGTTCTCTTTGTCATCGGCGGAGATGGCACGCTGCGCGGTGCCGGCCAGATTCACGATGAGATCAAACGCCGCAGCATGAGTGTCGCCGTAATCGGCGTTCCCAAGACGATTGACAACGACATAGGAGTGGTGTCGCGAACGTTTGGCTTCGACACCGCGGTGAGCACAGCCACGGAGAGCCTTCGGGCGGCTCACGTGGAGGCGACCAACGCGATCAATGGGATCGGCATCGTGAAGCTCATGGGAAGGCATTCGGGCTTCGTTGCCGCCAGCGCCGCGCTTGCGACAGCGGATGCGAATTTCGTGCTCGTGCCCGAGGTGCCGTTCGAGTTGGAGGGCCCAAACGGTCTTCTGACCGCCATTGAGGGCAGGTTGCGCAAACGTGGCCACGCTTTGATGGTCGTGGCGGAGGGGGCCGGCCAGGAGTTGTTCGACGAAGAGTTGGGCGCGGATGCATCAGGAAACGCCAAGCTGGGTGACATTGGACTGTTGTTGAAGCAGAAGATCGGAGACCATCTGACTGGTCGCGGGCTGGAGCACTCGATCAAGTACATTGATCCCAGCTACACGATCAGGTCAGTGCCGGCAAACCCCAACGACTGCATCTTCTGCGGTTTCCTGGGACAGCATGCCGCTCATGCCGGTATGGCTGGCAAGACCGGCTTGTTGATTGGTATCTGGAACAACCTGTTCATTCACGTGCCGATCGAACTCGCGGTTCGGGAACGCAAACGAATCGATCCCGAGGGCATACTCTGGACCAGCGTTCTCGAGGCCACCGGTCAGCCCAAGATCATGGTCAACGAATAGCCCTACACGTGGGGCTCTACTCCGCCGTTGATCATTAGCGCCTTGACGGGTTCCAACCCGTAGGGCGTGGATTCCTCGATTGCCTTCAGCACCGTGCCGCCGCCCGTGAAGAAGTAGTACTGTGCACTGTCCATGGCCGCCAGGTAGAGGCCTGGCGAGAGATTCTTGAATTCCTGTAGCGTGTCACCGCCGCCATAGAACTTCATTGCGTCTCTGTTCTGGTCGATCGTGCGGTCGAGCATTTCCGAACCGTCGCAAAAGTGCGGGGTCAGACCCATTACTGCATTGACGAATATCGTACGGGCCGTGCCGATTGCCTCGTCCACTTCTTTCGTTACGAACGACTCGGGCGCGACGTCTAGGATATACCCGTACTCATTTCCTTCCTTGAAATCGCTGATCCGTACCTCCCGGTACTTACCTTCCTCTCGGTTCGGGAACACATCGGATTCCACCAGCACCGGCAATTCGACCACCTTTTTGGCCTTGGCGTCCCGTTTAACCAGATCCTCGGCTGCAGCGATGTCCGATTCGGCAACGCCTTTGATACGAACGCCGTATTTGGCACAGAGGAACGTGTTATACATAACCCCGCCCAGTATCAGCCTATCGACCTTGCGATAGATTTCCTGCAGCGGGCCGATTTTGGTGTCGTACTTGGCTCCAGCAACGATAGCGACGAAGGGACGTTTCGGCTCGAGTACATGGCGTAGATTGACCAGTTCTTTCTGGAGCAGAAATCCCGCGAAAGATGGGAGGTAGCGCGTGATCTCGACGGTCGACACGTGCGGCTGCCAGGATCCGAAAGCGTCGTTGACGAATACGTCTGCCAAACCAGCCAGCTGGCGAGCCAGTGCTTCTTTCTCTTGACCTCGCGCCTCCTCGCCTGTGAACCAACGGGTATTCGGAAGGTAGATGCCGCCGATCCTTCTTTCCCGCAGATCTCGAATGTGCCAGTTCACCGACGTGTCGATCTGTTCGATGCCATTCTTGGGATCAACGTGGAATTTCGGCACGGCGAAATTCGTGTGCAGCTTGCGCTCCAGATACTCGACCACGGGGTCAACCGAGCTGTCATCATCTACGGTGATGTTGCCGGTCTTGTTGTCCCTAGGGCGCCCAACGTGCGTCATTAGAATGGGCCTGCCGCCGCTCTCGACTATGCTGTACAGCGTGCCGAGCGTGGCGTCGATCCGATAGGGGTCGTGTATGAAACCTTTCTTCACGACGTTGTGATCCACTCTGACGAGTACGATCTTTCCGGCCAGGTCGGCGTCCTGGACCAATGGGAGTCGAGGATCCAGTTCTTCGCGGTTCATTGGTTGCTCCTTGACGTTGAGATCTGTCGTCCTTAACTGTAGCATTTCCTGCGGCATTGCGGAATGATCGCGATGTGGCATCAACGGCATCACGATGAGTCTCGGCGCTTCGGGACAGATTGTTGAGTCGATTCGGGTGGATTTCGGCTCAGTCGGTCATACTGTGAGCGCATCCAGCAAACAGCTCGAAAGTTCGAGGTAGGCACAGATGAGCAGTTCCACACCACTTTTTGACGACCAATCCGAAACGACTATCGACTCGTTGGGCACGCGTACGATAACCTCGCCACTCCAGCATATGCGTTTTGTCACTGATCGAGCACGAGTTGTCTACGACACATCCGCGGAGCGTTTGAGAGAACGGTTGGATGATACGGGACAAATCACGTCGTTCGAGGAGGCCGGCCCGAGAGAAAAGCTGTTCTTCGACCCCCTTAACGTAAAAGCCGCCATAGTCACCTGTGGAGGATTGTGTCCCGGAACGAACGACGTCATCCGCTCGGTGGTGCATACGCTTAGCTACGGATACGGTGTGCGAATCATCAAGGGAATCCAATACGGCTACGCCGGCTTGAACCCGGCGTCGCAGCTCCCGTTCATCGATCTGTCCCCCGACGTGGTGCGCAACATCCACGAAGACGGCGGCACCTTTCTCGGTTCATCCCGCGGTCCCCAGCCCGTTGAGGTTATGGTCGACACTCTGTATCGCGAAGACATTAGAATGCTGTTCGCGATCGGTGGGGATGGTACACTGCGCGGAGCCGACGAGATTCACAATGAAATCGAGGCGCGCGATCTGAGCATTGCAGTGATCGGGATTCCCAAGACAATTGACAACGACATCGGCGTCGTGTCGCGCACATTCGGCTTCGACACGGCCGTGAATACTGCCGTTGACGCATTGCGCGCCGCACACGTGGAAGCAAGAGGTGCAGTGAACGGAATCGGCATTGTGAAACTCATGGGCCGTTACGCCGGATTAGTTACAGCTCACGCTGCTTTGGCCGCCGCGGATGCCAATTTCGTTCTGGTACCTGAGGTGTCCTTCGACTTCGATGGCCCCAAAGGATTTCTGCCTGCTCTCGAACGACGGCTAGCAGCTCGTGATCACGCGCTCGTGGTGGTCGCCGAGGGAGCCGGGCAGAACCTCTTCGAGGAGGACTATGGTGAGGATGCCTCCGGAAACGCGATCCTGGGTGACATAGGGATCCTGTTGCGCGACAGGATTCGCGGCTACATGAGGGAGCGTGGAGTGACGCATTCGGTCAAATACATCGATCCCGGGTATATGATCCGTTCAGTGCCGGCAAATGCCAACGACAGGATCTTCTGTGGATTTCTAGGGCAGTACGCCGCTCATGCCGCCATGGCGGGAAAGACGGGGCTTTTGATCGGTTCCTGGAACAACCTCTTCATACACGTCCCCATCAACCTCGCCGTTCGGAAACGCAAGCGGATCGACCCCGAAGGGATCGTTTGGACCAGCGTGTTGGAGGCGACGGGTCAGCCGAGCGACATGGTAAACGACTGAGGTAGGAGCACCTCAGTCGCCGTACGGCGAACCGATGTCCAGCAAAAACTGGTTTTCGGGGTTCCTGGTTTCACCGCCGCTGGTAACCCGGATGGCCGCCGGATCGTTGACCGGGCAGCTTTCCTCACAGATGCCACAGCCAATGCAGAGCTCCGCGTCTACTTGCGGTTGTTGGAGGTACACCTCGTTTCCGTTGTGGTCGATGACGGTCACCTCGCGGAACCAGATCGCCTTCTCTGGTAAAGGGCAGTGCTCTTCGCATACGATGCATTCTCTGTCGTACGCGAACGGCAGGCAGCGCGTCCGGTCCACATGGGCGGTACCGATCACTACTTCCTGCTTCTCTTCCAGCGTCAGTTCCTCGATAGCGCCTGTGGGACAGACCTGGCCGCACAGCGTGCAGTTATACTCGCAGTAGCCGGCGCTCATCAGCAGCATGGGCGACCAGATTCCCGCCAGGCCCGCCTCCAAGGTCGTTGGGTGGATTGCATTGGTGGGGCAGACCTTCATGCACTCGCCGCAGCGCACGCACTTGGTCAAGAACTCATCTTCGGGAAGGGAACCAGGTGGCCTGATGAGCTCGGGGTTGAAGGTCCGTCCCTGCACGTGCGGCGGGACCTTGAGCAGCACGGCTGCTGCCGCGCCGGACCCGGCGGCGGTCAAGAACGCACGGCGCCCAACTTTGTGTTTAGGCCGGGATTTCTTGCGCTTCTTAGCCATCGTTTCCCTCAGCCTTCGACTCGCTGTGTCCAGCCCACCGCGGCGGTCCTATCAACTCCCTCGATTTGTTGCCGAGCCGCAGATCGAAGGAAATCGCGCCGGAAGGGCAGAGGTCACGGCAGGTAAAGCAGAGATAACATTCCTCCTTCTTCCAACGTCCCGAGAGATGGGGGTCGCATGCGCCGGGGCAGTACGCAACGCACATCTTGCAGTCGTTGCAGCGGTCGTTGTTCAACTTCAGATGGACGCGTCCCGTCTTGGCGAAGACACCCAACAGCGCACCGAGCGGGCAGAGATAGCGGCACCAGAAGCGAAAATGGAACAGCGCCATCACTATGAGCAACACAAACAGCACGCCAATCAATACACCGCCCGCGTATGCGAGCGGCTGGTTGGTGAGGACGTAGTCTCGCAGCACGCTGTATACGGGCTCGGATACGAGTGTGACACGTACTGGTCCGATGCCGGGGTCGGTGTAGTAGAGCCAACCAAAGAGCTGCTCTGCACCCCACTGGAATGCCGGATAGACGCTGGTCGCCATGGTGCGATAGAACAGCGAAAACGGATCGAAGACTCCCGCCAGGTTGAGACCTGCCAAAGCAGCGACCAGAAGGGCAGTGAGCAGCAGATACTTGCTCTTTTGCCACTGATTCCACGTACCCGTCTTGATGAGCCTGGGGAGCGGAGCGTTACGGGCCCAACTGACCAGGTTGAACGTTGCACCGACGGGGCAGACCCAGCCACAAAAGAAACGACCCAGCAGTAGAGTAAGCGCAACCGTCACGAGAGCGATCAGCATGCCGGAAAGTACGGCATGCGAGGACAAGAACGTCGAGATCAGTATCAGAGGATCGATGTCGAAGAAGAAGGTCGCCCAGGGTTCGGTGTCGTCCTCACCGACCAGGGTGGTACGTATGAGCAACACGAAAAACAATAGCAAAAAGAGGAACTGCGAGAGCCGCCTCACGTTCACCAGACTTGGCGAGAAGGCTGCGAAGCGGCCGCTCGATGCTTTGTCAGTTGCCAATCGTCGCTCCGGATTCCGATACCTTGGTGGCCGCGGTCAGTGCGGGGATCAGCGTCAGGAGACGCTCACACGTCGCAGGTTCAGACTCTCGAAGTCGGCCGTGCCCAATCCAATCGCGACACTTGCTTTGGTGGTTGTGAGAATGTCCGGGGCGTATCCAAACAGGGTGGATCCGAACGCATCCATGGCGACACTATCCGTGCCGGCCGCTACCAGGTCCCTTCTTTCCACGTCGCGCAGACTTCCTCCCTGCGGGCCGTTGCCGGTCAACACTCTCACCGCGTCCATCACAACCAGATCGGAGGGCAGGAACTTCGCCACGTCGGCCATTGCCGGGCCGAGGTTCTGATGCAGTTGACTGCGGTTGCCGCCCACCATCCCCATCAGGTTCTTGATGGCCAGCGTCATCTGAGTCAGGCTGTGGTGCTTGACTATTGGTATGTTGATTCGCTTATCGCACTCCACGTAGTCCACGTAGATGGGCCACGATCTCAGATTCTCGCCACCTGTATCCATGCGCCTGAACTTGCGACGGTCGAGGAAGAAGACATCCGCTCCGGCTTCTTCCGCCGCCGCCTGGATTCCGCTGCGCACGAAAGTGCGGCGTTCATCATTACAGGGAGAATCCGAAACCTTCACCGTTCGCGCTCCAGCTTCCAGGCACATTCGAACGACTGAAGCCACGACGTCGGGATTGGTACAGGCGGCCTGTTCAGGCCGGCGATCCCAGGCGATGTTAGGCTTCACCCAGACCACGTCTCCGTTGGACACGAATCTGCTCATACCGCCAAGCGTGTTGATCGCCTCCTCGGTCAGTCTTCTCGCCTCGTGCGCAATTGCCTCGGCGCCTTCCTCGGGGTCGGTCCAGGTGGCAATGGCCATGTCCGCAGGAGACTGGCGCGCGATCGGAAATGGGGACAAGCCCATTGCGGCTGTCCCAGCGGCAGCGGCTTCCAGAAACGTGCGTCGGGTGATGCGCCGATGCATTTGATACCTCCAAGCGAATTCTAAACAGTGTGTAAACATACCTAGTACCCTTGGGATCTCTGCAAGGGCAGCTGGTCACAAGGATCATACGATCCAATTGATTATACTTGTATAGAGCACTTTTTTTTGAGCTTTGTCGTCAAATCCGAGCCTCGCGTCTGACTAAGCAGCTCATACACTTCCTTGTAAGACTGTGATCAAGGGAATGGCTGCAAGAAATTCATAAATCCCGGAATACTGGAGGTCGCAAATGACGAAACGAAGCCAGCCAGACAGCGAACAAGGCGGGATCTCCCGCAGGAACTTCGTTTGGTTCGGGGGGGCTGCAATGGCTGGCGGCGTATCTACCGGCTTTTCACCCACGCGGGTTGACGAGAGTGCGGCTGCTGCGCTTTTCCCCCGGTTGGGCGATCGATTTGCCCAGGTCGAGCGATACCGCACGTTGGGGCGTACCGGCTGGCGGGCGTCAGATGTGGGCATGGGAACGAGTCGCCTGCGCGAGTCGACAGTGGTACGCTATGCGGTTGACAAGGGCATCAACTACTTCGATACCGCAGAAGGGTATGGAAATGGCGAGTCAGAACGGGCGCTCGGTGACGCCCTCCAGCATATCGACCGCTCCAAAGTATTCATACACACGAAGTTGCGGATAGACTCGGAGGACACTGAGACAACCATTCTGAACCGTATGCGAGGCAGCCTCGAGCGACTGCGGACGGACTACGTGGATGCATACGGGATTCACCGGCCCGCGAGGGTCGAGACACTGAGTCATCCGGGCTACCATGCCGCCATTGCCACTTTGAAGGCCGAGGGGCGCGTCAGGCACACGGGACTGTCATGCCATGGATCCGGAAATGAGCGGGAGGACAGCATGGTTGACGTGTTGACCGCCGCGGCTGAGGACGGTCGCTTCGACCTGATGTTGGTGGTCCGTAACTTCCTGAATCAAGAAGACTCCGATCCGATTATCGCTGCCTGCAAGGCGACCAACGTTGGAATGACAGCGATGAAGACCGCGCCCGGCGTATTGCGCCATGAACCGTTCGATCCTGACAAACTCACTGAAGAACAGGAGCGCATGGTGGAGCGCATGATCAGCAGAGGCGGTACCAGGCAATCGGCGCTGGACCGCCTGCAGGCGCAATCGGATCGACAGCGGGAGACATATGAACGAACGCGGCCTTTTGTCGATCGTTATGGCGTGCAGTCCGAGGAACAACTTCGGCTCGTGAGCATTCATTGGGTCATGCAGAATCCAGATACACATTCGGCCTGCGTGAGCTTCACAGACTTCGACTTGATTGACAACGTGGTCCCGCTCTCGGGTACGTCGCTGACGCCAGCGGAAGAACATCTGCTTCGGGGGTTCGGCTCGGTGCTGGAGGATCAGTTCTGCCGTCAGGACTGCTCCAAGTGCCACGGAAGTTGTCCGCACGGTGTGCCGGTGAGCAGGATCATGCGGTACTCCTATTATTATGAGGTGCAGGGCTACGAGAAACATGCCATGCAGAAGTACGCGGAACTCGAAACAGCGAACGTTTCGGCGTGTGAGAACTGTAACGCTCCGTGCACCGAAGCGTGCCCGCACGAGCTGGACGTGCAGCAGCAGCTGCTCAAGGCGCATTCACTGCTTACGCTTGGCTGATTGGGTTGGGTAGAGCGGCGGGGGCTCTTGAGTTTAGCTTCTCCTTGTGCCCTGTTGGATGGTCGGCCAGGATGAGCGGCGCCGAAGCCATGTTCGGGAACAGACGGCACAAAGTGGAAATCGCCGAAGAGGAATTCGTAATGAGTAGAGATTCGCAGGCGAATGCCGACGTCGCTGGCAAAATGACTCGAAGGAACTTCTTCAGGGCAGGTGGTGCCACGCTTGCAAGTGGGATGGCACTGTCTGCTACTCCAATTCCCACCTCGCCGCCTCGGCAGTCGCGCCCGTTTGGGCCGTGGAGCGGTCAGGATACGCACATCAAGAGCTACCGTACTCTCGGTCGGACCGGCTGGAGGGTTTCAGACATAGGCTTTGGAACCGGTCAGCTTAGGGAACCGACTCTGGTCCGTGCAGCATTTGACAAGGGTATCAACTACTTCGATACCGCTGAGTCTTATGGTAATGGCGCGGCGGAACGCGCCATTGGCGAAGCGCTTCCCCACATCGGTCGAGAGAACGTGTTCATCGCTACCAAGGCGGTACTCCGCGGTGGCGAGACTGAGGCCGAAGTGGTTGACCGCATACGCAAGAGCCTGGAACGTCTGCAGACCGACTACATCGATGCGTACTCGATGCATCATACTCCAACAATCGAGATACTGAATCATCCGGGCTACCACTCGGCCATAGAACGCCTGAGGGCAGAGGGACAGGTGCGCTTCGCGGGTGTGTCTTACCATGGGCCTTCGAGGTCGGGACAAGGAAACATGTCCGAGGTTCTCTGCGCCGCGGCTGAGGACGGGCGTTTCGACATGATGCTGCTGGTGTACAACTTCATGAACAGCGATGGTGGCGAACGAATTTTGGCGGCCTGCAAGGCCAACAACGTGGGTGCCACGATTATGAAGAGCGCACCCGGGGTTCTCCACCATGACTCATTCGACCCGGACAACATGACGGAAGAGGAAAGACAATTCGCCAGAAGTCACGGATTGCGGACCGCGGATCAGCTTCGCTACGGAAGCATCCAATGGGTGCTCCAGAACACTGATGCACATACCGTATGCGTGAGCCTCAATGACTTCGACAATATAGATAGCGTTGTGGCTCTTTCGGGCACGAGGCTGACGCAGGTTGGCGAGGGGGCTCTCGAGGACCTGGGGCAGGCGTTCAATTCGCATTACTGTCGGCACGGTTGTATCGCATGTTCTGAAGCCTGTCCCGAAGAGGTGCCGGTAAGCAGGATCATGCGGTACGCGTACTATTTCGAAGGACAGAGGCGTGAGAAACATGCGATGAGCAGGTATGCGGCACTGCGGGGCTCAAATGGCTCCGCGTGCTTTGATTGCTCGGTTCCCTGCGCTGGAGCCTGCCCTTACGGCTTTCAGATACAGCCACAGATGTGCAAAGCGCACTCGATGCTGACTCTGGGGTAGCACTGGGGGCGGGCATCTGTGCGGAGAAGACTATATGAAGCTCGAGTACGGCTCGAGCGCTTTCCGACCGCGTGGAGGGATATGAAGTGAGCGCCTATCGATTCTTTCGGCAGAGACTAATTGTTTTCACTACAGTCGCGCTGTTGGCCTACCCTTGCGCGGCTCAGCACGCCAGCTTCCCTGAAGTTGAAGGTTGGTCCGTCGTAAGTGACGTGCGGACCTTCACGGCGGAGAATTTGTGGGAGTACATAAATGGAGCAGCCGAGCTTTTCGTCGAGTACGAAGTGGAAGCCTGCCACACGGGGGATCTCGCCGCGGACGACCTGGTGGTCACAGTCGACTACTACAACATGGGCACCGCTCTAAACGCCTTCGGAGTCTACGTTAGAGAACGTCCCGATCCCGGGATCGCTGTGCCCGGTGCAACGGAAGCTTTGGTTTCTCCCCCCTATCAGGCGCTGCTCTTGAAAGGCAGCTGGTATGTGAAGGTGAATGTTTTCGAGGGCGAACTCACGGAAGCAAAGGGCCGCTCGCTGCTCGAGGCGATCGCTCGGGAATTGCCCGGCCCCTCGCAATACCCGGAGGAACTCGATCTATTACCGGAGAATGGCTTTGTGGACGGTACGGCCGGCTTTCAGCGAGAAGGTTTCTTGGGGCTGGCCGAGTTGCGGGATTGCCTCTACGGGGAGTACACGATTGGTGGGGAGGAACCGTGGCAGGGCTTTGTGGTATTGCCGCCTGCACAGTCATCGGCCGATGACGTCTGGGACCGCCTCGCCGAGTCCTGGGACTCGCTGGAACACCAGGGACTAACCGTGTTGTACAGAGAAATACCCTACAGCGGCCTGGTCGGGGTGATGAAGACTCAACAAGGCATATTCGGCGCCTCGGATGCTGCCGACGCGCAGCAGATGGTAGCAAGGCTGGAACGAATGGTGCGCTGAGTCCTCAACCACTGCTGCGCGCCCGATGCGACGCTGGGGCGTCTAGGTGGAGTCCTTCCTAGCCAGGATGTGCTCGCAAAAGGGGTCGCCCTGCGGAATCGAGCGCCCAATGTAGTAATCCAGACTCGGGTCGAGTGCTGCGACGAGCGCTTGCTCCATGCACGTGTGCGCGCGACACACCTCGTCATCCTTGAAGGGATATGGGCAGCGGTGCACGGCGATGATTAGCCGTTCATCGGAGAATTCGGCGACTTCCCAATCGTCGCTCACCACATCGAACACCTTCAGCAGGTATCCGCCGACCTCCGCAATGCCTTTGAGGTCACCCTTCTTGTTTACGTTTTTTCCGACTGCTGTGCCGTACTCTCTGCTGACCTCGCGAATCAGGTCGAGGCCTTCTTCACCGTATCTTCTGTAGAGCGCCTCGTAGAGCGAGCGAATGCGCCGCATGTAGCCGGGCACAGCCTTGTCGAATTTCTCTTCAGTGCTCAATTCCTTGAACGCAATTTCCTTCGGGACGTTCATCTCTACTTCTCCGAATCTTCGTTTGCTTTGTTTGTCGATCGAGCGCATCGCGGCCAACCTTCAAGTCACGAAGAGAGTCTTCGTCGCGAAGTCGGGATCGCTCGTCAGATTCACGCCAAGCTTCCGCAGGCCCGCTTCGTCACCTGGAGTCGGCATGTGGGTCATGTGGACCTCACATCCGCGCAGCTCTTCGAGTCTGTCAACAGCGGCTTGCGCTGCCGGGTTCGTGGTCGTGCTCACGGCTAGGGCAATCAGGGCCTCATCGGCATCCAGGCTGACACGCTTCCCGCCCAGCACCTCCGTCTTGAGATGGCCAAGCGAGCTGGTCACGATTGGAGGCAGGAGGTGCAAATCATCCGGCAATCCGGCAAGCTGCTTGCTCGCGTTCAGAACGAGACTCGCTGCCGCGTGCATGAGTGCCGAGTTGCAGCCGGTTACCACTCTGCCATCATGCAGCTCGATTGCGGCGCCGCAGTAGATCCCGTTGTTACCCTTGCCGCTTTCTCTGGCGTGTTCCGCTGCCCTTCGAGCCGGCGCCACCACGACCCTGCTGTCAGGTCGGAGATCGAGATCGTTCATGAGCAGTTCGATTCGTTGTACCGTATCGCGGTCCACGAGCCCCATCGCGCACTCGCAGGAATAGCGAAAGTATCTGCGTACGATCTCCTGCTTGCCAGCCTCCCTGACCACGTCGTCATCGATGATGCCGAAACCCGCCCTGTTGACGCCCATGTCCGTGGGAGATTTGTAGAACGACTCCTCGCCGGTGATTCTCTCTATGATCCTACGGAGCAGCGGAAAGGCATCGATGTCTCGATTGTAGTTGACCGTTCGCTCGTTGTACGCTTCCAGATGGAAGTGATCGATCCGATTCACATCTTTCATCTCTGCAGTGGCCGCCTCGTACGCCAGGTTGACCGGATGCTTCAGAGGGAGATTCCAGATGGGAAACGTCTCGAATTTGGCGTATCCGGAATTGAGGCCCTGGCGGTGATCATGGTATAGCTGTGAGAGACAGGTGGCGAGTTTGCCGCTTCCGGGACCCGGTCCGGTCACCACAACGACCGGCTTGTCCGTATCGATGTGTTCGTTTGCACCATAACCGGCTTCACTCACGATCGTGTCGACATCGGTGGGGTACCCGCGAGTGGCCTTGTGGGTGTATACGCGGATTCCCCTGTTTTCGAGCCTGTTCTTGAACGCAGTGGCTGCAGGCTGATCCTCGTATCGCGTGATCACGATCGCACGAACACTCACGCCTCGATCGCCCAAATCATCTATCAACTTCAGTGCGTCGGAGTCGTATGTGATCCCGAAGTCCGCACGCAGCTTCTTCTTCTCTATGTCACCGGCGTATATGCAGAGCAGCACTTCGGCGTTTTCGCTGAGGTTCTGCAACAGACGCATTTTCACGTTGGGATCGAATCCCGGCAACACACGCGCCGCGTGGTAGTCGAACAGGAGCTTCCCGCCGAACTCCAGGTACAGCTTGTCACTGAAACGGGTTACTCTCTCGTTGATCGCGGCCGTCTGTTCTGCGAGGTACTGCTCGTTGTCGAAGCCAGTCTTTATCACGCAACTACCCCAGGGTTGCCGGTAGCTCTTTGGATCGGTTGTCCCCTATCGTACTGCGAGCGCGCCACTAAATCCACTTGTGGCATCGACATGCTCGTTCTCGGTGCGTCTACCTGTAACTCAAAGGACTCTTTATCGTAGAGCCAACCAGGCGCAGAACAACCGTTGCCTCGCCAATACCCGTTTCACGTTCGTGCTGGAGGCCGGAGCGGTGGATCGACTGCTGGTCGATCAAATTATTGGCGGACTCTACGTGCTCTAGCGGGACGCTAGTTGATTACGTGGAGCGGATCAGCTCTCGCGGAGGCGACGCAGTTCGTTCTGTGCCCGTTTCTGCTCGGATATGTCTATCGCCATTCCGACAACAAAGGTGGCGCCGCCCAGCTTCATGCGACGGCCGGTCCAGAAGTGAGGGATCTTGGCGCCGTCCTTGGTTAGGAGGTTGTTCTCCATCTCATTGAACCCCCTCGTGAATATTCTTCTCTGGGATGCCTTGCACTTCTCCCTGTCTTCTCCCTCCTCGAAGAAATCGAGGGCCTGCATCTGGTCGAGTTCCTCGTCGGAATAACCCGTCACGTGCCTCCAGTTCGAGTTGCGCCGTGCGAACTTCCCGGTCTTCTGCTCGAATACGTAGAACAACCCCGGCATGCTCTGGATGGTCGTTTCCATGTACGCCATTTCCCGGCGGAGCCGCTCCTCGACTCTCTTGCGATCCGTGATGTCTTGAATCACACCCGTCATTCGGATCGGTTTACCCTGCTCGTTGAACTCGAGTGCCCCCAACCCGTGGACCCAGCGTTTCTCGCCATCGTTCTGGCGGACGATCGTGTACTCCTTGTCGAAATTATTGCCGGCGCCGAGAACCTTGGTATTGAGGTAGTTGAGCATTTCGAGTCTGTACTCGGGGTGAACGAGACTCATCCACCCGGCAATGTCTCGGGTGAAGGATTCGTCTATGCCGAAGATCTTGTCCAGAATGGGCGAACTCGTCCATTGCCTGGATATCACGTCCAGGTCATATGAGCCGAGTTGGGCGACCTCCTGGCTTTGTCGGAGCGTTCTCTCGCTCTGGCGTAGCAACTCCTCGGCACGTTTGCGCACGGTGATGTCAGTGAACATGGCCACCATGCGGCCCGGAGACATCTGAAACGCGTACACCTCGAAGGCGCCGGCGATCTTCTCGTACTCATAGCTGACTTGCTCGCTGTGCCAGGATACACCATCGCGGGCGGCCTCGATGTATCGTCGCGGTATCTCAGTGCCGGCTAGTGGAGGAAACGCCTCCTTGACGTCCTTGCCGATGAAGATCGAGTTGTCGACGCCGAGCAGCTTGTCGGCGGCTGGATTTGCGCCCGTGAAGACGAGCCGCCCGTCCGGCTCGAGTTTATACATATGCATACCCATGGGCGAGGATTCGATTATTCTGCGGGACCAATCCTCCCGGTGGGCTTCCTCGAGGTCTTCGATACGAGATTGCAGCTTGCTTACAAGCCTTCGTGTATCCTCCAGTTCTTCAATGAGTTTGGCCTTCGTTTTGGATTGGTCTTTCATGAGACAACTCCGATGACCTGCGTCTCGATTACACTCTCAAAACTGGATGGCGCTACTGGATTTGGCGGGAGTTGACGACTACCCTCCGGAGTCCATGACAAAGGCGGGGCTTAACTGGTCTCGTCGTCGCGTCCACGTGCTGTATCCTTGTATACGCTCACAATTGGCCCAGGGGTCCCGTTCGGATCGGACGACATAGTTATCCAGCTAACACCCGTACGATTTAGCACAAACGGGAACCAACTGCAACCCCACCGGGATTGCGTTTTCGACTGGGTTGATCGAAAGTACATGCTTCGCTCGAGCACTCTGGATATTAAGAGGAATGAAACAGACAATTTCGGCGGCCCGTCTGCTGTTGGCTCTCGGGCTCTTGCCGATAACGGCGGCGGGCCAGCAAGAACCCACAACGCTCGACACCCTGCGAGTGCAGGTTGTCTCACGCTTGGATCCCGGATTGCCGGCTTCAACCCGCAGTATCGAGCTGTTTTCCCGGGAGCGAATTTCAACGATGCCGGTCCAAACGGTTGCCGATTTGCTCGATTGGGCGACGGGAGTCGACGTGCGCAGGCGTTCCGCAGCGCAGAGCGACCTTTCCGTCCGCGGTGCAAGCTTCGAGCAGGTGGTCGTGTTGGTGAATGGCATTCGCATGAGCCATCCCCAGACGGGGCACTTCGACCTCGACCTCGCGGTACCGTTGGAGGCTATTGAACGCGTTGAGATATTGCGTGGGGCGGCAGCGGCTCTACATGGAGCGGATGCGATGGGTGGTGTCGTGAACATCGTCACCCATAGCGGCGAGGCGCCCTTAGAGGCGAGCCTGCAAGGAGGATCCTGGGGGACGCTGCGTGTTGCTGCCGGCGGCGGAATCGATCACGCGGGAGCTGAGGGGATCGCGGTAAACGTGGGCGCCGCCGCTTCTCGGTCGGATGGGCACCGTGACGGGACCGACTACCGGAATATGCTTTTCCATCTTTCCCTTTCCAGTCCTGTGAGATTCGGGGAGCTTTCCGGCGAAGTGGGAGCATCTCGCAGAGATTTCGGGGCTCAGGACTTCTACGCACCCTATCCATCTTTCGAGAAGACGAGGAATTATACGGCAGCGCTGGGTTGGAGCTCCAACACGGAGTCGCCGCTTTTCTGGGAGATACGCCTATCGGCTCGGCGACACGACGACCAGTTCGTCCTCGTCAGAGACGACCCATCTCTGTTCAGGAACCAACACACTTCCTACCAGAGTGGGGGAACCCTGTTGGGCCGTTACGTTGGCGGTAAAGTGACCAAAGTGGCATTCGGAAGCGAGGTGTATTGGGAGCACTTGAACGGCTCCGGCCTGGGTGATCGAACTCAACGCAGGGGGGCGTTGTTTGGTGAAGCCCTTTTCGGCAGCCCGGCCGCCGCAGTGGTGTCAATGGGTGGGCGGGTTGATTGGCACCAGGGCTTTGGAGTGGTCTTCTCTCCCTCGCTTTCGGGTTCCGTTTTGGCATATCGTGGTCTCCGCTTGCGCGGCGCGCTGGGCGGTTCATATCGCGTTCCCACCTGGACGGAACGTTATTACGAGGATCCGGTGCACAAAGGGCGAGCCGACCTGAAACCGGAACGAGCCTGGAATGCGGAAACGGGTGTAGACATGGTGTTTGGCCACGGGATTCGAGCATCGACGACTGCGTTCGTGCGCCGCGCCAACTCGCTCATAGACTGGGCGCGTCCCCTTACGGCAGAAAACACGGAACCATGGGAGACGCGAAACGTCCAGAAGGCGACGTTCGGCGGTGTCGAAGCAGAAGTGGAGGTCGACGGGCCGTTTGGGGTCGGGTTTACGGCCAGTGGCACGGCAATCTCGGTTACCGCAGAAGATGCCGAGGGTTTCCGCTCCAAATACGCCCTGCGCCCCCTCACGGAACAACTCACCTTGGAAGCGACTAGGGCGATCGGAGCTTTGTGCCGTGGAAGCCTCCGCCTCCGCCACGCGGGCAGAGAAGCTGAAGACTCCTACCGAACCGTCGATTTGCGGTTCGCGTTATGGATCACGAGAGGGTGGTTATTCGTCGACGCGTTGAACATCACGGACTTCGACTATCAGGACGTTACCGGTGCCAGAGCCCCGGGACGAGCGGTTTTCCTCGGGTTCAGGACCGTGGGCAGCCGGTAGCGCCTCTGCGGGTTTGTGCTACTCCAACGCTGTCTGCCGGATAGAAGGGCGGTTCAGGCCAACCGATATCAGCTTCCGCGCGTCAAGATGTCCGGGATGTTCCTGATTACCGACCTCTTGCCTCCTCGGGAAATGGGACGCTCTCCGAGATAGACGTCGAAGAGGGCCCAACACAGTGCGCGGGAGTTGAGCTCCGGTGCAGTGTTGCCCTTGATGGCGGTCTTCAGAGTGCCGTCCGGCTCGCAGGTGAAGAGCAACTCGGTATTCTTGGTCATCTCATCGACGCTGAAGTATTCGCGGAAGGTGTCCAGAACGGCTTCGCCCCCGGGCATGCCCATCTCGGAAGCCGCACGCTGCACTCGTGGGCGCAGTGCTCCGTCGAACGCGTCGGCCATGTCATCGCCCCCCACGTTGCGAGCCATGACCAGCCTCAGGGAAAGGGGAAAGTCCATGTCGAGAATACGCTCGTAGAAACTCTCGTCTCGCTCGAGATCGCGTCGATCGCGGTCCGCGTAAGCAGAAAGCGCATCTAGTGCCGCGACTTCGTCAACGTAGATAGCGAATGCGTAGACCTTCACCTTCAGGAACGTCTTGGTCCTGATACCAATGCCGGTGAGGGTGTGCGTCGCCCCACCTCCAGGAATCGTGACCGCCGTGGGGAAGGCGATTCCACTGGATGACTCCACTTGATAACCCGTGGCACCTTCCTGGGCGACGGCGGCAGGTGAGCACAACACGGCCGCGACTAGAGCTACGAGATATCGGTGCATGGTACTCTCCCCACTGTTGAGTTGGCGAGGACAAGGATGCAGTCAAAACCGTCTCGTGGCAACCTCATGGAGTCGTAAGCTCCAGGTCGGTTCAGTAGGTGGCCGGGTCTGATTTCAGCGAACTTCCCCTACACGCCCTTCCCTTGCTTGGTTTTCCGGGTATCCTACGCATCCATTCCAGGAGGCGGGAGCCGCCTCTACATGCGCGGGTCGGATTGGCCTTCACAGTCGCCGGTGCGGGCGTATACTATCTCTTCAAACGGAGGAAGAGGCTGATGCTTGAATTCGTCACGGTGTTCCCAAGGGGGATTGCGGAGGTGGCCTTCGCCGGGCACCACGTTCACGCAATCGCTGTGCAATGCAGTGCGCATCATTCCGAGCGCGCCTCTGTTACGCTCTACTAATGGCTTCCCTCATAACAGGCTCTTAGCTGGTACATCATTCCCGTGAGACGACGCCTCATCCTCGCGATCGCCCTGGGAGCCGCGCTTTTCCATTTGTACGGCGCTGGTTTGTCGCCCTTCACGGCTTTCGTGCAGCGGCCTGTCCATTTTGCGCTCATGGCCGTACTGGGAATGCTGGGTTTGGGCATACAGCAGCGTTTGAGAGCCAAGCCCTCGGGTGGACCAGTAAAGGGAGGCGACGGCAACGAAGAGGCGAGAGGCGGATTGTGTCGCATCGACCTCGCCGTTCGCGGCCTGCTCGTGGTCGCTGCCATCTTCTGCTGCTCCTACCTCGTACTGGAGCACGAAGAACTGGTGAGCCGCGCCGGGACTCCAACGACACTCGATCTCGTTGCAGGGGCGATTGCCGTGCTCGTTGTGCTGGAACTCACGCGGCGCAGCAATGGATGGGCACTCGTCGTAGTTGCTCTGTTGGCATTGGGTTACGCGCTCGCGGGACCGTACCTGCCGGGTCTGCTCGCGCATAGGGGATACTCTCCCGTTCGGTTGATAGAGCATCTCTATCTGAGCACAGAAGGGATATGGGGCGTTCCGCTGGGCGTCTCAGCCGACTTCGTCTATCTGTTCGTGCTCTTTGGTGCCGTGCTCGACGCGGCCGGTGGTGGTGAGCTTTTCATCGGGTTGTCTTCGAGAATCGCGGGCGCTACCCGCGGTGGTCCAGCTAAGACCTCAGCGCTCGCGAGCGCACTGATGGGATCGCTTTCCGGCAGCGCCGTAGCCAACGTCGTGACCACCGGGGCTTTCACGATACCGGTAATGAAGCGCACTGGTTTCACGCCTCGCTTCGCGGGCGCGATCGAGGCGGCCGCGAGCAGCGGCGGTCAATTGATGCCGCCCATAATGGGAGCGGGAGCATTCATACTCGCGACATGGACCAACATTCCTTATGTGCGAGTGGCACTGGCCGCCGCGATCCCGGCGGTGCTCTACTACGTGGCGTTGCTCACGGCCATACACTTCAGGGCCGCACAGCGAGACCTGCCTGCGAGCAGCGGTTCGGCCCCGGCAATTCTGCCGCGAATCCATTTGCTGCTGCCACTCGGCGTCATCGTGGTCTTCCTGGCTCTGGGACGCTCGCCGATGCGAGCCGCTTACTGGGGAGTGCTGTCGGGCGTCGTCCTCGCAATGTCGCGCGCGGCTACCAGGCTCGATTGGGAGAAGAGTAAGCAGGCACTTCTCGCGGCCGGATCGGGTACGGTCCAGGTAGCGGCGGCGTGTGCCGCGGCGGGTATTGTGGTCGGTGTCGCATCGCTCACCGGAATTGGTCTCAGGATGTCGGAGTTCATCGTCATGTTTTCCGGTGGACACCTGCCGGTTGCACTGGTGCTGACTGCCGCCGGTTCCGTGATACTTGGGATGGGCTTACCGACAACGGCGGCGTACGTCGTGCTCGCTGCGCTCGGCGCTCCCGCGTTGACCGAGTTGGGGGTCCCGCTGCTACCGGCACACCTCTTCATCTTCTACTTCGGCGCACTCTCGAACGTGACCCCGCCGGTGGCACTGGCCGGCTACGCCGCGGCCGGCATCGCCGGAGGTCCGCCCATGGGCACCGCTGTTACCGCCCTGTCCCTTGCAGCTACTGGATTCGTGGTGCCTTTCATGTTCATTTACGGTCCACCGTTACTGTTGGACGGGACTGTGCTGGCGATAGTAGCTTCGTTCGCCACTGCAGCAATCGGTGTGGCCGCTCTGGCGGGCGCCGTCATCGGCTATGTCAAAGCACAGCTCAAGGCTTGGGAGAGAGTACTCCTGGCAATGGCTGCCTTGTGTCTGATTGGTTCCGGTACTCAGACTGACATTTTGGGATTCGTGATCCTGGGGCTTCTGGCGTTGATGTGGCGGAAACCCCGGGGAGAATTGGTGGAGATCTCATGAAGTCGTTCGATATTGATAGGAGCGGAGCAAAGACGACAGCCTTGATCGCCGCCGCAGCGTTGTTGGTCGGATGCGGTGGGGGCTCAGGAGGGAGCAGGCAGTTTCTGAGCATCGGTACCGCCGGGACCGGTGGGATCTACTACCCGCTGGGAGGGGCGATAGCCAGCCGACTCTCAGTGGCGGATCCGGACCGCCAGTACACTGCCGAGGTAACGGGCGGTTCCGTCGAGAACATGAACCGCGTTGCCTTGGGGGCCATGGACATCGGTTTCTCGATGGCTACAACCGTGTACGAGTCGTTTCACGGTGGGGCAGGTTTCGACGAGCCGCTGGCAAACCTCCGGGTGATCGCACCGCTTTACGCTAACGTTGTGCACATACTCGTGCCCGACAACTCCGCCGCCACATCGGTGGCAGACTTCCGAGGCAGGCGCGTATCGGTGGGAGCGCCGGGAAGTGGGACTGAACAACTGGCAAAGCAACTGCTACTGGCGTATGAAATAACCTACGAAGATGCCGATGTACGATACCTTTCGTTCAGGGAATCGGTCAATGCACTTCGCGACGGAGCTATCTACGGAGCCATCTTCTCGGTTGGATATCCCGCTTCGTCAGTCCTGGAGGTAATGACCACCGGCGTTGCGCGTCTGCTGCCGGTTGACTCCGCTCACAGGGCCCTGATGAAGGAGGCTTATCCCTACTACGCCGATGGCACTATTCCGCAAGGGACCTACCCGAACATGGAAGGTGACGTACGCTCGATTGCGGTCATGAACTGGGCGGTGGCTCGGGACAGCCTGGACAGCACCGTAGTCACCCGGATTCTGGATGTGCTCAGAGATGACAGGGAGGATCTGATTCGGGTGAACGCAATGGCGGGACAGATAGACCTCGACGCCCTTGCCGAGGCTCCGATTCCGCTGCACGATGCAGCGCAGGCCTGGCTGGAACGTGCAGCAGCTCGACAGTAAACGGATTCGAGGAGACTGCCGATCCGAGCGTTCGTCGTTGGAGGCTTCGATTAGGTTACGTCTGACTGAGCCTCCGAACCGCTTGCCGGGTGCCCGCATTCCGCTTTAGCGTCATCACTTCCAGCAATTCCTCGATAGTCCCACAGCCGCCGGGCAGCGCCGCTGCTCGTCCGTTCCTTTTCCCCTGTGGGCTCGAGCAGTCTTAGAAGTCGGGAAAGGTAGGCAGAATTCCATAGCATGCTAATATTCTCTTCTAAAGCCGCAGCGCGCCGGTCAAGTTCGGGAATGGGTTCCGGGTAACTGCTGCTGCGGTTGCGATAGACGCGCTCGCATTAGAGTCAATGTGTAAAGGGTATGTTGTGAAACGATACACAACGAGTTCCCAAAGATCGTGTTGGCGAAGATCCACCGTCTCGGCAATTTTAGTCACTGCGATGGCTTGGTTGAGTCTGTCTTGCGGTAACGGCAAGAGTCCGGACGAATCTGCACGACAGCTCTCTCTACCAATCGAGATTCAGGGGCGCTCGGCCTCCATCCTCGACGACGACGGGAATCGCAGATACTGGGGTGAGAGCAGTGACACCGTGCCGTCGAGAGTCCGCGTGTGGCTCGAGGCGCTACGGCGCATCGGGATGCAGCCTGCGACCATTAGGTCACTCGAGGATTGGCAGGGCGATCTTCTCGTACTGCCGCACTCCTACTGTCTATCGAACACCGACGTGTCGACCATCCACAACGGTATTGCGGACGGTAGAGGCGTGTTGTATGTGGGCCCCGTTGGTGTCCGTGACTCCGGCGGCGGCTGGCTGGGTTGGAACCGTTTCCATTCTATCGTCGGCAGTACCGACCTCCGCGAGTACTCGGGCTTGGAGACGATGTTCCTCGTAGTCTCCGGTAAGGGACCGGTCGGTAGCATCCCCCGAGCCGGCCATCGCATTTCCTTCTTGAGACGCGAGGGTCAGTGGGGCGTTGCCGGACTCCCGGGTGCCGCATACTGGGCGGACTATGATCGCAAAGGCTATCCGGTCGACCGTGAGTTCCATGCGTCCGCTATTGGTGCTCGTGGCGCAGGTAGGTTCGTCTGGGTCGGCTTCGATCCCGGCCTCGCTGCCGACGTCGACCACAACGAGAGAGTGTTCGATCAGCTTCTCGCCGACTTGGTGGTGTGGAGCCTCTCCGAACCGGAGGTCGAGGTCGATTTGTATCCTGGCGGCAGCAGCAACGCGCTCATGTTCGTCATGGACACGGAATGGCAGTTCCAGAACGCGGAGTACTTGGGAGACCTGCTCCAATCTCATGGGATCCGCGGCGGATTCATGTGCGTCAACGAGTTTGCGGAACAACATCCGGCTCTGGTGCGCGAACTCGCAAAGCACCATGACATCGGATCGCACAGCGAGGATCATTCGGTCTTCGCGGGCCAACCGAGACACGTTCAGACTGCGCGTTTGTGCTCGAGCGCTGCCGTACTCGCGGAGCTTTCGGGCCAGTCGATAGTGGGATTCCGACCTCCGGAGGAGCTTTACGACGACGCCACCTTGGATGCTCTGGCGGAAACGGGGTTCTCCTACCTGCTCGGCGGTGAAGCGAGTTCCATTGGCCTCCCATCGATCATCCAGCATTCGGAGGACCAAGACAGTTCCGCACTGGTAATCATCCCCCGGATCCAACGCGACGATTTGTACCTCGCCAACAGTGAGCAGTTGAGCGTTGCAGAGATGTCCGGCGGGTGGCTGAGAGATTGGGAGACCGTGCGTCGCCACCGCGGTATTCACTATGTGAGCCTGCACAGCACATGGATTACCGGGCCGCAACAGGTCGCGACGTTGGACAGTTTCCTCGACGGAATATCTCTCGACGACGTGTGGGTCCCAGGGCCGAACGAACTCGCCGAATGGTGGTTGAAGCGCTCGAATACACGGGCGGAGGTGATGGATACGGAAAACCACGGGAAAGTGCTGGCACTGCATAACGCGGGAACGGGGGTTATCCGGGATGTCGGCGTATGGGCCTCTCTTCCCGGCAATCCGAGGACTATCAGTGTGCTCGACGAGCGCGTCCTGGTGCGAGGGCCGGACGATCGCGGTGCCTTTCTGTTTCTGGTGGAAGAGATTCCACCGGGAAGAACGCTGCGGATTCCTATCGAGTCTGCCGGTTCGGCACACTGAGGAATCCGACCTTCATGCATGGCTTGCGCTCAGGCTCGAGATGGAGCCTGGAAGATGGGTATCGTGAAATCTGCCAATCATAAACCAATCAGAAACGTCGCGCTCATCGCTCACGTGGATCACGGCAAGACGACGCTGGTGGACAAGATGCTGCGCCAGGCCGGTGTGTTCAGAGCGAACCAGCAGGTGGAGGAGCGGGTGATGGATTCGAACCCACTCGAGCGAGAGCGCGGTATCACGATACTCGCGAAAAACACCGCCGTCCGGTGGAACGACATCAAGATCAACATCGTTGACACGCCCGGGCACGCCGATTTTGGCGGTGAAGTAGAGCGTATTCTGCGCATGGTGCAGGGCGTACTGTTGCTCGTGGATGCGGCTGAAGGTCCGATGCCGCAGACCCGTTTCGTGACGGGCAAAGCGCTGGAGCTCGGCCTTCAACCCATCGTGGTTATCAACAAAGTTGACCGTCTCGACGCACGAATCTCAGAGGTGCATGAGGAGGTATTGGAGCTCTTCCTTGATCTCGACGCGAACGACGCGCAGCTCGACGCGCCGTTTCTCTTCGCCTCGGCAAAGCAGGGATGGGCTACGTTGGAGCCCGCTAAAGCGTCGGGGCGGCTGGGCAGTGGCATTGAGAGCGGTGGCTCAGTCAATCGGACTGGTAACATCGTCCTGTTGGACTCTGATTCTGCAGGCGATCTGGCTCCACTCTTTGACACCATTCTCTCTGTTATTCCTTCACCTCCAGGCAATGCGGCGGCTCCGTTTCAGATGCTGGTCTCGACGATCGACTACTCGAGTTACGTTGGGCGTATCGTGGTAGGACGGATCGAGCGGGGTCGGATCGAGAAGAATCAGACGGTGGCCCTATTGCGGAATGGGAGACCGGGACGAGTCTCCGAGAGTGAGGTGGAGATGGGTCGCGTTATGAGGCTTTACGGATTCGACGGACTCAAGCGCGTGGAACAGCAGAGCGCCGAAGCCGGTGACATCGTTGCCCTGGCCGGGCTCGACCACGTCGAGATCGGCATGACTCTGACGGATTGTCGCGAGATGGAGCGCCTCCCCGGAATAAGGGTGGAAGAACCCACGCTTGCCGTTGATTTTATGCTGAACGATTCACCCTTTGCCGGTCGAGCTGGTAGGTACGTCACCAGCCGCCAGGTGCGAGACCGGCTCTTCCAGGAAGTAGAGCGCAACGTGGCGTTGAGGGTGGAGGAGACAGACAAACCCGAGGTGCTGCGGGTCTCGGGTCGCGGGGAACTGCACCTCGGCATCTTGATGGAAACGATGCGCCGGGAGGGGTACGAGTTCCAAGTCAGCCGACCCCAGGTCATAACCCGCCTCGGGCCGAACGGGCTCGAGGAACCGTACGAGGAATTGGTGGTGGATGTGCCGGAGAGCATGCTGGGAACGGTCATCGAGAAGATGGGTGGTCGTCGGGGCGACATGATCGACATGAAGAATCCGGGCCAGGGAAGAGTGCGGATGCGGTTCAGGGTGCCGGCTCGCGGCCTGTTTGGATTCCGGTCGGAGTTCCTCACGGATACTCGGGGCGAGGGAACACTGCACCACAGATTCCTCGAATACGGGCCATGGGTTGGACCTTTGGGAGGGAGATCCAAAGGTGTGCTCGTGGCCGATCGTGAGGGGGAAGCCGTCGCGTACGCATTGTTCGGTTTGCAGGAACGCAGTACCCTCTTTGTTGGGCCTGGTGCGCCCACCTACGAAGGCATGATGGTCGGCGAGAACTCCCGGAGCGGTGACCTGGACGTGAACGTGAGCAAAGAGAAGAAGCAAACCAACATCAGGGCCGCCGCGTCCGACGAAAACATCCTGCTGGAGCCGCCGGTCCAGATCACTCTCGAGTTTGCGTTGGAGTTCATAGAGGACGACGAATTGATAGAGATCACGCCTGATGCGATTCGGCTTCGAAAACGGGTCCTACAGGCCGGAGCTCGAAAGAGAGCCGCGCGCCACACAACCAGACCCACCAAGGGGTAGTTGGTAATGAGAGTGTCACACAAAGTAATCGCTCTGATGGTCGGCGGCAGTATTTGTCATCCGGCGCACCCTGCGGCTTCAAGGGCCTACGCCGCGGTTGCGGCTTTTGATGCCGGCTCGGCTCATTCGAGCCTCGGTTGTTCTGCGAGTCAGGCGACTCTGCTTCCCCAGGCAGACACGATCCCCCGGGTTGGGGAATACCGTGTCTACACGGGATCAGGAGAGGTGACCTCTTTGGAAGCGGTCGTAACTGCGATGGCGACCAAGGAGGTCATACTCATCGGAGAATCTCACAATGACCTGACCGGTCATCATATCGAGAAAGAGCTTCTTTCCAAGGTCCAAGCGGCATATGGCAGCGGCGCAACGGAATCGCGTGTAACGCGGCCTGTTACGCTCTCCCTCGAGATGTTCGAGCGTGACGTGCAGCATGTGGTGGACGAGTATGTCAACGACCTGATAACCGAGGATCAATTTCTAAAGAGTAGCAGGCCTTGGACGGAATACGATACCGACTACAGACCGCTGGTCGAGTTTGCGAAGGAACACGGTCTCAAGGTGCTCGCGGCCAACGCTCCGAGGCGCTATGCGAACATGGTAACGCGACTGGGCCGCGAGGCCCTGCGGGACCTCAGCCCCCGGGCGCTAGAGACACTGCCCCCGCTTCCATATGGGATGCCGTCCGCCGAATACGAGCTGCAGTGGCGTCAGGCGATGGTCGATGCAATGGAGGAGCTGAGAGAGCGCTGTCCGCCGCCCTCTCCCATGGCCCACGGCACCGGCCCGGATTCCGCCCCACACCAGATGCCGATGATGGCGCACAAGAGGTCCTCTAACCCCCTACACGCGCAGGCTCTTTGGGACGCGTCGATGGCATATTCGATCACACAACATTTGATGCGCCAACCTGACGCATTGGTGCTTCACATGGCCGGGTCGTTCCACGTCGAGCGAGGTACCGGCACTCCTGAGCATTTGCAACGTTACCGTCCCGGCACGGCGATGATGATAGTGGTTTTGCGCCCGGTGGAGGACGTCGGCGCCTTCGATCCGGAACGCGACGGTCAACATGAAGACTTTGTTGTCCTGACCGATGAGTCGGTTACTCGACCGGTGCCATGCGCGGCGGTAGGGCGGTAAGGCGCATTGGTTACCGACCTACCGCCCTACCGCCCCATCACACCTCCAGAAAACTCCACTCCTTGGCGAACGGAACCGCACTGAATCTGACGCCCTTCGTTGAAGTGACGCGCAGGTTGTCGCTCGGGTTGATTCCGATTCCGTTGTTCGAGTCGTACA
>CAZOJI010000015.1:0-24807 GCA_964580055.1 uncultured Gemmatimonadaceae bacterium | reverse complement strand
ACTACTTCCCACATGCGTTCCTGCTCCGGTGTCCAGGGACCAATCAGGTAGTTGCGATAGCACTCGCCACCATAGCCGCCGATCTGGATGTCGGTGTTCACGTAAACGGTATGGCCGCGCTGGATCTTCGAATAGAAGAACTGGTTGGGGTGCGGGTACGCGCTGGCAATGCCGGCGCGAACGTAGTGTGAGGTGACGTCGATGCCGACCGCGGAATGTGGACGGCCGTCATGCTCGATGTCCTGCATCAACATCTCGATACCGTATGCCTGTAGCGCTTGGCCCAGCTCGAAATCGGTTGCATCGGTGCCACGCTCCAGAATGTAGTCGCGGGCGAACGCATGGATCTTGTCGAAGTAACCGTAGGCCCTCTGAATTAGTGCCAGCTCCTCCGGTGTCTTGATCTGCTGCATGCGCAGGCAGGTCGCGCCGATATCAACGAAGCGCGTACCCGGGATGACTCGCCGGACTGTTTGCAGCTCTGACGCAGTAAGCTCGTGGTCGATGGCAATCCTGGTGCCTGCCAACCCGCGGCGCTTGAGCCCTTCCAACAACCACTCGAAGAGATCTACTCTCGGTCCCTGTACGACCTCGCCGCGATTTGGGAAGCCGCCCTCGGCATGCGGATAGCAGAAGTAGTACTCGTTTTCGGTAGACCACCACGTCGTGACGAGGTCGCGGTCTATTCCAGGAGAGTACCAGTACGCGGTGTCCTCCTCGTCGGTACGAAACAGGACCCACGTAGACCTTTCACCGCTGCCACGGAAGCATCCCGTATAGTAGACCATGTTTTGGTCGGTTGAGAGCAGTATGCCCGAAACTCCCAGATTGCTCACGCGCTCCTTCAGTGTCCGTGTTCTCTCTTGGTGCCACTCCAGAGGCAGGCGGTCGTATCCCAAAGGCGCAGGCTCGAGCTGGTCAGCGTCCTGAACCAGTAGCTTTTCGGAGTCACCAGAGGCAATAGCCGGGTCTGCCGCGCAGGCGATACCGGCCGCCGCAGTACCGGCACTGGCCAGTCCTGCACCCATTGTCCTGATGAATTCGCGTCGAGAAGCTGGCATACGATCCTCCTGAAGAGAGTCGGTCGCCGCCGGCGTGGCGCCAGCGTTCGGTTTCGAACGAGATACTATAACCAAAACCGCGGTTCCGCCAATCGGGGCGGCGATGAGGCACCGCCAACCATGCCGGGCAGGTGCACACCGCTTACATTTCACCATCCCGGATAGGGCCCGGTCGTCACGGCGCCTGTTCTGCCGGAATAGCGCGACAATTCATTTTGACTTCCTCGGAAGGTGAACGATATGACCAGCGAGCAGCATGGCCACGACGAACTCGGAATGGCTTCCTTGGCCGTTCATGCCGGCGAAACACCCGACCCGGCCTATGGGGCCGTCGCAGCGCCGATATACCAGACATCCACATTCGCTTTCGACAATCCCGATCAAGGCGCATCCCGGTTCGCCGGTGAGGAGCCCGGCTACATATACACTCGGTTGGGTAATCCCACCATCGACCGCCTCCACGAGAAGATCTCGGCGCTAGAGGGTGGAGTGGGAGCGCTCGCCACCGCATCCGGGATGGCAGCCGTGAGCACCCTCTATTTCAGCTACCTCTCGGCGGGCGACCACGTGGTCGGCACCAGTTCCCTCTACGGCCCTTCGCGGGTCATCATGGAAAGGGAGTTCTGCCGGTTCGCGGTGTCTTCGAGTTGGGTCGATACGGGCGACCTCGACCTGGTGAAAGGTGCGTTGCGTCCCGAGACGAAGATGGTATACGTGGAATCTCCTTCCAATCCGACCATGCGCCTCACCGACCTGCCCGCCGTATCCGAGATCTGCAGAGAGCGCGGGATACTGCTCGCAGTGGACAACACCTTTGCAACCCCGATATTGCAGCGTCCCTTACACCTCGGTGCGGACATCACCTTGCACAGCGTGACCAAGTTCATCAACGGACACGCCGACGTGGTCGGTGGACTGCTGGTGTTCAAGGACAAAGAACTCATGGAACGGGCTGTCAAGCCATGGCAGATGCTCGGCGGTACGATGGATCCGCATCAGGCCTGGTTGGTGCTGCGGGGCGCCAAAACGCTCAAAATGAGGGTCGAATGCGCACAGAAGAATGCCATGCAAGTGGCAGCGATGTTGGAGGCTCACCCTGCAGTCGAGTGGATTCTCTATCCCGGTCTGGAGAGTCACCCTCAGCACGAGCTGGCTAAGAGGCAGATGAAAGGCCCCGGTGCTCTGATCTCGTTCGGTGTTAAGGGAGGCTTAGAGGCTGGCAAAAGAGTGCTCAGTGCCGTGAAGCTCTGCACGCTCGCGGTGTCGCTCGGCGGGATCGAGACTCTGATTCAGCATCCAGCCAGCATGACCCATGCCGGTATGGGTCCCGAAGCACTCGCTCAGGCCGAAATCGGTGAAGGTTTGATCAGGCTGTCGGTGGGATGTGAGGATTGTGACGATCTGTTGTCCGATCTCGATCAGGCACTGAAAGCCATCTGATTTCATCAACGCACGAGAGATCTGATCTCGGGGGGCGCATGGTTTTGTCGGTAGAAGAGATCCGCGAGAAGTTTCCGGCTTTGAAGCGCGTCGAGGCGGGGTATCCGGTCGCCTATTTTGACGGACCCGGGGGTACGCAGGTGCCTCAGAGCGTTGTCGACAGGGTCTGCGACTATCTGGTCAATCACAACGCCAACAGGCATTGGGCTTACGGCACTTCGCAGGAAACCGATGAAATCGTCGACTTCGCACGGAGTGTGTTTGCGGACTTTCTCGGGGCGTGTCCCCGCGAGATAGTTTTCGGCCCCAACATGACGACACTCACGTACCACGTCTCCCGCACCTTGGGACGTAGACTCGGACCTGGGGACGAGGTCGTGGTGACGGAGCTCGATCACCAGGCCAATGTTGCTCCCTGGCGTGCGCTCGAACAGGAGCGCGGAGTGACCGTTAGGACGATCCCTCTCATTCTCGAAACCGGCACGTTGGATTGGGAAGCTTTCGAGGACCTGCTGTCACCCCGCACGGCACTGGTAGCCGTCGGAGCGGCTTCCAACGCATTGGGAACCATCAACGACGTGAAGATGGCCGCCGTCCGCGCCCACGCCGTCGATGCGTTGGTCTACGTGGATGCAGTCCACTTCGCGGTGCACCAGTTCGTTGACGTTCGGGAGATGGGCTGCGATTTCCTGGCTTGTTCGCCCTACAAATTCTACGGACCTCACCTTGGAGTTCTCTTTGGCCGTGAGGATCTCCTGCGCGATTTGGACGTTCCCAAACTCTCCCCGGCGCCCGATATCGTTCCCGACCGCTTCGAGACCGGCACTCTCGACTACGAAGGGATTGCCGGAGCTGCCGCGGCTGTAGAGTTTCTCGGCTCGGTGGCAGCGGGCGGCACTCTGCGGGAACGCCTCGAGCACGGATTCGCCGAACTACATGCTCGTGGATCGATACTGTTCGAGAAGCTGTGGGGAGGGTTGGCCGCCGTGCCGTCGGTGAAGCTCTACGGACCGCCGCCGTCCGCGCCGAGAACGCCGACAATCGCGTTTACGGTGGATGGCAAATCGTCGCGCCAGGTAGCGGAATTCCTCTCATCCAATTACGGCGTATTCGTGTCGACGGGCGACTTCTACGCGTCAACCGTTACTGAGCGTTACGGCGTTGCCGATGATGGATTTGTAAGAGCCGGTTGCGCCTGCTACACGACGACCGAAGAGATTGGGCGCCTGATAGAGGCTGTCGCCTCTATGCCGTAGCCGGCCTGAGCGGCTCAAAGCGCTCGTAGACCATAGGGAGCACTACGAGAGTCACGAGGGTCGAAGTGAGCAAGCCTCCGACCACGACGGTAGCAAGAGGTCTCCAGATCTCTGCCCCCGGCCCTCTCGCCAGAAGCAATGGCAGAATACCGAAGACCGTCGTGAAGGTGGTCATCAGGACGGGCCGGAGCTTGGTGTTCACTCCCCTACGTATCGCCTCGATGATGTCGTGCCCTTCGCTCGAATAACCGCGTATGGAGGCGAGCAGCACGAGCCCGTCCTCCAACGCAATGCCGAATATCGCGATGAAGCCGATCGAGGCGGGCACGCTCAAGTATTGGCCCGTAACGGCGAGTGCTATGACGCCGCCGGTGAGGGCAAGTGGGATGTTTATCAGAATTACCAGGGTCTCGCGACCCGATTCGAGTGCCGCAAACAACAACAGGGCAACCAGAATGAGTGTGAGCGGCGCGATCAACGCGAGACGGCGGTTGGCTCGTTGCTGCAACTCGAACTGCCCTCCCCAGGTGAGCATGTATTCCGGCGGGATATCCACTGCATCATTGATCGCGGCACGCGCTTGGCTCACGAAGCTGCCGATATCACGGCCGCGGACGTTGCACTGGATCGTAATGAACCGCCGGTTGCCCTCCCTGCTTATCACCCGGTGTCCCTCCACCGCCTGCACAGACGCTATCTGCTCGAGTGGAATCCGCCCGCCGCTCGGCAAGCTGATGAAAAGCGCTTCGATCGCCTCGATGTTGCTGCGAGATTCCGGCTCGAACCGCAAGAAGATGTCGAAGCGTCGCTGCTCTTCGTAGACCTTCCCGACGACGATTCCGCCCACAGCTGCCTCGATAGTCTCCTGAACTGTCTCGATGTTCAAGCCGTACCGCGCAATCGCTTCGCGGTCGAGCCTCACCTGGATCTGATTCTGACCCGTGAACTGCTGCACCTGAACGTCGGCGGCGCCTGGGATGTCATGCAGAACGTGCTCGACCTCCGCCGACACCTCTCGAAGGATGTCGTAGTCCTCTCCGTAGAGCCGCAACGCCAGCTGCGCCTTTACGCCGGTGATGAGCTCGTCGAGATTGTGCTGGATGGGCTGGGTGATACTGAGATTCATACCCGGTATCCCTTCCAACCTGTGTTGTATCTCTTCCAACAGGGCGTCCTTGTTGCGGAACGCTCTCCATTGTTGAACCGGCCTCAACTGCACGAGCATTTCGATATCGTTGACGAAGTGTGCGTGGCTTCCCACTTCCCCCCGCCCGATGCGGCTCAATACGCCCGTTACCTCTGGGACGTCGAGAACGATGTTCTCGATGGTGTTCGCCGTTGCGATTGTCTCTTCGAGACTGATGTTGGGGTTCAGGGTTGATCTGAGGTGAAGCGTTCCCTCCTCGAGGTACGGGATGTATTCCCTGCCCATGGTAAAAACGAGAATTACGCCGGTAGCCGCGACGGCGTTGACCACCAAAAAGACGCGGCGTCGATGCCTGCGACACGATTCGAAGAACGGCAGGAAGATCTGCCTGGCCTTTCTGATGAGGAGAGGCTCCCGCGCAACGTCGTTTCTCCTGCGCAGCACGTACCAGGCGATTGCGGGTATGGAGACCAGAGTGAAGAGGATAGAACCCGCCAGGGCGAATGAGATCGTGAACCCCATCGGGCGGAACATGATGCCCTCTACACCGGTGAGCGTGAAGATGGGAAGGAACACCACGATGATTATTACGATCGCGAACAGAAGCGGCCGGCCCACCTCAGCGCCGGCGTTTTTGATTGCGAGCGCTTTGTCCTCCGCTTTTTGCTGCACGTGCCTGAAGCAGTTCTCGACGAATATGATTGCGGCGTCCGCAATCAGGCCGATTGCGATAGCCAGACCTCCGAACGAAATCAGGTCGGCAGCCAACCCTATACGCTCCATCAGTATGAACGTGAGCAGGATCGAGAACGGAAGTGTCAGGATAGTGAGGAACGCGGAACCCAGGTCTCCCATGAACAGGAACAGAACGATGATGACGAGGACCACACCGAACGCGAGGTTGGTGGCGACCGTGTTGAAGCAGCTCCTTATGAAGGAGGCTTGATTGTAGAAGGGCACGATCTCGACTCCGGCAGGGAGCGACCGATTGATCTCTCGAATCCTCTCCTCGACGTTGTCGATCACTTGGGCCGTGTTCGAGCCGAACAATTTGAGCACCATTCCGACGACCTTCTCGCCCTCCCCCATCGCCAGAGCCGCCCCCCTCCTTATTCCCGGCAGTATCTCTACCTCCGCCACGTGCGAGAGATACACAGGCGTGCCATTGCGGTTCGCCACTACAACCTGCTTCAGGTCGTCTATCGTTTCCACCAGCCCCAGACTGCGGACTACATACTCCTCCTTTCCCCGCGTGATGAAGCTGGCTCCCGTGTTCTGGTTGTTCTCCCTGACTCTGTCTGCAACGTCGGACACGGTGAGACCGTACTGAAGCAGCGCGTTGGGATCGATCAAGATCTGGAACTGCTTGACGTCGCCCCCGATGCTCAGCACCTGCGACACTTCGGGTACCGACTTCAATTCGTACTTTACCAGCCAATCCTGCAGCGTCCTCAGCTCGATAGTCGTATATTCGTCTCCCTCCAGGTAATAGAGGTAGACCAAACCAAGACCGGTAGCTATCGGGCCCAGGACGGACTCTTCCGCGTCTGCCGGCAGCTCGTCACCGATTTCTCGAAGGCGCGGCGACACGAGTTGCCGAGCCCAGTAGATGTCGGTGCCCTCCTCGAAATAGACGTTTACCAGTGAGAGTCCGAAGGTAGAGAACGAGCGGATCCGTTCGACGCGAGGCAGGCCGAACATGGAAGCCTCGATCGGATAAGAGATCAGCCTCTCGACCTCTTCGGGCGCCATTCCCTCGGCCTCAGTGTATATCTGCACCAGCGGCGGTGACGGGTCGGGGAAGACATCGATGGGGAGCTCCCGGAACGAGAAGAAGCCGACCGCCGCAATGGCAATGGTGGCTGCGATGACCAGTAGCCTGTGGCGCAGCGAGAAATCCAGAATGCGTGTAATCATCGTGTATTTCGAGTGCGGGCGTAGAAGGCGCTCGAGGACACTAGTGCACGTGACCTTCGTGACCGCCGGCGGACTTGTCGATTTCGGACTTCAGGGTGAATGCACCTCTGAATACGACATTCTGCCCGGCTTCCAGGCCGTCCGTGATGACTCGCATGTCACCTATCAACTCCCCTGTTTCGACATGCTGGACTCGAAACACGAGATGGTCTTCGCCCTCCTCCGGCGGGCCTAGAACGAACACAGTGGGTTCGCCGTGGAGCATCACGATTGCTTCGTCGGGAACTGTGATCACCGTTCGAGAGGAGTCGCGGTTCTCCACGATACCTTGCACGTACATGTTCGGTTTCAACAAATTGCCGAGGTTGGTCACTTCCACCCGCGCACTGACCGTTCTCAATGCCTCGTCCACCATATCACTTATGTAGACGATCCGTCCCGGGAATTCCGTCTCTGGATGAATGGTCGATCTTATGACCACGTCGCTGGACCTGCGAACGAAGGGCAGGTCGGTTTCGTAGACGTCCAGAAGGGCCCACAACGTCTCCAGCCTCGTAACCGTAAAGAGGATGTCGGTGGGATCTACATGCTCGCCGACCACAACGTCACGGAACACGACTCTCCCTACAAGTGGCGAACAGATCGGCAAGTTGGCGTCGGCGATCAAGTCGGGGTCGCCGCCGCGCTGCCTCATGTCTTCACTTCTCTGCTTGAGTTCCTCCATCCAATCATGGTCGACCCCGTACGAGTGCAACGATGATTCGGTTGCCGCCAAGTCTGTGATGCATTGCTCCAGTTCCGCTTCATGACGCAGCAGTTCCAGTTCTTGGATCGATCGAGTTTCCCAGAGCTCCAGCCCACGTTCGTAGTCGCGGCGCGCCAATTTGCACCGTGTGTTGGCATCGAGGTAGGAGGCTTGCGCCTGAGCAAACTCCGGCGAGTTGATGGTGAGGAGTACTTGGCCCTCACGTACGGAGCTGCCAAGATCTACCGCAAGGCTCACGACCTTCCCGGTCACGAACGAGGAGATATGCGCGGTGAGGTTTTCATTCAGGGCGATCACACCGGGAATGGTCACACGTGAAGAGATCTCTCCTGCCTTTACGATCTCAGTCTCGATTCCCCACTCCTCAGTCTGGTCGGGTTCGACGTGAACAGCATGATCGTCGGCTGCACCCGCCCCAACGTCGGTGTTTGGTGGACTTGCGCCGCATGCCATTGAAGCGGAGATGAAGAGCAAGACCAATATCAAGCCCATTCGAATTCCCTTTGAAGTTTCGGTTCACCGGCCGATGGTGCGGCTGGCCGGGAAAAAGCCTCTCAGTGATGAACGAGGAAGGCTGCCGCATTTCCAAAACGCTCAGACAGATGGAAAAAAACTACTCCCCGTCTGTTTGGGTAGATTGGAGCGGGAGTCACCCGCGAAGGACTGTGCTTTTTGCCGCAGAACGCAGAAAAACAATTGCAGTGACTGCATCGGGCCGTTCGCTATTCCAGGAAGCCCTTTTCTCGCATCCAATCGTCGTTATACATCTTGGTGACGTACTTGGATCCCGCATCCGGTAGAATCACCAGGAGTGTCTTCGATTTGTCCAAGTTCTTTGCATGTTCCAGGGCGGCGTAGATGGCCGATCCGGATGAGCCGCCGGCGAGGATCCCCTCTTCGCGCGCGAGCTCCCTGCCCATCAAGAAGCTCGTCTTGTCGTCGACCTTGTACATCTCGTCGATGACGCTGAAGTCGAGGGCTTTGCACAGCATGTCGTCGCCGATTCCCTCTACGAGGTAGGGATGGGCTTCGGGCAGCGTGCCGGTCTTGAAGTAGTCGTAGAAAACGGAGCCTTCCACGTCAACTGCAACAACTTCAATTGCCGGGTTCTGCTCCTTCAAGAATCTGGCCGCGCCCGACATGGTGCCGCCCGTGCCTACGCCGGCCACGAGCACGTCGATCTGCCCACCGGTCTGCCTCCAGATCTCCGGGCCCGTCGTGTGGTAGTGGGCCAGGATGTTGTCGGGGTTGTGGTACTGGTTGAGCATGTAGGGCTCGTGGCATTCGGCGGCCAGGCTCTTCGCCACCTCGTAGTAGCTCCGTGGGTCGTCCGGTGCAACCGCGGTGGGACAAATGTGCACCTCGGCGCCGTAGGCCTTCAGCGTATCGATTTTTTCAGTGGACATTTTGTCCGGAATAGTCAGCAGGACCCTGTGGCCGTGGGCCGCGCCGTACATGGCTGCAGCCGCACCAGTGTTTCCTGAGGTCGCCTCAATTATGGTGGCATTGGGCTTTAGATCTCCAATCCTCGCCGCCTCGTTCAGCATGTAGATGGCCATGCGGTCCTTGACCGAAGCCGTGGGGTTGAACGACTCTATCTTTGCGAGAATGGTTGCTGTTATGCCACGGTTGTTCGTGATTTTGCGAATCTTGACCAGCGGAGTGTTGCCTACGGTCTGGGTGATGTCGTCGAGGTATCTGTGGCTGCTCATGACTCCTTCATCCGCATATCCTCCAATCAATCGGGATCGACGGCTTCCGCCGCATCTCGGATCTCCCGAAGCGTTTGGCGCACCTGTGCGAGGTCGGCCATGTATCGTGCGCCGATCGCTTTCAGTTCCGAGCCGAGCTCATCGGCAGCCTGTCCTCCCACCAGCAGGACAACATCTTTTGCGAGGGAGCGCCGTAACCAACGTAGCTCATCTTGGAGCGGTACGTCAGTGGGTGTCACCGTGATACTCAGCGCGACGACGTTTGCGCCGGTTTGCTCGGCGGCGTGCGCGATATCCGAGGCAGGCAGGTCGGGGCCCAGGTAAGTGACGGTCCAACCCTCCAACTCCGCGGTTGCGGCGACGAGAACCGCTCCGATTTCGTGGCGCTGCCCTGTCGGGGTTGAGACCACCATTCTGAGACCGGAGTTCTCGGGTTGCAGGGCTTCGGTCACTTCATTGAGCCGGTTGCGCAAGACGCTGCTTGCCATGTGTTCATGTCCCGGAGTCAGTCTTCCCTCGTACCAGAGGTCGCCGATGCGATGCATCAGTGGGGTGGCGACTCGATCAACGAAGTCGGAGGGTGGCAGCGCGATGACCGCTCTATCGATGGCTGCCTTGAGTGCGCCGGAGTCCAGCGCGTGCACCGCCCCGATGCACTCGGTTACGAAAGACTCCGCAAGGCCCCGCTTCGGCTCTGGGGGGGGCGCGGTAGTGATGGCGAGTGTTTGGCGGCGATCCTCCTCAACCAACGCCGTCAGTTCGTCGTCAGATAGTTCTGCCAGCCCGCCTACACGGCGGCCGCCGGCCATTGCCTCACGGACCAGGCGAAGCCTCTCAATGTCGGCATCGGAGTAGAGCCGATGCCCGCCTTCCGTCCTGGACGGCGTCACCAGGTCGTAGCGTTTCTCCCAGACTCGCAAAACGTCAACGGAAAGCCCGAGCCTGCGAGAAACCACTTGTATAGGGTGACGTTTGAGGTCCTGTTGCTGTTTGTTGTTGCCACTCATCTCATCTTCTCAGATCCCGGCGGTTCTGTACCGCTGAGTTGGTTGAAAACCTGTTGGCCGAAGAACGCCTTATGCGTATTTTCTGGCACAGGGTTGATCAACACCCTGTCTTGCCTTGGGCGCCGCCGCATTTGTTGTCCCATATTTCACTATTATACTAGCATTATGTCGATGTTGTGTCAAGGTGTCAGCCTTGACAAACATTGGACGCTAGGGCATTATCCCTTCGGAAGGGGATTTGCACGGCGATGGTAGGACACCATCTGTGGCTTTGGATCGATCGAGAGGGTGTGGTGTTGAGGGTTGACAAGATTTGCGGTGCAACAGAGCACGATCTGGCGCGAGTTCCTCGCGACAGGTCAAATGGCATTTGGTATCTCAGACGCGCGACGCTGGCTTTGTTCGGTCTTGCGAGTCTGCTAACCGTCGAGCCTGCCGGAGGCCAGGGCCTGGGAGCGGTGGGACACATTGGCGGTTCAGTGGCGAGCGTGAGAACCGAGCGACCCGTGGTCGGGGCCACCATTGAGATCGTCGAGACGGGACAGTCCGTCCGCACCGATTCGCTGGGACGTTTCGAGCTGAGCGACACGCCGGTAGGGGTATATCAGTTGCGGGTTCGCGCACTTGGCTTCCGGCCGATCGTCCGGGCCAATACGGTGGTTGGCAGCGGCAAGCCTCTCAACGTTCAAATCGAGTTGGAGCCTCTGGCGGTGCAGCTCGAGGGAATCAGTGTCCGTCCCTCCTTCTTCCAACAGCCGACCGGATACTCCACCTCCACGCGGTCCATCGGTGCGGACGAAACGCGGCGTGCGCCCGGCGCCCAGGAGGACGTTATCAGATCCGTCTCGCTCCTTCCGGGTGTAGGGGTGACCTCTGGAGGGCGCAACGACCTGGTTGTCCGTGGAGGTGCGCCCTACGAAAACCTCTTCTTGGTTGATGGCATCGAGGTGCCCAATATCAATCACTTCGGTTCTCAAGGTTCGACCGGGGGACCGCTGTCGTTGATCAACGTCGATTTCGTGCAGCGTACGGACTTTTCGGCGGGCGGCTTCAGCGTCAAATACGGCAACAGGACAGCCTCGTTGACATCTATCACACTTCGTGAAGGCGAAACCGAGAGGCTGGCGGGTGAGCTGAACCTGTCGGCAACCGGCTTTGGGGCCATTGCGGAAGGCCCTGTCGGTGATGACGCCAGCTTTCTATTCAGCGCCAGGCGCAGTTATCTCGACCTGCTGTTCAAGGCAGCGGGATTCAGTTTCATACCGGCGTACGTGGATTTTCAACTCAAGACACAGGCTAGGCTTGACGCCAACAACACAGTGTCATTCGTGGGTGTCGGAGCCATCAACACCGTGGAGTTCGTAAACGACGACGCGGATGCTAGATATGACAACAGCCGCATCCTGGCACCCGAACAGCGCCAGTATTTCGGCGGATTCGTCTGGAAGCGCCTGGTGTCGGACGGTGTCTTGTCGGTGACGCTGGGCCGGACCTACAGCCGCTTCAAGACCACGCAGAGTGATTCTCTGGAACCGCCTCAGACGGTGTTTCGCAACTTTTCAGCCGAGGGCGACAACAGCCTGCGCATCGATCTCCTCAAGCAGTTGGGCGCTCGCCTGGAGCTGAACGTCGGCAACGTCTTCCGTTTCGCCTCGAAGCTCGATTACGACATCCGCTTGGACGGCCGGTTCAGGCGAGACGATCAAGGGGTGCCTCGACCACTGTCAAAGGACACGTCGTTCACGGCTTTTCGCTCCGCGACCTATCTGCAGGGAACCTATCAGTTCACGGAGGCGCTGGAGGCAACGGCCGGAGGACGAATTAACTACTACGCCTATCTTCGCGATGCCGTCAGGTTTGCCCCACGGTTCGGCCTCCGGGCACAGTTGACTCAGGCGGTGGCGTTGAACATGAGCGCCGGACGTTATCACCAGGCTCCATCCTTTATTTGGTTGCTAGGGGACGCACAGAACGTGGAGCGCATGCAGCCCGTTGAAAGCGATCAAGTAGTCTTCGGCGTGGAGGGTCTGCCGAGAGCCGACACACGTTTGCAGCTCGAGGTCTTCTACAAGTGGTATCGACAATACCCTGCGCGCCTGTTCCGGCCCCAGGCAGTGCTCGCACCCGCCGGTTTCGAAGATGTGACCACGGACATTCCCTACGGTCTGGAGCCACTCGCCAGTGAAGGGAAGGGTAGCGTTTACGGTGCCGAGTTCCTGGCGCAGAAGAGGTTGAGCGGCTTGCCGTTTTACGGGCTGTTGAGTGCCACCTTGAGCAAAGCGGAATACACCTCCCTCGATGGCATATCGAGGCCCGGAAGCTACGATGCGCGCTTCCTGGGCAATCTGGTAATGGGATGGCGGCCGGGACGCGCCTGGGAACTGAGCGGCAAGTTCCGAGTGGCAACAGGACTTCCCACGACCCCCTTCGTAGAGTCAGGGGCCGCTGAGGGTAGCCTGGACTTCACGCGCTACAATGCCGGGTCGAGACTACCGACATTTCACGCGCTCGACCTGCGGATCGACAGGCGGTGGAGTTTCAGGGGAACACAGCTGCAGACGTATATTGATGTTCAGAACGTCTACTCACGGGCCAACGTGACCGCCTACCAATGGGATTTTCGAGCCGGGGAAGTGCGGACCAACGAATCGCTCACCGTGCTGCCGACGATCGGCGTGAACATCGAATTTTAGAAGGCTGCAACAGAGTTAGGAGGCAGTCTGGTGACGATGCTAATAGGCGATGATTACGATATTCGAATGGGACGCGACCAGAATGAGGCGGATGTTCGTTGCTTGCGCAGAGCAGAGAAATGTCCAGCTTATGTCGAACATATGCCTAGAAAACGACTTGACAAAAATAGGTGGGTTAGTTAAATATTATATGAGTACCAGATAGCAAAACAAGTCTAATACCAGATGGAAATTGTAGGCAACACTTCTCAACCAGAAATCGAGAAAACGAGAAACGGAGAAGAAAAATGTCGGATTCCAAGAAGCTGCACATCGGAGATGGTATTCTCAAGCCCGGAACCAGGCCGATCAAAGTTCACGTTGACGAGAATGGTGAGTACTGGCTGTGCGACGCTGACGTCGATCCCACCAGCAAGGATTTCCGCGAGCAGGGTTGCGTTGCGCACAGTGACGTCCAGATGGCAGAAGGTGGTTGAGCCAATTCGGTGAACTGGTGGGGCTGAGGCGACCCCGCCCCACCGGCTCTTACAAACTTCTCCCTTTCTTTCGCCTCCACATCACCATTACCAGCGATCCAACCCCGGGTGTCCGTGGACTCTATGTGGTCGAGCTGACACGAAACACCTGCGTTGGCTTTGGAGCGACTCGGTGAGCCATCTGACGGCGGCACTGGGTTTTTCGTGGTGCCGCATCGCGTGGGCACATCAACTTGCTGTGCCCAGCAACTCGACGATACGCTTTTCCCTGTAGTCGAATATGGCTCTAAGCTGACGGCGTACCAGCAGCCAGTGAGCCAATCCGCCGAGCGGCCCAAATGGGAGGGAATACTCTACCCGATCTGATATCTCGACCCCTTCCGGCACCGATCGGAACAGGTGTGTGTGATACCAGTTCCTGTACGGGCCCCGCAGCATCTCATCCGCGAAGCGCTCGTTCTGCTCGTATTCGGCGATCAGCGACTCCCATATCATACTCAATCCCAACCACTTGATCTTGTAGCGGATCTTCGTGCCCCGTTTCACTGTTTCATCACTTGCCCAGACGACCTGGAAGCTGATCCAGCGGGGAGTGATCTCTTTCAAGTTGCGCGGGTTCTCGAAGAACGTGAAAACGGACTCCAGGTCGCCGGGGACGGTCTGGGAACGTTCGAGGACGTGTTGGCTCATTCTATGTCGCTCCGCATCTGAGTCGGTGTATTCGAGAAGTTGCTATGTCAGCCGGTTAATTGCCGTACCGCTCGAGGTAGCTCTGCAGGCGGAACTTGCGAGCGGTGTTTTCGGAGCTCATATACCGCACCTTGCCGAAGATGGGTCTCTCCGGAGCCCAGGGACGGTCGTACTTGCCCAGCACCCACAGTATGCCGCTGTACGAATTTGGATCACGACCGTCCAGCGCGTACTTGTTGTTGAGTTCCACCATGATTTCGAAAGCGGTCTGGGGGCTCTCCGACCACTCCAGGATCTTCTTGCCCCAGAGCATCCTCAGGTAGCCGTGCAAACGGCCCTCGGTGAGCAACTGGCGCTGTGCCGCGTTCCAGATCTGATCGTGCGTGTCAGCGCTCTCGAACTGTTCCAGGGCGTAGTCATGCTCTCTTGCGTCGGAGGCGTGGGCGCCAAGAGTGACTTGCGCCCACTCCGGAAGGGAGCGATACGAATCGAACGAGGGTTGGTGCTTTGCAGCACTAAAACCCAGTTCGCGCCATGTCACCAATTCGTCGAGAAATCCCTCGGCGTTGGCGTCAACGCCCCAGAATCCCTCTCGCCTGCCTTTCGCTGCCGGTTCCAGGAGGTCGGGACTCCATCCTTGGCGTTCGAGGATCTTCGACAAGACCTCGTACGAAGACAGATGCCCAAAGTGCAGATAAGGAGACAGCCCGCTCGTGGCGTCGGCCTCCGGATGATTGCGAAGCTCGGCATAGTTGAGTAGCCCCTCGTCTAGGAAACCCCGCAGCGCGCGGCGTGCCGAACGGGACCCTCCGCCCATCGATACAGGCGGGACTCGATCGTCGACAGGTAGTGGCTCCAGCACAGATGTCACGGCACTTCGTGTCTCGAGTCTCGCGGGAGGCCACCTGTCGGTCACTGACTTCGGCAAATTGTCCAGTGTTGCAAGCCTGCGTCCGGCAAAGGGACGTTGTCGTGGAAAGTCGAACGGATCTTCCAGTAGGGAGCCGTGAACATAATGCCGGAAGTGAAATGCGGCGGAAAACACCTTTGTGTGCTCGGAGAGTGGGAATATGCCGTTGGAGTCGATCTTCTCCATCATGACTGGTAGTGCCAATGCCGCGGAGGACACCATGCGGGGCAGGAAGAAAGCGGGGAAGTCGTCGGTTACTACGACGCACGCACGGGCAGCCAGCTCGGCGAGCAGACCTTTCCCGTCTCCTGGGGAAGGTTCTACATACGGATAATACGACACGTTGGGCTTGGCCAGTGCGCGCCCATTATCCACCATGCCTTCCAGAATGAAGCGGTGCAGGCGTTGGCTCGCCCAAGGGTAGCCGCACCGCAGCCCCTCGAATACCAAGAGGGGCCTATTCAGCTCCGCGGCCCAGGCCACGGCTCGGTCGATGCTGTGGTTCCAGTTGGTCCTTCTGAACGCAATCATCCAGTAGAGCACGTACTCACCCGACGGGTTGACCGGAGCCTGGTTCGCGATAGTTGTTCGGGAATCGTGGGTGGAGGGCATGATCAGTCCGGTGTGTTCTCGGTTGGTTGAAAAGGAAGGAGAGCGCGCGGAAGAGCCGGCAGGCACGCGCCCCGCCTGCACTTCGGGCGCAGTCACTTCAGAGAAAACCGATAGTGGCCCACATGCCATTCTTCCCCACCATCGTATCCAAAGAGTTCTTCGCAAGCGAGGAAGAAGAGTCTCCAGCGGTAGTACCATCGCATCGCGTCACTGCCGTACACCGGCCGGAAGATCTCCAGTATGTTGCTTTCCTCTTTCTCCATGTTCTCACGCCACGCTGCTGCGGTGCGCTGGTAATGCACTCCGTTCACGGCCCATTTCTCCTCGAGCTCGAACTGCTCTTCGAACCTGGGGAGCAGCTCGAATCCGGGCATGAGTCCTGACGTGAAGAAGTACCGGCCCATCCAATTGCCGGTGCCCTCCGATTGGAATTCATAGGTGCGGTTTCTGTGACAGAACACGTGCACGAAGAGCTTCCCGCTCGGCTTCGTCCAGGCCGCTATTCGCTTCATCAGTTCGTGATAGTTCCTCATGTGCTCGAACATCTCCACACTCACAACCCGGTCGAAGCGTTCCTCTGTGGAGAACACCGTCATGTCTGCGGTCAGCACGGAGAGGTTGTCGGGCGCGCGCGCCTCAATGAATTCTCTTTGCGGGGCGGAGTTCGAGACGGCAACGATGCGGCTGTTGGGATACCTGCGCGCCATATGGAGCGACAGCGAACCCCAACCGCAACCCAACTCGAGGATCTCCTGTCCCTCTTTCAGATCGGATCGCTCGCACGTGAGGTCGAGCATGCGCTCCTCGGCTTCGCGCAGAGAATTCACACCTTCCGGCCACAGAGCCGAACTGTACTTGAGATGCGGTCCGAGCACGAGCTCGAAGAACCGTGGCGGCAACTCGTAGTGTTGCTCGTTGGCCTTGTCGGTGTCGAGGGCGACGGGGCTGTTCCGCAACTTCGCCACCATCTCTTCCTCGGAAGGTGACCGATCAAAATCCGCGATGCGGCGGTGCAGCAAGCCCCTGATACCGATTCTCGACAGGAACGTTGGCAGCCATCCCCGTTCCGCCAGCTCGAGTCCGATTGAAAGGCTCATGGCGTTCTCCTCGGGAACCACGGTATGAACGCGCTGGTCGTTTCTTGATACTCGCGATACTTCTCACCGCGGCTCTTCAGCGCCTGTTTCTCGGTGTAGGGTATGCCGGTCAACCGGAACAAGAAGATCAGCATGCCTATGGGGCCGATCCACGTGAGAGGAGCGCCGTGGGCAAAGAATACGTATGACCACCACTGCACCCACTCGAAGAAGTAGTTGGGGTGCCGGGAATAACGCCACAGCCCCACGTTGCATACCTGTCCCTTGTGGCTCGGATTGGCGCGGAAACGGGCCAGTTGCTTGTCTGCGACTGTTTCACCCACCACGGCCACGAACCAGACGGCTGCTCCAACCACAGCCCACAGATCCAGCGGTCCTCCTCGCATCGCCGCCAACATCGGCAGCGAAAACAGCACGGCGACGGCGGCCTGCCCCTGGTAGAAGAAGAACAAGAACAGGTTTACCTTGGAGCCGTAATGTTCGCGTATGGCCCGGTAGCGGCCGTCCTCCTCGGTCGCTTTCAAGACCCGGTCTGTGAGCAGGAACCAGGCTAGACGCAGGGCCCAGACAGCTCCGAGCGCGCCCACGAGCCCTCGCCTCGTAACGTCTCCGTCCACGAACCAGGGGTAGACGATTGCGAGGAACCCCAGCCCCGCAGACCAGGCGACATCGACGCTGGTCGCGTTACGGGTCCTGGTTTGTCTCGCCCATAGGAGAGCGAGGGCGACAGCCAGTACCGCCCAACATGCGAGCACCAGAATGATCATGCTGCCACGACCTTTCTTTGGGATCTGACGAGATTCACATGCCCGGACGCGCGGGGTTTGGCGAACAGGAGTTGAACGTCGCCCAAGACAGCCTCGCGAAACCCGCCCTCACAGTAGCAGAAGTAGAACTCCCATAGCCTGCGAAAATCTTCAGAGAAGCCGAGGGTTTTGATCCGATCCCAATTGGCGAGGAAGTTGGTGCGCCAGCGAAGCAGCGTCTCGGCGTAGTGCGGAGTTATGTCCTCCAGGTGAACCAGCCGTAGATCCGTATCGCGTGCGGCCCCGGCCAATGCCGAAACCGCCGGCATACAGCTGCCCGGGAAAATGTATCGCTTGATGAAATCCACCTGACGGCGCGCCCGCTCGTAGTAGCGGTCTTGCAGGGTGATCGACTGGATCGCGGCTCTGCCGTGTGGCGCGAGGAGTCGCGCGCAAGTTTCGAAGTAGGTCTCGAAGTACTGATGACCGATCGCCTCGACCATTTCTATGGACACGAGCTTGTCGAAGCTGCCCTTCATGTCGCGGTAATCGCAAAGCAGCAAGTTCACTCGGTCCGACAGCCCTGCCGCCGTCACGCGTTCCGTCGCGAGTTGATGTTGCTCGAGTGAGATCGTGCAGGTCGTGACTCGACATCCATACTCCCGGACAGCGTGGATTGCATAGCCGCCCCATCCGGTACCGATCTCGACGACGTGGTCGTCAGGTGTGAGCTCGAGCTTGCGGCACAGCCGGTCGTACTTTGCGATCGAGGCGTCTCGCAGGGAGCTATCGGGTCGCTCGAATATCCCGCACGAATAGGTCATGGTATCGTCGAGAAATGCCGCGAAGAACTCGTTGCCGAGGTCGTAGTGTGCAGCGATATTGGCGCGCGATCCTCTGCGGGTGTTGCGTTTCATAGCGTGAAGAAGCACCTGCAGCGGACGAGCCAGTGCTGCGAAGCCGGTCTCGAGATCTTCGAGCACGTCCCGGTTTCGCAGAAAGAGCCGGACCAACGACGTGAGATCGTTGGTGGACCATGAGCCCGACACGTATGCCTCCGCGGCGCCCAAGTGCCCGCCGAAAGCCAGTGATTCGTAGAAGCTCTCGTCGTGAAGTCGCACCGTTACAGCCGGCCCGTCGCCGAGCCCGAACGCTTTGGTTGTACCGTCGGGCTGTTCTACCGTCAGCCGGCCCTCGCGCATCTGCTCCAGGCGCTTCTCGACCGCCCGTTTCGCGGTTCCTCGCAGCACCGTCACACCTCCCGCGTTGAGGGGTGGGGATAGTAGGGGACTCGCTTCAAATAGAGCAGCAGAGCCTGCCAGTAGATTCCCCTGATGACAGTGGCCGTCATCCACGGATGCCGCAGCAGGGCTCGCGCGAGCGATCCACCGGATAACTCCTCGCGCCTCAGCACGAGGGTCGCGTCAAATAGCGGGCCGCTGTTCGTCAGGTTCTCCATATGCACGACAAGCCCTCTTCCGGGCTCCGAGAAACGCCAATCGTACTCGACGTCCATGTCCATGAAGGGTGAAACGTGAAACTCCTTGGCCAGCCGGTATCTCTTTTTGCCGTTGGCCCCGTCGTTGCGATCGGCGCTCAATACATAGACGTAACGCTCATCCCAAGGAGTGTTGTTGACCTCGGCGACGATGGTCTCCACGCGCTGGCCGGCACTATGGAACACGTAATAGAAGCTCACCGGATTCATGACGTAGCCGAAATACCGTAGGTGGGTGAGCAGGCGTATCGGTCCATCGGGCCGAGCGCCGGTGTGTTCCGCCACCTTGCTGCGCACCGCTTGGTCGAGCGGCACTGCAGGGTCGCCGAGATAGTCGGCGCGCCGGAACCATGCTACGGCGGGACTGCGGGCGGACCACAGCAGTCTCCCGTCGAACACACCTGGAAGCTCGTCGAGATCGAGATACATCAAAAACATCCGATAACGGAAGCTGTGCTCGACCGGCTGGAACCGCCGGTGCCTCACAGTGCCGCGATAGATGCAGCTTTTCACAGCGAAACTCCAAACGCCTTGCCGACTTCGAGCGCGCTGTTGACGCCGTCCTCGTGAAACCCGTTTCCCCAGTAGGCGCCGCAGAAATGCGTGCGCCCGATCCCACTGATGTCGCCGTGGCGTCTCTGAGCCTCGATGCCTCGGACCGTGTACTGGGGATGATGGTAGCTGACCCGGTACAAGACCAGCGAAGGACTGATGCCTCCGGCGGCGTTGAGCGAAACACAGAATGGCTGGGGTGCGTCCAGCGACTGCAGGATATTCATGTTGTAGGTGAGCTCTACCGGGGCATCGACGCTCTCACCTATGTGATAGTTCCATGACGCCCAGGCGGCCGTCGCCCTCGGAAGCAACGTGGCGTCGGTGTGCAGCAAGACTTCATTCTCCTGATAAGGGAACGCCTCCAGTATCTCCCGCTCTGCAGGCGACGGATCGGACAGGATGGCCAGGGCCTGGTCGCTGTGACACGCGAACACGACCTGATCGAATCGTTCTCCGTCCAGTTCGATATGGTCGTCGAAACGCGTGACGCTGCGGACCGGTGTCTCGAGCCGAATACGATCCTCGAACAAAGCGATGAGCTTTTCGACATACCGTTGCGAGCCACCCTTGATCACCCGCCATTCGGGCCGGTCATTCACCGTGAGCAAGCCATGGTTGTCGAAGAATCTCACGAAGAAATCGGCCGGCATCTGCAATACGCTTTGCGGCGGTGTCGACCAGATCGCGGCAGCCATCGGGACGAGGTATTGCTCCGTGAGCTCACGCGAGTATTTCCCCTTCCTCAAGAACTCACCGAGCGTCCCGCCCGAATCGGTGCCTTGTAGCGCTTGTTTGGCCTGCCGGTTGAACCGCAGGATGTCGCGCAACATCCGGTAGAACGAAGGGCGCAGCAAATTGCGCTTCTGAACGAACAGCTGGCGTAGCGTGGAGCCGTTGTATTCCAGACCGGTGCGGTCGCAACGCACACTGAAGCTCATCGTGCTGGGTTGAGTCTCCACGCCGAGTTTCCCGAGCAGGCGGGCGAAGTTGGGATAATTGCGCTCGTTGTAGACGATGAATCCGGTGTCTACATCCCATTGGCCTGCTTCGAGTTCGACGTGCACCGTATTCGTGTGACCGCCGGCGTAGTCATTCGATTCGAACACGGCTATCTCGTGCTGAGGAGCCAGCATGTGGGCCACTGTGAGCCCCGATATTCCAGTGCCAACAATTGCGACTCTCATATCACGTTGCCTCTGCGAGCCGGCGGGGGATGGGGTGAAGATTCCAAATTATCCGCAATTTCGAGAGAAGCCAGAGCACGTAGTATGCGGGGTCGACCTCCCACCAATATTGGCCCTGTCCCGGCGCCCGGGTGTCGAACCGGAGAACCAAGCTGTTCAGGATTTCTTTTGGTTTACTCATCAGCGTTCACCTGTAGCCGGTAAGGTCCAATATGCCGTACCGTCGAGTTATTGTCAATGTTTTGTCCTTGACAAATCATGAACGCTATGTACATTGCGTATAATTAACGTTGCTGATACCAGTTGAGCATCACCCAAGCCGTCAAACGAATCAGAGGGAGGCAAAAATGGCTGAAGCAAAGAAGCTGCACATCGGCGATGGCATCCTGAAGCCCGGCACCAGGCCGATCAAAGTGCATGTGGACGAGAACGGCGAGTATTGGCTCTGCGACGCAGACGTTGATCCCAACAGCAAGGACTTCCGGGAAAAGGGTTGCGTGGCGCACAGCGAAGTCCAGATGGCCGAAGGCGGTTGATACCGGTCACATCACAGACGGCGCAGCGTGTGCTCGACAAGGGTGCGCGCCGCGCCAATCGAGAAGGTCACATGCCTATACACACGATCACTACTGAGGAAGATTTCCAGAAGGTGTTCAGCGCCAACGACACGCTGGTTCTGGATTTCTGGGCTCCCTGGTGTGCGCCTTGCAAAGGATTTGCGCCGGTGTTTGAATCGGTTGCGAACCAGAACAGCGACATGGCCTTTTGCCGCATCAATACCGAGGAGGCAAAAGAGCTCAAGGAGGCGTTCGAGATTTCGTCCATTCCGACACTCCTGATCATCCGCGAGAAGGTGTTGGTGGTGTCTCATGCGGGATACATGGACAAAGCCGCTTTGGCGGACGTAGTCGATCAGGTGAGAGGCTTGGATATGGATGAAGTCCGGAAGCAATCGCAGAACGGTTCGGCCTAGCGGCCGCGGCAACGACGGGCTACCGGCAGCTCGTCGGCATCGCGAACAGAAAACTCTACTTCACAGTCTGCACGATTCATGGTGAGCACTCACAGTGCGACGCCCGGCCTGTCTCGCCTCGTCTCGGGCGAGCAGGGAAACCTGCGCCGGGCCAATCTCGGTCTAATAGCTCATCCCGCGTCGGTCACGGCACGTCTCACGCATTCCGCTGACGCGCTAATCGCCGCTGGGTACAATCTGAAGGCTCTCTTCGGGCCGCAACACGGCATGCGGGGCGAGAAGCAGGACAACATGATCGAGAGCGAGCCCTACATCGATCGGCGGCTCGGCATTCCTGTCCACTCTCTTTATGGCGCCGCACGCGAGCCCACGCCCGAGATGCTGGACGGCCTGGACGTCCTTCTGTGCGATCTCCAGGATGTGGGAGTTCGCGTATACACGTTCATCTGGACGATGATGTTGGCAATGGAGGCTTGCCGCGACGCGGGCGTTAGGTTCGTGGTGCTCGACAGACCCAACCCGATCACGGGCGAATCGCGCGAGGGGCCGCTGCTGCAGCGGGGATTCGAATCGTTCGTCGGTCTCCACCCCTTGCCCTTGCGACACTCGCTCACCGCGGGTGAGATCGCACGTCTCGCCAATGAGGAGTACCGCATCGGTTGCGAGCTGGATGTTGTTCCCTGCAAGGGCTGGCGGCGCTCCCAATGGTTCGATGAGACCGGACTCCCGTTCGTAATGCCCAGCCCCAATCTGCCTACGTTGGACTCGTGTCTCGTGTACCCCGGCATGGTGTTGCTCGAGGGTACCAACCTCTCCGAGGGCCGCGGAACCACTCGGCCGTTCGAGATGTTCGGCGCCCCGTTCCTCGACGAGCGCGAGCTGGTGGAGATGCTCGAACGCTGCGACTTGCCCGGGGTTGTGTTCCGCCCCTGCTGCTTCGAGCCGACCTTTCAAAAGCATGCTGGAAAGTTGTGCTGTGGCGCCCAGCTACACGTCGTAGATCGTGACAGTTTTCGTCCGGTTCACACGGCGGTGTCGATACTGCACGCTGCTCGTGAGATCGCTCCCGGTGACTTTGCCTGGCGCCCGCCTCCGTACGAGTACGAGCATGAGAAGATGCCGATCGACATACTATGGGGCGGAGATGCGCTGCGGCTCGCGGTGGACGCGGGAACGGATCCCGAAGGGTTCTTCGCGGAAAGCAAGACTGACATGGATGAGTTTTCCGAGCTGGTTGAACCGTTCTTGCTTTACGACTGAGACATCTCTCAGGCTCTTTCCAGCACTACCTCGGCTCCCTGCGGCACGTTTGTCAGCTCAGCGACATCGTCAAGCACCCGCCCTATGATATTGACAGGCCCCGCAGCAACGGGATCTTCTCCCGTTGAAGCCGGGGTGCGGCCGAAGAACACACAGAAGGCTTTTCCTTCAGGCCAGTAACCCAGATCGCCGACCTGCACGGTTTCGGTCGCGTCAGGCGCAGCCGGCTCAGCTACCGGGATCTCGAAGTAGATCTCTTCGCCCCAGCGGTTTGCGGTCGCCGTCAATGGCAACGCTTCGTGGACGGCCTTGGCTGTGACGGTGTCGTTCAGCTCTGCGTCTAGCGAGAGGCCATGTGTCTTCATGTGAATTGCGAGAGTCATTAGTCTCCTCGGGTTTCGCAACTGCGGCATTTGGCGTTGCTCGTCGGATCGGGCTTGGTTCCGCAACCGTCATTGTTTAGATAGCGTGCGGCTCAGGCCGAGAGCACCAAGCGCAAGGGGCGGCCGGTTCGCGTCCGGTACACGGTGAACCCGCGATAATCGAGTGTGAGAACCTCGCGGATGCCAAGTGCTTCCGCCAAGAGCACGAGCGTCGCGTCCGCGAAATCCATGGGCGTATCGGCATACTTCTCCATCAGAGCGACCGCCTCGTTGAGCTCGGGAGGGCGAGTCAGGTCGTATACCTCCATTCCGCTCGACGTCACCAGCTCAGCCAGAAGACGCGGACCGCGTCGACTCGGTGCGACGAAGTGCATCGCCTCGGTGATGGCGGCACTGCTCGTGACGAGCCTGCCGGTGAACGTATCCCACGACTCTGCGACTCGAGTGTGACCAGGGTCGCCGGCATCGAGATACGCTACCAGAGGTCCGGTATCCACGAGCCATGTCTTCATGTGCGCCAGTTGCGTTCCCTCAGAGTCTTTCTCCAGGCCTCGGGGGGCGCCTCGCGAACACGCAACCTTCCGCGTAGATGGCCGGTTCGCAGCTCGAGGGGGCGCTGCTCCAATGCACTCCGGAGTATCTCCCGAGCCACTTCGGATACGGATTTCCCTTGTTCCCGCGCTCGTCTTTGGAGCGACCGGCGCAGCTGCTCATCAGCTCGAATCGTTATTGTCGTACTCATGTACACAACTGTACTACGCGGCGGTATCGCCGTCAACTTAGCCCGGGCGCCGAACTCGTGAACCCGTTGCCTGACGAAGAAGGCGAGCACCCCGTACAAGCCGGTCGCAGCGAGAATCGGTGCCATTGCGGCGAACAGCCCGACGAGCATCATCCTGAATCTGGGATGAGCCGCCGTTCTTCCAGGCGGACAGCCGGTAAGTGTAAAGCGGAAGACGTTGATGGGGGCAGGGTGGCAGAAGCGGGAGAGGCGGGAGGAGCGGGAGTCGCAGCGACGGCGGGATGAGAGCGAACGCCTCTCAGATCGGTTTGAACAGATCCTCGAGATCTAAAGTCAATTCCTCTTCCACACCCTCGTGCTTCCACGTCACGCGCTCGCGTTCGACCGTGGGGAAGTGATCTTTCGGGGTCCACACTTCCACTAGCATCTCGTCGGGGTCGACGAGCCAATAGTACGGAATGCCCACTTCCTGGTACAGACGTCGTTTAGTGTGGCGGTCGTAGCGAGCAGTTGTGGAACTCAGGACTTCGATCGTGAGAAGGAGAGTTCGGACTTCCGACCATTCGAGCGAACGCACTTCATCTCGGTCAGCGACAAATATGTCTGGTTGCACGAGGATGTCCGGCCCCCATGATATGTCTGCGGGCGAGTAGTACAGACATCCGACCGGATGTTTCTCTAG
>CAZOJI010000014.1:0-84763 GCA_964580055.1 uncultured Gemmatimonadaceae bacterium | reverse complement strand
GTCCTTGCGGGCCTTCAGGTCCTGTAAGTCCCTGCGGCCCTTCCGGACCCATCGATCCCTCTGGCCCGGTCAGCCCTTGCGGCCCTTCCGGTCCCATTGGTCCCTCGGCTCCTTGCGATCCCGCAGGCCCCTCCGGCCCAACCGGTCCCGCTGGCCCCTCCGGTCCTTCCGGACCTGGAGGCCCTTCGGGACCCGCTGGCCCCTGCGGCCCTGGCTCCCCCTGGCTGCCGCCTTCAGTCCAACTGAACTCCACATGCGTCTCTGAAAGGCACTCGTCGGGCAAACCGGCTTCACCTATCCGGTAGACAACGCCCACCTCGGGCATGTAGCAGGCGTGGTAGACCACGGGCTCTGTCTCTTGGGCGTTCATCTGCTGCGGCGCAAGAAGCGCAAGTGCCAAGATGCCGGCCCGGGTGATGGGTGGCCTTCTGACTATGGATATCAAAATTGGGCTCATCGTTCTCTCTCCGTGAGCTTGTGGATTTTATCAAAGGCCGAGCAGGTCCTGAGCCCGCTCCAGTGCCAGGCCCAGAACCGCCAGTGAGATCACGTCACTAGCACTCGTTGAGCTGCTGATATTCGCGATTGCCGCCTCCAGCGCGTCCTTGACCGCCACGCAATTGCCCACGGTGACAGCGGCGTCCAGGTCGTTCAGCGCCGAGGTCAACTGTGAGGCCAGATCGCCGTCCAGCCGGTCCACGAGCAGGTTCAACAGCGGGTCGTTCCGCAACTGGGCGATCGCGTCGAGGTCGGCTTCGATGACGGTAAGTGCCACACTTCCGCCTAGCCCCTGGTACTTCGCCGTGACCGTGACCTCGCCGGGGCCTGTGCCGGTCACCAATCCAGTGGAATTGACAGTCGCAACGTCGGGATTGGAGGTCTCCCAGCTAAGATCCGCCATGGACACGGTGTTGCCATCGGCAGCGGTCACGGTCGCGGTGAGTTGAATTGTCCACCCGACAGCTATGACCGGATCCATGCTGGCCGAGACAGAGACGTCGCCGAGCTGCGAGCTCGGATCCGGCTTGTCGCCGGGACCTGTTGCGGCTTCGCCACACCCGAGGACAAAGAACGTAACCGCCAGGATCGACCAGGGGAGCGCGGTGCGTAGTGCTTTCTGGTTCATTACCCCCTCCAACCGCAAAACAAGGAAGTTCTGTGATCTGCATCACGATTCATTTGTGTTGTATGTCGAAAAGCGCGTAAACTCTTTCTAATCGCACTCTTTCGGCCCTCTCTGCTTGCATTGGAAAAGCACGAACCATACCGCCCCCTGCATCCCGGCCACCCACCCGCTACCTTCAAACCATGCCGAGAATCGGCCACGGCGGAGGCTATCGAGGTCCTCTGGAGGAGGAGGACAAGAAAAGGAAGGTCAACCTGCGGGGGGCTTGGAGTGAAGCGCGTGCTCTCCTGTGGGCATATCGCAAGCGCCTGCTTCTCGGGTTCCTACTCATGGTCGCCAACCGGCTCGCCGGCCTGGTTCTGCCCGGCAGCTCCAAGTTCCTGATCGATGAGGTGATCGGAAACAACCGCATCGAGTTGTTGAAGGGGGTGGCGTTCGCTGTCGGCGCCGCGACCGTTGTGCAAGCAGCTACTTCGTTTTCGCTGTCCCAAGTGCTGGGTGTGGCGGCACAGCGTGCCATTACCGAGATGCGCAAGGTCGTGCAGGAGCACGTGGCCCGGCTGCCGATCAACTACTACGACTCCACGAAGGCGGGTGTCCTGATCTCGCGAGTAATGACCGACGCTGAAGGTATCCGCAACCTCGTGGGAACCGGTCTCGTGCAGTTGACCGGCGGCCTGATGACCGCGACCATCGGGCTGTTCGTGCTGTTCTACATCAACTGGCGACTCACCTCCTTCACGATCTTCATTCTCCTTCTGTTCGCCGGCGCGATGGCGCTGGCGTTCACGCGTCTGCGTCCCCTGTTTCGTGAGCGGGGGAGGCTCAACGCGGAAGTCACCGGCCGACTGGGCGAGACACTCGGCGGTATTCGCATAGTGAAAGCCTATACCGCCGAACGCCGCGAGGAGTACGTGTTCGCGAAGGGAGTACACCGTCTGTTTCGAAACGTCGCGAAAGCCGTGACAGGAGTGGCCGCGATCTCTTCCTTCTCGAATCTCGTCGTAGGTGTGATTGGAGTAGTCATCATTGTAATAGGCGGTCGCTCGATAATCTCCGGCACCATGACGCTGGGCGACCTGGTCATGTACATCTTCTTCACCGGCCTGGTTGCCACTCCTCTCATTCAGATCGCGTCGATAGGGACCCAGATAAGTGAGGCCTTCGCGGGTCTGGACCGCATACGTGAGATCCGCTCGGTGACGACGGAAGACGAACAAGACAGCGCTCGCCGGCCCGCAAAGAAGTTGACCGGTCACTTCACCTTCGAAGATGTATCATTCGAATACGAGAAAGATGTTCCGGTGCTGAAGCACGTATCCTTCGAAGCACCGGTCGGAACGACAACGGCATTGGTCGGTCCCAGCGGTTCGGGCAAGAGCACACTCATCAGCCTCGTGGCTGCATTCAATCGCCCGAAATCCGGCAGGGTGCTGGTGGATGGTATCGACCTGAATGAGATCCGCCTGCGGGATTACCGGTCCAATCTGGGTGTAGTGTTGCAGGAGAACTTCCTCTTCGATGGAACGATCGCGGAAAACATCAAGTTCGGTGCGCCCCGGGCGACGGACGAGGAGGTGCGAGAGGTGGCGCGCATCGCCCACTGTGATGAGTTCGTGGACCGGTTCGAGAAGGGTTACGACACGGTTGTGGGCGAGCGCGGTGTGAAGCTCTCCGGCGGCCAAAGGCAGCGCGTGGCGATAGCGCGTGCCATTCTGGCCAACCCCAAGATCCTCATCCTGGACGAAGCAACGTCCAGCCTGGACAGCGAGAGCGAGGCGCAGATACAAGACGGCCTGGCAACCCTCAGACAAGGCCGAACCACCTTCGTGATCGCCCACCGCCTCTCCACGATTCAGGCGGCCGACCTGATCCTGGTGCTAGAGGATGGCGAAGTGGTGGAGCGGGGCACTCACGAGGAGTTGCTCGCGATCGGCGGACGCTATCGAGAGTTGTACGAGCGGCAATACCGCACCGAGCTGAATCGCTTCGTCAATCCCGGAGAGGATTTCTTGCCCGACCTGCCGGCCATCGAGAAATCGAAAAGCGATTCCTCGTCCCGCGGTTTCCACAACCAGAGGTTGTGACCGTATACCTTTGGGAGGCCTACTCGGACTCCTAGGAGTTCTTCAGGTCCAACGAAATACCGCGATTCCTGTATGCCGCCAAAAGGCCTTCCTTGTCGACGGCCTTCAAGTATGCCTCGCCAGGCTCCACGATCTTCTTGTCGACCAGGTCGAGCAGCGACTCGTTGAGGCTGATCATGCCTGCTCTCTTGTTGGTTTGAATCACGGACGGTAGCTGGAATGTCTTTCCGTCGCGAATCAGGTTGGCCACGGCCGTCGCTGAAAGCAGGATCTCAAAGGCCGCGACCCTGCCTCCTCCGATCTTCTTCAACAGCACCTGAGCGATGACGCCCTTGAGAGATTCGGAGAGCATGATACGAATCTGGTCCTGCCTGTCGGCAGGGAACTGATCGATTATCCTGTCGACCGTGCTCACCGCGGTAGTAGTATGTAGCGTGCCGAAAACCAGGTGTCCCGTTTCAGCCGTCTCTATGGCGATCGCCACTGTCTCGAGGTCGCGCATTTCCCCGATCAAGACGATATCGGGATCCTCCCTCAATGCGGCCCTCAAAGCCCGCTTGAACGATTGGGTGTGGCTTCCGACCTGGCGCTGCGTGACTATGCACTTCTTGTTGGAATGGACGAACTCGATGGGGTCCTCGATCGTGATGATGTGATCGGTACGTGTCCGGTTGATCAGGTCGATGAGGCCGGCGAGTGTCGTTGACTTGCCCGAGCCGGTGGGACCGGTAACGACTACCAAGCCCTTGCTGAGATAACAGAGTTTCTGAACTTCAGGACTGATGCCCAACTGGTCGACGGTGAGTATCTCGGCCGGGATCACCCTGAAGACGGCGGCCACCCCCATGCGGTCGCGGAGTGCGTTGACTCGAAACCGGGCGAGATCGAGAATCTCATAGGCGAAGTCGGTATCGTTAGTCTCGGCGAATTCCTGCCTGTTCCGGTCCGGCATTATCGCGAGCAGCATCTCGCTTATGTCTTCGCGAGTGAGCGGCTCCGAATCCTCCTTCGCGACCAGCTCACCGTCGGTGCGATAGAACGGCGGTAACCCTACACGCAGATGAAGGTCGGAGGAGTCGGATTCCACCAGGAAATGCAGCAGATCCTGGATTCGCTCCTCCGCTCTGACGACTGCGTCGCTCGCGACACCGCTCGAGTAGGCCGCGGATTCCTTCGTTTCCTTGGCGGCACCGGCTTCCATGAGCAACGCTTCGGCCGGCATCGAGATGGCCGCTTGCGATCTCCTCGGTTTGGCCGGCGAGATCACCGCCTTGGTCGCATCGCCCGTCCGATCCACCTCCACATCCACCCTGTTGTCACCCGCGATGTAACCGAACGCGAGTCTTCCGTCACCGCTCTCCAACTGAGAGTGCATGCCTTCCGGCATGATTTCCTTGACGAGCTTCACGATCTGTGGAGTGGTCAAGTCTTCCTTGGTGAGGGGGCGTTGGGTGCCTTCGAGTTCCAGGAGCATCTGCTTGCCGGTCTCGAGGTTGAGTGCCGCAGCCTGCTTCTCGAAGATGATCGCGATTGGTTGGTCTAGGGTAGCCATGGGACCAATCTAGTCTCGTGCCAATGGATCGGTAGGGCGGAGGGTGGTGGCCGGGAATGGGCGCGCCCGCCTCGAGCGTGTTGCTCACACTTGCATACAACCCGTTGCGTCCGTTACCTCTAGAACACGGCAGCACCATTCAAAAAAGGGAGAACCATCGATGAAACCCTCGCGTCCGCTCGTAAGGTATGTCTCGCTGACGGAACGGCTACGTACCGCCTGTCTCGTTCTCGCTGCAATTGTGGTGTTTTGTCCCGCCTGGGCGCAATCGCGGGAAAAGCAAGCAGCTTTGTCACACACCGATCAGCTCTGGCCCGAGATCCATGAGATGTCGATGACTCTGTGGGACTATTCGGAACTAGCCATGCTGGAATACAGGTCCGCGGAGTACCTCGCCGACGTTCTCGAGGAAGAGGGCTTCATCGTGGAGCGTCAGGTCGCCGATATGCCGACGGCATTCATCGCGACCTACGGCAGCGGAACTCCGCGGATCGGTATATTGGGCGAGTACGACGCCCTGCCTGGTAACGGAAACGCGATAGTCCCTCGGAGACAGGAGCGGGAAGACGGCAATCCCGACGGGCAGGGATGCGGGCACAATCTCTTTGGCGCGGCATCCGTCGGTGCCGCAATCGCGCTCAAGCGTACGATGCAAGAGCACGGAATGGACGGAACGGTGCGTCTGTACGGAACTCCCGCCGAGGAGACGGTCGTGGGCAAGGTCTACATGGCCAAGGCCGGCGTCTTCGATGATCTGGATGCGGCGATCGAATGGCACCCGAGCCTCGATATCGATACACGCAACCAGCCGGGACGGGCGCTCAACAACTTCACCATCGAGTTCTTCGGTCAGTCTGCGCATGCGTCATCCGATCCGTGGAACGGCCGCAGCGCACTCGATGCCGTGGAGATGCTGAACTACGGAACCAACATGATGCGCGAGCACGTCAAACCCACGGCGCGAATCCACTATGTGATGCCTTCCGCCGGCGAGGCCCCCAACGTGGTGCCCGACTACGCCAAGGTCTGGTATTACGTCCGGGCCGTGAACCGGGACGAAGTGGAGGAATACTACGACTGGATTCTGAAGATTGCCGAGGGTGCCGCCCTCGCCACGCGGACCACTCACGAAGTCTTCCTCACCACCGGCGTGCACGAGACTCTTCTCAATCGTCCACTGCAGGAGGCAATGCAGGCGAACCTCGAACTGGTCGGACCGCCGCCCTTCACCGAGGAAGATCAGGAGTTCGCTCGCGAGTTGCAGCGGTTCATCGGCTTAGAGGAAGTCGGTCTGGTGCAGGAGATCAAACCGCTCGCGGACGGAGAAGAACCGCCCTCGGGAGGTTCCACCGACGTTGCGGAAGTGAGCTACATAACGCCCACCGTTGGATTCAGTATGACTACCGCGCCCGCGGGGATCCCCTGGCACAGTTGGGCCGCCACAGCCTCACACGGTACGGAAGGGGGCGTACGTGCAGCGGTTACTGCCGCGAAGGTAATTGCCGCCATGGGCATCGACATGCTCACCGACCCTGGCTTGCTCGAGCAAGCAAGGGATTTCTTCTTGGAGAGGACGGGTGGCGAGCCGTACGATTCCCCCATCCCCGTAGATCAGGCGCCGCCGGTGCCGGAGAGGCCGTAGTCGCGGGCGCCTCCGGCCCCACAGCACTGCCCCTCTGCCCCTCTGCCCCTCTGCCTCATCTGGAGGCAGAGGGGCATGACCACCGGCCTTTCCTTGCAGAGTCGCGGCTAGTATCCCGCCGCCTGGCCGTCCTTTCTGGACTCTGACGCACCGAAGTACACCTGTTTCATCGCATCCCACATGATCGCCTGATAGCCGCCGAACCCGCCTCTGCCGCGTCGCACGCTGTGACCCAGCGCCGTCAATGCCTGTAGGGTTTCCGGCGCAAAACCGGACTCCAGATTCAGAACTCCGCCGTCACTCATGACCTCGCCGGTAGGCTGTGACGACCCGGTGTGACGCATCCTTGGCGCGTCGCCCGCTTCCTGCAGATTCATACCGAAGTCGATGATGTTCACGAGGATCTGGACGTGGCCCTGAGGCTGCATCGCCCCTCCCATCACGCCAAAACTCATGAACGGCCGGCCCTCCTTGGTCACGAAAGCCGGTATTATTGTGTGGAAAGGACGCTTACCGGGCTCATAGCTGTTGAAGTGGCCCTCTTCCAGGTTGAACAGTTCCCCACGGTCCTGGAGTATGAAACCAAGTCCGTCGGGAGTCATGCCTGATCCGAGCCCGCGGTAGTTGCTCTGGATCAGCGAAACCATGGTGCCGCTGGAATCGGCGGTGGTGAGATAGATGGTGTCGCCTTCGTCGAGGATCGGATCGCCCGCCTCGTATTCGCTGGCCGCGTGGTTCAGGCTTATCATCGCCCGGCGTTGATCGCCGTAAGCCTTGGAGACCAACCACTCAACCGGGATGTCGTTGAAGTCCGGATCGGCATAGAACTTGGCTCGGTCCTCGAAGGCCAGCTTCTTGGCTTCGGTGAGCACGTGCAGGTATTCAGCGCTCCCGTGACCCATGGCGGCAATGTCGAAGCCCTCGAGGATGTTCAGCATCTGGAGCGCCGCTATACCCTGACCGTTTGGCGGGAGCTCCCAGACCGTGTGTCCGCGGTAGGTGGTCGAGACAGGATCCACCCATTCCGACGTATGGGACGCAAGGTCCTCGTACGCCAGAAAACCGCCCACGCGCTCCATATACGCGTCTATCGTCCGGGCGATGCTTCCCTTATAGAACGCGTCGCGACCCTCCCTTGCTATCGTCTCCAGAGTGTTGGCGAGCAGAGGGTTTCTGAAGATCTCGCCTTTGGTGGGTGCGTGCCCATCGGGCATGAACACCTCCGCGAAGCCCGGGTACTCCTGGAGCCTTTCTGCTCCGGCGTTCCAAGCGGCCGCAATGATCTCGGAGACGGGGAATCCCTCACGTGCGTACTCGATCGCCGGGGCCAGTATCTGGTCCATGGGGAGTTTCCCGAACCGGCCGTGCAATTCGAACCATCCGTCCACGGCTCCGGGCACCGATACCGGGAGCGGTCCGTATGCAGGAATACTCTCCAATCCGCGACGCCGGAATTCCTCGAGGGTCAGGGATTGCGGCGACCGCCCGCTGGCGTTCAAACCATGCAGTCGCTTGGAATCCGAATCCCACACTATAGCAAACAGGTCTCCACCGATTCCGTTGCCCGTCGGTTCTACCAAGCCGAGTACGGCGTTGGCGGCGATGGCGGCGTCAACCGCGCTCCCGCCCTTTTGAAGAATCTGCAGAGCAGCCTGCGTGGCGAGCGGCTGACTCGTTGCGGCCATTCCGTTCCGGGCGATGACCTCGGAACGCGTGGCGAACGGCCTACCTGTCGGACGGTCTTGAGCTTGCATTGTCAGCGGTATTACCATGGCGAGTAGTACGAGAGCTTGGGCTCTTCTCATGAACGTCTCCTTGGGTCGATCGAGAATCCGGCACGATATCTCTACTCTGTTTTGGGGCCGTCTTCATATTGATTTGCTACCAGCTTGATGCTGGCCGGGGATCCTATGATCGTGAGCCGGTCTCCCTCTCGCAGTACGGTTCGGCCCCTGGGGACGAGCGTCTCACCGTAGCGCCGTATCAATGCCACCAATGTGCCTTCCGGCATATTCAGTTCGTTCAGCGCCTTCCCGATGAGTTGCTCCGTCTTTTTCCCCGATGCGATTTCGAGCGAAAGGAATCTATCGTCACGAAGCAGGGTTTCCTTGAGTTCCTGATCGTTGCGGTCGTGCAGCCACTCCTCCATGAATCCGTCGGCTTCGATGCGGCCTGCCAGTTGGGCGAGAATTCGCAGGTGGCGGCCCGCGTCATGTTCGCCGCTCACCAGAAAGAACACAGCATGGATGGGCTGCGCGGCCGCCTGTCGCTGCAACGCCTCGTCTTCTGCATCTAGCGCCAGCGACGTGCCGCAGCGCGCGATCAGCAACTCGCAGGAGTCGTAGTTGGGAAGCCGCATGTGCAAGAGGGCAGCTCCCTTCGATACCGGCGTGCCTCCCCCGAACACACCACGAGTGAAGCCATCGACGAGGTCATCGGCAGGGACGGGTACGCGTTTCTCCAGAAGCTCGGATGCCCCCCGAATGATGCCGGTGAGGCTGATTGGTGTGTCGAGATCCATGGTGGTTGCACGGGCAACCACCTCGTCGAATGGATCTGCTGCTCGAGCACCTTTCTCTTTCATGATGTCGCGGAGTTCTCTGTCGAGTCCCGCGAACCGCCGCCGGCCAAGCCGTTCGAACACATGGTAGATGGCGCCGTCGCGCTCCAGGCGACCGCGGGCGTAGTATGTGAACCACCCTATGCTGGCCGTGACGACTCCCATGGTGAACAACGAAGGTAACCAGCCCATCTCGGCAATGAGAACCAACGGCCCCAGTATACCGGCGATCTGCATCCACGGATACAGAGGCGAGCGGAATCCCGGATCGTAACTCTCGATGCGGCTCTCGCGCATGACGATCACTGCTATGTTGAGCAGACCGAAGAGCGCGAGTTGCAGGGCGCTCGCCAGTTTGGCGACCTCCTCCACGTCCAGCACCAGCATGAACGTTATCAGGAGCGTAGTGGTCAGCACTATCGAGTACGTAGGTGTCTGAAATCGTCCGAGAGTGGCGAGCGGCCGGGGAATGAGACGGTCGCGCGCCATCGCCAACGGGTACCGCGACGCGGCCATCAAACCCGTGTTGGACATCGACGCGAATGCCGCAACAGCGGCCGCCACGACAATGATCATGCCGGCCGATTGCGGCAGCCACTGGAACATCTCGGCGGCGGTGTCGGCCACCGGCGTCAGGCTCTGGCTGAGCTGATCCATGCCGAGCACAGCCACCATGATGTAAACACCCACTACGTAGATGCCGATCACGGTGCCCAAGGATAGCGTCATGCCGAGGGGGATGTTCCTGTCGGGCTCCTTCACTTCCTCCGCAAGGCTGGCTATTTGAGTCAGTCCCACGTATGAGATGAACACCAGTCCAACCGTTCCCAGCAGACCGTCGATTCCTCCCGGCAGGAATGGAGTGAATTGCCGTTGATGAGTCTCGGCGAATCCGGTTGAGAAGATGTTTGCCATACCGTCGATGACGAACAGACCCAACACTCCCAGCAGCGAGAACATCAGGACCCGCACCAGGCCGGTCGATTCCTTGGAGCCGAACACGTTCAGCGCGGCAAAGATCACGGCGAAGAGCACGGCTATCGGCTTGAAGGGCACATCGAGGAATATGGTGATGTACGCTCCCATCCCGATGAGCGCGAATGCGCTCTTGAGCATCAGGGCGAACCAGGTTCCTATGCCGCCTATGGTTCCCATCAACGGGCCCAAAGTGCGGTCGAGGAAATAGTATGCGCCCCCTGCCCTGGGCATGGCGGTGGCCAACTCCGCCTGGCTCACCATCGCGGGTACGATCAACAGTCCCGAGATGAAGTATGCCAGGAACACCGAAGGGCCCGCTCTCGCCGCGGCAATGCCGGGCAGCAGGAAGAACCCGGAACTGAACATCGCGCTGGTCGAGATCACGTACACGTCGAACAACGTGAGCTGCTTCTTCAGGCGATCACTCTTCTCTATCGACAATGGATACCCCGGCTACCGCCCTTTGATATTGTCACCTGTCGCCTGACGCTCGCTCCGGAAACCATTCCGCTAGGACTCCTCATCGCCCTCACCGTCCTCGTCATCGCCTTCGTCCTCCCTCTCCCACGGAGTCCAGTCGATGCCGCGCACGTATTGCTGTATCCACTTGATCTCCTCGATGTCGCGAGTGCGTTGGTGCCGCGGCTCGCGAAAGCCGTGAGGCTCTCGCGGGAACTTGATGTAACGCGTTGTCTTCCCTTGATCCTTGAGTGCGGTGAAGAACATCATGCTTTGCGGCTCGGTGTCGGTGCGATCGTTGATTCCGTGCAGTAGGAGTGTGGGCGTAGTTACGTTCGCGACGTGGGTCAGCGGCGACATCCGGCGGTAGCGCTCGGGATTCTTCCACGGGGTGCCACCAATGTACCAGAGACGTACATCGTAGTTGAAGCCAGGACCGTACTCGGACGTCCAGTCCGACACCATGGCGCCGAGCGATGCGGCCTGGAACCGGTCCGTCTGAGTGATCGTCCATCCGCCGAGGATTCCGCCGTAGCTCCAGCCTCGTATGCCCATGCTATCCGGGCTCGCATGGCCTTCCTCGATCGCAAAATCGACTCCCGTCATGAGATCCCAGTAGTCGCCGCCTCCGATGTCGCGGTTGTTGCCGCGCAGAAACGCGTCGGAGTAGGCACTGCTGCCGCGCACATTGGGAAGGAGCTGAGCGTACCCGAGGCCGGCCCACACATGATAGCGGTAGCTGAAACGATTGCTGAACACGCCCGCCGGACCGCCGTGGACGTGCAGCAGAAACGGGATAGAGGCACCACGCTCGCGGTTAGGCGGGAGAATCAGGATGCCTTCGATCTCCAGACCGTCCCGGCTCCGCCACCTGATCACCTCACTGGAACCCAGCAGAACATCCGACTCGACCCAGGGGTTCGCTTCCGTCAGTCTGGTGGGTGTGTGGTGTTCGGTCGGCGACGTGTACAGGTCGGCGGGAGTGTCCATATCCGAGTACGAGTACACCATCTTGGTCCGGTCTTTGGAGAACGAGCTGGCACTCAGACTGCCGGCGACGTCAGTGAGCTTCTGGACCTCGCCGCTGGCCAATTCGAGGTGGAACAAGTTCGAATTCGTCCGTTGTCTCCCCGTGAACAGCAACGCATCGCCTTCGGGAGTCCAAACCGATTCCGAGATGTTCCCGGCGAATTGCCCTGACACCATTCGAGTGTCGCGCGTGTCAGCATTCATGACCCAGAGCTTGTTCTGGAGCTGAACCCAGGTGGAGTCGCTGACCGCACGGTAGGCGAAGTGGACTCCGTCCGGAGACCACTGCAGTCCGCTCTCCGGAGCCTGGTTTTCGGTGAGGCGAGTCTTCGTGGAATCCTCGATTTCGAAGATGAAGATCTCGGAGAGGTACCCCTGGTTACGACGGTTCTCGTAACGAGCGGTGAAGACAATGCGCGACCCGTCCGGTGAGACGTCGAAGTCTCCGATTCGGAACTCCTCGCCGGTCAACCTGGTTTCCTCTTTGGCGCCGATATCGAATACCCAGAGGTTGTTCCAGGATGCTTCCCGTTGGCCGTTGGGACCCTCGTCCACGAAGATGGCGTCGTAGCCATTGTCGTGCCGTTTCTCTTCTTCCTCGGACCGAGGCTCGGCGGCTACGAAGAAGATATACCGCGAATCCTGGGCCCATTTGTAAGATCCGATGCTCGATTCGTGTTCCGTGAGTTGAAGAGCTTCACCGCCGCGGGTGCGCATCAGGAAGAGCTGCTGCTCATCCTCGACCTTGCGTTTGAAGGAGAGGTAGCGACCGTCGGGTGAGAACTGGAACGTACTGCCCCCATCTTCGCCTATGAACTGAAACGACTCCCCACCGTCAGCGGGGATCATGTGGTAGGTCTCCTTGCGCTCGTTTTCCTCCCAGTCCAGCTCCGACTTGGAGTAGAGCACCCATTGTCCGCCGGGAGACATTATGGCATCGCTCACACGGACCATGTTCAAGCCGTCGTCGGTTGTCATGGGACGGCGCCCCTGCTCTTGGGCGGTGACTGTTGAGGCAATGGCACCCAACAGTGCGATGAGTGTCGTCGTTCGTTTCACATTGATCTCCATTTACGGTGGAACTTCCAGCATCCAACGAGGCACTTGCAGCGTTTGACGACTACCGGACGTTCGTCGCCGGCGCCCCACCCTCCATGTCTCGGGCAAGCGAGTCTGTGCCGCTCACACCCACCCGTTCTGCCGGAACTCCCTCAGGCTCTCCGCGAACCTCTCCATCTCTTCGGGCAGTCCTATCGACAGGCGGTTGTAAGACAGCATGGGCGGGAAAGGCCGCCCAACCAATATGCCATTCTCGCGCATCCGCTGGATATAGGTGCGCAGATCGCCTGTGATACGGTGCATTACGAAGTTGGTATGGCTGGGCAGAACCTCCAGGTTCAACTCGTTGAGGCATTCTAGAACGATGGCTTTGCCGCGAGAGTTGGAGTCGAGGCTTCTGGCCACGAGTCCCTCGTCGTTGAGTGAGGCCAATCCGGCCCTCAAGGCGAGTTCGTTGGTGTTGGTGTCGGCTGCGAACCGGGTCAGGTGACTGGCGGTTTCGGGATGCGCGACGCCGTAGCCGAGCCTTATGCCGGCCATGCCGTAGATCTTCGAGAAGGTACGCGCCACGACTACGTTGGGCCGATCCATGATCCATTTGATGGCAGACGAATAGGAGGGGTCGGTCACGTACTCGAAGTATGCTTCATCGATGAGGAACCGAACGTTCTCCGGTGCCGACTCGATCCACTCAGCGACTTCACTGCAAGGCGTCAGGGTACCGGTCGGGTTGTTGGGATTGCAGATGTAGACCAATACGGGGTCCCAGGAGTGCTTGGCGAGGTCCCGCATACGTCCGATGTCATGGGCCAGGTGTCGATCCAGAGGCACCGGTTCTCGCACGTAGGTTTCCGGCAGGCTGTATTCCGTCACCGCTTCGAAGGTCGGATCCGCGCAGATCAACTTCGTTCGGCGTGATGCTGTTGCCTGGACCATCATCTGCAGGACTTCGGTGGATCCGTTACCCAGCACGATGCAGTCCGGAGATACATGGTGTTTTGCCGCTAGCGCATCTATCAGGGCCCTCTTCGATGCTCCGGGATAACGGTTTGCCGAGGCAATGCCATCGATGATTGCCCGGCGTGCGTCCGGACAAACACCCAGAGCGTTCTCGTTGGAGCTGAGACGAACGGGTGCATCCGTGCCTGGCGCGCGGCGTGTCGGTTCAGCGTTGAGCCCAAGGCGGGGCCCTCCGGTTGTTCCGGCAACACCCAAAGCGAGACCTGTTCGCAAGAACGTCCTGCGTTCCATGACAACCTCCGGTCCAAGGTTTCGGCGGATAGCACTGTTCCCTGCGTCTTCCAAAAATGGTTTGCGGTCGGCCCGTTGGCGAGTGGGGGATGCCTAATTCGCCTCGGGCCACTGTGTTTCGGTGACGCGGTCAAGCGGCGCGCGGTCCCTCCGGGGACGGTATGCCTGTCTGGTGACGAGATCGAACGAATCTCCACGTGCCAGAAAGTAGAACAATCCACCCGAGTCCAACGTGCGGTTGTAGTCATAGACGGCAACGTAGCTCTGGCCGATCACCTCGAGTTCGAGGAACCTCTCGACTATTGCTCGATCGCGCATCGCTCCGCCCACGATCACCAGTGATCCGTTGGCGGGGCCATACTCCTGGCAGAAAAGAGGCTGCGCGATCAGCAGCAGCGAGATTGAAAGGATAGAGAACTGTAGCTTGCGCATGGTTCTGCTCCGTCTGGAGTCGCGAGGGCTTCGTTGGCACCGGTATGAACTGGGAAACGATATCGGTCCGGTTGCCCTGTGGCCAGTATGCACGTGCTGCAGTCGCGGCACCGGCGGCAGGCTCACGAGTCCAAATAGCCGTTCTCTGCGAATAGGCCAGGCGTACCTGCGCAGGCTGGTGGGGCTTCGATCCTTCGCGCATTTTTGTACGAACGAGAGCTTGCGTGCGACGCTATGAGGCGCTGGAGGCCATGGACGAGACGTCATTGAGGACATTCAGGAGCCTTGCTGAAGAGGTCAAAGCGGGCTTTGCCGCCGTGCAGGAGTCCAGCGGCGAGTTGCGTGTGGTACATGGATATCTGGAGTCGAAAGACATACTCGCCGCGTATCGGCCCCTCTGTCTGCCGGTGCGACGTGCGTCGAAGGATTCCGACCGACTGAGTTTCCGCCGAACCTGCAAGATCCTCCAGGAAGGAGCATCTGGCGAGACAGCGGAGCGGCTTGCGGAGGTGATGGATAAGTACGACCGGGTCATGGCTTATCTGGCGGCGCACACGATTCTCAACGACAGGCAAGTACAGCACCGCGAAATCTTCGAAGCGTGGTTGGAAGCGGTGATCTACGGTGATTTCGGTGACAAGGACCACGCCTATCGCGCGCTTCTGGACGAGTGCGGCAAGGCAGTAGAGGGGATCGCGGTTCGCAGCACCGAGGCGATCGCCGAGCGAATACTGGAACTGGATGACGTCATCGCTCTAGTGCTGGACGAGCCCACCGCTTAGCGCCGCCGCTCGCCGAGCGATTCGGTCGGTGTGACACCGGCTAACGCATCTTCCGCTTTCTGGAGCGTCCCTTCAGTAGCCGAGCGAGCCTGCCAAGGTCTGGTCCCGTGGTACAGAATGGCTCTGGGGGGCGAACCGGTTTGGGATCGCGCGGTGGATCCGGCGTGCAGGGCGGCCTTCGATACCGGGAGTCTGGTTTCGTCGTCAAGATTCGGCCCGTCAGGAACTCCCATATGCGCGACATAAATGATCCCCCTGCAGGATTAGTCGGGTCTTTCCTCCCAGCCCCCGTCAGGGGATCCTGAAACCCGAAGACTCCGGCTGCCTCTCAGAGCAAATCGTTGCACTTTCAATGCATCCCTGCCTCTCCTTACGAACTGCACCGCTGCAAAGTTGCGCACGCCTCACATCGAGCAGGACAGAGCAGCCGAGGCGATATTATGTCAAGTGGAGTGTCGTAAAAACTGCCTTGCCCTCGTGCCAAATCGGGGTGATATTGTGTGTCGCCCGCATACTGCGGCCGATATGGCGGTATCGTCTAGGGGACTAGGACGTAGCCCTCTCAAGGCTAAAACACGGGTTCGAATCCCGTTACCGCTATCTCATCTGTTGTACTGCAGCGCACGTCGTTGCTCGAGGACGACGCCCCCATCGTCTAGCGGTAAGGACACCACTCTTTCAAGGTGGTGACAGGGGTTCGACTCCCCTTGGGGGCATTGCTTCCCGTCAATTCCCTGCTCGACGGCGGGCGGCCGCTTCCAGGGCTTCCTTGACTCCGTCGCACACGTCGCAGAGTTCCTCGACATCTTTACGACAAATTTCGAAGAGCAGGCAATCAGTGGCGGCCATCACTGTAGCGCTCCTCGGTTCGTCAATGAGCAGTGCCATCTCACCATCGCGGCAGCGTTCAGAACATCTCTATGCCTACCCTCACGGTGCGTCCCGGTTGCGGCATGCCGCATTGGTCGAACACCGCCGCATCGGCCACATTGTCGAGCGACAGGGTCGTTCTGATCGCACGCCAGAAGCCCTGCCCGACATTCCAGTTCCGCCGCAATGCGACATCGAGCCTGGTCTTCCCTTCGAGTTCGACGTCGGTACCGAGATCCGGATGCACGCAGTATTGGTCTCCGATGTGTTGCACGGATGTCATTCCTTCGACTCCGAGCAAGATCGGCGCGGTCAGGTCGACTCCGGCTTTGAACTCGGGCATGTGTTCGGGTTGGATCGGACCGGTACCTGCATCTGGATCCTCCACGGCGACATCTTGGAACATCACGTCGCCCTGGATCTCGGCACCTGCTACCGAAGTGCCAACCAACAGCTCGAGGCCGGTGCTGAGGATCTTGTCTCTATTGATTCGCCGGTAATTGCCTTCGGGTGTGGACGTGCGCACAACGGCATCGGACAGCTCGTGGCGGAACATAGCCGTTTGGATCTCGATACCTCGACGCTTCAGGGTAGCTCCGAACTCCGCCGAGAACAGGCGTTCCGGTGCGAGGTTGGGATTGGGCTCGAACCGGCCCAGGGCTCCTGAATAGAGTTCCCGAAGGGCTGGGAATCTGGCCCTCGTGGAGGCGGAAGCGTGCAGTTGGACGTCCGGTCTCAGGGCGAGCGTGCTCAAGCCCACACGAGCCCCCCAGGCAGACAGTGTTCCCAGCGGGGGTTTTCCGCCGGACTCAGGAGTATCGGCCCCATCGATTGCGCCCCCCATGGACAGTTGCGTCTGCAGTGGGAACCGCCATGCCGTCTCCGCACCGAAGCTCCACAACCGCTGCCTGTACTCGTTTCGCTCAGTGCCGTCCAGAATCTCGGTGTGGTTCACATCGGCATAGCTTACGGCCGCGCGCAGGTCCCCCTTTGCAGTGAGTGTGTGCTCAGCCAAAGCTCGGAAGGTCACGGTGCGGTCATCGCCGGATTCGGTTTCAGCCACCCGATCGTAGGATAGAGACTCGAACGCCTCGATATCCTGCTTGCCACCATTGAAGCCGATGCTCAGCTCGAGATCTCCCACACCCAGAGCCGTATTTCTGTGTCCAGTGCCTGCCGACAGCGCTCCGACGGCTTGCCAGTGTTTCGGGTACCGCCACATGCGCGGGTCCTGCACGTGCAGTTCAGGAGGGACCCCGCGTTCGGCGGTGAAGCCGGAGGCCGACAGCGAAACCCAATGTCCGGCTCCACCCTCCCAGCGCACGGCGCCGAACGCGTTGACCTCCTCGACGTCGGAGTTGGTGCGCAGGCCTTCCCGGCTCGCCGCGTCACTCACATCACCGGGTAGAGCAATACCATCGCGGGTACGGAACCCGGCTCCCGCTCGAGTTGAAAGCAGCCCCTTGCCAAATGTGGTTACTTTCACACCCGACAACCCGAGGGCCCGGTATCCGGAATCATCGGCACCGAATGTTGCCCGCAAGTCGTCCTCTTCCTCAGCGCCTATGTCACCGCGGCCGAGATCGACCTCCACAACTCCCCCCAAGACATTGGGACCGCCGAGTACCGAGGGAAGGCCGCGTACCAAGGTGAGATTTCGCGCACCCATCACCGGCAGGACCGACGGATCGGTACGGTGATCCCACGCGAGCGTGAGCGGTACTCCATCGAACAGAACCGCGACCTGTCTCGATTCGGAGCCGCGCACCGAGATCTCCGCCATGCCCCTGGAGTTCTTGCGCACCAAAATGAACGGCATCTCGCGCAGGGCATCTTCCATTGAAGCAACGGGTGGAATAGGAAGAGAAACCGGATGAGACACGATACCGGTTACTCCACCCGGGGTAGTCGTCTGTCTCACTGCGCTAACGACCATCCCCTCGACGGTTATGACGGTGTCTGCGGCGAGGCTGTCGGGTCGTTGGTCCTGGGCCGCCGCACATAGCGGTGCGGCAAGTGCCATGGCGGCCACAACAGGTGGCAGCCGAAGCAGAGCGCGTTTACCGGAGGGTAACGTTCTATCTGCTGTCATTGAAGAAACGCCTTTTGTTTTGGATCCTAAACCGTACGAATGGTTGACCTCGTCGGGCCAATCAATATTAAAAAGCAAAGTGTATGCCTGCGCCCTGATTCTCCGAGACTCCCCATCATGTTGCCAGATTCACTCTGAGATCGAAGATCCTGTGATCAACTGGCAACGCGCCGCGCCCGGGATGTAACGACGTTGTTCTCGTTCGTGGACAATGCCGTCCTCAATAGTGGGCGGGTTTTCTTGATGCTGCACCAGTCGCCCTTGACTTGATTCGACCCGCGGTTCACTTTTTGAACTGCCGTTCAAATCGCCTTCCTCCAGGAGGACTGCCTTCGTGTCCGCCGACGGTGCGCAAACCGCCGTTTCACCGCATATCCGCGACAAGCGGAATCGCAGGCGTGGCGAGATACTTGAGGCAGCACTCAGAGCATTTCGCGAAAAGGGGTATCATGCAACCACGCTCGACGACATTGCCGAGCATGTAGGTGTTGGCAAGACAGCACTGTACCATTACTTCCCCGACAAAGAAGCGATCCTGTACGAATGCCATCGCGAGTCTCTCGCCGAGGTTCGTAGGTTGATGGCCAACGCCGCGAAGAACGGTGGATCGGCTGCGGAAAGACTTGGTTTCGTGATACGGGAGCACGTTCGCGTGATGATAGAAACTCTTGGCGGTTCACCCCTGGCGTTCGAGGTGACAGCGCTTTCGTCAGAACGTCAGGCCGAGGTGATTCAAGCCAGGGACGAGTACGAACGGGGGCTCCGCACTATCATTGAGAACGGAGTGAAGGCGGGAGAGTTTCGGCCCGTAGATTCGAAGATAGCTGTGTTCGCCATACTGGGTGCCATCAACTGGATCGCACGTTGGTACCGTCCTGACGGCGCCGTTAAGGCGCCGCAGTTGGGTGAGCAGTTCGCAGACTACCTGGTTGGTGGACTGACCTGCAAGTGAGTGTCGCGCGGCGCTGAGGTGAGATTGTGCCGCTGCGACCCAATGCTCGAGAAACACTCCAGAACGGAGGGTGCTCAAAATGAAGGCAATCAAACTAGTCGAGGCCAACGCTCCATTGCAGTTGGTGGACGAAGACCATCGGGATCCCGAGGCCGACGAAGTCTTGGTGAAGGTGGCCGGCTGCGGTGTGTGTCACACTGACATCGGATTCTGGAAAGATGGAGTGCCCACGAGAAAAGGGATGCCGCTGACTCTCGGTCATGAGATCAGTGGTACGGTCGTGGAGACCGGCGCAGATTTCGAACACATGAAGAACAGACAGGTCATAGTGCCGGCGGTTATTCCTTGCGGCAACTGTGATCTTTGTGCCGCGGGGCGCGGCAACGTCTGCCGTTCCCAGTTGATGCCTGGCAACGACATGGATGGAGGCTTCGCCGAGTTCGTAGTGGTTCCTGGAAGGGGACTATGCGTGATCGACGATTTGGCGAGTTACGAGTTGCCGGAGGTGTCGGTTATCGCCGACGCGGTAACGACGCCGTACCAGGCTATTGTCCGCAGCGGTCTCCAGCCCGGTGAGCTCGCGGTCGTGATCGGCGTAGGCGGGGTGGGGACGTACTCCGTACAGGTCGCCGCGGCTTTTGGAGCCAAGGTGATAGCTATCGACGTCGATCAGGCCAAGCTGGACGCCGTCTCCGATTACGGTGCCGGCCTCACGATCAACAGCTCAGAGGTCGATTTCAAGGAACTCAAGAAACAGATCAAGGCGCAGGTAAAAGAATGGGGTGTTCCGGGACACAGCTGGAAGATCTACGAGTGCTCCGGTTCTGCCGGCGGGCAGGACACCGCATTCGGTCTCGTTACCTTTGCGTCCACAATGTTGGTGATCGGATTCACGCTGGCCAAGACAGAGGTACGGTTGAGCAACCTCATGGCCTTCGACGCGACGGTTCAGGGAACCTGGGGTTGTAAGCCGGAACTGTACCCCGACGCTTTGAAGCTGGTGCTCGAGGACAAAGTAACACTGAAACCCTTCATAAAGACCTTTCCCATGAGTGAGGGACCGGACATCGTGCAACAAGCTGCTGACCACGAGATCGAGAAGCGCGCGATACTGGTCCCGGATTGGGATTGATCACACACACGAATCCTCGAACAGGAAACTGCGGAGACGACGATTATGCTGAATAGCCACACACTCGTTACGGACCACGACTACAAAGAGATCCTCTACGAGCTTCGCCCCGTGTTGGATCCTGCCGGGAATCCAGTCGAGGGGCTGCACAACGCCTGGATCTGGCTCAACAACCCCAAGCAGTACAACAGCTACACCACAGACGCCGTGAAAGAGGCCATCCTCGCCTTCCGGGAAGCGAGCATGGATCGCAGTGTTGTCGCGGTAGTGTTCACGGCGGTAGGGGACAAGGCGTTCTGCACGGGAGGAAACACCAAAGAGTACGCGGAGTACTACGCGGGCAATCCCCAGGAGTACAAGCAGTACATGCGTCTCTTCAACGACATGATCGACTCGATCCTGCGTTGCGACAAACCCACCATCAACCGTGTGAACGGAATGCGGATCGCGGGCGGTCAGGAGATCGGCATGGCCTGCGACTTCACCGTAACGTCAGATCTTGCCCGTTTCGGTCAGGCAGGCCCCAAGCATGGATCCGCTCCCGACGGAGGATCCACCGACTTCCTGCCACCATATGTCGGCTTCTCGCGTGCGATGGAGAGTGGGGTCCTTTGCGATACCTGGAGCGCGCACAAGGCCCATTTCATCGGATTGGTCAACGAAGTGGTTCCGGTGCTCAAGTTGGACGGCAAGTGGATACCGAACCCGCTGGTAGTCACGGATCGCTTCTTGGATGAATTCGGCAACATCGTATACGGCGATTTCAAGACCGGAGACGCCAAGGACGCCGGCAAGGAATTGCTCGGTAAGGCCGAGACGAACTTGAGCAAGCTCGACGAGGCCGTCGAAGCATTGTGCACCAAGATACTCATGCTCATGCCCAACTGCGTCTCCAAGACGATCAGCAGCCTGCGCAAGCACAAGCAGGTGTTCTGGGATACCAACAACGGTACCAACCGCGAGTGGCTTTCGCTCAACATGATGACCGAAGCCAAAGCCGGATTCAGGGCTTTCAACGAGGGACCGAAGGGCAACCGAGAAGTGGACTTCATCAAGCTGCGTCGGATGCTGGCCGAAGGCCATCCGTGGGACGACGAACTGATCCGGGCGGTATCGCCACAGTATCAGAACGACTGACGCAACCGCACCAAAAAATCTAGAGGAAGAAGGCACGTATGGATCTGGGCTTGGAAGGAAAGAACGCCATCGTGACGGGCGGCAGCCTGGGAATCGGCTCGGCCATAGCCCTCGTACTGGCGGAGGAGGGCTGTAACATCGCCATCAACTACCGTCGTCATGACGCCGAGGCGAAAGAGGTGGTCGCCAAGGCTGAGGCGATGGGGCGCAAGGGGCTGGCCGTCCAGGCGGACGTGTCCAGCTACGATGACGCGCAGAACATGGTGGACACGGTGGTCAAGGAGTTCGGACGGCTGGACGTCATGGTGTGCAATGCCGGCATCAATTGGGATGGCGTAATCTGGAAGATGTCCGAGGAGCAGTGGGACACGGTGATCAACGTGAACCTCAAGGGTTACTTCAACTACAACAAGGCGGCCGCGCAAGTCTTCAAGGAACAAAAGGGCGGCAAGATCGTGAACATCTCGTCGATCAACGGTCTGAGGGGCAAGTTCGCGCAGTCGAACTATGCTGCCTCGAAAGGCGGTGAGATCGCCATGAGCAAATCGCTTGCCAAGGAGCTGGGCAAGTTCAACGTGAACGTGAATGTCGTCGCGCCGGGAATGGTGATGACCGACATGGCCTACAACATTCCTCAGGAGTTCCTCGCGGCTGCGATGGATGAAACCTCGGTCGGCAGATTTGCGACCCCGGAGGAATGTGCCTACGTCGTGGCGTTCCTGTGTTCGGACAAGTCGCGCCACGTCACGGGTGAGGTCATCAAGGTCGACGGCGGCCAATACATGTAGCCAGACAAACAATCGAGATCATTATGACAAGAGTCGGAATCGTAGGAATCGGTCACGGTGTTTTCGGGAGGCGCAGCGACGCCACCGTGCAGGAGCTTGCGTTCGAGGCGTTCAAAGCGGCCATCGATGACGCTGGAATCGAGCGGAACGTGCTCGACGCGTCCGTGATCGGTTCGGTACCAGAATACCACAAACAACGATCACTTCCCGGAGTGGTGCAGGAGTATCTGGGCCTGAATCCCAAGCCAACGTGGCTCACAGAGGTTGCGTGCGCATCCTCGAGCGCCGCATTGCGCACAGCCTGGATGTCGATCAAGGCCGGTGTTCACGACATCGTCGCCGTGCTGGGCTGCCAGAAGATGACGGAGCTGTCGACGCCGGAGATTCTCGCCCTGATGGGCCGAGTGGGAGAGGTCCAGTGGGAATCGGGATTCGGTACGACTTTCCCAGCATACTATGCCATGTTCGCGCAGCGGCACATGCACGATTACGGCACAACGCGGGACCAGTTGTACGAGGTCGCGATCAAGAATCACTACTATGGAGCGAGGAATCCCAACGCTCTATTCAGGAAAGAAATCACCAAAGAAAAGGCTGCCGGCTCAGACGAAGTGGCATCGCCGTTCAACGTCTTCGACTGCTGCGCCAACGCCGATGGAGCAGCATGCGTCATCGTGGCCAACGAGGAGCGTGCCAAGGAGATCTCCGACAAGGTCGTTTGGCTCGATGGAATGGCGTGCGCCACCGCGAGCATGTCCGTGCTCAGGAGACCACACCTCACGGGCCTGCCGAGTGCCGAGAAGGCGGGTGCCGACGCATATGCGATGGCCGGCGTGGGACCCGAAGACATCAAGGTCGCCGACGTGCATGATTGTTTCACCATCGCCGAGATCATGGCCTATGAGGATCTCGGGTTCTGCGAGAAAGGTGGGGGCGGTCCGTTGGTAGCGGAGCACCAGACCTATATCGGTGGCAAGATCGCCGTCAATGTCGATGGAGGCTTGAAGGCCAAGGGACATCCCATTGGCGCTACCGGCTTGTCGATGACTTACGAAATCGCCAAACAACTCCGAGGCGAAGCCGGCGAACGCCAGGTCCCCGATGCCGACATCGGTCTCACTCACAATGTGGGCGGGATCGGTCAATACTGCTTTGTTCAAATTCTCAAGAGGGATTGAGCCATGTTCAAATGGTTCGGAAAAGTCAACTTCTCGCCGTATACGAAAGTCACGGACTTCGCGAAGCACCTCAAGGACGGCCGGCTGATGGGAACCCGCTGTAAGGACTGCGGAGCCTTTTCCTTCCCACCCAGGGCCGACTGCGAGGCGTGCATGAGTGGAAACTTCGAGTTCGTGGAGATGACCGGTAAGGGTAAGCTGCAGACTTATACGAAGATAGTCGCGGCACCAACCGGTTTTGAGGACGTGGTACCATACACGGTTGGCGTGGTGGATCTCGAGGAAGGCGGCCGGGCTCTGGCCTGGTTTGGTGACACCGTGCAGGAAGACGAAATAGAGATCGGGATGGACATCCAAGTCGTGCCACAGATCTTCGACGAGGTAGAGGAGATCAAGGTCTACTACAGTCTGGAGAAAGCCGGCACGACCTGGTCCAAGGTCACAACCTGATCGAGTAACGACAGCAGTGCCTCCGGCCGATGCCGGTTACGGAGCCGGCCGGAGGCGCGGATCAATCGGAGGCAAACGCGCATGACGGTACGAAGCTCGCTCGAGGATGGTATCGGCAGGATCGTGTTGGATGAGCCGCCGCTGAACATCCTGTCGCAAAAGGTGCTCGGTGACCTGCGGGAGGAGCTCGGCGCGCTGGAAGCGGAGAAGACTCTACGCGTGCTCGTGATCTCGGCCGAGGGGAAGCACTTCTCCGCAGGAGCAGACGTCGGTGAACATCTGCCGCCCGCATTCGAGCAGATGATCCCACAGTTCATCGACACGGTGGCGGCGATCGATTCATTCCCGTTACCCGTGATCGCTGCGGTAAAGGGGCGCTGTCTCGGCGGGGGGTTCGAAGTCGCCCAGGCGGCCGACATGATCCTTGCAGGCGAGGGTGCAGTGTTCGGCCAGCCGGAGATTCTGCTGGGCGTCCTTCCACCCGCGGCTTGCGCTGTGCTGCCGGACATCTGTTCCGCGGGCCAGGCGGCCGAGATCGTCTTCAGTGGCGAATCCCTGAGCGCCGAGCAAGCCTTGCATGCCGGCCTGCTGTTGCGGGTCGTGCCGGACGATGCTCTCGAAGCGGCCGCCCTCGAACTCGCTCAGAATATCGCTCGACATAGTGCGGCAGCGCTGAGGATAACTAAACGCGCGCTCCGCGCCGGCCTTGCTGATAAGCGTGCGGCCGCCATGGCGGAAGTGGGCAAGATCTACGTTGAACAGTTGATGCGCACCCAAGACGCCGTCGAAGGCCTTCAGGCGTTTCTGGACAAGAGAAAGCCAACCTGGAAACACGAGTAAGATACGAGACAATCACAACGTAACGATGAGAGTCTCAAGGAATCGTTTCTGGCAGTATTCAGCTTTGCCAGTGGTCCTTGTCGTTCTGGCTTTGAATGCGGCTTGTTCAGACGATCCTTGATAGCCGGAGGACATCAGGTCGTCCCGGTCGTACCAAGGCCATGCGTCGGAACCACAAGGTTGCTCGCAGGTAGACTTCCCGGCCCGCGAGGCTGCTCGGCACCTCCCAGTTGTACCGTTCGACGCGTGTCTCACCGGGCACGAGCCGGCTACCTACGATATCCACGGCATACCACTGCCCGAACGTCACGTTGCCCTCGGAGTCGAGGAAAGCGTCGTGGTACAGCCGGTCGCCGTCCGGCAGCGCGTCGCGCAAGATTGGATCCGAATACGAGCTATGGGTCGGATAGGCTACCGCACTGCTCGACGTAATGAAATACTGGTCATTGGGGTCGTCGGGGTTGGGTGGCACGCGAATGTGTTGCAGCTCGTTGCCGTCCGCGTCGTAGACACCCAGGTGCAGCCACACGTCGCGTTCCTCGGTGGCGCCCGTCGGGAAGTGGTGGCCGGTGGCCAATTCGCCGACGGTCAACTGCAGTGGTACGGTGGTCCCGGTACGCACCTCCTGTTCATGGAATTCCAGTAGGGCTCGACCGTGGGCTCGGGCAATTTCAAGAACAGGATTGCGGTAACGCAGACTGTAGATGTCACTATCAATGAAGCTCTTGTCTTCATCTAGTCTCACCATTCCCCGCGGTCAAAACATGAACTCCGCGGTGAGGATACTCTTTACAATGAGATCGTCCGACACGCCGGTGAGTCCGAACCCGGCTCCTGCGTGCCAGTGAATTGCCCAGGTGCCCCAACGAGGGAAGTAGAGGTCGAGTGTCGGGAACACGTAATGCGGGTGGTTGTCCAGGGCGGTGGGAGCCGAGAACATACCCATCCCGCCGTAGAACTCTACCCCGGGTCGAATGTAGAAGATGGTCGTAGTGATCAATCCCAGGCCGGCGTTCTCGTAGTAGAGTCCCGCGGAGTAGCCGAATTCGGTGCCCTCTCCCACATCGCGCCCGCTCGTCTTCTTCTCGAACTTGGGGTTCAGGTCCAGAGTGAAGGGCCCGATGTCCTTCTCGAGGATCAGCCGCACCTCGAATACTTCGGAATCCTGGAAGTTGTAGTCCGGGATGATGTACTCCGCGTAGAACGCGATGTCTACCGGCAGAACGTATTTGTCGGCGAAGCGATAGCGCGTGACGAACTTGGACCTCACATAGCGGAACTCGCCGTCGGCCGGATCGAGGAAGTCGGCGTAGTAACCAACGGTGAGGCTGTGAGACAGCCCGTACTCCAATTCGACGGAGTGAGCCCACAGGCCCTCCCGCGGCAGTTCGGGGCCGAAGAAATCGACGCCCGCGTCCGTCTTCGGAACGGCCGTCGTCCAGTAGCTGACCTCGATAGCTCCGGCACCCGCGGTTCCATACGGATAAACCTTGTAGAACTGTGCCTGGAGCGGCGACGAAAAAACCAGTGCAAGCAAAACCGGTGGGATCAGGTAGCGGCTCAGTCTTCCGGGGATTCCCGCTGCCATCAATTACCTCCTAAGGGCGTCAATGCATTATCGCCCAAGTCACGGCGACACGCGAGGGGCGAGTTGGGAACCTCAACCCAAGGTTGTCGCTGAACATCGCGTCAGGCGGGTACCGAGGAGTGGCGGCTTCATACTCCTGTCGATACGTTTTCGGTGAATCGACAGAGTTTTCTTACGACAGGAATGCGGGGAGGCCTCGTTATGCATGCGAAAAGCAATGCAAAGCGTGCAACAGTCGCTCGCGCGAAGCGAGAGTCTCTTCGCCGGGGCACCGGAATTGGCAATTCCATTTCGCTGGAGGAAACACACTGATGCCAACGGTCTGTAATCGCAGAGCGTTCCACAGCGTTTTGCTCGGCGTGCTGCTTACCCTAGCCGGATGCGGGGGGCAGGAGTACATCATTCTCGCAACAACGACGAGCACGCAAGACTCCGGCTTGCTCGATCAGTTGCTGCCGGTGTTCGAACGGCAAAGCGGTTATCAGGTGAAAACGATCGCCGTCGGAACGGGAGAAGCCCTGGCGATGGGGACGCGAGGCGACGCCGACGTGCTGCTGGTTCACGCGCCGAGGCAGGAAAAGGAGATAGTTGCTGCCGGTTTCGCGATAAACCGCCGCATCGTCATGCACAACGATTTCTTGATTGCAGGCCCGGAGCAGGACCCAGCCGGAATCCACGGGCTCCAGAGTGGTGCCGGGGCTGTGGCGAATATCGCTGAGGCCGAGAGCCCATTTGTCAGTAGGGGGGACGAATCGGGAACGCACATGCGGGAAAGGAGCCTCTGGGGGATCGCCGGCGTCGCCCCGAAAGGCGAATGGTATATATCCACGGGGCAGGGGATGGGAGCAACGCTGCTGATTGCCGCCGAAATGGGAGCGTATGTGCTGACCGACAGGGGTACTCACCTGGCGCTGCGGGCACGCACGGGATTGGTGTCGCACGTCGAGGGAGGTCCGCTGTTCCTGAACATCTATTCGGTGATGCAGGTGAACCCTGAGCGCTTCCCGCGGGTGAATAGAGCAGGAGCAAAGGCTTTCAGTGACTTTTTGTTGAGCGGCGAGGCACAGGAGATGATTCGAGCTTACGGTGTGGAGGAGTACGGACAACCGCTGTTTTCCCCTGACGCCGGCAGGAGCGAGGAGTCGCTGGTCAACTGACACCATGGAGCTAATCTGGAACGGTCTTACCCAAGCCTTTTCCCTGCTCATCAAGGGTGACCCGGCGGTTCTGAGAATCGCCCTGCTATCCCTCGAACTATCCGGACTCGCTACCCTGGTGGCGCTCGTCTTCGGGGTCCCGCTCGGCGCACTGCTTGCGTTCAAGGTTTTTCCGGGCCGCGGGGTCGCTGTCAGTCTCATCAACACGGGCATGGGCCTTCCGCCGGTGGTCGTCGGTCTGTTCGTCTCCATAGTACTCTGGCGAAGCGGCCCGCTCGGCTTCCTGCAGTTGCTCTATACTCCAGGAGCCATCGTTCTGGCTCAATTCTTCATCGCCTTCCCGGTGGTCACCGGGCTGACCATGGCGGCGCTGCAGCAGATCGATCCAAAGTTGATTCTGCAGTTGAAGAGCTTGGGTGCGTCCCGGCTACAGCTAATTGCGCTACTGTTGTGGGAAATCCGTCTTCCAATGCTGGCGGCCGTGATCGCAGGTTTCGGCGCGGTGATATCGGAAGTGGGAGCCGTGATGATGGTAGGAGGCAATATCTTGGGGCATACCCGAGTGTTGACCACCGCAACGGTGCTCGAAACGCGCAAGGGCAACTTTGAGGTGGCAATCGCACTCAGTCTGATCCTGCTGGCGCTCACCTTCTTGATCACTTGGATGCTCACCCAATTCCAGCAGCGGAGTGCGGCACGTTGAGCGAAAACGTGCTCGAGCTCAAAGATATTTCCGTTTGCTACGATGGGCACACAGTGCTCGATGTCCCTCGATTGAGCGTGCGCCGTGGCGAGATTCTGACACTGCTCGGAGAAAACGGATCGGGAAAGACCACGCTTCTCAGGCTATTCGGACTTCTGATCCAACCTGCTCGCGGCCGAGTGTTTCTGGGTGGTCGAGAGGTCGATTTCAGCAATGCGCGGCACCTGCTCGCAATGCGACGGCGTTTGGCTGCGGTGATGCAAGAGCCATTGCTGTGTCGCATGAGCGTGCGAAGAAACGCGGCACTGGGACTGCGTTTTCGCGGCGTTTCCAAACTGGAAGCGGAACAACGTGTGAATGCGTGGCTCGAACGGCTGGCCATCTCACATCTCGGCGAGAGGTCGGCAGCGAAACTGTCGGGCGGCGAAGCACAGCGCGTGAGCCTGGCGCGGGCAATGGTGCTGAACCCGGAGGTTCTGTTCCTGGACGAGCCGTTTGCGGCACTCGATGCGCCGACTAGGCAGAGCCAGCTCCAGGAGTTTCAGGCGGTCCTGGCTGAGAGTGGGGTCACCACGATATTCGCCACTCACGACCGGGGAGAAGCACTTGCCCTGGGGGACCGTGTTGCTGTGTTGATGCGCGGCCGCGTGGCCCAGGTCGGCACCGCGGAGACTGTCTTCTCTCGTCCAGCATCTGTTGAGGTCGCGCGGTTCGTTGGAGTGGAGACTCTGATTCTGGGACGCATTGCCGACAAAGAAAATGGTATCGTCCGTGTCGATTGTGGCGCGCTTCTCATCGTGGCACAGGGAGATTGCGAAGTGGGAGAGGACGTTTGTGTTGCGGTCCGTCCGGAAGAGATCGATCTGCTCGGTGGCTCATCCTCAGACGATGGCAGCGGTCGTAATGTCATCCAAGGTGCTGTGACGAGAATAGTACCTGCCGAAACTCATTTCCGCGTGGAGATAGATTGTGGCTTTCCCGTGGTAGCCGTGGTCAACCGGCCATTGTTTCGGAAGGCCGGGCTGGAGATTGGCGGTACAGTTCGAGCATCGTTTGACGCACAGGCTGCCCATCTGATTCGGTGCTCCAACGCTCGAGATAGGGCAAGTCCGATGAACAGGATTATCGAGTAGAGAATGGCCTTGCGGATTCGCCAAGGCCCCCGTTACGTCAGTCTGTTGATGATGCTGGGACTCGATTTGAACGTGCGCAAGTATGTACGGTATTGCTGGAACTGTCCAGCTTTGGATTGCAGGCTTCGATCGGACTACAGGAATCCCGGTTGAATTAGCGCCGCCGGCGTCCTCTGCTGAACTCTTCGATACCGTGTCTAGTGCGGGGTGACGATCATCGCGGCCAACCCTCATATTAAGAGGTGCAGCTTTCTTGTCGGAATTCGGATCTTCGATCCAGCACCACCGTTGTCACGGTCGGTTAACGCTCGGAGAGAACAGAGGAAAACTCCATGCGCACGATCTCAGTTGTAATTTCCACCGTTGTGGTTCTGAGTGGTTGTACCACAGGAACGGGCCGGTCACACCTGCAATCCGATTGCAGTTTCCTGGATGATGCGAGTGACACTACGAGGCTGACCTGCGGCTACATCCAGGTACCTGAGAATCACGGCAAGCCCGACGGCCGCAAAATCAGCATAGCGTACGTCATTCTCGAGAGCGAAGACGAGGATACCCAAGAGTATCCGATGATCCACTTCACGGGCGGACCCGGTGGACAGGCCTTGAGGAATGTTGATGGGGGGCTCGACAACCCAATCCTCGAGACCCGCGACATAATTCGATTCGATCAACGGGGGATTGGCAAATCGAGCCCTTTGCCCGACCTGACCAGCAAACTGTACAACCTCCTTCCCGAAGACCTCACCAGTGAAGAGGAGCGGGGACGCATCAGAGCTCTGGTGGCCGGGCTCCGGCGCACCTGCGATGAAGAAGGAATTGAGATCGAGATGTACAACACGTTCCAGAATGCCAGGGACGTCGGCATGTTGATGGATCATCTAGGCTACGATAAATACAACCTGAGGGGCGGATCCTACGGCACACGAATCGCGCGAGTGGTGGCGGACTACTTCCCAGAGCGAATCCATACGGCCATCTATGATTCTCCGGCCCCGCACCGAAACGACTATCTGATCACGAGGATGGAGGACTACGATTCCTCATTGCGGAAGGTGTTGGATCACTGTGAAGCTGATCCCGAGTGCAATGAAGCGTACCCGAATCTGGAAGCGACCTACTTCGATGTGCTCGACAGGTTGGCCAGGGAACCACTGGAGGCAGAGTATGAGGGGAGACCTTTTATCCTGAACCCGCAGGACGCGATATTCTTTTTGCGGTACGAATTGTACAAGAACGATTCCCGTTCGTTGGCCCCAAGGTTCATTCATGCGCTGGACAACGGCGACATGGAGTGGATAAACCGGGTTGTCGGCGGTCGGGGAATGTCCACATCCAACTACGCAATGTTCCTGGCGTGCGAGAACTACGAGGAATACGATCGCGGCATTACGTCCGAGGTCGTGGCCCGGAAGTACGAGCAACTCGAGCTCTTGCCCTATGAGTTGCCGATATTCACGTCACTCTATCTCGTTAGCTCCGACTTCCTCGATTCACACGCTACCGAGGAGATGAAGGAGTACCGAGTTTCGGAGATCCCCTCTCTCATCTTCATAAACCAGTTTGATCCCGTCACCCCCCCGGAAAACGCGGCTTTGTTCCAATCGAAGATGACCGATTCTCGAGCGTTCATCATCGACGAAGGGGGACACGGAGGAGGAGATATGGATTGCAAAAGGAAGATAATGGACGCATTTATGACCTCTCCCCACGCAGATTTGGATACGGAGTGTCTAGATCTCTATGTGCGATAGGAGAGCTGCGGGAAAGGTGCGGTTTTCACTGCTAGGTAGGATCATCGTTGCGGGAGTCTGCTCCTGTCTGGTCTCTTCTTGCAGCGGAGGTGAAAACGGGGTTGCTCCTTTCGAACCTGCCCCGCCGGTCCCCCCCGCAGAGTTGTTCGGCCAGGTCCTGTTCAAAACGGACGGGAGCGAGGTGGGAGTGGAGACGATCGAAAACACTTCGATCATAGCCATCTATTTCGGGGCGCAATGGTGCCAGTCTTGTGCGGCATTTACTCCCTTGTTGATCGAGGTCTACGAAGATCTCCTGCAGGCTGGAAAGTCTTTCGAGGTCGTGCTGGTAAGCTTGGACAATAGCGAGGAAGACATGTTCGCACACATGAGGGAATACGACATGCCTTGGCTGGCGCTGCCATTTGGCAGTGCGAAAGTTGAGGCCCTGTCGATTCGCTACAATGTGCAGTTCATTCCTACGCTGATCGTGATCGATAGCGACGGGAATACGGTCTCCCTGGGTGGGCGCGGCGACGTGAGTCAAAAAGGCTCCCTCGCCTACGACGACTGGTTGGCCGAAAGCGGAGGCTGAAGCCGCCAGGCCGTGCAACCTTGCCATCACTGAGGCATTCAGGCGCTGGAGCAATCTCGGCGTCGCGTGCGGCGATGATGGCAAGTGGGAGACGGAGCTTCCGTAGCTAGTCGAGTTCCGCGCGTGCGTCTCTAGAAGAGCTTAGGGTGATACGGGAAACGGGAAGACCCGTCGGCCCCTGAGCGCGAGCAGAAACACGGGCAGTCTGAGCCTACCTCCCGGCCACCCGATCCAACAACCAGCGCGCCCGTTCCTTGGCCGTGTCGATAGCCTCGAGTATCCGCGGCAGTTCTCTACGCAGCGTTGTGAGTGCGAACTTGTGACGGTCCGTGGTGGGGTCGTTGGCTGCCAGCATCTCCACCGGGTTGAGTCCCGGAAGGGAGCCCTCGTCAACTGCCGGATCGGGATGGTAGGGACCCAGCAGGGTATAGAGGACACGGTGCAGGGGGCGGAGTACCGCAACCAGGCGCAAATCCAAATCCGCACCGGTCCCCATTGTCTCCAGATTTGCCTGCAACCTGCGAACCGCTCCTAATAGCTCCTCTTGTCGAGTGATGGCGCTACTGAGGTCCAGGTTACCGCCTGCGGTCTCTTGTCGTTCCCTGAGGAGGGAGCCCAGGCGCTCGACAGTGGCGGAGAGATCGAGCGGGAGAACGGGCTCCGCCAGGAGTCGCCCAATCGCTTCGACATACAGGTCTGCGTCCACCTTCAAAACCTCCGCGCTCACCTTGTCTCTGGTGTCATCCGGAGTGTGCCACCACCAGTAGCCTCCGTCTTCGGGCAGCCGATAATGGTTGATCTGTAGCAGTGGAAGACCAACACCATTGAAGGACTGGTCCGAGTTGCGGCCCGGAGGAGTCACGCGCACCGTGTCGCCCGTCTCCTGCCGGAACAACTCCTGAACCATATCGTTGAGCGAGGCGGTCGCATTGGCGCTGAACCGCTTCGCATCGATCTGGCCCAACCCCTCGAAATTGACGTGCGCCACGGCCCTGCGGCGGAGTTCGTCGTAGTGGTTGTCCACGAACCAGGTGGAGCCGGCGTAGCGACCATTGCTGTGACCGGGCCACCAGGCTACCAATAGACCTCGCTCGAGTTTGTCGCGGTTTCGGTAAAAGGCTCGCGCGATCTCGAGCATGGCCACGTTGGCGCCGCCGTTGTCGGTGCCCCCGTGATACCAAGCGTCCAGATGCCCGCCTGCAAGTACGAAGGGAGCATCTTCTGTTGGACCGGGGATGGTCGCGGTCAGCAGCCTCAACTCCTTCCATCCGGTCTCGGTTCTCGTGCTCAACCGCAGCCGTACCGGTCCCCTGCCCATCATGGCGCGAAGCTGCTCTCCGTCGCTGTGTTTGATCTCGGCAACGGGGAGTGTGGGAATCCGGTGGTAGTTCACGAGCGACGGCTCGCCCCATACGGTGGTAGTCGTGAGATCGTTCAGGCGTTCTTCCGGATTGACGAAAACCACGGCCGCGGCACCCATCCTCTCCAACTGGGTAACGGGGACAGGCCGCGGTTGGCCGGTGACCACGGCGATCTTGCCGGTGAGATCTGGAACGGACCGCAGATCTTTGGAGCCGACAGGGCCCTGCTGATCGAGGATCAGCCGCTCGCCCGTCTCGGTGAGTATGGGTGGCAGGTCCGACAGCGTTCCCAGGTCCACCGCCTGGCCTCTGAGATTGCTGGCCGTGCCCGACCCGGAGATGGTAATGGCTTGCGGAGCGAAATCGGTTCCGGGCACGTCGAGGGTGGCCGAGACCGGATCGCTGATGTACGCCGGGAACGTATCGACCGAAACCTGAATGCCCTCGTCCTCCAGGGTCCGCCTCAGGTACTCCACGGCGGCGAATTCGCCCGGGCTTCCAGAGAGTCTGTCGTACTGAACTATGGAGTCCAGCTCATGCTCCATGTTTGCGACGGTGACCTCCGCCCTGGCAGCGTCCACGAGATCCTGGATGGAGGTGGAAGTGCCCGCGTCGCCGCATCCGGTCAACGAGATTGCCGGCAGGACGAGTGCCGCAAGGATTCGGTTCACAATGAGCCTGATCCGTCTTCTCCACTTCACTGAACCGCTCGACTTCGGGCATAAGAGTGATTCGACGAGATCCCGGGCCGGTGGAGCGCAGTTTCTCGGAGCCCGCAGTGGCCGATCCAAGATCTCTTTCACGGAGAGCCCCACGACTAGAGCTGGTGAGCCGTGCCACATAGTCCTACTCCTCCCCCGAGCGGCGGCTTTCCCTCGGAATCCAGTAGCCCGTTCCCGAGAAGATCTGTGCTCTCTCGTGGATCGAGGCCATCCGTTCACGTGATAGTGGCTCGAACAACAGTGCCGCGGCGGTCACGCCGTCTAGCGTGAAATACGAATCAATGCCGATCGTGGCTGTGGTTATTGGGAGCGACAGGGCGTATTGTATGTAATCGGTCCATGTCGGCAGATCCCAGCGATCCCACGCGCCCGGCGGCGGACCGTATTCTTCGATTCGGTCGGGTTCTGTCGCGTTGGCCGGGAAAAAGAACCCGTTTCCGCACGTCTTCATCGCGATGATCGACACGCCCGAATCGCGGGCAGCCGGGATGACCTCGGGTTCGAAATCCGGCACCCGTACGGCATTGATTGGGAGCTGAATGGCTTCGGGATCCAGGCGCTCGAGGCTTGCCAGGGCCACCTCGGGAGTATGGGTGGAGACGCCCCTGCAGCGGACGACTGCTTCGTCCATCATATCCCTGACGGCCTTCTCCGCGCCGTTGGGGCCGGCAACCTCGACGACCTCGTCGGTACTGCGTAGGAAGTGATGGAGCACCAGGTCCAAGTAATCGGTGTTCATCCGCCGCATGCTACGCTCCATCTCGCGCATGGCTCCGTCGTAATCTCGTTCATCGACTTTCGTTTCCAGGAAGGCCTTCTCCCGGTGAGTGGTCATCGCCAGACCGATCCGCCTCTCGGAGATCCCCTCCGGTCCACCGTAGTTGGATCCGGTCTCCACCAACGAAACCCCTCGATCCACGGCGTCTCGGATCAGATCGGCTCCAGCCTCGTCGTCCGGCGTCGAGGTGTAGAAGCGGCTCCCCGCTCCGAAGCCAACGATGCTGACTGCCGCACCGCTCCTGCCCAACGGCCGGGTGGGTATGTGTGCTGTGCTGGGGAGGGCTGGCGAAGACGCCGCCGCATGAAGGTTCTCCTGCCTGCCGTCGAGCAGATTTGCCAATACGCCTCCGGCACCGGCTGCAGCAGCGTGTGTTAGAAATCTTCTGCGTGTAGTCGAGCTTGACTCTTGGTTCTTGCGGGAATTCTGGCTCATGGCCAGCTCCTTGTCGGCAACTTTCGGGTGTTGATTAGAGCGAGCACGGGCAGCAGGAATGTTGTGAATACCCACCTTTCTGTGCAACCTTGCTCCGGGTGCTGGTTCCTTTGTGGCATTGTTTTGGAGGAACGGTTCGCTCCCCGGCACTTCATGACAATCCCTTCATGCCCAAGAGTCGAGCAAGAGCCGGCAGTTGCCGCGGGAGCAACCGGCCGAGACTCTCAACGACAGCTGCGTCTGAGTTGCGCCTGTGCTAAGGGTAACTGAGCCGGCCGACCTTTCAAGCCACTGTACACTCTTGCGCTGCATTCGAGGTCTCGCAAGCTTCTGAGACTGTGAAGTCGTACGAACGCGGGCTCGAGGTACCGCGCATCAATTGGCGCCGCCTGTTGATGCGCTTGGGTGTGGTTGCAGCGTGTCTGGCAGGAATCGTGATAGTATGGCTCTGCGTGTCGTGGCTCACGCTCCCGAACGCGGGACCTCTCGCATCGACGAACCCGCGGACAACAGCTTTCATCGAACGGTACAAACGGCGGTTGGAGAGCGACTCGACGCTGCCATCGCTGCGCTGGCACTGGGTAGCATACGAGCAGATTTCGCTGCACATGAAGCGCGCTGCCGTGGTGGCGGAAGACATCGAGTTCTTCTCGCACTCCGGTTTTTCTAAATCGGAGATCGGAGCGGCGGTGCGGGAGGCTGTCTTGGAACTGGAGGCGCCGCGCGGTGCCTCCACCATAACTCAGCAGACGGCGAAGAACCTGTGGCTGTCTCCCTCGCGGAACCCTCTTCGCAAGCTGAAGGAGGTTCTGCTGACCCGCCGGCTCGAAAACTCGCTCACGAAGCAGAGAATATTGGAGATCTACCTCAACGTGGCCGAGTTCGGCGTTGGCGTCTACGGAGTCGGAGCAGCATCCGGGTATTACTTCGACAAGGCGGCTTCGGCTCTGACCGAACACGAAGCCGCCTTGCTTGCCGCGAGCTTACCGCGTCCTTCGAGCTGGAACCCGAGCAGATCCAGTCCGCACTACCTCCGCTATGTGGAGGAGATCGAGCGCAGACTGGACCGGGCCGAGTTCTTGTGGCGCCACGTGGCTACGAGTAAATGAGTCAGGCCCCGCTGCTACCTCCCTGAATCACTGTTCGTTTTCCTCATCACCGTCTCCTGCATCCAGGTCGTTCCAGTTCAGAAGCGCGTTCCATATCAGGGCATGGTTGCCGAGATTCTGATGCCTGTGTAGGACGTCGAACCCGTAGAGCACGATGAAGCCTTCTCCGACCTGCTCCGAGTAGACCGCGGTCTCGCCCTTGAGAGACGCTCCGCCGCGTACCAGGCCACTCAATAGAAGCTCGCCCTCGGACGCGTATTTGACCGCGATCCCGTCTTCCGCCTCCTCTTCCACGGACAGGTAGGGTCCGTACTGGTGGTAAAGCGGGAGTGCCTCTCCATAGCCGTAGGACAGCGGGTGGTCTGCCCGGGCCACCTCGCCTTGTAGGATGGACCCGGGGATGAAAGTGTTTCCGGCATCTTCGAGGCTCACATCACGCAGAAAGCCAAACGACACCGGCAGCGTAGCCGCCGATCCCACAGCAATGAAGGTACCGCCGTCGTTGATGAAGTCTCTGATAGCTATGAGGCCCTCGAGCCCCATGCCACCGACAATATCAGAGGAGCTGTCGGGGAAACCATGGGTCGGATACTCCGGGGTTCGGGTGTAGGCCAGCGGACCAAGCTCGGGATCAACTCCCTCGAGGATCCGTCGGGCCGTGTTCCTCGCACCCTGGTGAGGGAATAGTAAAACGTCGTATCGGTTCCTCAGCCGCCCCATGTTTCCGATTTTATCCTCACCTATGTAGTCGTACTGCACACCCTGCTGATCCAGAGTGAAGCGGGCCCAGCCCTCGTCCTGGGTGCGGGTCCACGTGTGAAGCAGAGCAATGCGGGGAAGGTCCAACTCATGCATGGCTGCGCCTTCCAACACCCTGTTCCTTACCCTGTAGACCGTGAAGCCGTGCTCGCGGGCCCAACTCTCGACCTCGTCACGCGCATCCTCGGTCTCGAGCATCCAAGCACCCGGATCCAGCGTGGTCTCGTCATTTACCGCAATTTCATCCTCGATCGCGTGAACCGACATCGTGCCCAGAGCCAACCGCGCCGTCATCAGGTTGGCCGCCGCACTCGGTTCGACGAGGTAGATGTCCCCGGAGCGTCCCTCAATGGTGCCAGGAATGCTCACCATACCGCTCACCCGTTCCATCCCGAGTTCCGACCGAATGGCAGAGTCCCCAACGGCGAATACATCCACGTTGAAATGCAATGGGTACGTCCAAGCCACGTCGTCGTAGGGCGTGGGAGCATCAGCGGGAAACTCCTGCTTGCTCATGAGGGTGAGGGCGAAGTTCCTATACGGCTGGTCCATCCGCAAGATGAAGTCTCCTTCGTTCACCTGAATGCTGTCGAAGACGCCGTCGTCATTGGCTCTGTGCATCTCGATGCCTTGGCGCTCCAAAAGATTCACCATTGTGGACACATTGAACCTGCGCTCTTGCTCCGCCGGAATCACGTAGGCGAAGGGAGCCTCGGCCCGCCCCTTGTTGAGGGAGTTCTTGGACTTCTTCCAGTAGTTATCCAGTATCATGGTCCGGTTCTGAGCCACTAGGAGTAGGGCGCTCAGACAGCCGCTCTCCATGAAGTTGGTGTTGTTTCTAAGAGACCAAAGCGTGGTATCCCGCGGCGGACTGGGCCGATACCATTCCACCGATGTGGAGCGCTCTCCCAGCGTTCGCTCGACGGTGTTGGGGAAGGAGTTCCCAAAGGTCTCGTAGAAACGCCCCACTGCGTTCCGAGTGTTCGTGACCCAGAGCAGGTATCCGGGATACCACCCCGAGTAGAATCCGTGAGTCCACACGCCCGGCATCCCGTGTGCCGTTAGCGATGTGACCTCGAAATTCGACATCCATTGCCACTCGCTGATGGTTATGGGGTCTACGGTGGGGTTGTATGGCCCGGTTCCGGTTGACACGTAAAGGTAGGGTACCGATTCGTGCAGATCGTGTCCCACGGGGTACTTCCATTCGAGGAACAGGTTCACCAGCTCCTGGGTCAGTCTTGCCGTTAGCTGGAGTCCGTCGCGGTTGTTGTCGTGAAAGATGTATTTGCCCCAGTATGGCGGGCCGCGTACCGCATCATCCATATCATAGACGTCGGCGTTGTAGCGATCGTGCCAGTCAACCGTGCGGTCGCGGCCGTCGGGCTCGGCAACCGGTACTATGAAAACCACGACGCTGTCTCGAATATCACGGATCATGGGAGCATCGGATACCGCGAGGCGGTAAGCCATTTCCATTACCATCTCGGGAGAGCCGGTCTCTGGCGGATGAAGCCCACCGTAAAAGGTGTAGATGGGAGGAATGTCCCGGACGATTCGCGCCGCCTCCTCTTCGGACGTTCCCCGGGGATCGGCCAGGGAGCTCAAGCCCTCGCGAATCTCCTCCAGTCGAGCGAGGTTCTGCTCGCTACCAACCTGAACCAGAGCCAGGTTCCTTCCCTCCTCAGTCTCTCCTAGAAGCTGGAACCTCACGCGTCCCGTAGAGCTACTGAGTTCCCGGAAATACCCGTAGATCTCATCCACATGATGCAAGACCCCGGGCTTTCCTATGGCGTAACCGAAGTGATCTCGCGGCGAGACCACGGTCGCGTGCGACGGGAGGTGGTCCACCACAGGGTTGGTGTACTCGGGCATTGTGGTCCAGGAGAGGATCTCGCGGGTGTAAGCAGTGTCCACCGGTTGGCCCCATGGAGTCATGCTGGGAACGCCTTCACTCAGGTGCCAATCAAAGGTTTGGGAGGGAGGCCCCTCTGACTGTTGGGACGACTCTTCTTGGGCGTCGAGGTACCGAGCCGGGGAAAGAAAAAGGCCGAGCAGGACACCACTCAGGGTGCAACAACGAAGGAAACGGGACTCCATGGTTCACTCCACGCGTTCGAGGAACGAAACGATTCCTTACGACCCAACTCGGATCCACGTCAGGAACTTGCCGGAGGAAACCCGAATCTACTTCAGAGAGTTTCTGCTGTCCCGAATAGTGACGGCGTAGTCTTCGCATCTTTGTTCGTGTGCCGTCACGTACCAGGGGGGGCGCCTCGTCCTGACGCCGTTAGGCGTAGGAATCCCTTTCACCGCCGCATAGTATAGGGTCCCACGATGTACGCGTCCAGGGGGGAGGGGGGGCGGAGCGGCTTTGCCTTGAATCCTGCTTTCTGACGATCGTTCTCTTGTCTTCGAGAGCCGGACCCGGCACGCCTCTGTCTTCGACCTCGACCACCGCTCACGACTTTGAAGTCGTTCATGACAAGCTCCATCATTCACACCCGTGCCTTGGCTCGCGTTGCGGGCCCTAGTGTGAAACGCTAGCATTCTTCAAGCAAGGGCCCTATTCGCCGAACAGAAAGCACCAGTATTGAAGGCCTGCCTCTTCATATCGGATCTGCACGGACACACGGATCGCTTTGGCAAGTTGTTCGATGTGATCTCCGACGAACGCCCGTCTGCGGTCTTTTTGGGTGGCGATCTGCTTCCACCCGGTTTCAGTTCGTTGAGGACTGCGAACAAACACCAAGATTTCATCACGGAGTTTCTGGTCCCGCGGCTCACGACACTGCGACAGCAGCTAGGGCATGCGTACCCCAGGGTCTTCATGGTTCTAGGGAATGACGATCCCAGATCTGAAGAAGCCGCGGTCCTCGATGCTGCTTCTCGTCATGTTTGGGAGTACGTGCACAATTCCCGCAAACAGTTCGGTGATTACTCGGTGTACGGATACTCATACGTTCCGCCGACGCCGTTCTCGCTCAAAGATTGGGAGCGTTACGACGTCTCCAGGTTTGTGGATCCCGGGTGCGTTCATCCTGAGGATGGGGTTCTCTCCGTCGCCGTGCCCGAGCACATACTGCAATGGTCTACCATCCAGAATGATCTCGACAGCCTGGCGCGCGACGCGCACCTGCACAATGCAGTGTTCTTGTTCCATTCGCCCCCTTACAAGACCAGGCTCGACCGCGCCTCCCTGGACGGCAAAATGGTCGACCACGTACCGTTGGATGTACATGTGGGCAGCATCGCCATGCAACGTTTCATTGAGACCCGCCAACCTCTGGTGACACTCCATGGACACGTTCACGAGTCCGCGAGACTTACGGGAACGTGGCGTGATCGTATCGGCCGAACTCATGCGTTTTCCGCGGCACATGATGGACCTGAGTTGGCATTGGTGCGTTTTGACCTCGAAGACCTGGAAAACGCGACTAGAGAGTTACTTTGAGTGATTATGCTCGGGCTTTGCACGGTGCCTGTCGGTCGATGATATCTAATATTCAGTTGATCGATGTTTGAACGATTTCGTAGTCTTTCCCACGAGCTTCTCAGTTACGCCACCAAGGGACTCTTGAGCAAGGATTTCCTCCCTGTGGTGTCGGAGAAGATCATGGCTTTCTCTGGCGCCGACGCCGTCGAGTTGTGGGTGAAGGACGATCCGTCAAAACACTTCCGATGCTCGCTCACCGGCTCCAAGAAGATGCCGTTCGGATTCATACTCGTGCCGTGCCCGTTGGGTGAGGAAATAACTCCCCCTCCGTATGACAGCGGTGAACTGAGCATGGAGAAGCTGTGTTGCAACGTGATCAACGGGTACCTGGATGGGTTGCAGCCCTTCGTCACTGAACGAGGAAGCTTCTGGTGCGACGACGCTTCGGCTGCGACGATTCTCGATAAGAATGAGAGCCGACCCGGGTCTCTTCGAGCTTTACATCTTCCCGGTCACTACAAGAGCCTAGTGCTTGTTGCCATCCGTATCGAAGGCGAGTGTATCGGACTTTTGCACCTCAAGAGCAGAAGTAGAGGGTTCTTCTCTATTCACGATCTCGGCTTATACGAGGACGTCTCCGAGATACTCGGGGTCGCACTAACCCATCAGTACGCCCAGATCGAGCTCAGGGAGAGAATCAAAGAACTCACTTGCCTGTACGGTATCGCACGAGTGATTGCTCAGCCGGGAGCGTCCGTCGACGAGATCCTGCAAGGCATTGTAGAGATGCTTCCTCCCGCCTGGCTATACCCGGAGGTCACTTGCGCCCGTATCGTCCTCGAGGGACGGTCCTATGCAACCGAGGGCTTTCGAGAAACGCCCTACCGGCAGGTATCTGATATCGTATTGGACAACAGGAAGGTCGGCTTCGTGGAGGTCGTTTATCTCGAAAAGAAGCTGACCATGGACGAGGGGCCGTTCTTGACCGAAGAGCGCAGTCTAATCGACAGCGTGTCGAGGGAAGTGGCCATCTTCTACCATCGCACCAAAACCGACGAGGAGAGGGCATTACTGCAGGAACAGCTCAGACACGCCGATAGGCTTGCCACCATCGGCCAGCTCGCGGCCGGCGTGGCTCACGAGTTGAACGAGCCGCTGGGCAACATTCTTGGTTTTGCACAGTTGGCAAAGAAGACTCCGGATCTGCCTGCACAGGCCGGGAAAGACCTGAGCAACATCGAAACGGCCTCGCTCCATGCGAGAGAAATAATCAGGAAGCTGATGACCTTCTCGCGCCAGCTCCCACCCAAGAAATCGCCGGTAAACCTGAACGACCTCGTCAAGGAGGGGATCTACTATTTCGAGGCGCGGTGTGCAAAGGCGGGAATCGAGCTCGATCTCGATCTGGGTGACAATCTTCCCAGGATCACTGTGGATAGCGGTCAGATGAACCAGGTACTGGTCAACCTGGTGGTCAACGCAATCCAGGCGATGCAGGATGGAGGGCGTTTGACAGTGGCAACTCGAGCAACGGAAGAGGCGGTCTTTCTGAGCGTCGAGGATACAGGCACTGGGATGAGCGAGGATACCAAGAGCCAGATCTTCCTACCGTTCTTCACTACCAAGGACGTACATGAGGGAACTGGATTGGGGCTGGCGGTCGTTCATGGGATTGTTAGCTCTCATGGGGGCGACATCATGGTCGATACAGAAGAAGCAAGAGGTACGAAGTTTCAAATATCATTCCCGCTCACGATTCCGGACGAGGGTGAACCGAGCAAATGAAGAACAGGGTTGAAAAGGAACGCATCTTGATCGTCGACGACTCCCCAGCAACGTTGGAAATGGTCGAACGAAACCTCAGTTCGGAGGGCTACGAGGTGTTGTCGGTACCCGGTGTCGCCGAAGCTATCAGGATCTTGGACGATACACCAATCGATTTGGTAATCACCGATCTGAAGATGCCGGGGATGTCCGGGATGGATCTGATCCGCTACGTCCGGGAGAATTTGAAGAACACGGAAGTAATGATGATAACCGGGTACGCAACTGTGGATGGTGCGGTCGACGCAATCAAAGCCGGAGCTGAAGAGTATCTCACCAAGCCCTTCACAGATGAGGAGCTATATGCGGCAGTGGGGAGGGCACTGGAAAAACTCAGATTGCGTCTCGCCACTCAGGACCGAATGCCACAGACAATCAAATCCCGGTACGGGCTGCTCGGCGAATCGGAGCCCATGAACCGGGTCTTCAATGCAATCGGAAAAGCGGCCAACACCCCTGCCACGGTCTTGATTGCCGGCCAGAGTGGCACGGGCAAAGAGCTGGTGGCCCGGGCGATTCATTACAGTAGCAAAAAGGCATCGGCGCCGTTCGTGCCGGTCAACTGCGGCGGCATACCTGAGACTCTACTGGAGAGCGAGCTTTTCGGCTATGTCAAGGGTGCCTTCACGGGTGCGGTGGAATCACGTGCCGGTTTTTTCCAGACTGCGGACGGCGGCACCATATTCCTGGACGAAGTCAGCGAAACCAGTCTCGCTATGCAGGTGAAACTGCTGCGAGTCCTGCAAGAGAAGGAAATATGCATGGTGGGCTCCACTCAGTCTCGAAAGGTCAACGTCAGGATACTCGCGGCGACTAACAAGGATCTACTCACACTCGTCAAGAAAGGCAGTTTTCGGGAAGATCTCTACTACCGGTTGAACGTCATCGAGATCGTCATCCCACCGCTTCAGGACCGAGGAGAGGATATACTTCTCCTGGCCAACCACTTCGCGCGAGAATTCTCGGCGGAGGCGGAAAAGCCCCAGCCCCGATTCACCGACAAAGCTCTCGAGATGCTGAGGAATTATACCTGGCCCGGCAACGTTCGCGAGCTGCAGAACGTCGTGCGCAGCGTTGTGGTGATGACGGACTCTGATGTGATCGACGGACCTGACTTGCCTGCCTTGATGCGCTACGCAGGAGTACGAGAATCGGGATTGCACCGGACTCTTGCCGAGGTAGAGGCGGAGCACATTCGAAACGTGCTCGCATCGGTGGGTGGCAACAAGACCCGCGCAGCCGGCATACTCGGCATAGATCGTAAGACCTTGCGCGAACGAACCAAGCGATTGGAAGCAGGCAATGCTGATGGATCGCAAAGCCCCTCGCCCGCCGTTGACTAGGCCACTGACGATCTCTGGGAAAGCTCTTCGAAGGCGGCAAGGAAAGTAGTTTTGAGTGGTACTTTTCTCCCCGCCGGGGCAAGATGCGCCACACCCTTGTCCCCGCCCTGAGGATTTGCCCCCACCTCTGATGCCGTTGGCATCACGATGTGTCTACTGCATAACATACTGTAGTTCAACGATTTAGCGCTTGGGGTTTCCATTTGCCGTCACAGCGCCGGTGCTTAGCGCCGCAGGCACGGCTATTGAATAACCGCAAATTGCAATGAAGCTCATTCATCGAGGACATAGATGGGGAACTATCCCTTCGGATCTCGGGACCAAGGCAATGATGAGTCTCTTGCCGATCGGACGAGGCAAGAACGCCGGGAGGAGAATGACAGTCAGTGCAAAGGTTTGTGCACGAACTGCGCAAATCGTCACACTTGCCTTCTGCCGCAGTCGGAGGGAGGCGTGTGGCATTGCGAAGAGTACATGGAAGAGATCTGAAGTCGCAGAGAACGAATCGAGGAAGACACGGCATGAAACCGGACCAAGCTGGAACTCTCGTCGAGGAAGCTGACAGCGGTCAAGTAGGACTCATCAGCGTACTGGAGCAGCTTCAGGCGAAGTATGGCTATCTCCCTGAGGATGAACTGAAGAAGATCGCCGCACAGACCGGACGCTCACTGGTGGACGTCTACGGTGTAGCCACGTTTTACAAGGCGTTCAGCCTGAAGCCCCGAGGCAAACATCTCATTTCCGTCTGTTTGGGTACTGCATGCCACGTTCATGGTGGTCCCAGGATCGCGGAGGCTTTCCAAGATGCGTTGGGTATCCGATCGGGCGAGACGACGCCCGACAGAGATTTCTCCCTGGAGACCGTCAACTGTCTGGGAGCCTGTGCCTTGGGTCCCGTGGTAGTGGCGGACGGCCACTATTACTCCAAGGTTACGACCTCCAAGGTCAAGCAGGTAATCGAGGAGACGCGCGCAGGCCTCGACATGGTAGAGACCGAGACGGATGATCGCGTCTTCCCTGTGGAAGTGAGTTGCGCCCGTTGCAATCACAGCTTGATGGACTCCGAGCACATTATCGACGGTCACCCTTCGATTCGTGTGACAGTGTCGTTCGGCCACAGACACGGCTGGCTGGCTCTTTCGAGCCTGTATGGCAGCTACAAGGTGGCTTCAGAGTACGACATCCCCATCGATGAGATCGTTCAGCTGTTCTGCCCGCACTGCCACGCAGAACTGATCGGCGGAGGCCGTTGCAGTGAGTGTGGCGCGCCAATGGTGCCAATGATCGTGCGCGGGGGTGGTGTGGTGCAGATCTGCTCCCGTCGAGGCTGTCGTGGCCACATGCTGGACCTGGGCGGCGTCCCGTTGGATTGAGGTTGACTTAGGACACTTATCGCTAAGGGGTGTTGCTGTGAGCAGGCTGTCATCAGTTAGAGAGTTTGTCGAGTTCTGCCAGCGCGTTCAGGACGACAAGAGATTTCAATACGACAGGACCACCCTGGTCGTTTGCGCTGGAACTGGGGGACAGGCGAGCGGTTCGAACGATATTCTGAGGATCATCAAACGGTACATTTTGGACCGTGGCCTGCAGACAAAGGTCGGGCTGCGGGTTACGGGGTGCCAGGGGTTCTGCGAGATGGATCCCTTCATCCTGGTAGAACCTGGAAGACATCTCTATCCCCAGCTCAAGATGGAAGATGTCCCACGCGTGATCGAGGCTGCTGTGGGTGGCTTTGTAGACGAAGGGCTCATTTACAGGGATCCGCACGACCGCAGGCAGTACCACGCTCAAGACGACATTCCGTTCTTCAAGAAGCAGAAGCGCATCATCCTCGGAAACAACGAGAAGTTGGATCCCATTCGAATCTTCAACTACATCGAGCGGGGTGGTTATGCGGCTACTCAGAAAGTCTTCGCTAATCTCGATCCCGGCTGGATCGTCGAGGAGGTCAAGAAGTCGGGTCTCCGCGGCCGAGGTGGAGCCGGTTTCCCCACGGGAAGGAAATGGGAGCTAGCCCGGGCTTCGGGGAACGGAAACGAGCAGAAGTACATCGTTTGCAATGCCGACGAAGGTGATCCCGGCGCATACATGGATCGCAGCCTCTTGGAGGGCAATCCACACGCCATCATCGAGGGGCTAATTATCGGCGGGATCGCAATTGGAGCGACCCAGGGGCTGATTTACGTGCGGAGCGAGTACCCGCTGGCCATCAAACACACCACCATTGCACTTCGCCAAGCTCGTGACATGGGAATCCTGGGCACGAACATTCTGGGCACCGGGAACGATTTCGACATTCAGATCGTGCGCGGGGCTGGCGCTTTCGTATGCGGCGAGGAGACGGCGCTAATCCGATCCGTCGAGGGCTTCATCGGTGAGCCGCGACAACGTCCGCCTTACCCTATTGAGAAGGGAATTGGCGGGCATCCGACCTGCATCAACAACGTGGAGACTCTCGCGAACGTCCCGGTGGTCATCGATAGGGGCGCTGATGCGTACTCGAAGATCGGCGTCGCCGGGAATACTGGCACAAAGATTTTTTCTCTCGTGGGCAAGATCAAGAACACGGGACTCGTGGAGGTGCCGCTCGGCATCAAGATCTCAGAGGTGGTCTACGACATCGGCGGCGGTCCATCGGGTAAGGCGAAGATAAAGGCGGTGCAGACAGGTGGGCCATCCGGCGGATGCATACCCGCCCGCATGTTCGATCTGCCTATCGACTACGACAGCCTCGTGGAAGCCGGCTCTATCATGGGGTCGGGAGGCATGATCGTCATGGACGAAGACACCTGTATGGTGGATGTGGCCAAGTACTTCATGCGCTTCCTCAAGGATGAGTCTTGTGGCAAGTGCTTCACATGTCGTAAGGGCACACAGCGCATGTACGAGATCCTCGATGACGTCACCAAGGGCAAGGCGACCTTGGAGGATTTGGACCTGCTAGAGCAGCTCGCCCATGTGGTGGCGGACACGACGATGTGCGGCTTAGGACAATCGGCACCGAATCCGGTACTGAGCACGCTACGGTATTTCCGAGGAGAGTACGAGCGGCATATAATTGAGAAACGCTGCGACGCTCTCGTTTGCAAAGATCTGGTTGGGGCTCCATGCCAAGCGGCGTGCCCTCTGGGGACCGAGGCTTGGCGCTACGTGGCCCACATCAGTCGGGGAGAATATGAAGAGGCATACCAGGCAATACGGAAACCCAATCCATTCCCGTCCGTTTGTGCTCGAGTATGTCACCATCCGTGCGAGGAGAAATGCCGCGCTGGTGCTACCGGTGGCAGTCCGGTGGCGATCCGGGCCCTGAAGAGGTTCATTACCGACCGAATAGAGCCCTCATCGTACACGCCGCCGAGGGAGGAATGGCCCAACGACAAGCCACCTAGAGTAGCCGTGATCGGTGCAGGACCGGCCGGTCTCACCGCGGCCCATTGCCTATCTCTCAAGGGCTGCAGAGTTGACATCTTCGAGGCTGAGCAAGAACCGGGGGGAATGCTGACGTGTGCGATACCCTCGTATCGTCTGCCCCGCGAGATCATCGAAAAGGAGATCGATTCGCTGCTCGATGAAAACGTCACCTTGAAGTGTGGTAAGATGTTGGGTCGTGATTTTGATATCGACTCATTGCTTGCCGACGGGTTCGGCGCCGTTCTCCTCGCCATCGGGGCTCACAAGAGCAAGCCGCTGCGTTTGGAGAACGAGGACGTCCAAGGAGTCTATCCCTCGATCGATTTCCTCAAGTCCTATAACCTGAACGAACAGCGGCTGGCGAAAGGACACGTGGGGATCATCGGAGGCGGTAACTCCGCCATTGATGCTGCTCGAATGGCGCTACGCCTCAATGAGGTGGAAAGCGTCACCATCCTGTACCGGCGGACGCGAGACGAGATGCCGGCCTTCGAAGAGGAGATCGAGGCTGCGGATCAAGAGGGCGTCCGCATAGAAACGCTGGTGTCGCCCGTCAGGATCATTAGCGAGAACGGCCGGCTAGCAGGCTTGGAATGCATTCGTAACGAGCTTGGCGATGCCGATGAGAGCGGACGCCGTCGGCCGGTACCGAAGGAGGGAACGGAGCACGTCGTCGATCTCGATACGCTGATCGTAGCGATCGGCGAAGACTCGGGCATCGACGCGGTAACTCCAGCTCGGTCCAGCAGGCTGGAGATCACGCGGTGGAATACCGTGCAGGCGAATCCCACGACTATGCAGACCAGCCGCGAAGGTGTCTTCGCCGCTGGAGACGTGGTGCGGGGGCCCAATACGGTGGTCGAGGCCATTGCGGACGGAAAGCGCGCCGCGACGGTTATCGAGCGGTTTCTCAAGGAAGAGACTCTGCTCCAACCGATCACTCCTAGTCTGCCACGGACGTACGTGGAGCCGATTCAGGATGACGGAGCTTTGCAGGGTGCACGCGCCGAGACACCACGTGCTCCGGCAGAGTGGCGGCGACGGAACTTCGCCGAGGTTGAGGTGACTCTGTCCCCGGCAGAGGCTCGGCGCGAAGCGCTCAGATGCCTTCGCTGCGACCTGGAGTTCACTGCCGTTGGAGATGGTGAAAATCCCAAGGAAAGGGAAGACGGGAGGCAGACAGCGTGATAACACTGACAATGAACGGATTGGAAGCATCTGTTGAGGAAGGGACGACGCTCTTGGAGGCGGCTCAGTTCTTGGGCTTCCCCATTCCCACGCTCTGTCACATGGAAGGGCTATCGCCGTACGGTGCCTGCCGACTATGCGTTGTCGAGATCGGGGAGGGTGAGAAGACGAAGCTCGTGACTTCATGTACGCACCCCGTCCAGGAGGGTCTCAAAGTCAGGACCGCATCCTCCAGGGTACTCAAAGCGCGCAAAATGATACTGGAGCTTCTGCTGGCGTCGTGCCCCCAGTCCAAGGTGATTCAGGATCTCGCGGCCGCGCACGAAATCCGCACTCAGCGATTCAAACAGGAATACGAGGACTGCATCCTTTGCGGGCTCTGCGTCCGCATGTGCGAAGAGCAGATGATGGCCAAGGCCATCGGATTCCGGGGGCGAGGAGAAAACCGCAGTATCGGTACGCCCTTCGACGTCAAGTCGGAGCAATGCCGGCTTTGCGGGGGATGCATGTACGTATGCCCGGCTTGCACCCTGCGTTGCACGTACAACCAGCCGGAAAAGGCGATCTGCGGCGGGTGTGCGAACCTCTCCCCGCCCTGTGTTGAAAGAGACCCGTACGACGACATGATGTGCTACATGGATCCCTGTGTGGCTTGTGAGATCGTGACGGACAAACAATCGGAGTCGATAACAAAGGACCATGAGCATAAAGGAGCTGACCGCAATGTCGCAGACACTATCAAGGGTTAATTCTTCCGCGGCGACGCTGACCAAGAACCGGACGGAGGGGTCGGTGACCCCCAACTCCGGCATGTGCGTCACTTGCGTGGATGGTTGTATCGGGATGTGTGAGATCGGCAAATCCGCCTATCGGGGACACGAGGTTATTTATCCACAGCCGTTTGGGGTCATCACCACCGCCTCGGAGAAGGTATATCCGGTCGATTACTCGCACTTCAACATCATGGGTACCGCGGTTGGTGCACATGGGATCGAAGCGGATTCCGACAAGGCGATCTTCCCCAACGTGAACCTGGAGGTTCACTTTGGGCACGACAACGGCCTGAAGTTTCGGCTACCGTGGATCATACCCGGCATAGGTTCGACCAACATCGCCAAGAACAACTGGGAGGGCCTGGCCATCGGCTCGGCGCTGGCGGGAACGGGCCTGACAATCGGCGAGAACGTAGTCGGCATGGACACGGAAGCCGTGTTGGAGAACGGCAAGATCCTGAAGACGGTGGATCTGCACAGGAGGGTGAAGCTGTACCAGGATCATCAGCGAGATGGCTACGGTGCAATCATCCTCCAGGGCAACGTGGAAGATACGCGGCTCGGGGTCCAGGAATACGCTATCCAAGAGCTCGGCGTAGAGGTCGTGGAGCTGAAATGGGGCCAGGGCGCGAAGAACATCGGCGGAGAAGTCAAGATCACAGACCTCGAGAAGGCTCAGCTATTATACAAACGAGGGTACGTGGTCCTGCCGAATCCTACCGATCCCGTGGTCATCGAGGCTTTCGAGAAAGGCGCTTTCAAGGAATTCGAACGACACTCTCGAATCGGCATGGTCACCGAGGAATCGTTCGCGCAGCGCGCAGAAGAGCTGCGTAAGGCAGGCGCCAAATACGTGTTCCTGAAGACGGGAGCTTACCGTCCAGCCGACCTGGCGAGGGCGGTGAAGTTCTCATCCAAGTACAAGATCGATCTTCTCACGGTGGATGGCGCGGGCGGCGGTACCGGTATGAGCCCTTGGCGGATGATGAACGAGTGGGGCATGCCGCCGGTCGAACTCCACTCTCTGCTTTACGAATACACGAAAAAGCTGGCCGACCGGGGCGAATATGTCCCCGCCATAGCCGTGGCCGGAGGGTTCACGTTCGAGGATCAGATATTCAAGGGCCTGGCTCTGGGCGCCCCATTTGTCAAGCTCGTGGGTATGGCGCGATCGCCCATTGCGGCCGCCATGGTAGGAAAGACCATCGGACGGACCATAGATTCACAAGAACTCCCCGTATACGTTGAGCGTTTTGGCAAATCCAAAGACGAGATCTTCGTGACGTCTGCCGAGTTGCGAAAAGAGCTGGGTGACGACGAGTTCGAACGGCTCCCGACCGGGGCGATCGGGCTCTACACCTATTACGAGCGACTAGCTCAAGGTCTGCGCCAGCTCATGTGTGGCTCCCGGAAGTTCGACCTGAGTCACATAACCCGGGACGACATCGCATCTCTCACTCGGGAGGTAGAGAGCGTTAGCGGCATCACATTCATCCAGGATTTGGACCGAGCGGAGGTGGAAGAAATCCTTGATACATGAGCGGCACGTGCGGGTCGATGAGGCTGCGGTGCCGACTCATCCACGTCGTGCGGGATAGGCGACTGCCGTGACAGAAGACATTAGCGAGGCTAATCTCGGGGATGCCGGGATACCCGAACCAAGCGCCTTTCCAAGAGAGAGCAGTTTTTCCTCCATCGGGACGGGGGAGTTCGGAGGAAAGGCGCGAGGCCTCGTCTGGGTCGATGAAGTCCTGCGGAATCAGTTCTCACAGGAGGCGTTCCCCGAATTCACCGTCGACATCCCCTGGTTCTGGGTGATCGCCACCGATTGGTTCGATGACTTCATGGAGCGCAACCGTCTCCACAATGTAGCGCTCTCGGATACACGGGATCCGCACATGGCCACGGCCTTTCAATCAGCCGAGCTTTCCGATGAGTTGGTCGAAGAGCTGAGAAGCCTCATCGCCGACGTGCGGGTGCCCTTGGCGGTCCGATCCTCCAGCTTGATGGAGGATGCTCTGAATCAGCCTTTCGCGGGAGTCTACGCGACCAAGATGGTTCCTAACAACCAGTTCAGCACCGAAGCGCGTCTGCGGGCCCTGGAGGAGTCGATCAAGTTCGTGTACGCGTCGACCTTTTTCCGTGATGCCAAGAGCTATCGTCAGGCCATGGGCCGAGCCGACAGTGATGAAAAAATGGCCGTCATTATCCAGGAAGTGGTGGGCCAGCGGCACGGGGATCGGTTCTATCCCAATGTTTCGGGTGTCGCCCGCTCATACAACTTCTACGCCTTGGGGCACGCACGTCCTGAGGATGGCGTCGTGAGTTTGGCGCTCGGCTTGGGCAAGACCATCGTGGACGGCGGTCGATGCTGGACGTACTGTCCGTCCTATCCCAAAGCGAAGCCTCCTTTCGGATCCACCACGGAGTTGCTCGAACAGAGCCAAACCCTGTTCTGGTCGGTTAACATGGGCAAGCCTCCGACCTACGATCCGATCCATGAAACGGAGTATCTGTTTGAAGGCAATCTCAGGCATGCCGAGGAGGACGGCGTGCTTCGGGAAGTAGCGTCGACCTACGATCCACAGTCCGACAGGATCACCATGGGCATCGGACCCCGGGGGCCCAGGGTGCTCGATTTCGCACCGCTGCTGGAACTGGGCCGGATTCCCTTGAATGGGTTGGTACGAGACCTGCTCTCACTCTGCGAAGAAGCATTGGGTAACCCGGTTGAGATCGAGTTCGCCGTGAACTTCGATGAAGGAGGGGGAGGGCGTGCAAGTTTCGGCTTCCTTCAGGTCCGACCGATGTTCGTCTACAAGGATGCGGTGGAGGTCTCCGAGGAGGAGCTAACAGGAGACCACGTAGTCGTGGCCTCTGAGGAAGTCCTGGGCAATGGACATATAGAGTCCATAAGGGACGTCGTCTACGTCAAACCCGAGGCGTTCTCCGCGAAGGATACCTGGCTGATTGTCTCGGAGCTGGACGAGATGAACCGCCGCCTTCTCGATGCTGATCGTCCTTACCTTCTGGTGGTGATCGGTCGTCTTGGAACCACCGATCCCTGGCTAGGCATTCCGGCGAAATGGGGCCAGGTTTCCGGTGCAAAGGTAGTAGTAGAGGCGTCTACATCCGCCATGAACGTAGACATGAGTCAAGGATCGCATTTCTTCCATAACCTGACCGGCCTCCGTATACTTTATTTCTCGGCGGACAAGACGGGCAAGTACCCCGTCAACTGGGAGTGGTTCAACAGCCAAGCGGGCGTGCATGAGTTGCGGTACGTGCGTCACATCGCTCTGGACGAACCGCTTCAAATCAAAGTGGATGGAAAGCGTTGTCGGGGGGTGATATCCCATGAAGGAGCAGACTAGATCGGCCATTCGACTGCTCGAGGACCTCACCGAACGGGCTAAGGAGCTAACGTGTCTCTATGCCATCGAAGAGGCGCTGAAGGATCCGGACACGGAGATCGACCAGGTTGCCGAGCAAATCATCAGGGCCATCCCCCCTGGGTGGCAGTTTCCCGAGATCTGCGTCGCCAGAATCACACTCGAAGGCTCCGAATACCGATCCGAAGATTTCAAGGAGACGCCTTGGAGACTCAGTGCGGACATCGTCCAGCAAGATCACGTGGTGGGAACGGTCGAAGTCTACTACACTCGAGAAACGAGCGAATCGGGTAGCGAGCCTTTTCTCGAGGAAGAGAAGAGGCTCATTGAGACCATCGCCGACCGGCTCAACCACTTCCTGACTTACAAGAGGATGAACCACATCTTCCAGGAGTGGCAGAGTGGCGGTAGAGATCTCTCTGAGAAGCGCCGAGGTGATTGGGAAGCCGTATTGGATCTGATCCGGCAAACGGACAATGCTCTATTCCTGAGAATCTCCAACAAGATGCTCAACCACTTGTGCTGGAGCGGCATCGCGGGAGCGGAAGAGCTGAGGCGCGCATATACGCACCGACGCAGCACGGGTGGGAACCACTACGGCGACGAGATGAACGGACACAGTCAGAGTCTCGTGCTTTCCTTTTCCGCTGAATTCACGGAGCGGCTGTATCGCCTCGCCGCCGATCACCTGAGTAACGACGAGATTCTGTCCCGGATTCAGATGTGGATACAAGAGGACAAACTCGGTGCGTTGCTCCGGACCGCACGCCGTCACCTGCCGATTGCGGAAGTCGCGAGCGCACTCCGCCGCTATTTCATTACGACTCACGAGGACGCCGAAACGCAGTACCCCCTCGCACGCGGTCTCAAGGTTCTCCTGATCGAATCCATACTGTCCAACCGGCTGGATTACATCAACGTTGCCAAGGATCACGTCGATATTGAGGATCTCTATCACCTCCTCCAAAAGGCAGTCTATTCGGCGGAGAGTCACGGTAAGCTCGGCGGCAAGTGCGCCGGGCTCTTCCTCGCTGCGCAGATCTTGAAAAAGGCGAACGACGGCGAATCCCTGGACGCATCATTCAAAGTCCCCAAGACCTGGTACATACCCTCGGACATGATGCACGAGTTCATGCATTACAACAACATGGACGAGGTAGTGGAACAAAAATACAAAGAGATCGAACGCGTCCGCGTCGAGTACTCGCACGTCACCGAGATGTTCAAGCAGGCGGCATTCCCTCCCGAAATGCTTAACGGGATGTCGATGGCCCTGGACGACTTCGGGGACCGTCCTCTGATAGTGCGGAGTTCGTCGCTTCTCGAGGATCGGACCGGCTCCTCATACATCGCCAAACACAAGAGTGTGTTCTTGGCAAACCAGGGTACCAGGGAGGAGCGCCTCCGAGCCCTCATGCGGGCAGTGGCCGAGGTCTATGCCTCGAACTTCGGTCCAGAGCCTATCGAGCATCGGGCCAAGCTCGGCCTGCTCGAGTTCAGCGAACAGATATGTGTTCTGATCCAAGAGGCAGTGGGAATGAAAGTGGGTCCGTACTATCTACCCACCTTCTCAGGGGTAGCCCGCAGTCGCAACGAGTTACCTTGGCTCAACGATGTCGAACCGGAAGACGGTCTCGTTCGTATCGTACCGGGGTTCTATGACCGGGCCGAAGATAAAGCAAATCGCAGGCAGCCGCTGGTCTTCGTACCGGGCCGACCATCGCTCAGGGTGGATAGGACGCCCGAGAGCGCATTGCACGACAGTCCCAAGACAGCAGATGCGATCCATTTGGAGGCAAACCGGTTGGATGCGATCGAGTTGAGTCGACTCCTCAGGGAGTTCGGCTATCCACACCGCCAAGCGCAACAAGTGCTGTCTGCCATCGAAGATGGCGATTTGCAGCCCCTGGATCCGGAGAAGCCGGACTATGAAGACGATCAACTCGTGGTGAGTTTCGATGGTCTGGTATCTCGAAGTCCTTTCGTGATCGAGATTCGCAATGTGTTGCGAATTCTGGAGAAACATCTGGGCGGTCCTGTAGAGATCGAATTTGCTTCCGACGGAGATCAGCTCTATCTATTGCAATGTCGACCTCTGGACTTCCTTCATCGGCACCGTCCTGCCCCCATACCCCAAGAGGTCAGTCAAGACAAGGTGATATTCTCCGCCAACCGTTTTGTGACGAACGGAAGGGTGGCGAACATCACTCACATCGTCTACGTGGATCCGCACGAATACGAAGCGCTCGGAGAAGGGTCACGCTTCACGGCGGTGGAATCTGTCGTGTCCAAACTGAACGAGGTGCTGCCCAAGCGTCAGTTCATCTTGATGGCCCCGCTTGGAGCGGGCGGCGACGACCGCGATCATTTTGGGATCGATATCGGACGCACGGAGATCGATAACACCGCTGTTCTGGTCGAGCTGATCCAGGACGTACGGCAGGCAACTATTTCGTCATCGAGAGTCCATTTCCTGCTCGATCTCTCGGAGTCGGGCATCCACTACCTACCCGTCTTTCCTGACGCCGACGATATTACCTTCAACAAGATCTTCCTTACCCGTTCGAGGAATCTGCTGAAGGAACTCTTGCCGGATCATGAGTCTCTTTCAGATGTGGTTCGGGTTATCGATGTGGCGGGAGTGTCAGGAGGTCAGGTGGCGCAGGTTCTGATGAATGCCGAACTGGGCGATGCCGTTGCCTTGCTCGTCGATTCCGACGAGGAAATCGGTCGGTCCGACCAGGAGGAATACTTCCAAGAAGATCACCCCGAGAGCTATTGGCGCTGGCGCTACCGCATGGCCGAGCAGATCGCCGCACACTTGGATGCGGAACGGTTCGGTGTTTCCGCCTTCTATCTGTTTGGAAGCACCAAGAACGGAACAGCGGGACCTGGCAGCGACATAGACGTGTTGGTTCATTTTACGGGCACGGCCTCCGAGCGGGAGAGCCTGATTCAATGGCTCGAAGGGTGGAGCATGTGTCTCGACGAAATCAACTACCTCAAGACGGGATACCGGTCCGGAGGACTTCTGGACGTACACATCGTAACGGACGAGGACATAGCCAGGAAGAGTAGCTACGCGGTGAAGATCAACGCGGTCACTGATGCGGCGCGGCGCCTGAAGCTAGGAGAAGCGGCACGGCCGGTTTCAGCAGCAACACGAGCTTAACCCGAGAGAGAGTCGACTGATGTCTGCTTACGTTCAGAAACTGATGGCTGAGGTGAAATCGCGAAATCCGAGCGAGCCGGAATTCCACCAGACGGTTCAGGAAGTGGTGGAGTCGCTTGCCCCGCTGCTGGAGCGAAATCCGAGGTACAGAGAAGCCAGGATCCTGGAACGGATCATCGAGCCCGAGCGAACCGTCGTGTTCCGGATCTCCTGGGTAGACGATGAAGGGCAAATCTGGATCAATCGAGGTCATCGTGTAGAGATGAACGGCGCCATCGGACCTTACAAGGGTGGTTTGCGCTTTCATCCCTCTGTCAACCTGGGGATTCTGAAATCCCTCGCCTTGGAGCAAGTGTTCAAGAACAGCCTCACCACCTTGCCAATGGGTGCGGGTTACGGCGGAGCCGATTTCAACCCCAAGGGCAGAAGCGATCAGGAGGTGATGCGGTTCTGTCAGAGCTTCATGGACGAGATGCACAGGCACATCGGCCCCAACACCGACGTACCGGGCGGTGATATCGGTGTGGGCGGGCGCGAAATCGGCTACCTGTTCGGCCAATACCGCAAGTTGCGGAATGAGTTCGCCGGAGTCCTTACAGGGAAGGGCTTGAGTTGGGGCGGTTCATTGATGAGCGCGGAAGCTACGGGATACGGTGTCGTGTACTTTGCTGAGGAGATGCTCGCTAGCCTGAACGAAAACCTCGAAGGAAGAACCTGCCTGGTTTCAGGTAGCGGGAAGGTCGCGCTGTCTACGATAGAGAAGTTGATCGCACTTGGTGCTATAGTGGTATCTGTCTCCGACACGGGTGGTTCCATTTACGACCCCGAGGGTATTGATACAGAAAAACTGGATTGGCTGAAGGAACTGAAGAACGTACGCCGTGGACCGGTGCGGGAGTTCGCCGCAGAGTTTTCTAGCGCCGAGTTTACCTCGGCTGAGTCGGGCAACGTGGACGAAAACCCGGTGTGGCATCGCGAAGCGGATTGTGCGTTCCCTTGCGCAAGCCAGAACGAGATCAACAGCAGCGATGCCAGGGCACTACTCAAGAACGGAATCGAACTCGTAGTGGAGGGCTCCAATATGCCCACTACGCCGGATGCGAGAATAGTATTCCGCGACCACGAGGTTCTCTACGCACCAGGCAAAGCAGCTAACGCCGGTGGGTCTGCTGTGGCTGGACTCGAGATGGCTCAGAACAGCATGCATTACCCCTGGACACGTGATGAAGTTGACAGTCGACTCAGGATAATCATGAAGAACATCCATGAAACTTGCCTGGATGTTGCTCGGGAGTTCGGCGCGCCCGGGGATTACGTCAGCGGCGCGAACATTGCCGGGTTCGTCAGAGTCGCCGATGCCATGATTGAACAGGGTATTTGATTCGAAGATGCATCGGGTGTTCCCTAGGCCGTGCCTTTCCCCGCCTGCTTCCTGACGATCGTTCTCTTGTCTTCGGGAAGCGGGTCCGGTACCGATCTGCCCGAAATCTCACTCACCGCACTGAAACGGTCGGGGCAGACTTCATAGCAGGTACCGCACCTTATGCAGCTCGCCTGATCGATCACGTGTATCAGGTTCTTGCCGCCCGCAATCGCGTCCACAGGGCATTTCCTGAGACAAATCATGCAGGCTTTGCAGTTGTCCGGATCGATGTAGTAGGAGATTACCTCACTGAAGATCCTCTCTACTTCATCGCCGGTGTATAGCTGGTCGTAATCCCCTTCTTTGTCGAGCCGCGTGGCCAGCTTTTCCCTCTTGTTTATCTTGATGTAAGGTACGAGTTCCTGGATCTCTTCCAGCTTGGAAGCAACCTCGTTCGAATCCGCACCGTTGCCGTCTTGCGCAGGGCCCAATTCCTCGAGCTTCTCGGTGAAGTCGTTCATGATCTCGGCGAACCGCATGCCTTCGGCCGCTGATATCCACTCGATCCTGAGCCGCTCGGGATTGATGCCGGCGTACTCGAGCAACTTCTTGCACAGATGCATCATGTTCAACGCATAGTAGTTGCCCTCGGTCACGTAATGGCACTCGCCGAGCCAGCAGCCCCCGATGATCACGCCGTCCGCCCCCTTCTGGAACGCGCGCAGCACGAACGACAGGTCCACCCTGCCTGTGCACATCAGGCGTATGATTCGAATCTCCGGTGCATAGCTTTGTCTGGTCACGCCAGACAGGTCCGCAGCGGAATACGCTCACCAATTGCAGAGGAAAGCGACGATCCTGGGCGTAAAGCCTAGTCCTGTCATGCTCCTACCTCCTCTCTCGTTGGTGACCACGATTCCGAAAGCGCTGCATCGATCTGATTGAATACCTCCTGATTGGTGAAATGCCTGAGTACTATGGCGTTGGTCGGACAGTTCGAGCAGCAGAGACCGTCTCCTTTGCACAAAGCCGGATTAACCTCGGCAGTCTGGTTGCCCTTCTTGCCGCGCCAATGGATAGCGCCGTAGGTGCAGACGTCCAAACAGGCCCCACAGGCGATACATGCCGACTCGTCGACCTCGCAGACCGAGCCCGAGGCAGTGACGGTGTCTTTTGACAAGAGGGTCACGGCTCGCCCCGCCGCACCGTAGGCTTGACTCACCGCTTCGGCGAGATGCTTGGGGTAGTGACCGGCGCCGCACATGAATACGCCGTCGGCGGCGAAGTCCACGGGCCTGAGCTTCACATGCGCTTCCTGGAAGAATCCGTCGGAGTTCACCGTGACCTTGAAGAGTCGCGCGATCTCCGGGTTGCCCAGGGATGGCACGGCCGCCGCCGACAGTGCCACGACGTCGGCGTCCAAAACGAGCCTCTGGCCGAGTACGTGGTCGAATACCGCCACCTGCAGAACGGGCTTGCCTCCCTCATCGGTTGCGGGTTCAACCTCGGGCTTGCCGCCCGGTCCATCAGGCTCCCAGCGCACGAATCGGACACCCTGGTTCGCCGCCTCGAAATAATAGTCTTCCCTGAAGCCGTAGGTGCGCATATCCCGATACAGGATGTAGATGTCCATGTCGGGATTGATCGCCTTGAGCTTGAGCGCGTTCTTCACCGCCTGGCTGCAGCATACCCTTGCGCAGTAGTCGCGTCCCTCCTCCCTGCAGCCGACGCACTGGATCATCACAGCGCTACGCGCGTTCGCGAGCGTCTCGTCGCCGTTGGCGAGCCTCTCTTCGACTTCGACCTGCGTCATTACCCGATCGTCTTCGCCGTAGAGGTATTCGGTCGGTTTGTGCTCCTCGGCTCCGGTGGCAATAATCGTGGCGCCGTGCAGGAAAGTCTTTGTTCGGCCCTCCGATTTCACGGTTGTCTCGAAGCTGCCCACGTATCCTGACGAGTCCGTGATGGTTGCTCCGTGATAGACATGTACTAGCGGGTTCTGGTAAACCTGGCGGATCAGATCCTTTACGTATGCCTGTACGTCCAACCCTTCCAGCGTGGTCTGGATGCGCCGGGCCATGCCGCCCAACTCGTCCTGCTTCTCCACCAGATAAACCTCGAACCCCTGATTGGCGAGGCCGAGCGCGGCGTTCATTCCGGCAACGCCCCCACCGACCACGAGGGTCGTCTTGTTGACCGGCAGCTCGTACTCCTCGAGAGGCTCCAGGTCGATGGCCCTGGCTACTGACATGCGGATTATGTCTTTTGCCTTGGCAGTGGCCTCTTCCTTCTGCTTGGAGTGAACCCAGGAGCAGTGCTCCCTGATGTTGGCCATGTCGAAGAAGTATTGGTTGATCCCGCCTTCCCGCAGAGTGTCGCGGAACAACGGCTCATGTGTGCGAGGAGTGCACGCGGCCACCACTACTCGGTTCAGGCCTTTCTCCCTGATTGTGTTCGCTATCTGCTCCGCGGCGTCCGTTGAGCAGATGAACAGACCCTCTTCCGCGTGCGCTACCGTGTCGAGTGTACCCGCGTATTCCGTCACCTCGGGTATGTTCACCACACGTCCGATGTTGGCGCCGCAGTGACACGTGAAGACACCGACCTTGACCTCCTCCACGGATACGTCTCGCTCCTCGGGGTACACCCTCTCCACGTCCAGCTTGCCTCTCCGTGAACTTAGCAGCGCACCTGCGAGCGCGTTCGATCCGCTCGCGCTCATCACAGATTCGGGAATATCCATCGGTCCCTGGAACGCACCGCTCACGAACACGCCCGGTCGAGTGGTCTCGATTGGATTGGTCGGGTTCGTCTTGCAGAATCCGTGTTCGTTCAATTCGATACCGAACTGCTCGGACAGGTGCTCCACGTTGGCGGGGGGCGCCAGCCCTATGCCCAGAACCACGAGGTCGAATTCCTCCTCCTTGACACCCTCGTTGTTGGTGGCGTAGCGGATCGTGACGTTTTTGGTCTCCGGGATCTCGCGGCCGATCTGGACGTAGCTTCGGACGAAGCGCACACCGGGAAGACTCTCAGCTCTGTGATAGAAGCGCTCGAAATCCTTGCCGTACGATCGGATGTCGTTGTGGAAGACTACGGCCTCAGTGCCGGCGTCGTGGTCCTTGGCGAGGATGACCTGTTTTTGGATGTACGAGCAGCAAACCGAGGAGCAATAGCTGTGGCCGCCGTCTTGCACCTGCCTCGATCCGACGCAGTGGATCCAGGCGATCTTGTGCGGGTGCTCGTGGTCCGACGGGCGCAGGATCTCACCCTCGTGCGGACCGGTGGCACAGAGCAGCCGCTCGAAATCGAGGCTGGTAACCACATTATCGATGGTTCCGTAACCGTAGTCGCCCCTGATCTTCGGATCGAAGGCGCCATAACCGGGCGATAGCACGATCGCGCCGACATTGACGACCTGCTCTTGCTCCTTCTGACGAAGGTCAATTGCCTGGTTCTGGCAGACGCTCTCGCAGATGGAACACTTATCGTCTTTGAGGTAAAGGCACTCCGCGTCGATGTACGGCACGAGGGGAACGGCCTGCGCGAAGTACATGTGGGTTGCCTTGTTATCCGACAGCCCCTGGTTGAACGGATCGGGAATGTTGATCGGGCAATACTCCACGCAGGTGGTACAGCCCGTGCACACGTCCTCTTTCACATACCTCGGCTTGCGGGTCAAGGTGACGTCGAAGTCGCCCGCCTGGCCCTCGACGCTGTCGACTTCAGTGTACGTCAGGATCTCTATGTTCGGGTGACGGTCGCATTCGATGAACTTGGGCGACTCGATGCACATCGAGCAGTCGTTGGTGGGGAAAGTCTTGTCGAGCTGCGCCATCTTCCCGCCGATGGCGGGGTCTTTCTCGACGAGGTATACCTTGTAACCCGAGGTTGCGAGATCGAGCGCGGCCTGGATGCCGCTGATGCCGCCACCAACGACCATCACGTCTCCGAAGTTGGTGCCCGCGGCCGTCATTGTTTCTCCTCGCTTCCCTCGAGCGCTTGATTCAAGACTTCGGTGATGTCCATTATCTGAGGTGCATTCTCCCCTTCCATGCTCAGTCTGCTTTCCTCGAAATTGCTGATGCAGTAGGGACATGCAGTGGCCAACACCTGAGCTCCCACCTCCGCGGCCTGTGCCACCCTGAGGTCCGAGAAACGTTCTTCTTTCGGAGTCTCAGCCCATATCCTGCCGCCGCCGCCGCCGCAGCAGAAGCTGTTCTCGCGGGAATCGGCCATCTCCACCAGATCCAGCCCCGCCACCCTCTGGAGGATGTCGCGCGGCTGGTCGTAGATGCCGTTGTGCCGTCCCAGGTAACACGGGTCGTGGAAGGTGACCTTCTTGTTGAATTCGCCCTTGATCTGCAACCGCCCCTGTTCGATCAGCTCAGTCAAAAACTCCGAGATGTGAACAACGTCGAAATTGACCATGAACTCGGGGTACTCGTTCTTGAAGGTGTGGTAGCAGTGCGGGGAGGCGACCAGCACCCTTTTTACCCCGTTGTCGATGAAGGCCTTGATGTTGTCCCTGGCGAGGGTTTTGAAGACCTCTTCATTTCCGGTCTTGCGGATGCTCTCGCCGCAACAGCTCTCCTGGTTGCCGAGTATCCCGAAGTCGACGCCGGCACGCTTCAAGATTCTGGCGGTGGCTTTGGCCACTTTCTGAAGCCGCGGGTCATAGCTGTAGTAGCAGCCCACGAAGAACAGGATCTCCATCCCCTCTGCGAAGGGCTTGAGAGAGAGTCCGCTCGCCCAAGCGTCGCGCTTGTCTCTGTCTTCGCTCAACGGGTTGCCGTCACCCGCGAGGCTGCTGCCTGCCGTGGACAGGGCGGCTACCGAATTCGGAAACACGTCATACGCGGTGGCGATCCTGCGGATGGCAACTCCGATTTCGATCTGATCGACCCCCCTGGGGCATTGGGACGGACACATCCCGCAGGTAGTGCAGCGCCAGATCTCGTCCAGTTCGATTTCGGGAAGGCCGAGCGTAGCCTGCCAGACTATCTTGCGGATGCTGAAGGGCCGCACCCTGTTCCAGGGGCAGACCACGTCACACTTGCCGCACTGGTAGCAGTACTTGAATACCTCGCCACCGGCTTCCTTTATCTCTTCGACGATTTCCGCGAGTGGAGCTACAGTGTCGACGCCGTTCACGCTCAGGCCTTCTTTGTCATTCTGGTCACCGCTTCCACGACCTTGTCCCATCCGTGTCTGTTTGCCAATGCCTCCAACCCCTCGTCCACCTCCTCCGGCTTCGGTTCTTCCTCGACGTCCTCTTCCCTTTCTTCATAGGTCAGCGCATCGGCCAAGCACCATGACACGCAGAGCGGCTCCTCGAGAGTGGGATCGGACTCGCACATGTCGCACTTCAGCGGCAGACCCGAGTCAGGCTCCTTGAAGATATCGCGCGAAGGGCACGAAGCGCGGCAGAAAGCGCACTCATTGTATTCCTTGCCGTCGATGATATACTTGTCTCTGCCAGCGCACTCGGCCGGGGTGTACTCCCCGGCGAACACCGGGACGTAGATGTTCGAAAGCGGTTCGCGAATCACGCGGACGCGTGCCCTCGCCGGATTGTTGCTGCTGTACTTGGGCGAGGCGTGATGGGCAGAGCAGATGACCTCGCAGGCTCGGCAGCCGTTGCACAGGTCGACGTTGACCTTGATTGTTTTGACGATCTTCTTGTTCTCGAGCGTCTTCTCGGTTTTCACGACGTTTTCCCTTCGCTAGAGGCCACGCCTGCCGCGACACCTTCTTCAGCTCTCAGAATTCCGCGCTCCACGAAATCCTCGTATACATAGTCTAGGCCCAGCTCGTGCAGCGTCTCCCGCGTCGGGACTCCGTCTTCGTTCCATCCTTTGAACTTGTAGTATTCGTCGAGCAGCTTCTTTTCGAGCTCGGGGAACCTCTTCTTCCAGTGATCTTCCGGAGGCTTCTCGTCAGCGCGTGTCATGCCTCTGCGCAGGTTGTTGGCCCTGACGAGATTGCGGTTCCGCGTGGTGAGCTGCACCAGACCTTCTTCGTCCAGATCGATGCCGGCTCCCGAGGAGATCAACCCCGGCAGGTTGTGTACGTGGAACGGTGGCTTGTAGGGGAATGACGACAAACCGGCGCACATTCCGGTGCTGTCGTCTATGTAGTGCATCTTCTCCTGCCAGTTCACGATCTCGCACGTGGCAGGAATGTCCGGGTAGTTCGGTATCGATTTTTCGCCGCGAAGCTCCCACTCCACGAACCATTCCTTGAACCGCTCGTCGGGAACGTGCGGCCAGTCCTCGCACCACGCTTCCCGGTGCTCTCTCTTGGGGAACGGCGCCTGCGGCCAGTTGCCCTCGATTTGGGTGATATTGATCTTCTCGCCCGTGCAGTACATCAAGAAGTAGATCGGGTTCAGCATGCCGAGCTTGAGCGGCAGTTGCTCGGTCTTCTTGATGTTGTTGTGAGCGTACTCCTGTGCGCCGTTTCCTATTCTCTCAGCCGCCCAGTAGGTGCCGTCTGCCAGCACGTCGCCAATTCCCTCCCGCCGCACGATCTTGTCTAGCAGGTAGTAGAAGCGTCCTTCGCTGTCGGGCGGCATATCCGGGAAATCCTTGTCGGTGAGGATGTCTGCCTCGTAGAGTTCCATGGCGAAAGCCATGGTTTGCGGCGCTGAGAAGGCATCCACGCCGTGTTCCGTGGCCTTCTGTGCGATCCTCAGGCCGAACTCGAGATCCGAGTACGCCGCCATGGTATAGGTGAGCTTGGAGAAGCACTTCATCATGTAGGAGCAGAAACGCGTGTCGACCGCTATCGATGCGCCACACTTCATCGGGCAGTTGTGACAGCTCAGGAGACGGGTGCGCATGGTCTCCATCGTCTCGGTCCACTTCTCCTGAATCTCCGGAGTCCAGAAACCCTTGCGCCGCTCGCGAGCATTCCCCCACATGAAGTTTTCGGTGTGCCACTGCTCGTCGTGGACCGCCATCTCCTGAGGCGATCCGAGCCCGGCCAGAATCGGCATGACGCCTTTGAGCGGGTTCTTCTCCCTGTGCTTTATGTATTTCAATGCTTCGTTGCAGTGCTCGAGGAATTCCTCTGGGCGGGCTATCAGAATGTCCTTTGATCCACGAACCGCTATCGCCTTCAGGTTCTTGTCGCCCATGACCGCGCCCATTCCGAGCCGGCTGGCGCTGGAGCGACCCTGCTCGATGGACGCGTAGAATACCCTGTTCTCGCCGGCGAGACCGATGGACGAGACCTGCACGTGCGGGTCGTCGAGTTCCTGACGAAGCAGCGATGCGGTCTCGAAGGTGCCCAAGCCCCGATAGTGCGTGGCGTCGCGTATCTCGACCTTGTCGTCGTCAATCCAGAGATAGACCAGGTCGGGTGCTTTGCCGCGGATTATGACTTTGTCGTACCCGGCGTATTTCAGCTCCGGTCCCCAGAAACCACCCATCATCGAAAAGGCGAACAGCTTTGTCTGCGGGGAGATCGATGACACTATGGTTCGGTTACAGCCCGGTGCAGGCGTGCCTGCCAGCAGGCCGGTGCCGAATACCAGGAGGTTCTCGGCATCGAAGGGTTGCACTTCGGGTCCGACCCTGTCCCACATGATTTTGGCGTTGGTGCCGAGCCCGCCGAGATGGAGTTCCGTGAGTCGCGGGTCGGTCGGCACGCGTTCGATGTTCCCCCTCGTCAGATCGACTTCCAGATTGAATCCCGTCTCTGCGTATCTCATACCGTTTCGCCGTCGTCTTCGTTGGAGGTGGAAGCGTAGTAGCCGTCTAGAAAGAGGGCGGTCTGCTGCGCGGCGAGGTCGTCCAAGCTGACCCGACTGCGTCCCGCGTCGTACCACTGATAGAACCAGTTCATCATGCCGAAGAGGTTCGCGGTGGCCAACCAAGAGCCCAGTCGTCCGCCTTGCTTCGGCTCGAGGTCCTTTACGAGTTCGTGGACGGCCTCGAAATAGGCGCGGCGGCGCCCGTGGATATCGTCGTAGGCCTCGCCCTCGAGGGTCTCCACCTCGCGGGCGCAGACCTTGAGTTCATGCATGTTTTCGCCGAAATGACGGACGTGATTCCTCACCGCGGTTGCCAGGCGGAAGCGCGGATCGTCCACTCCCTCGAGGCTGCGCTCCAGGTCTTCGAGCAATGAGTCGAACGTGTGGCATTGGATCCAGTAGAGTAGCTCTTCCTTGCTTGCCACGTAGTGATAGATGCCCGCCAAGCTTACCTCCGCCTCCGCCGCGATCCGCCGCATCGAGGCTTTGTCGTAACCCTCATCAGAGAAGACGCGGGCCGCCGACTTCAAGAGATGAAGCCTCTTGGTATCGAATCCCGGGGTCCGTTTGTGAGCAGTATCTACTTCGAGTAATTGCATACGTTCGAACGTTCGTTCGGGAGTGTCGAGGTGCAATCTCACCTTATTCTGCGTCCGCTGTCAAGGAGGGGGAGAGCGAACCAATAAATAAGTGCAGCGATGTTGTTTAGGTGGTCGTTGGCAGCTTAGGCTTGTGGGCCAGTTAGTCGGCGCAACGAAAACGCCGGGCAACTGCCCGGCCGAATACCGCATGAACGGTGCCTCGCGAAACGCTCCCTGACTCTGCCGTTGCATTCATGTGGCGCTTCGAAATCCCGTCCTCACCCCGACATCGCAATGATATCCGGGACCACTCCCTCTTTGCCGATAGCCATTATGTGAGCGCCGTCGCAGATCTTCTCTTCCCGCAACTGCTTGATCATGCGGCCGGCTATTCGGATTCCCGCTTCCAGTCGTTTTCCCTTGGGGGCGTCGGCCATCTCTTGAATCAGCGCATCGGGGACGAAGATTCCCGGCACGTTCTTGTTCATGTAGCGGGCCATGCCGGCCGATACGAGCAGCACGATTCCGGCCATGACCTTGACACCGTCTTTCCGCCCTTCTTCCATGAATTTGCGGAAGTCGTCGATGTCGTAGACGGCTTGTGTCTGGATGAACTTCGCTCCGGCGGCGATCTTCTTTTGATACTTGATGAGCTGCGGTTCGATAGGATCGGCAGCCGGCGTGACCACCGCGCCCGGGAAGAAGTCGGTGCCTCCCTGCAACTCGTTGCCCGCCATATCTCTGCAATCGTTCATGAGTTCTACCGCTTGCAGGAGCTGGACGCTATCCAAGTCGAACACCGGCTTCGCCTGAGGATGATCACCCACCGATAGGTGGTCGCCGGTCAGGCAGAGGACATTCTTGATTCCCAGGACGGAGGCCGAGAGCAGATCGGATTGCAGTGCCATGCGGTTGCGGTCTCTGCAGGTGAGCTGCAAGATCGGCTCGCCGCCGTGATCCAGGATCATCTTGCAAATCGCCATTGAGCCCACGCGCATCACCGAACTCTGGTTGTCGGTGACATTCAAGCCGTCCACTTTGTCCTTGAGCAGATCTACGTGTTCGATCAACTCCGAGAGGTCCGTTCCTTTCGGTGGACCGACTTCGGCGGTCAACACGAACTCCTTCTGCTCGAACGCTTGTCTGAATGGCACCACCATCCCGTCAATCCTCTTCCTGTTGAGCTTCTCGAAATGCCTCGTGAGTATGCGTTCGCGGTCTGCTGGAGGAACTGTAGTCCTTGGGAGGTTGGATCTTCCGCATGTAGTCGAGGCGGTTCAGCTTCTTCAACTTGCGGTAGATGAGAGTCCAGGCGCAGTCCGTGTCGTCGTCTACCTCGCACTTACCGTGGTTGGTGCCACCGCAGGGCCCGTTCAGCAGGTTCTTGGCACAGACGGTTATCGGACATATCCCTCCCGTCTGGTCCAGAACACAGTCCTGGCAAGCCGTGCAGCGCTGCGTCCAGACCCCTGAACCCTCGGAGACACCGATGAACAGGGTGTTCAGCGCCGGCAGCACGATCTGGTCTTCATAGCGCTCGGCGAGAAACTGCACACCCGCCCCACAGCCCGCGGATATTACGGCATCGTAATCGTCGACGTACTTGGCTATTTGATCGAGGTATTCCTTGTCACACTGCCGCGTGATGGTAACCTCGTCTACAGTTCTCGTGATCCCGGCCATTTTGGCCTTCATGCGGAGCTGAGCGGCCAGCAGCTCCACCTCTCTCTCGCCTCCGGCCATGCAGACGGCTACGCAGGTGCCGCAACCCGTTACCAATATCTTCTCGAAGCCGTCGATCATGGCCTCGATCTGCTCCAAAGGTTTCCTCTCCGCAACTATCATATGGGGCTTCCCACTCTATTGGCTATCTCCCCGCCTTCTGCTTGGGCCGGACGCGCTCGGCGTGACGAATCAGCCTTCCGAGTCTGGCCTTCGGCAACGGGGGATGCTCGTCTTCGATCTTGATCCGCCTGGGCTCTACTTCCTCTTCGTCCGTGTCGCGCAACGGATTCGGTCCCAACCGCCGGGCTCGCTCGGTCATCTCGTCGGCGCGTTCCGCAAACAGAGGGGCGTCCGACGCGGGGATATGGAAGAACTCGAGACGTTCAGGTTCCAGTCCGACCTCAGACAATAGGAACTTCACGTGCGTTACGGCGCGTATCGCTCGGAGGTTGCCCTCCAGGAAGTGGCAGTCACCGATAGCGCAGCCGGCCACGTACACCGCATCCGCGCCGTCATCGAACGTCTTCAGCAGCAGTGCAGCATCAACCTTGCCGCTGCAGGGTAGTTTCACGATGCGAACGTTTGGTGCGTACTCGAGCCGCATCGATCCAGTGAGGTCTCCTGCCGCATAAGCACAGTACGTGCAGCAGAACGCGACTACTTTGGGCTCGTAGACCGGACTATCTCCGTTGCCGTTCACTACTCACCTCCAGGTTCAAGGGCCGCCGGACACTCGGCCTCGTATTCTTCATCGCCGAATAGCACATCGATCTTGCTGACTATCTGGTCGTCGCTGTAATGCTGCGTGACGATGGCTTTGCGCGGGCAAGACGCGGCACAAACTCCGCATCCCTGGCAGCTGGCAGGCTCGATGAAAGCCACACCGTTCTCGTTCATTATGGGAACGTCGTACGGGCACAGGCGGGCACAGGTAAGGCAGCCGGCGCAGGCGTTGGGATTCACCTTGGCTACGATTCCCGACTGGTCGAGGTATGGCTGGGAGATTACCGTTGCCGCCCTCGCCGCGGCTCCCTGAGCCTGCGCGATAGACTCCGCCATCGTCTTGGGTGCGTGGGCCAGACCCGCCAGGAAGATGCCGTCCGTAGGGAAATCCAGCGGTCGCAGCTTCATGTGTGCTTCCAAAAAGAACCCGTCCGCATTGCGTGGGACTTTCAGGGCCTGGGACATCACATCGGCGTCCGGGTCCGGCCTGATGCCGGCCGACAATACGACGTAGTCGGGAGTGAGTTCCAGCGGCCGCTGCAGCACATCGTCGAGGACGGTAACGCGCAGTCCGTCTTCGCAGCTCACCTCGGGTTTGTTTTCCGGCTCGAACCGGATAAACACGACTCCAGCTCGGCGGGCTTCTTCGTAGTAGGTCTCGTAGAATCCGTACGTGCGCATATCGCGGAACAGGACATATACCCGGGCATCCGGGTTCGCCCGCTTGCACGCCAATGCGTTCTTCACCGCCTCCTGGCAGCATACCCGCGAGCAGTACTGCCGGCCTTCTTCACGTGATCCGACGCATTGGATCATCACTATCTCGTTGAGCCGCTCGGCGAACCCGGGCTCTTGCAGCTTGTCTTCCAGCTCGAGCTGGGTGATGATCGACTCGCTGTCCGGATAGCCGTACTCCGTGGGCTGGTATGGTGAACCGCCCGTTGCGACAATCACCGTGCCCCCGCCGACCTCCACGGCGCGGCCTTCAACGTTCAGAGTCGCTGTGAAACGCCCGACATGCCCGGAGAAATCCTCGAGGCTCGCACCGGTGTGCAGCGTCACTCTCGGGTTCTTCTCAACCCGGTCAACGAGATCGGCGATCAACTCCTGAGGATCTCCGCCGCCAAGCGTGTGGTGTATACGGCGCGCAATGCCACCGAGCTGCCGCTCACGTTCTACCAGCGTTACTTCGAAACCCTGTTCCGCGAGACTGAGCGCGGCGCTCATTCCAGCTACTCCAGCACCGAGGACTATGCCACGCTGATCCACTTCGAGGCGCAGGTCCTGAAACGGTTGCAGTGTCTCGACGCGAGCCACCGCCATACGCACCAGGTCTTTCGCCTTGAAGGTTGCCTGCTCGGGTTGTGAATAGTGCACCCAGGAACACTGGTCTCGAATGTTGGCCATTTCGAAGAGCCGCCTGTTGAGGCCTGCTTCTCTCAGCGTGTCCTGAAACAGGCGCTCGTGCGTGCGTGGCGTACAACTGGCAACCACCACGCGGTTGAGACCGTGTTCTTTGATAGAATTGATGATTCTCTTCTGGGTGTCGGTCGAGCAGGTGTAGAGATTCTCCTCGGCGTACACTACGCCGGGCAGTGATTGGGCGTACTCGACCACATCCGAGGCGCTCACAACACGCGCGATGTTCGTTCCACAGTGGCAGACGAACACTCCGATCCGCGGTTCTTCTCCCCCTACCTTCCTCTCCGGAGGATAGGTTTTTTCTCGAGTCCTCGTGCCACGGGCTTCGTGAAGCCGCTCGCCGGCCAGCGCCGCCGCACTGCTCGCACTCATCACCGTTTCGGGAATGTCGACCGGCGCGGCAAAGGTGCCGGCCACGTACACGCCCTCCCGGGTGGTACGGCTGCGATCGAAGTGATCAGTCCGGCAGAATCCAAATCGGTTGCGTTCGATCCCGAGGGTTTGTGCCAAGTCCGCCGTGCTCGACGACGGCTGCAGACCGACACTGAGGATTAATAGGTCGACTTCCTCCTCAGTCACCTCGCCAGCTTCGGTGACGTAGGTCAGCACGACGTTCTTGGTACTTTGCCTCTCCTTGACCGAGGATATGATTCCGCGCTTGAAACTGACTCCGTGGTTGGTCTTGGCGTTCTCGAAATACGATTCGAAGTCCTTGCCGTAGGCCCGGATGTCGTTGTAGTAGATGGTGGCTTCCAGCCCCGGCACGTGATCCACCGCCATGATTGCTTCTTTGATGGCGTACATGCAGCATACGCCGCTGCAATACTCCTTGCCGATGCGGCTGTCCCGCGAGCCTACACACTGGATCCAGGCAACGCGTTTGGGTTCGGTGCGGTCCGAGGGACGTTGTACATGTCCCTGGTAAGGCCCCGAGGCACTCAGAATGCGCTCGAATTCCAGACTCGTGATGACATTGTCGTATACGCCGTAGCCGTATTCACCACGTTCCAGCGGATCGTACGCCTCGAATCCAGGGGCGATCAGGATGGCGCCGGCATCGATAGTGATCGTCTCCGGCACCATATCGTGGATTATCGCATCCGCCTTACAGGCCTCCACGCATTGGAGGCACTCGCTGCATATCCCGCAGGCCAGGCATCTTCTGGCCTCGGCAACGGCAGCCTGCTCGGACAACGTCTTTTCGATCTCAACGTAGCCGTCGCGTTCCGCCGCCGGCACGCGTTCGGGCCGGGCGCGTTCCTGGAGAGGCAACCAGTTGGCTGGAGCGGGGGCCGGCTTTGACTCTGGGCGCTCGCGGCCGGACGAGAGGTCTTTCCCGCTCAGAAAACGGTCGATCGATTCGGCGGCTTCATGACCCTGCGCCACTGCCTCCACCACCGACGAGGGGCCGCTCACCATGTCGCCACCCGCAAATAACCAGTCGAGGTTGGTCTGCAGCGTGAGCTCGTCGGCCTGAATGAAGCGCTTGGACGGGTCCCACAGCGGATCCTCCTCCTCCAGGAAAGACAAGTCCGATCGCTGTCCAACGGCGATCAGCACCCAGTCGGCATGTACCTCCGAGGTCTGGCCGTCGAACTCGGGAGCGAACCGCCCCTGCTCATCGAACACCTCGGTGCATCTCTGCAGCTCCACACCCTGGGCGCTACCATTGTCGCCTGAGATCTCTCGAATACCCCACGAGGGGTTCAGGGTGATCCCCTCCTCCAACGCGTCGACTATTTCCCATTCGTGCGCAGGCATTTCCTCCCGGCTTTCCAAGCACACGATCTCCACGGTCTCAGCGCCCTGCCGCCGCGCAGTCATGGCGACGTCGATCGCTACATTTCCTCCCCCGACCACAACTACCTTGCCGCTCAGTTGGGCTTCCCCGCCTTGTTTTACGTCGCGCAGGAAGTCCAATCCCATGCGCACGTTATCCAGCTCGGTTCCTTGCAGCGGAGAACCCTCGGTGTTGCGGGGCAATGGCGCAGGCTTGGTGCACCCGATTCCCAGAAAGACCGCCCCGAAACCCTCCTGCTCGAGGCTTTGCAGGGAGAAGTCGCGTCCCAGTCTCTTGTTCGTCTCGACTTCGAAGCCGGCGGCGAGAATGTCCGCTATGTCGCGCCGAAGCATCTCGTCAGGCAGTCTGTATCTCGGAATTCCCGAGAGCATCGTGCCACCCAATTCGTCGTGCGATTCGAACAGCGTGACCGGATAGCCGCGTAAGGCTAGGTCCCGCGCGGCAGTCAAACCCGCAGGTCCACCGCCCACCACGGCCACGCGCTCCTTGGCTGGATCGATCTCTCCCCTGGGTGGCGGGGCCGGGTCGTCGCCCTCGGCGCGCCTCTCCCAAACCCAGTCCACCACGAAACGCTTGAGGTTGTTCACCGCTACCGGCTCGTCGATCTCCGCACGGTTGCACTGCTGTTCGCAAGGATGGTGGCAGACTCGTCCGCAAACGCCGGGAAAGGGGTTGTTTTCCCGTATCAGCTCATATGCTTCGGCGAAACGTCCTGCTCCGACCAGCGCTACATAACCCTGACAATTCACCTGAGCCGGACAGGTCAAAACACAAGGAGGGCGCTCCAGCTTGCTTATGGCCATCGCACCCGGAATCGCTTGCGGATAGCGCTTGAATATCGCCGTACGAGTGCCAAGCTCTTCATCGAATTCGTCCGGCACACTCACCGGACATACCTCGATGCAGTCTCCGCACGCGTTGCACTTGTCCAGATCGATGAATCGAGGCTTCTTCTTTACATCAACCTGGAAATCACCCAACTCTCCTGCAACGCCCACTACCGTTGCGTTCGTCAGTACATCGATGTTGAGATGTTTGTCCACCTCGATCAGCTTCGGTGAGATGGTGCACATCGAGCAGTCATTCGTGGGGAAGGTCTTGTCCAGTTGCGCCATGCGGCCGCCGATGGCGCTCGTTTCCTCGACCAGAGTCACGTGGAATCCGGCGTTGGCCATGTCCAAGGCCGCCTGCATTCCGCCGATACCGGCTCCAACGACGACCGCGGAGCCCGTCTTGCCGTTACCCTCCCGCTGTATGTCAGCTTTCGCAACCATATTCGTATTGTCCATCACACCAATCCCTTGCTCTCCAACAACGGCACCGGGTCGACAAAATGTTTCTTCCACCACTTGCCGGTGTTGCCGTGTTCAAAAGCGAGCGCGAGTAGCTCGGTGATGTAGAAGACCGGCAGATTGAACCGCTTCCCCAATTCCGCCTCGATGTCCTTTTGCAGTGTGTCGAGATTCGATTGACACATCGGACAGTCGGTTACCAGGCATTCGGCGCCCGCCTCGACCGCAGCTTCCAACAGCCCTCCGCTCAACCGCCGGACCAGATCGGGCCGAGTCAACGATAGGCTTGCACCGCAACAATCAGTCTTGTACGACCATTTGCGGACTTCCATGCCGATCACTCTCAAGAGATCGTCGAGCTGCGTGGGGTTTTCCGGCGACGATGCGCCGGTGAGCTTGGGCGGCCTTTGAGATAGGCAACCGTAGTACGGAACGCCGGCCAGACCCTCGAGCGGACGCTTCACCTTTCGCGCGATCGTAGTCATGCGCCCGCGGTCCGCCAGGAAGTCATTTACATGGAATATCCGGGATTTGGCCTCGTAAGGTTCGTCGATCCAGCGAGGAGCATCCTCCCTCAATTCCTTGTCGGCGTGTTTGAGGCGCTGAAAACAGGCGGAACAAGGTACGAGCAGGTCGTGTCCGGCCCGTTCGGCGATAGCCATGTTGCTCGCCGAGAGCCGCACTGACAACTCGTTATCGAGAAAATGAGCCGACGAAGATCCGCAGCAATTCCAGTCGCTCAGTTCTTCGAGTTCTATGTCCAGAGCTTCGCATACAGCCCGTATGCTTGCATCGTACTCGGAAGCCAGACCGTGCAACGTGCAGCCGGGGTAGTAGGATACCTCCACGATCTACTCCTTTGCCTCGTCGTCGAACAGCTCGCGCAGCCTGCCGCGACTCTGGGTCCGCTCCGGCAGATACTTCAGCTTCCCACGCCTGAGCATCCCCAGGGCCAGTCTCGATTCTCCGAGGAGGTTGCCCGTTCTCATCTTGTATGCCGCCAACATGCCGGCCTCGAATACTCGACCGTGCCGGCGGACGGATTTCAGGAAGGCGTCGTGGAACTTGAATACATTCTCTTCCGCCGGCGTTATGCCCCTCTGGATGCACAACTGCCGCAAGCAATCCATCACGCGGGCAATATCGATGTCGTTGGGGCATCGAGTGGTGCACTGCTGGCAGGAGGCACACACCCAGATCGTCTTCGACCGCAGCACTTCGTCGACCAGGCCCAACTGCACCATCCTGATCACCTGGTTCGGTAGCACATCCATCGCGAACGCCAAGGGACAGCCATTGGTGCATTTTCTACAGTGGTAGCAGGAAGACACGGCTTCACCGCAAAGATCCACTACTTCCGAAAGAAAAGCGGAATCAGGTCGGATTGGCTGAACGGTGCGGTCGGCTGTGTTTTCTGACATCAATAACGCGTTTCCTGTTTTGGTTTCTGTCGCTCGGCAACCGGCAGGCGTCTGCGAACTCCTGCGTAGAAGCAAAAGCGGAGGTCGCGCTGTCCCATGGGGCATCGGCGCTCACCTCCGGCATACTCTACTTAGAGAGCTAGGAGACGACGATTGTTTGCGTCGCTCGAACCGATTACTACATGCCGGTCGTACTCGATAATATCCCACCCAACAAACTGTGATCAATAATGCCGCAACTCATGCGCCCGCATACACTTACAAACCATCCCCTGTACGGCTTAGGAAACAGAACAGCGAGTTGACCGTAGGGCACACTTGCTACGCGAGGACTGCGTCCGGTTAAATCAGACGACTAAAGATAGCCCATCCTTGGCGAGATGGGGATGGGGGTTTTCCCTATACGGCCGTAACAGTTCCCGGCCGTACTGTGACCTTTCAACTTGTGTTCTCTGGCGGTATGATGCTGAGCATGCCAACTCCGTGTGGGGCAACAGACAACGCAGGCTATATTCTCAGCGGCTGTCGGGTATTTCTGATACACTGAATGAGGAGGAAATGTGTCGAGCGAGGACGTACGCATGAGCGGCTTTTCGGAACTCACCGACCTCGAATCGGCTCTCCAGAGCCTGCGGTCGTGCGTTGTGCCGCTGGATGAGGAGACCGTCCCGCTCGAGCACGCCCTCGCACGCACGCTGTCGCGTGACGTTGCGTCAGCCGATGCCGTGCCTTCTTTCGACAAGAGTGCCATGGACGGCTATGCGGTGCGCGCCGCCGAGACCTTCGGAGCCAACCCTACCGATCCGGTCTCACTGAGGGTTATTGGAGAGATCCTGCCGGGAGACGAGGGTGATGTGGAAGTCGGGGCCGGCGAGGCGGTACGCATCATGACGGGCGGAGCATTCCCCAAAGGGGCTGATGCCGTACTCATGGCGGAATTGGCCACCGATTTCGGCGAGTCGATCCAGGTTCACGGCTCCGTGGTCCCGGGACGTAACGTGGCCTTCGCCGGCGAGGACATAGAAAAGGGCGACGTGGTTTTGAAGCGTGGAAGAGTCCTGAGGCCGGCGGACGTGGGCGTGCTTGCTTCTATCAGGATGTTGGAGGTTGCAGTCGCCCGGCGCCCCACGGTTGGGATTCTATCGACCGGCAACGAGCTGGTCGAACCAGGAGCCGCGGAGGCGGGGCGCAAGGGCCGAGTCGTCAATTCCTGCCGGTTTTTGCTGGACGGCCTCGTCACGCAAACAGGAGGCGTTGCTCGCTGGTTGGGCACGCTTCCCGATGAACGCGACGTGCTGCGCAGGGGGCTGGCTGCCTTCGACGGCGACATATTGCTCACCACGGGCGCAACATCAACAGGCAAAGAGGACTATCTGCCCGGCCTCGTGGCCGAGCTGGGCGAGTTGATCTTTCATGGCGTCAACATACGGCCGGCTTCTCCCGTGGCATTCGGCAAGGTCGGGGAAGCTTTGGTGGTGCTTCTCCCCGGGAATCCCGTGGCCGCATTGGTGGGCTTCGATGTCTTTGTGCGTCCCGCCATACAACTCGCACTCGGAGGTAAGGAAGAGCGAGAGAACAGACGCTTCCGTGGGCGCCTGCGGCGCAAACTCGCCTCGGCTCTCAACAGGACGGATTTCGTGAGAGTGAAGCTGGAAGGCGATGGCGAGGTCGAGCCGTTCAGGTCGAGCGGCGCCGGCGTGCTGACCTCGGTGACGAGTGCGGACGGCTTCGTCATCGTGCCGCGCGACGACGAGGGGCTCGAGGCGGGGGCCGAGGTGGAAGTCTATCTGTATTGAAGAGGTCTAGATGGGACGCAAAGGCATTCATTTCCTCAAGACGATGAGTATGGCCGAGGCGGAGCGAACCTGGCAGGACGCAATTTCATTCCGACCTACTGGTACCGAACGGCTGCGTCTCAGCGAGGCACAGGGACGAGTCCTCGATGAAGACGTGATCGTTCCAATCGACGTGCCACCCTTCGACCGCGCCCTCGTCGACGGTTACGCTTTGAATGCGGCAGACAGCTTCGACGCCAACGAGGATGCACCGGTTGAACTCGATCTCGCTCCGGAAACGGCGCCCGCCGGAACCGTACCCGAGACGGAAGTGCAGGCCGGCACGGCGCTCGAGGTAGCCACTGGCGGCGTTGTCCCCCGGGGGGCAAACGCGGTCCAGATGGTCGAGTTCTGCGAGGTTGACGGTGCAAAACTCACTGTCTATAAACCAGTGGCTCCCGGCGCAAACATACAATCCACAGGCGCCGACATGCGTACGGGCGAGACGGTCCTCCGCGCGGGCCAGCGACTCACCACTCGCGAACTGGGCGTGCTCGCGGCACTCGGCGTAGACAGCGTAACGGTGTCGAGGCGGCCTCGCGTCGCCATCATCTCTACGGGCGATGAACTCGTCACTCCCGGACAACCGCTCGAACCCGGGAAGATCTACGATTCCAACGCGACCACCGTGGCGGCGGCTGTGCGGGACAACGGCGGCGAGCCGGAGTTCCTCGGTGTGATTCCGGACGACGAGGCCGCGTTGCGCTCCGCCTGTGAGAGCGCGCGCGACGCGTTCGACGTCGTGATACTCTCCGGAGGAACCTCCAAGGGGGCCGGAGACCTGACTTTCGGCATTATCGACAGCCTGGCGGAGCCCGGTATACTCGTGCATGGAGTGGGCATAAAGCCCGGTAAGCCGGTCGTGCTGGCCGCCTGGGATGGCAGGCCGGTCGTGGTACTGCCGGGATTCCCGACTTCGGCGATCATCACGTTCAATCTGTTCGTGGCGCCCGTGATCAGGCGCCTCGCCAACCTCGCGGACGAGACCAAAGCGGACTCGTTGCAAGCGCGTCTCGCGGTCAGGTACAATTCCGCCGAGGGGAGGCACGAGCACGTGCTGGTGCACCTCGTGCCGAGGAGTGAGGGGAAGCCGGCTGCTTATCCCATCTCCGGAGCTTCCGGCTCCATATATGCCTTTGCCCAGGCCGACGGCACCATGGAGGTGGCGGCAGATAGAGCTGTCGTCCGAGAGGGGGAGGACGTTAGCGTTTCGCCGCTGGTGCAGCGGATCGAGTTGGCCGACATCACTCTCATCGGGAGTCACTGCCGGGGGGTTGATCTCGCCCTCGCCTTGCTGCGCAGAGACAGCCGGCTAACTGCCAAAGTCATCAATGTCGGTTCGTCGGCCGGCGTGGAGGCGTGTGCGAGGGGGGAAACCGACCTCGCCGGAACTCACCTGCTCGATCCCGATACCGGCGTGTACAACCGTGCCGCGCTCGGGCGGTTGGGACCTGAGGGAGTGCTTATCAAGGGCTATGTCAGACGGCAGGGCATCTACTTCAGAAGAGACGATTTTTCCGCTGAGCCGCCGACTCTCGAACTGCTGGCGGGAGCTGCCGAGTTGCGCATGTTGAACCGCAACCGCGGGGCGGGAACTAGGGTGCTTCTCGATCTCCTCCTCCAAGAGATCGCGAGCGAGAAGGGCGTGCCGGCGGAGGAACTGCGGGTGGGCATCGCGGGCTACGACGTCGAGACGCGCTCCCACAATGCGGTTGCCGCCGCGGTAGCGTCGGGCCGAGCCGACTGGGGACTGGGGATCGAAGCCGTGGCGGTGGCTTACGACCTCGGGTTCGTGCCATTGCGGGACGAAGAGTACGACTTCTTGTCCGTCAGACAACGCTTGGAACGGAAGCCGGTAGTGGCATTTCTGGAGGTCTTGTGTTCCTCCGAGTTTCGAAAAACGCTGGCTGAGCTAGCCGGTTTCGAGCCTGATGCGCGCACCGGCGAGATCATCTCCTGACATGATCCGCTGGTTGAATATCCTGCTGCGGACGGCTCACATAGCCGTCATGGGGATCCTGCTCGGAGGCCATGCCTTCGACGTGGCACCAGAACGCCTCGTGTTCGTTCTCTGGTTGACCATCGGAACCGGATTGGGTTTGGTGGCGGCCGAATCCAAGTTTCGACTGCTATGGCTGCACCAGGGTCGAGGTATAATGACCATGGCGAAGCTGTTGCTGCTGTGCACCGTGCTGTTGGCCTGGGACTATCGTGTGCCTATCCTGCTCGGCGTGGTTGTGATCGCCTCCGTGGGTTCCCACATGTCGAGCAAGTTCAGGTATTACTCGGTGGTGTACAGGGAGGTGATTCCGGATGCTTGTGGGCCGGGGGGCGGTAGGTCGGTAGGTCGGTAGGTCGGTAAGGCGGTAGGGGAGAGCAGAAGCATGCTCAACGCCTACAAAACACTTGGACCTTCCTTGTTGGACCTTCCCTGTTGGACCTTCTCTCGACGTTCGGCGTTAGAGCGTTGCTCGCAGCGGCGTGGTGCTGTAGCCGGGCCCACTACGCCGCGCTCGGGAAACCGCCCTAGTTTTCAGCCACCCGCTCGAGGAATCGTGCGACTCTGCCCTCCGGTGACGTGGCTTCCGGATCGAGATAATCCCGCCGTGCCTCGTCCAGCGCTCCCCGAATTTCCTCGGCGTTATCGGCGGCGCGGTTGTAAAACGAGGAAGTCTCGGGCGCACGGCCTTCCACCAGGTGGGCCGCGAGTGTCAGAGCGGTCGCCGCAAACGTGACATAGGCACGGATTGCACCGCGCCCCCCGCGACGAGCGACGGCTCCCGGAAAGCACCCCGCCCACCACAGGGCCAGCGCCGCGCATTCGGCCGCGCGTTCGGCTCGCCCGACGGTCTTTCGCGGCATCGCCTCGATCGAGTTTGCCCAGGCCAGTATCCCGTGCTCTCCGCTCGCCACCCGCCTCGATTGCTTCGTGATGCCGAACAGAACAGGCAGGGTTGCCGTGAAGTCGGCGAGATCGATTTCGCCCACGTCATAGCGGCGGAGGATCGACCGGATAGGCACGTACCAGAGGAGCGTCAACGGAAGCGGCGCGGGCGGCCCGCCGTGGCCGAGCACCGCTTCGAGCGCGGCCGGCGAATCGAGCACCTGGTCGACTTGCCCGTTCTCCAGTGCGCGGGCGGCCGGCTTCGCCGCCTCCGCATTTACTCTGGAGATCTGTCCTACCAGAAGCCAGAGGTCATCTCTCTGGAGCCAGCGATGTATCATCGGGACAACCATAACACCTCCTGGTTAACCCTTCCTACTATATACCTCCGTTACGGCCGGAGGTGTTCCCTCTCTTTCAGTCTCGGAAAACGTTTTGGGCTTCTTGAGCGTGGATGCGCGGTGGGCGACGTCGTGCAAATAGGTTCTCGTATCGCAAAGTCCCATGCCGATCTTCATGGGGGCGGATTCTCGCGCGGACGGTAACGCCCGCGGCGTTGGATGTGGAGAGGGCGGAAGCGGAACCCGATCTCTGCGCGGATGGTAACGCCCGTCACTGCGGATTCTGCAAATCCACTGCACATTACGATGGTGCAATGTTACCACAGAGCGGCTTTCGGTGTAGTATTGCCTTAGGCGCTGTATCGGTGGTATCGCTCGACCGGTGCACGGTTGTCTGAATTCGACTCGCGGAGAATGCAACTTGATGGTGTTCCGCTACCCCAAGCTATTGATCGAACGGGTTTTCGCTCTCGTCGACAAGGTGCCGCGCGATCGTGAAGAGACGCTGAAACTCCAGCACTTCACGGCGTTCGCGATACTTGGCCTGCCGGTAATGCTGGGTTTTGCGGTCTACCATTTGGTTGCCGAGAGCTACGTTGCAGCGGTGTTCATCGCAATTGCGGCGGCAGGCCTGGGAGGTGGATGGCTGCTCCTCGTGAAGACCAGGCATGGCTCCTTCGTGTATCGAGCCAACATAGTTCTGTACGGGGCTCTACTCATTTATTCCCTGATCTCGGGTGGGGCCGGAGGATCGCAAATCCTTTGGATGTACACACTTCCACTGATCGCCTTCTTCCTGTTTGGAAAGGGTGAGGGGCTGTTGTGGAGCGCCCTCGCGCTCGTCCTGGCTCTGTTCTTTTTGACGTTTCCGCCGGCAAGACAGATTGGCTACGATTATCCGGCCGGGTTCGTTGTCCGGTTCGTGTTTTCGTACCTCACCGTGTTTGCGATTGCCTACTGGCTCGAGTACTTCCGCTCCCGCTACCGCACCGGCATGGAGACCGAGCGAGCGGAACTCGTGCGAGAGCGAGAGAGACTCAGAGAAACCATCGCCGAACGCGAACGGGCGGAGGAAAAGCGGCTGCAACTCGAGCGGCAGGTGCAGAACGCCAAGAAGCTCGAGAGCCTGGGTGTGCTCGCAGGCGGTATCGCCCATGATTTCAACAATCTGCTGATGAGCGTCATGGGCAATGCGGAGCTTTCCCTGAAACGAATACCACCGGGTTCGCCGGCACGCAGCAGCATCGACAATATCATGATAGCGTCGCGGCGGGCGGCCGACCTTGCGCAAAAGATGCTCGCGTATTCCGGCAGAGGGCACTTCGTGATGCGGACTGTCGACTTGTTCGAGGTCATGAGAAAGACTCGTCCATTCGCCGAAGCGGCGGTGTCGAGGGGAACATCTCTGGTGTATGAAACGAGTGCGCCGCTTCCGGAGATCCAGGCTGATGCAGAGCAGATCGGCCAGGTCGTGTTGACCCTCATCACCAACGCGTCTGAGGCGATCGGCGATGGTCCAGGGCTCATCAAGGTCGCCGCCGGCTCGATGGCCTGTGACCGTGAGTACCTCGAAAGCGCGCATTCGGGCTCGGAATGCGCAGAGGGCACCTATTCGTACGTGGAGGTGTTGGATAACGGGGCCGGAATGGACGACGAGACCGTTGCGAGGATGTTCGATCCATTCTTCAGCACGAAGTTCACCGGTCGAGGCTTGGGGCTAGCGGCTGCGCTCGGCGTTGTTCGTGCACACAACGGCGCAATAGAAGTGCACAGCGAGCCTGGAGCCGGAACGAGGGTGCGAGTTCTCTTTCCCGCCATTGAATCACTGTCGGAGCGCCCGGCCGGCAGGGAGGGCGATCGCGGCAAGGCGTCGGGCGCGAGGACCGTACTCGTGGTAGATGACGAGGAGGCGGTGTTGGATGTCGCGCAACAACTCCTGGCCAGCGTCGGATATCAGGTGATAACCGCGGAGAACGGCAGTGAGGGGATCGAGGAGTTTGAGAGCCATGCCGGCGAGATCGACTGTGTGCTGCTCGATCTCACGATGCCGGAGATGGACGGGACCAGGACCTTTGAAGCGCTCAAGAAGATATCCGACGGGGTACCGGTGATCTTGGCGAGTGGCTACAGCAAGGCGGACGTGGAGGACCAGTTCGGTGACAGGGGGTTTGCCGGCTTCATACAGAAACCGTACACGCTCGAGGAGCTGGAAAGCCGCATCCGCGAATCTGCTAAGTGAGTCTAGCCGACTCGATCTGCGGCGGTATCTTCACCGAAGAATATCTCTCGCACCTCTTCCGGTGGCGGAGGAGTCATTTTGCTGGCCGCCACGAATAGAACCAGGCACACGCACGAGCCGAAGATCGCGGGCCAGATCCCGCCGATCCAGTTGTCCAGCGTTTGATACTCCAGATAACTGATCACGTACCAAAACACGCAGCTCAACGCTCCTGCTATCATTCCTATGATCGCGCCTTCCTTGGTTGCCCGTGGCCACCATACGCCGAGGAGAAACGGAAACGTGAACGCCGATGCCATGAGACTGAAGGACATCGTGACGATCCAGAGAATCGCTGCGGGCGGCTTTATCGCAACCAGGAGGCCCAAGGTACCAATCACGAGAGTTACGACGCGCGCGATCTTGAGTCCCCCTTCTTGGTTCACCTCGGGATTGATGAAGGGGATGTAGACATTCTCCACCACCAGCGAACCCGCCAGGAGCAGGGTCGAATCGATGGTCGACATCATTGCTCCCAGGACAGCCGCGATTATGATCGCACCCACGATCGGCGGCAGCAGTTGGGACACCAGAGTAGGTACGGTCAGGTCGGGACGTTCCAGTGTGGGTAGCAGCACGCCTCCCGCAATCGCGACCAGCGTAGCGGACAGGTAGATGAACGACTGAAAGCAGACGGAATAGACCATCGCCCTCCTCAGGGTCTTGTCGTCTTCCGGAATCAGGAATCGCGTCACCGAGGCGGGGGCGCCGCCGATCTGGAAGAAACCCCAGACAATAAAAGCCGATACCACCCAGGTCGTCGTCATCTCTCCGGTGAACTTGATCGCTCCGGGATTGAGCTGTCCGTACTGCTCGTGCATGCCGGCAAAGCCGCCGGCCGCCGAAACGGCGATGGGTGCGAGCACCGCGAAACCGGCGACCATGATCAAACCCTGGATGAGATCGGTCCAGGCAACCGCGAACATGCCTCCCAGCACCGTGTACAGGATCACGATTCCCCCGAACACGAACAGCCCCGCGAGGTAGGGCATGCCCAACAGGACCTCGAAGATGTTTCCCGCTGCCTTGAGCTGGGCCGCGATCATCGGGATGAACGCCACCAACATGATGATGGTGCATGTCAGGCTCGCGGTCTTGCTGTAGTAGCGGGCCTCGAAGATGTCGACCAGGGTTACGCTCTTGATGCGGCTCGCGATCTTGCGAAGCCGGCTGCCCAGGAGGATGTACGAGAACCAGGGGGCCGCCGCGGACGAGACCGCGGCCGGCGAGAAGTTGTAACCCAGGACCTTCTCCGTTCCCACAGCGCCCATGTAGCTGCTACCGCTCATCTGGGTGGCCGAGAACGAAAACCCTATGGCCGCCGGACCCAGTTTGCCCCTGGCGATGAAATAGTCCTTCTTGGATCTGACCCGCGTGTTGAACCAGAATCCCAGCGACAGCATTCCCAGGAAGTAGACTCCCAGGACGAGGATGTACTGCAGGGTCAGGCTCATTTGCCCGTTATTACGTAGAAGATGGCTGCGCCGACGAGGTAGGCGTAGCCGAAGTAGCAGAGGACCAAGACGCCCCAATCCAGGTTCGCGGGTCCCGGCGGCCAGTCGAGCATTATCATCAGGCTTCCGCCCACCAGGAAGATCAGCATCAGCGCGATTGATACGGCCGGCAGCTTCACTCCGGAGTTGCCGGGTGTGTTGTCGTCTGTTACTGCCATACGTCCTCCAGAACTCTGAGGATGTTGCCTCCGACCACCTTCGTTATCTCCTCGTCCGAGTACTCGTGCTTCACGAGCCACCGCAGGATATTGTGGGAGGCCTCCGTTGGGTTCTCGATGCCCTTCACGTAGGGCACTTCCTCGAAATCGGGCGTTTCCTCGGCATCTCCCTCGTGAGTCTCGTCTATGGAGAGAGCGGCGGAGTAGACGTGATGGAGGCCCACGTGATCGCCGTAAAGCGTGTCCGGACCGAAGGCGACGTGCTCTATGCCCACCAGATCTCTGATGTACTCGAAGTGCTCCATGTAGCCTTCGATGCTGTGTTTGGGATTCTTGGCGGTCAGCGTGGTGTGCGGTGCGGCCTCGACTCCAACGACTCCACCTTTACCCGCACAGGCTTTCAGCACCTCATCGGGAGCGAGCCGGCGGATGTTCCAGAGGGCCCGCGCCCCCGTGTGGGTCAGAAAGATGGGCTTGATGCTGGTCGCTATCACGTCGAGGGTCGTCTGGACTCCCGTGTGCGCGCAGTCGATGGCCATGCCGACCTTGTTCATCCTATCGACGGCCTGACGGCCGAAGCTGGTGAGGCCTCCGTCGTTGCGTTCCCTCAGTCCCGAGCCCAGCGTGTTCGATTCACTGTAGGTGATGCCCATCTGACGGACGCCGAAACCGTAGAGGATGTCGATGCGGTCCAGCTCGTTCTCGATCATGGTAGCGGCTTCCTGGGCTGCCACCAGAGCAATGCGTCCCTCGCGGAAGGCTCTGTGGATGTCGTCGACCTTCTCGCACTTGATAACGAAATCCTGGTGGGCCAGGTCGCAGAAGCGCATTCCGACGTCGTAGATCACGTCGCTCCACTTCCAGCCGTGCTTGGAGGTGATCATGGCCGTGCCGTCCAGGAAGTTGTCGAAGATTGCATCCCAGTAGGAGCGGGCAAGCGCGTCGTAGGCGGTGAAGACGTGGGCGTCTCGGTCATACTCGGGAGTGAGAGAGACGTCGGCCGGGAAGATGTGGGGGTGCTCGTGCAGCGAGATCATCACGGTAGACGCCGCGAGTTGCTCGACCCTCGACTCCTGCTCCGGTGAGAGCGGAATCGAGTAGGGTTCGAAGGGGCTTCCGCCCCGGATCATCTCGAATGCCCTGAAGTCCCTACCGCGCTCGAGATACGAGAACGACTCGTATCCGGAGTACTTCTTGTTCGTGCCCATCGAGGCCGCTCCCGGTCAAAGCACGTTAAAAGGAACCTCGGGGGCCCGGTGAACACAACGGGAGTGATATGGGCCACCCTGTTTGCTGCGCGCCGGCCGTCGCACGGTCTTATTCGCCTATGATCTTGACCATCACCCGTTTGGACCGGCGGCCGTCGAACTCGCCGTAGAAGATCTGTTCCCAGGGGCCGAAGTCGAGATCGCCTTTGGTGATGGCCACCACCACCTCTCGACCCATGATCTGGCGTTTGTGGTGCGCGTCGCCGTTGTCCTCACCGGTGCGGTTGTGGTGATACCGCTCGGGGCTGGGATCGAACGGCGCCAGCCACTCGAGCCAGCGCTCGTAGTCCTCGTGGAGGCCGGGCTCGTCGTCGTTGATGAACACGCTCGCGGTGATGTGCATGGCGTTCACGAGGCAAAGGCCTTCGCGTATCCCCGATGCACGGACTTCATCGCGGACGTCAGGCGTAATGTTGATGAACGCTCTGCGTTCGGGGACGTGGAACTTCAGGTGTTTGGTGTGGGATTTCATGGAGTCTCTCCAGGTGTGGCTGTGCGGTATAACATGAGGCTCACCACGAAACATTGGCCGCCTGGGCGGCTGGGGCAATGGCGGGGCGCCGCTTTTCTGCCGTCTCCCCGCGCTCCCGCGCCCACCCCGCGCCCACCCCACCCCACCCCTCGCTTCGCCACTGACCCTGCTTGTGGCGCAGCCGGCGCCCTGTGCAATTGGGACAATCGAAAACCATGCGGCTTCGAGCCGTCCGGGATTTCGACACGGCCGAATCCTGCCAAAACGGCAGCGATTGTAAACATCATATCGGTGATTGCACGCTTACAATCACCGATCGCGAATTCCCGCCGGCGATTGTGAATTCGATATCATCGATTGTCGGCTTACAATCATCGATTGCATGCTCACCGATGGCGATTGCACGCTCACCGATGGCGATTGTGAACACGACGACATGGATTGCAAACGCGCAATCGACGATCTCAATTTGCAATCGACGGTTGCAAGCTCAACATCACCAATTGTAAATGTGCAGTCACCGGTTGCACGTTCAACATCGCCGATTGTAAATGTGCAGTCACCGGTTGCACGTTCAACATCGCCGATTGTAAATGTGCAATTGGCCATCGCGCGATCGACAATGCCGACGGCAAACGCGCAATCACCGATGGGAAGAGCATTTTCGACGTTCGAATGCTGCGTCTGCTGTCTAGTTCGTGCTCGATTGTGAGGCGTGAGTTAGATGAAACATTGTTTTGACCATTTTGCAGTGGTCTGAAATATGGTCGCGTGGACTTGCTGCCTATGCACCCCGAGCCCGAACTTGCGCAACTCGTAGGTGCTGGATACGTTATGCGACCTAGCCCCGCTAGCTCAACTGGCTAGAGCAACTGACTCTTAATCAGTAGGTTCGGGGTTCGAGTCCCTGGCGGGGTA
>CAZOJI010000013.1:0-91073 GCA_964580055.1 uncultured Gemmatimonadaceae bacterium | reverse complement strand
GCTAGCGCCCCGGGGTGGCATTAGCCTGGGAACAAAAAGGGCCCGCAACCTTCTGCGAGCCCCAGGAAGTGTTGATTTGGTTTCCCGTCGCTCAGGCCTGCACCGCGTTGATCATGTCGAAGATGGGCAAATACATGGCCACAATCATCCCGCCGACAATTACACCGAGGAACACGATCATTATCGGCTCCAGCAAGGAGAGCAGGGTGCTGACCGCGGTATCGACTTCATCGTCGTAGAAATCGGCGATCTTGGACAGCATTTCGTCCAGGCCCCCCGTAGCTTCCCCGACAGCGATCATGGAAGTTACCATCGGTGGAAACACCTGGGATTTTTCCAGTGGCCCGGCGATCGTGTCACCGCCCGCGATTGACCCGCGCGATTCCATGACGGCATCGTGGATCACGCGGTTGCCCGCTGTGCGCGCCGTGATCTCGAGTCCATCCAAGATCGACACCCCAGATGCGAGCAACGTCCCGAGGGTGCGTGTGAACCGCGAAACCGCGGATTTGCGCAGCAGGTCACCCAACACCGGCATCTGAAGCATCAGCTTGTCGATGAGCAGCCTGCCATTGTCCGTGGCGTAGTACGCGCGGATTCCGAAAAACGCTCCTACCCCAGCAGCAAGGAGAATCAGCCAGAAGTTCTGCAGAAAGTCGCTGAGGCCAATCACGATGCGCGTGGGAAGCGGCAGTGGGATGCCCACAGAAGAGAACATCGCCTGAAAGGTCGGAATCACGAATATCAGCAATACCAGGATGCAGATGCCCGCCACTGAAAAGATCACGCTCGGATAGACCATCGCGCCCTTCACCTTGCGCACGATAGCGTCGTTCTTCTCCAGGAAGGTCGCGAGGCGCAACATGATGGTGTCCAGAATACCGCCGGCCTCGCCGGCCGCAACCATGTTTACGTAGAGCTGTGAAAACACCCTGGGGTGTTTCTCGAGCGCATCGGCGAGCGTGTTGCCGCTCTCGACATCGTACACCACCTGTTTCGTGGTCTCAGAGAGCTGCGGGTTTTCGGTCTGTTTGGCCAGGATGTCCAGTGCCTGAACGAGAGGAAGGCCGGAGTTCACCATCGTGGCAAACTGCCTCGTGAACACGACCACGTCGCGCGTGGGTACGCGGCCGCCGGTTTTGCGTTTCTTTTTCTCTCTTATGCGCACCACCTGCATACGATTCTTGCGGAGCTGCTGTACCACCTCTTCCCTCGAGGCAGCCTCCATCGTGCCCGTGGATTCCTCCCCGGTAGCAGTGCGTGCGGTGTACTCGAAGTTCGGCATCTCGTTCTCCGGAGCTGACTAACGTCGCTTGCCGCTGGGGGCGGCTCCCTCGTCTATGACTGGTTCCCCGATCATGCGCAAGAACTCGTTTTGATCCGGGGTGACTCTGAGGCACTCTTCCAGGGTCACTTCCCGTGACATGTATTGCATATATAGAGAATCGGCCAGCGTTAGCATACCATGCTTCTTGCCTGCCTGCATTGCCGAATAGATCTGATGCACCTTGTCATCGCGGATCAACGCGCGAATGGCGGGTGTGGCTTTCATGATCTCACAGGCCATAATGCGGCCCTTACCCGACGCCTTTTGGAGCAGGGTTTGAGTTACCACACCCTCCAACACGAACGCGAGTTGGGCGCGGACCTGCGCCTGTTGGTGTGATGGAAATACGTCGATGATCCTGTTGATGGTCTCGGCAGCGGAGTTCGTGTGCAGCGTGGCAAACGCTAGATGCCCCGTCTCCGCAATTGTGAGCGCTGCCTGAATCGTCTCGAGATCCCTCATCTCACCGATCAAAACGACGTCTGGATCCTGCCGCAACGCGTACTTCAGGGCGTTCGCAAATGACTTGGTATCCGTACCCACCTCACGTTGATTGATGATACAACTTTGATGGCGGTGGATGAACTCGATCGGGTCTTCCACGGTGATGATGTGAGCCTTGCGCTTCTTGTTGATTCTATCGATCATCGCGGCGAGGGTGGTCGACTTCCCGGATCCGGTCGGGCCGGTGACCAGAACCAGGCCTCGCGGGCGATCTGAGAATTCGGCAAGCGCGGGAGGCAGGCCCAGCTCGTCGAAGGTCTTGACCGAGAAGGGAATCTGCCTGATAACCATGGTAATACAGCCGCGTTGCTTGAAGCAGTTACCACGGAACCGTGCGAGGTTCTGTATGCCGAAAGAGAAATCGAGTTCGTCTTCGTTTTCGAATCGCTTCTTCTGATTCTCGGTGAGCACGGAGTAAGCTACCTGCAGCGTCTCCTTTGGGGTGAGTTGGTGTTCCACCACTGAATCGGTGATGTCGCCGTCCACCCTGAGCTTGGGTCGTTCTCCAGCAGTTATATGCAAATCCGAAGCGTCGCGTTCGATCATCTCTTCGAGAAGAGAGCGCAGATTGACGCCGGTCGACTCGCTCTGCTGGGCAGTGGTCTCCGCCATTATCCGGCCGCCGTTTCCTTCACCACTTCCTCCAGAGTTGTGATGCCTTTCTTTACTTTCAACATGCCATCCATCCGCAGCGTCAGCATGCCATCCTTGATCGCCTGCTCCTCGAGATCCGCCGTGGATGCACCCCGCAATATCATACGCCGCAGCTCCGGAGTCATCGCCATTACTTCGTACAGACCCTGGCGACCCTTGTAGCCGGAATCACCACAGGTATCGCACCCTTTTCCCTTATAAAAGGTCAGGGTTGCGGCGTCTTCTTGACTGATGCCCATCGCTGCCAGTTCTTCCGGATTGTACTTGTGCTCTTCCTTGCAGGTGCTGCAAATACGTCTCACCAGACGCTGCGCCACGATCAGGTTCACGGCACTGGCCACGTTGAAGGGCTCAATTCCCATGTCGATCATGCGGGTGACGGTTGAGGGCGCATCGTTTGTGTGCAGAGTAGACAACACCAAGTGGCCCGTGAGCGCGGCCTTGATCGCGATACTACCGGTCTCTATGTCGCGGATCTCACCGACCATTACAATGTTGGGATCCTGACGCAGAAACGCCTTCAACGCTGCGGCAAACGTCATCCCGATCGCGGTGCGAACCAGAACCTGGTTGATTCCGTGGATGTTGTACTCCACGGGATCCTCGGCCGTCATGATGTTCACGTCCATGTTGTTGACCTGAGACAGCGCCGAGTAGAGTGTCGTGGTCTTGCCCGAACCGGTCGGTCCCGTAACCAGCACCATCCCGTAGGGGTTCATGATGGCACCCATGAGGTCCTTCTCGGCTTTTGGCTCGAAGCCGAACTTCTGAAGATCGAGCGTGAGATTCCCCTTATCCAGGATTCTGAGGACTATCTTCTCGCCAAAGATCACCGGCAGCGTCGACACCCGAAAATCGATGACCCGCTTGCCCATCTTGAGCTTTATCCGTCCATCCTGAGGCAGGCGGCGCTCTGCGATATTGAGGGCTGACATGATCTTGATGCGGCTCGTGAGCGCTGCTTTGAGCTTGATCGGCGGCTTCATGACCTCCTGCAGCGCGCCGTCAACGCGGTACCGGACTCGGATTTCCTTTTCGAAGGGCTCGATGTGGATATCGCTTGCCCCACGTTTCACCGCATCAGTGAGGATGCCGTTGATCAACTTGACCACAGGTGCGTCGTCCGCGACCTGGGTGGGCGCCTCGTCTTCGTCTTCCTCTTCGATTACTTCGAGGTCTTCACCTTCCTCGATATCCGCAATAATCTGCTGCAGCTGCGTGTCGCTCTGCTCGTAGTAGCGCTCGATGGCCTGCCGGAGTGTGTACTCGCCGGCGATCACCGGGAAGATGTCATAGCGCGTGATGAACTTGAGATCGTCGACGACCGCCCCGTTGGTGGGATCCGACATCGCGACCGTGAGAGTACGGCCCTCGCGCTTCAGCGGCAGTACCGTGTGTTTCACCGCCACTTCCGTCGGAACCAGCTTGACTATCCGTTCGTCCACCTCGAAGCGCGATAGATCGACCGCCGGCATACGGTATTGGCGAGCCAACATCTTGGTTATCTCGGTCTCTTCAACGAACCCGAGTTTCACGAGGGTGTACCCGAGACGGTACCCCGTTCCCTTTTGATCGGAAAGCGCCTGTTGCAGCTGTTCTCGTGTTATGAGTCCGTCGCGGACCAGAAGGTCGCCCAGCCGCTCGGTGCCGGTTGCCGCAGTTGCCATCGCAGTCCTGACAATGTGGAGTAGGACTAACCTTAACCCATTTGCGTTCAACGGCGTAAGGTAGGGGCGCCCGAACTAGTGTCAAGGTACCACGACCAGGGGCCTGAGTCGCTCGACGGTGGCCGCTCCGATGCCGTGGACTCGCTTCAAATCGTCCACATCCCTGTACCGTCCCCGCGTCGAGCGATCCTCGATGATCGCTTCCGCCCGGACCATCCCTATGCCTGGGAGTGTCGCCAGTTGCTCGGCCGTCGCGTAGTTGATGCGAATTCTGGAAACAGCCGAGCGATTCCCAGACCGCCGCCTTCCCGAGAATTTTGCGTGCGGGGCTATCGACTGGAGCACCGCCGATCCGATCCCAGGGACCCGGTCAACCTCCTCAATGGATCCGAACGGGCCGTTTGCCTCTCGATCGGCGACAATCCGAGTGGCCAGGCCCGGACCGATCCTGGGCAAGCGCGTCAGCTCCACTGCTGGCGCTTGGTCGAGGTCTATGCGTTCCCCGTCGGCAAGCGGCCTCGCCAGTCGAGCTGCCTGCGCAGCCAGCGAGTCGCGCACTACGGTATCGCGCGTAGGAGCGCTGTACAGCACCGCACCAGGATTCGGTCCGCCGCCGACCACCAGCCTGGCCACGAGCCCCATCGCCGCGAGTCCCAGGAGCATGAACGCGGCGTTCTTGTTTTCCTTCGATACCATTGCGCCATAATGGGGCGATCGGGTTTCTGAACCAAACCGTTTTGACGCATGGAAGTGCGAAGAAACGCGGCGATGGTTAGTGGCAGGTGGTGAGTGGTGAGTAGACTCCGCCTTACCACCGGATGTCATTACCACTCACAACTCCCTACTCACCACGCACTACACCTTACCTCATCTCCCCCGCAAACAGCCGCAGATCGAGAAAGAGGCTGAAGACGAGTTGCGACAGCCGGTCAGACGTATGCCTCAGGTCGTTCACTACATAATTGAGGTTCGCTCCACCACGAAGCATCTCAGACAAACCCGTGTCGAGACGCACCGCCAGTTGGTGTCGGCGGCTGTCCGACACGCTGCCACATTCGTCGCTGCCGGCGCGGACCAGGCATACCGCCCGCCGCGAGGAATTCACCGATACATTAGTACGGATCTGACTTCTCAACCGCATCAACCACACCGGAGGACGAAACCCGAACGCCAGAGAGCCGCGCCACTGGGAGCGGTCCGTGTTGATCGTGTTACCAGATGTCAGGCGTGCGCTCGATTCCGTAGAGTACGACGCAGAGGTAGTTACACCACCGGGCCAGACCAAGGTGATGCTCGGGGCGAGGGTCGTCCGATCGTCTTCGGTGAGAACGCTGGGGACGTTACCACCGCCGCCGTCCAGCGGATCGAATCGGGGTCGAAGGGTCCTGCGATGTTCCACGACATATCGCATTTGGGCGCTGACGCTCGAAAGCACCGCCTTTATTCCGGAACTGGGCGTGTACACCCAGGACATCGTCAGTGACGGCCATTCGCGCGTAGTCTGTTCGTTCCTTTGCTGACCGTCCGCACGCCGAAACCACACGGTATTTCGTCCCTTGCGGTAATTCAGCCGCAGCTGTCCGCCGAACGGCAGGCTAGTGCCTCCTGTCGCCGTGAGCGTCGTAGTCTCGGCTGTCGATGCAGCGAGCGCTCCGCTTTGGCTGCGGAACTCGTCCAGATCGCCCCATGCCAGCTGGTAACTCAGGTCTGGCGTGAATGCTATCTCGTTGAAATTGGAGTTGCGCTCGCGCTCGAAGGAGATGTCGGCCGGCAGCACACCTTTGGCTAACGAAGTGACTCTACTAGAATCGCCCGCCAGTCCTTGAACCAACCTCGCCAGATCCACCGTAGTTCCCCACTCGCGGAGCCTGGAGTTGGCCGCGGCCTCCGGCACCAGCAGGGCGCCGGTGGAATCGGGGCCGGCACGAACCGGCTGCTTGGCCATTGGATCGCGATTGAATTCGAACCTCGTCAACATAACGAACCGTGGTCTTAGCCATGCACTCACGGCAGGAGCAACGTCCAGGCCCGTCCTGATATTGCGGGTTCGCTCGAAACCGACGTCCATCCCAAGCAAAGAACGTTTCTTGGCGTCGAGCAGCCTCCCTACCGAGGTGGAATCTCCGTAGTCGTGAAGGTCGCGTGTAGTCTCATATGCCGCTCGCAAGCCCAGACTCGAGAACGGGCGCAAGTCGAGCTCGGCAGTCGTTCGCAACACGTGATTCACGCGACGCGACGGTCGGATCAGCGAGTCCCGTGCGAGTTCGACAGGCACGCGGAAGGCGCGCCGCTCCGTGAGATGGTCCGTCAAACGAGTCGTCACCCGGAAGCGCTGGGGGTTCCAACGTAGGCGGGCGGTTCGGAGCGAGTTCGCGAATTCGCTGTTGCTCACGAAACCGGGCAGCCGGTCGACGAAATCGATCAGAAACTGCGGCACAGCCTTTACGGTGCGAGCTCTTGGAGAGGTCGAGTAATCTGCAAACAGCTGTTGATTCTGCGTGCGCGCTTCGCTCAGCGAATTCATGTCTCGTCCCGAAGTCCGGTACGCTCGTAAGGCCAGCGGGTCCAGAAGCAGGCGTTCAAGAAACGAAGATCCCGCGCGCACTCGCCTCAGCGACAACTCCACGGTAGTGAGAGAACTCCCGGGGCGTCTCAAGTTCGGCAGCGCCTGGGCGCGAACATCGGTCTGTTCGATATAGAAGGGATCGGCGGCCGTCCCGGTATGCCTGATGGCCAGGGGCATGTTGTAACCCCATCTTTCCGGCATCAACTTGTCGAGGCGGAGTATCGAGGCGAAGTTGCGCACTTCGTCGGTTACATATCTGGGCGATTCGCCGAGCTGCCTGAACTGGTCGTCGATCCGACTCATGTCAAAGGTAATCTCAGCTATGTCCGCAGCCGCCAGCCGCATGTCCAGTGCCGCCGCCGCGCCGACCTCGTCCACCAAGTCAGCCAGCCTGATGTCGTCCACCCATAATTCCGCCTGATTTATCGGGACCGTTTCCCGACCTCTGTAAATCCCGACAGCCACCTCTGACACGCGCGCCAGGTTGGGGGGTGTGGTACCCGGGTCCCTAACCTGCACCATGTACGGACCGTCGCAGGCAACGTAGGCATTGGTATCACCACCGCATTCCGCCGCCCCGGAAGGCGGGGCACCGCTTAGCCAAGCCGCCTCCACTTCGGCCCGTAGCTGCGCCCACTTGCCCAACTCCACCACGACCTCAGGTTCCCAAGTAACACTGCGAGCTGGCGCCCGGTACATGTAGAAATTGTGCTCGTCCCCGCCCAACTTGATGAAGAATTCGAGATCGCCTTCCTCCCATCCCGGCCCGCTCCCACGGGCCCATACTCTGAGTTCTCTGTACTTGAGGAAGTTCTTTTCGGCAGCATCCATGAACCGCAGGAACGCTTCACCCCTCTCACCAGCCTGCAGTCCAGTCGCTAGAAGTCGCAATGCCTTCTCGTTGATCTGTTGCGTACCGAACCCGAACCCTGCATCGGCGCGCTCGGCCTGGTTCAAAATGCCTGGGGGAGACTCGTATCCGAGGTCCGTGTTTTCCGTGGTGATCACCGAGGCGATCACCTCCCCGCTGAGTTCGGTTCGGCTTCCACTCAAGCCGGTAATGGGCGCGGCGGCACGTTTTATCCAAGGTGATCCCACCAACCTCATCCGGGCGAGGGCGACGGAGATCTCGCGTTCAACCGACGGCTGGTCGGGCGCAACGACCGTGAGTCGCAGAGCTTGAATCTGAAACAGATTGGGTCGCCCCACCTGTACGGTGTCTTCCCTGAAAGGCACCCGGTAAAGCCGCCAGGTATGGGTACCGCCGCTCTCGTCTACATACGTGCCGCCCCGTCGCACGAAATAGCGATCATCTCCGACAGGGACCACATAGCGCACGAAATCTTCCCGAGTGACGCCGACATCCACGTCCAGTCTATTGTCACCGTCCAGATCTTCGGTGTTCAGGACTCCGTTGCCACGAGAACAACGAGCCAGCAGGTCGCCCCGTGAGAAGGCCGTTACATCGGTATAGCCGCGCAGATCGCACAGTGGCAGATCCTGGATCAGCTCGCCTGTCGCACGGTTCACGATCGTGTCGATAACGTCTCCCGCAACCCCCACGTCGTGAAGCTGGGCGTTGAATACATTGGTGAGAGTATCCTTCTCGGTATCGAGTTTACCTTCACCGACGGATTGAAAACCGGCAAAGCTGGTATCGGCACCGCTCGCTGCGAATTCCGTTGGCCCCACCCTCGCGGCATCCTCGAAGATCCGTCCGAAATCGAACACCAGATAGGTATCCTGCTGTCTGGCCGTGCGCTCGGCGTCCTCCAAAACCCAGAACTCCAAGAACTCTACCCTCGACAGGTCCACGCCCACACCAGACCCGCCGCCCAGCGGCTGTGTCATGCTCCGCCATCTGGGTCCCGCCGTGTGAGATCTATACCATCTAGGAACGCCTGTGTTCGGATCCGGCGCACCGCCGATCGTGTCCGGCTTCAGGGACAGCCACAGTGTCGTCTCCACGCTGATGCCGGTTCCCGTGAGTATGATCGTAGAGTCGATGTCTTGCGGCCCAAACTGCACCAGACCTTCGGGACCTCTGATCAGATTCTGCCATACCAGCGGAACCGCATCCGTTGCATCGAACCCTCCACCAGCCCCGAGGTGGGTTGTAGGGAGGCCCCGGCCGGAGGTGGGAGCACTGCCGAGTTGGAAGGCCCGCTCCGCCAACCGCACCCGGGTCGACGGCTCGCGCTCGAAGTCTTCGACATACGCCACGCCTCTCTGATTGGAGCCGGGGCGGGATACTGCCAATTCGCCGTTGATCTGGAACGCGGATGGCACAGAAGTGCTGAACAACGGGATCTGGTCCAGAAATCGCGTCAGACCGTCCAGCCTGAAGCTCAGATCGGTGCTGAGACCACCGATGAGCTGTGCTTCCGGCTCGAATCCGAGCGTAGGTCGCGTGCTGACACTGCGCTCACTCTGAAATATCCCGATTGCGTGTACATTCCCGGCCGCACCCAGCGCGTATGTGCTCGAGAAGCCGAATATGCTCTTGGGCGCATCATCGAAGAGTTGATTTTCCTCGAACTCGGCGGTCACCTGAGTGGGTCCCACGAAGAGGGAGTCTGGCTTGAGGAACGTTACCTGGCCTAACGCATAGTCTATCTCGTAGTCTTGGCCGCGGGTCAGCAGCCGCTCGCCGATCGAGAGCCGCTCACTCCCGGTGCGTACCTGGATAGCCCCCAGGCTCAGGTTAGAGCGGTCACCCGCCCCGCTTACCTCATAGTGAATTCTCAGCTTGAACCTGGAAGCCGCACCTTGAGTCCTCATCAAGAAGGTGGGCGTCCGGTACAGCGAGTCGTTGAGCTCGCCCTGCTGCAGGCGTGTGCTGTCCGCAAAGGGCCTCAGATGCGGGAACACTACAAAGAGGTCACGTATGGGTTCTCCACCTCCCGGATCACGCTCCCGGGGAAACACGCGGTTGAATTCGTCGAGAGTTGAAGGATCAGTGGTTTGTGCCAACCCGAGGCGGGACAGATAGGTTCCGCGCCCGTCTAGAGGTGTCTCGGAGTTCCTGACCTCGATAGCCAGGCCGATCGACCCGCGGTCGATATCCTGGCTTCCCAGGCGATACCAGTTGCGCATTTCATAGGGGAAAGTGGGGGCGTTTTGATCACTGCGTGGCTCATAGATCAGCTGCAGCGTGTCTCCATCGCCGTTCACGACCGGAAAGGTGCCTACGGTGTCGCCGGAAGTGGTTACATACGAAACCGCCAGGAAATCCTGGAGCCCAACACGCGTATCGAGAGCAAACCATGTACCGGACGGATCCAGGTAATAGTCGGTACCCTCGACCAGGAGCTCCCACGAGAACGGACCGATGCGTTGTGGACTGTCTGACCTCAGTGCCACCGCGTCGATGCCGCCCAGATTCGGGTTTTCCCTCGCTTGGCTCCCCTGGGCGCGAAGCCTATACACCCGCACATCGGACAGCCTGAGCGGGGCCGGCAGCGTTTCCCGGCTGATGTCGAATATGTCCACTTCCGGGTATCCCGGTAACGCGACCGGGTTCACTACGAAGAAGGCGCGGCCAGACTCGTAATCCACATCCCTGGTTTCGAAGTCCACGGGCTGCGTGGCCGCGTCGCCCACGGTGAAAGTCCTGGTCCTTACCGCCGAGCCCTTTTGCTGTGCGAATATCGATCTGAAATTGAGAGGTCCCAGTTGGGCTTCCGCTTTCACACCGAACGAGTTCGCCGGAATCCCCGAGGTAACGAACCGCGACTCGGGCGCCTCGAAGGAAACCGTGCCGACGTCGACGCGCCTCAGTATCTCGTCTTCGAGACCCTCATAGTAGATCGTGATGTTATTGTTCGCGCTGAACTCGCGTTCCGTGTCGAAATCCACACTCAGGTGCACCCGATCGCCGATTATGCCACTGGCACTCACATTCGCTTGTTGATCCACCGTGGGAGTGGGGAATCCCGTAACGCACCCTGACGCGGTGCTGAACACGTCAGCGGCCGTACACCTTGCATTGCGCAGGCGGTCGAGCCCCATCTCGAGCCTGCCCGTTAGATCGAGTCCGATGTCCGCGTATTCGGACAACGATTCGAACGCGTCCTGCTGGGGTGGTTGTGCCAGGTCTTCAGGCCGCGGCGCCATCGCCTCCGGCGAGGGTATGTCCGGTGTTTCCGGCTCGGCCGCGGACTGGAGCGAGGCCTGGAGACGGGCGACACGTCTTCTCGATCGTGCCTCTTTCGCCAGCTCTCGAATCTCCGCGAACCAGCGCGCCACGATCCCGGCGGGGGAAGGTCGAAACGAAAGCCAACCACCGGGCTCGAGCGCCGGTGGGGTCCGGAATCCCGCCGGCTCCCATGGCTCCCTCAACACCAGCCCCAGCTTCGGCCCCGGTTCGTCCTGGGCCTCCAGTGTGCCGCATGGCAGCGTAAATACGGCAGCGAGCACGACTAACGAGAGGCGCGACACTTTCCTGGCTGCAGAGGGGTACGCCTTGTTAGGGGTGAGCTTTCGCAATATAATGAGCGGCCCAAGTCCTTGTTTGGTAGAAAGTTACGGGAATCGATGAAGATACTGGACAAGTACCTGATCAAACAGCACATCGCGGCGTTTGCCTTTTCCCTGGCGGCGATGACCGGTTTCATGCTGTTGAACCAGGTTGCTCGTCGACTCCCGATGCTGCTTGGCAAAGGGCTCCCATGGACGGTGATCTTCGAGTTCTTTCTCCTGACGATACCATACCTCGTCGCTATGACGATCTCCATGTCAGTGTTGGTGGCCGTGCTTCATACGTTCGGTCGCCTGACCGACGACAGAGAAATCACTGCGTTCCGGGCGGGAGGCATATCCATCACTCAACTCGTGCGTCCCGTGTTGATTGCCGCGTGCATCGTGGCCTTTATCGCGTTCCTGTTTGGTGATCAGGTTCTGCCTCGCACCAATCATCGTCTCAGAATGCTCATGGTGGACATAGCCCGTCAGAAACCGACGTTCTCACTAAAAGAGCACGTCGTCAATGAGGTACAGCGAGGAAGAGTGTTCCTCCGCGCCGCATCCATCGACCAGGCCACCTACCTGATGCGTGACGTAACCATATACCGATTCACCGACCAAGGCACCACTCGCATCGTCTATGCCGACAGTGGTCGCATGGCATTCGACCTGAACCAGGAGGATCTGCAGCTCATCCTGTTCGTCGGTTCTTCCCATGAGATCGACCGGCAGGACCCAAGCATGTTCCAGCGAGTAGTGTTCGATCGATATGAGATCAGGTTTGAGGACATCGGGCGCGAGTTCGTGCGCCGGGAGAGCGACACGTACCGGGGCGATCGAGAGTTGGGCGTGTGCGCACTCGAAGAAGTTGCGCTCGAGTCCCGCCGGGATGAGATGCTTGCCACACGCCGCGCCGAAGCAGCCGAACGAAACGGGATAAGGTCACTTCTGGGACTCCAGCCCATACAACCCGACACCCTCGTGCCGCAACCGCGAAAGAGTCCGTATTGCTCTATCTTGGATTGGCTGCGTCCCGCCGAGTTGCAAGCTCAGGAGCCGCCACAAGAGTCGACGGCCCAGGCGGATTCGCAGGAGGCCGCAGTGCGTGCCGTGCTCACCAAGCCGCCGCGCCACATCCACGTGACCGGACTGAGGCCGCGATCCAGGATGAATGAGACCACCGTTCACCGGGATCGTGCTCGCAGCATGCGAGTGCGTAAAGAAGTGTATTTGGTCGAGCTCCACAAGAAGTATGCTATACCGGCTGCATGCATAGTTTTCGTGCTCGTTGGTGTCCCCGCGGCACTGCGTTTCCGGGGCGGAGGGCTGGGAATGGTGATCGGAGTCGGAATGGTCATCTTCGCAGTATTCTACGTCGGATTGATAGCCGGAGAGTCGATGGCTAACAGGCTGTATGTGTCGGCATTCATTGCAATGTGGGCCCCAAACATCCTGTTCGGACTGATCGGAATCACGGCGCTGTGGCGTTTCGGGCGCCAAGGCATGGTTGCTCGCTGGCGGGTGTCGAGTTCGAGCAGCGGTTCCAGCCGGAAGGCAGGCGCACCAGCGTGATCGCAGGCACATTAGATCGCTACGCCCTGCGGCTTTGGTCGAGGATCTTTCTGATCACTACGGTCGGATTCCCCATCGTCGTCATACTGATAGAACTCACCGACAAGCTGGACGAATACCTCGCGCGCGATCTGGGCCCTGGGACAATTGCGCTCGCATACGTATACAGCGTTCCGGAAACCGTATTTCTCGTGCTTCCTGCGGCTGTTCTCTTTGCCACCGTGTTCAGTGTAGGCGCCATGAACCGGCATTCGGAACTCACTGCGGCCAAGGCATCCGGGCGAAGCTTTCACCGCATGTTGATTCCGCTCGTGGTGGCCTCGATATTCGTTTCCGGTCTCAGCTGGGTGGTCGGCGAAGTGGCTCCGCAAACGACCCGACGGAAGATGGAGCTGTTGGGTGAACTGGAGATACGGTCGCAGAACAATCGACAGAACTTCGTCTACCGAGCGACCGACGGTTGGGTGTATTCGATTCGGTCTCTAAACGTGAGCCAGCGTCGAGTCAACGACATCGTTTTGGAACGAGAGGGATCCGGTTCCTCGTATCCTACTTTCGTCATTCAGGGGCGGTTCGGCATCTACAACGACACGACCGCGTCATGGACGCTGCGCAGCGGGAGGTTCCGCATACTGCCGGAAGACCGGGGCGAGTCGGCTTTTTTGTTCGATTCCATTCGGATCCGGAGCTTCTCTGAAACGCCGGCCGAGTTACTGTTGGAACCGAAGCGACCGCAGGAAATGAACTATGCTGAGCTGGGACGCTACATAAGGGCACTCGAGAGGTCGGGAGGAGATGGCCGCAGACTGACCGTCGAGCGCGCTCTCAAGATCGCCATACCTGTTACGTGCGTCATCATCACGATCTTTGCGGCCCCCCTTGTCGCTGCTGCGCCGCGTTCGAGCGGCGCGGTGGGTGTGGCAGTCGGGCTTGGTACCACCTTGGTATTCCTTCTATTCGTGCAGCTTTCCCAGGCAGTTGGTGCGGGAGGGCTGTTGCCACCTGTGGTGGCCGCATGGACGCCAAACGTTCTGTTCTGCACCGCGGGCCTCTGGTTCCTCAGACGCGTGCGCACCTGACCAGAAAGACGGATCATGGAAACCTACGGCTGGCTGTCCATATTGCCTCCGGTTGTCGCAATCGGCCTCGCGATCAAGACAAAACAGGTTTACCTCTCCCTGGTCCTCTTTGTTTGGCTCGGTTGGACCATCATGAACGACTGGAACCCGGTTGCGGGACTCATCCAGTCCGTCGACACCTACATTGCGCAGGCGACCGAGCCCGACAATGCACGCGTACTCCTCTTCAGTGCCCTCATTGGAGCCATGATCACCTTCACGCAGGCGTCGGGGGGAATGGACGGGTTCGTGCAATCGGTAGACCGCAGCGGCATCGCGAAATCGCGACGATCCGTCGGATTGCTGACTGCGTTTGTATCGCTGGTTGTTTTTCTGGAATCGAATTTCGGTCTCCTGGTATCCGGCTCGGTTGCCAGACCGTTGTTCGACAAATGCCGCATTTCCCGTGAGAAGCTCAGCTACGTAATCGACGCAACCTGCGCTCCCAAATGCATACTCATTCCGTTGAATGCATGGGGGGCTTATATCATCAGCATCCTGGCGGCACAAGAGGTTGCCAACCCGGTGGCTCTGCTGGTTTCCGCGCTTCCCCTCAACTTCTACGCCCTTGCTGCACTGGTCTTGGTATTCACGGTCATCTTGACAGGTTGGACCGTCGGGCCGATGCGCGAGGCCGAACGGCGCGTCAGGGAAGAAGGCAAGCTGCTGCGCGACGGCGCCCAGCCGATGATATCGGCCGACGTGGCAATGGCGCCGGCAAAGACAGACGTCCCGCTCCGAGCCGTAAACATGCTACTGCCAATCCTCGTGATGGTAACCACGGTGCCGGTGGTTTTGTGGCTTTCGGGAGACGGCAATATCATGCAGGGCAGCGGTTCCCGGGCGGTTTTGTGGGGAGTCATAGTCGGTCTTCTGACAGGTGCCGTCGTCTATTGGGCGCAGGGTATCATGACAATCGCCGATATGAGCGATAACATCATCAAGGGAGTCCAGGGGTTGATTCCACTGGTGATCGTGTTGTCACTTGCGTTCGCAATCGGCGCAACGACGAGGGAATTGGGTACCGGGGTGTTCGTGGCCCAGGCAGCCCAAGCTACCGTTCACCCTGGTTTCGTGCCAGCGATAGTGTTTCTGCTGGCTTGCTTCATCGCTTTTTCCACCGGGACGTCTTGGGGAACGTTCGCCATAATGATACCTATCGTCATTCCGATGGTTGACCTAATCGGCTTGCACCCCGGATTGGCACTGGCAGCCGCTCTTGGCGGTGGAATCTTCGGCGACCACTGCTCGCCCATATCAGACAGCACAATAGTGGCCTCGATGGCCGCTGCAACGGATCATATCGACCACGTGCGCACACAGTTGCCGTATGCTCTCACGGCCGCGACTGCTGCGAGCGTTCTGTTCCTGGTGTTCGGCTTCTTGCTCTGATCAATAACAGCTCTGGTCGAGAACGAGGGTCAAGGCGACACATCTCGCTCAGCTACCAGATCCGCCTTCGGAACTCCAGGAGCAGACCTCATCTCCGCGCCCACGACATCGGTCGTGCTGCATGGCTCCTTCGAATTGGGTGCATTTACCCAACAGCTCTCCCAGCGCCGCTCCGCAGAATCCACACCACAGTCCGTCGGGTTCGGGAGTCGACAGAGGACCATTGGCAACGGCCTGGATTCCCGCCCGCTCGTCAAAGGTCAAAGAGATACTCAGCAGCCGGTCGGCGAGACGTTTCGCTCGTCCTCTGTCAAACCGCATGCGCCCCACCACTCGGCCGGCACCCTCCACGAATCGTTTCGCACCTGACGTACGCCGCAAGATCTCTTCGGCGGCGGCGCGCCCCGCCTGGTTGAAAGCCAATTCAGCGTCGCTGCGACGGCCGACCAAGCGAAACAGCTGGGCCACCTCTTCCCCGTCGGCGCCGGTACCCTGCTTGGCGAGCTTTTCAAACCTCTCGATCTGGGCAGCAACCGACGGACTGGTACCGAGCCGACGCGGTGCCGTCTCGCTCGAGTAATCCTCCAGGTCGATCTGTCGCGTGCGATCGAGTGCCCGTATCGTCCGCAGTAACGTCAGTGGAATGATTGCGTTCACACTTGGCTTGCTACGTGCTGTAGACGAGCTTGAAGCGGTTTGCGCCATCCTCAACGCTCCTTGCGGATCCTGAAGTACAGGAATGCCGCATATGCCAGCAAGACCAGCGTAGTCGCCAAGTAGCCGACCACGGCGTAGGCACTGTTATCAGGGGATCCCACCGACCGCTTCCTCCTCGCGTATCTGTCTGAGCATCGACAATGAATACCGCAACATCAAGAACCCCACGTAGAGAGCCGAGAAGACCAACACTGAGAGCAGCAGCGTGACGAGCATCGATGCAGGAAGGGTCGGAGTCCCCGCCCTCAGCACAGGCGGCTGCGGATGAAGTGTGCGAAACATGTGAACCGAGAGGTAGATGAAGGGCACCAGCACCAGCGCCAGAATGCCCAGCACGGCGGAAAACCGGGCTCGCATATCCGGATCCATCACTGCGCCTCGCAATACGACGTAACCCAGAAACAGCAGGCAGAGAAACAGGGTGGAAGTCAGACGAGCGTCCCATACCCACCACGCGCCCCATATCGTCTTGCCCCAGAGTGCCCCCGTCGTGAGCATTGCCAAGCCAAAAACCAATCCCACCTCGGCGGAAGCAGCAGCAACTCGGTCCAGCCTCGCATCTCTTCGCACAAGGTAAACCAGGCTGAGCACTCCGGTGACTGCAAATGCGACAAGTGCCGCCCAGGCCGAGGGGACATGCACGTAGAAGATTTTCTGGGCCGGTCCCTGGGCGGTCTCGATCGGGGTGAAGTAAGCAACGCGAACGTACACCGCGCACAGAGCCAGCAGTGCCACTATCGTCAGTATCCAGCCGCGCCGGACGGTCAACCGCGCAGAGTCGAACTCGGTCATTCTTCAACCGTCGCGTCAAAGAGCAACAGGCAAGCCACAACGAAGGCAATGTCGAAAGAAGCTAACAATCTCATCCATCCGCCGTACTCGCTCAAGGGACGCCCCCCTAGAAGGCCTGACGTGATCTGAACGGCCCCGATGATCGGAGGTACGAGGAAGGGTAACAATAGAATCGGAAGCATCAATTCCGAGAATCTGGTACGCACGACCATTGCACTGAGGAGAGTTCCCACGGTGACGAAAGCGAATGTCGCCATCAATGTCACAGCCAGCAGCGCCGGCAGTTCGCGCAGGATAGAGACGTTGAAAAACAGTGAAAACAGCGGCAGGGAGCACAACTCCAGCACCACAACGAAGATGAGATTGCCCAGCAGTTTGCCGACGAAGACGCCGGTGCGGGGGACCGGGGTGACCAGGATACCGTCGATCGCACGATGCTCCTGTTCCAGGAGAAACGCCCTGTTCAAGCCCAGCATGGACGCAAAAGTAAAGGTCACCCACAGAGCCGCTGGCGCAATTTCCAACTCTGATACGACCGTGGTGTCGCGCGAGAAGTAGAAGATTGCGAGAACGAGTACTGCGAAGACTATCGAGGAGGCAAACGCGGTCTTGGTGCGCCATTCGATTTTCAGATCTTTAGCGGCCACTGCGTAGGCGGTGGTCCAGATTGACCTAGACATTTCCCGCCAGTTCCCTGTAGCGCCCTGTCAAAGTCGTCGCATCGCGTCCGGCAATCGGTTCGATGGCCTTCATCCGGCCTGAAACCAAGAATCCAACATCTGTAGCCAGGCCGACTACGTCGGCGAGTTGATGGGTCGCCAGGACCACCATTCGTTTCTGCGATCTCGAGTCGGCCAGGATCTCACAGACCGTGCCCGATGCCGCGTCATCCAAACCGGTCATCGGCTCGTCAAGCAGCAACAGCTCGGGGTCGGGCAGCAACGCCCTCGCCAAAGTGAGTCGCTGCACCATTCCCCGACTGTAGGACGCGACGCGGCGATCCGCGTGTTCAGCAAGTCCTATCTTCTCGAGGAGCTGGTTCTCACGCTCTTCCGCTCTATTGCCATGAAGCCGCCCGAAGAAACGCAGATTCTCTTTGGCGGTGAGAGAATCGTAGAGCATCGATTCGTGTGCTACGAGGCCAAACGAGTGCGGCCTCACGACCGATCCTGAGTTGGGCTTGAGCAATCCCGCGAGCAATCTGATCAGGGTGGTCTTGCCGGCACCGTTGTGTCCGATCAACAGCAGGAAATCGCCGCCACTGACGTCGAAGGAGATGTCGGCAATGACCCGACGGTAGCCGAATCGCCGCGACAGGTTTCGTACGGAGAGCGACGATTCAGAATCGGTCAAGGCAAAAAGGTGCGCACATGACCTAACGTGCTTGCCCGTGCTGCAGTTCGAACAGGTCGTCCAGTTTCGTCAAAACGAGCAGCGCTAGCAGCTCACCGTTTAGATCCCGCAAGACGACTTTGATGCGCCTCTGCGCGGCTTTGCGGTGCACCAGGATCAAAGCATTGAGTCCCGAGCTGTCAATCGATTTCAGGTCGGCGCAATCGACGACCAGTCTGCCGGTGCCCGCAGACACCCTGTCGATGAGGCTGGACGCAGCTTCGCGGAATTCCAAGCGCGTTTCGAGGCCAAGGGATTCCGGTGCGGCAATTGTCTGTTCCGCGAGTATGGACATGGAGCCTGAATGGTCCTGTCGAGCGGACGTGTTCGTCTCTCCCCCAGCCTGGGAGTTGGGCTCATCCGCGGTCAGTGGATGCGAAGCAGACACCAATCCTACCTCCAGCATGCCGTGCAGCCGAACCGGCCGGCGCTCCGGCGTTCTGATAAGACGCTTTGGGCTACTTCCGCGCCTCCGCCGGTGACCATCGTAAAAGACCCGCCAGGGAGACGGCGAAAACCAACGTGATCAAAATCGCGCTGGCAACACACCATTGGCACCATGCGTGGATTACGGCCGCCTCCAGGTACGTCAGATACGCTGAACATGCAACACCTATGCCGGAAAAGACCGCCAGCAGAAGCGTGGGCTCTTTGCGTTCGAGCCACGGAGGTTGTAGCCCGGCCAGGCCCACGATCAAGAGAGTAAGAAAACCAGCTACACCGTACAGCGCCACCGGTACACCGAGAAAGTCGGAATATTCGCTGGTCTGCACGGTTTCGCAGCCACTCGTTGTGCACGAGAGTTCGCCCATGACCCCAATCTTCCAAAGCAGTAGATACACCGCCACGAGGACCCCGACGAGTGAAAGAGCTGATGCGGCCATGCGATGTATCATTGCGCTTGCTCTGACGCCTTGGACACCAGAACCCTGAGGCTGTCATACGAGATGCCGCCGGTGACTCTGTAAGCCCCTACCTCGAAGGTCGGAGTGGAGCGAATACCCAGATCGACAATTTCGTTTCGGGTGGCAATGATTCGGTCCTGGTAACGACCCTCCTCCATGCACTGGTCGTATTGATCGAGGTCCAAGCCGGCGTCTCGGGCGAACTGCCGGAACGTGCGCAGCGTCTTTCGTGACGTAGGCCAGTCGGGATCGTTGAACCATTCGTTCTGCCTGAACATCAGGTTGTCGTGCATTTCCCAGAAGCTGCCCTGTTCTCCCGCACACTCAGCCGCGTTGTGAGGCAGTAGAGAAACCTGATACAAAGCGAGCCCACGAAACCGCAGTCGCGCGAGACCCGTGCGAACCAATCGATTGATGATCGTTGGGCCGTGCAGAATAGTGAAGGTCGCACAGTGCGCGCAGGCAAAATCGGCGTACTGGATTATCTCGACTGGAGCGGAGTCACTGCCCATCACATAACCTGGGAAAGGTTCCGCATCCGGAGAGAAAGGTTGGTCCAAAGCCTGTACCGGGGGCGCCTCCACGCCGCCGCTGGTGGCCATCAAGATCACTACCGTTCCGGCCACGGCGACCAATGCCATGCCGGCATAAAAGACTTTGAGATTCAGCTTTCCCGCCATCAACTTACCCCCTCTGGGTCCTCAAAATCGAGTCGCTCGAGCTGCTGCTTTGCCTGATCCACTATTCGGCGGCTCTCCGCGATCTCCGGCGTATCGTAGGTAATGCGCACCTCATATCGGAACAGCTCGGCCCGAGCGTCGCCCATTATCTTCAACAATTCCGGACCCGCCGCAAGAAGATCCTCGTCGCGTTCGAGTTCGCTAATTCTACTTGCTAACGCCCTGAGCAAGGCAACAAGCCGTGCAGGTCTTTCGTGCTCGTATACCGATTCGGACATTAAAAATCCCTCGAAAAGGTGTGCGCAAGGGGAGACTTCTTGTTCCAAACCCATATGCGCGTAGGTCTCTTGCCCTGTCCTCGTGGCGTTTGTACACTTAGCGGGCAACCTCAATCACGAGCAACCAATGGAGCGCCGCGCGTGGGAAAGAACAAACGCGCCTACAGTAAGGACGATAGCACCAGCCCTTTTGACAAGGCCCGAGACGAACTCCTGAGTCACATCCTTCAGTGCGGAGTACTTCAGGCCGAGCCGGAGCACCGAAAGGACTGGTTCGATGACACGATGGAGTATTTGGCCGAGCGTTATTCAACTCTGTCCAAGAAGGAATTGAAGGAAATCAGGGCAGTTGGCGAGCAGTATTGCCGCCCAGTGAAGCGCCATAAACCAGAAGTCAGCGCGACCAGCTGAACGCAGCCACCTCCCGGTAGCGTCCTAAACTGAACAAACGCAGGTGTCCGGCCAACTCCGGTCGGTTCAGCGTACACGTGCATGCTGTTTTCGGAATTGCACCCCTACCGATACCCTTGCGCCGCCGCCAACACCAACCTCGGCGAACCACCCTCTCGAACGACCGGGCCGCGATTCGACTCCGATGACAGCGAGTATGTACTCGCGGGTGGTGCCTTCCGAAATCACCAGGGCAACGCCAGCTCCGGCGTACGGGGCGACACCTCGGCGCTTGTATGGATTCAGGTGAAATGAGCCAAGCACCTCTGGTCTCAGCGCCACATTCCCCTCCAGCTCGCCGGCGTTCAACGCAGCACCCCATCTCATGCGACCGTTCGTCCTGAGATTGAGGCCGACTCCACCTCCCAAGAACCTGTCGGCTCCCAACAGCGCCAGTGAATGCACCTGCCACTCCGTCCCGCTTTGCGCAACGGAGGGCAGCGGCGCCAGGAGCCACATTACGATCAACAGCAAGGATCTACGCAATTGCCGCCTCGTGAAAGCTGCCGTCGCCCGAGCCGGCCGGCTCGATCGCCCATGATCCCCACATTTTAGATCCCCCGCCGAGTCGTCAGTCCGACGAGCAACCGCTGGCGCCCGAAGGAATCTTCTCCATGATATTCAATCAGCCAGCTCAGCCGATTGCGCAGCTTCAACTCGAACCCGAGCACGAACTGCCCCCATACTGCCGGACACCCGTCGACGGATCCACACCCCTCTTGCCCCGCCAACCCGATCCCGCCGCCCACGTACGGTACCGCGACCATGGTGTCCGGCGTGAACCTGTAAATGACCTCGACGTTGGCAACGTAAGTATTGTCACCCCATCCGAAACCCAGTTCGGCCGACGGCCGGAGGCGAAGCCTGTCGGTGTAGAGATCGCCCAAATCCAGCGCGAAACTCGCCACCGCTTGTCCCTGGCCCTCGAAATCGATCCCGACTCGACTAGCGAATCCAAACAGGCCGATTTGGAACGGAGGAGTAGAGCCGTTGTCGAGTTCGGCTTGCAGATAGTTCTCCTGAGCTGAAAGGGATGAGGCTACCGTCAATGCCATAAATGCCGATAGAACAATCTTCACGCTTCCCTTCATGTCCGGTTGGCCCCCTCCTGCATTACGCACTGGTTTATCACTGGCTCGTCCCGACGTGCATGTAATCCCAGATGGCGTACAGCGAGATCGCCGCGGTCGCCCAGGCAAGCGGTCGCAGCAGATCCGACCCGGCCAGAAACGCGACCAGCGTGAGCGTCTGGCTCACCGTTACGGCCTTGCCTCCAGCGCGTGCTGGCAGCGTCTTCGGCTTCTTCATTATCGTCACCCCTATGAAGCTGAACAGTGCGGTGATATCCCGCAGCAGAACGCCGACAACTTCCAGGGGCCTCAAACCGCCACTGCGGAACACTACGATGAAGGCGGTGAGCATGAATAGTTTGTCCGCGACCGGGTCCAGCACAGCCCCGGTTCTCGATCCTCCGATCCTGCGCGCCCACATCCCGTCGCCGATGTCCGTTATTACCACGACTGCAAGCACGACAAAGCGCGCGGCGGCCGAGTCCGCAATCAGAAAGACCGCGGCCAGCGGAATCCTGCACGCCGTGAGCAGGTCGGGCGGCTTGATTAGTGGCCTATCTTGCCGCATATCAAGGCTTTCTGTAGGTTGCACCTACTCTTCCCTCTCCCTGCAAGGTGAGATTCTATGGACCTCAGCCTCATCAAGAAGGCCGCGATCTTCGCCGACCTCGAAGGCGAAGAGCTCGAGAGAGTGGCCGAGATCTGCCAGGAACAGCGATTCAAGTTCGGCAAAACGATATTCAAAGAAGACGAGCCAGGAAACCGCCTGTATATCATTGCGGACGGCGAGGTTCGCATTTCGCGGGACGTGCCAGGCTCAGGTGAGGAGGCGCTCGCCGTGTTGAAGCCCGGCGCATGTTTTGGCGAGATGGCCGTACTCGACCGATCCACGCGCTCAACCGACGCGATAGCCAACACCGACTGCGTTCTCCTCACCATTACGCGGTCCGACTTCGAGATGCTCGTTGATTTCGATCGCGACCTCGGTTACAAGGTGCTCTGGTCGGTAGTCAGACTGTTGTGCGACAGACTGCGAATCACCAACGATAACCTGCGGTCCTTCTTGGCGATGTCGATGTTCTAGCGCTGGACTGACGCTTTTCGCGTTCACCGACCTCTCACCACGTACTCAGCGTGGCGTCCCGCCCCAAAGAGGTTTCTCGCAACCCTGTTCACTTCCTCCTCTGTGACGCTCCGCAGGCGTTCCGCGGTATCCTCGATTTCGGCTAACACGCCGTTCTGCCAAGCTGTGAGAATCTCGCTGCTCACGGAGGAGGCGTGCTGCTGGCGTATCTCCACCAGGCCCGCCGCGTAATTGCGGGCGCGTTCGAGTTCGACATCGGCGATAGAGTCTTCCACGAGGAGCGACAATTCCCGAAGCATGACGTCACGAGCTTCCGACTCCCTCTCAGGAGAGGTTGCGATATAGGTAAGCATGGCACCGGCGCGGCGCCTCAACCAGGGCAGTGCCGCAACGGTGTATGCCAGAGATCTCTTCTCCCGCAACTCCTTGAACAGCCTTCCCGAGAGGCCGCTGAGCAACGATCCCAAAACCAAAACCGCGAATCTGTCCGCGGATGCCGCCGGCATGGCTGGAAACGCCATTGCGAGCGCGGTCTGAGCCTTGTTCCTCCGCTCGGCTCCGATCTCGTCGCGAAACTCGGGCGACCCATTTGACCCTGACCCTAGATCAGCCACCGCCGGCCAGCCCGCAAGGGGTGCCAAGGCGCTCAGCATTTGTTCTCGATCGAGGTCACCGACAGCCACCAGAACCGCTCTGTGTTTCCCTATCTCCGCAGCCCATTCCCTGACATCGTTATCGCTCAGGGACTCCACGGTTTGCGGCTCTCCGAGCACCGGCAATCCGTATACATCCTCTCCGTAAGCCTTGCCAAGCACGCGCTGGGTCGGATGTCTGAACATGTCGTCTTGCGAACGGCGAGCGTCGCTGATCTGCTGAGTCCGCTCCTTGGCTATTTCCGCTCCCGCGAGCGTGGGCTCGAGAGCCACCTTGCGCAGTAGTCCGGCTGCCTGCCTCAGGGCATCCGGCGGGACGGTGATGCCCCAACCCAGACCGTCGGCCGAGCTGCTCGCGACGATGCCACCCCCCAGAGATTCCGCGGCCAATGCCAATTCCTCGCCGGTCAAACCGCCGGCGCCCCGGATAGTGGATCGAACCAGGAGGCGAGAAATGCCCGCCTTCGAAGGAGTCTCCAGCACCGGGAGACCGGCTATATCCAAGCCGAGAGTGACCAGGCCACAGCCGGGTTTGGAACGCGCCAGCATGTCTACGCCCTCGTAGGAGCGCAGGCTGATGCCGCCGGGGTATTCAGCGCTATCGACTATCTCGGCCGGAGTACCCCTGGTGGACTCGATCAACGCGTCGCGTACCGGGCCAACTGGCGACGGTTGCGTTTTGGGCGCAAGCGGCCACGAATCCCCGGCCAGGCTGGTGTGGCCGTCTTCCGGCAGGTAAACCACCAGTGAAGCGTGCTCAGGTCGCAGATAGCGACTCACAACATGCTGCACCTCTTCCGCGGTCACATCCAACGCGCGCTGGTGAAGCTCGTCTATGAGCTGATACCCGCCCAGAGATTCGCCTTCGGCCAGTGCAGCGGCGCGCGAATCCATCGACTCGAACACCCTCGCCCAACGCATGGCGAAGAGCGCGCGAGTGCGGTCCAACTCTGTTGCTGTGGGCACGGCTGCGAGCAGTTCAGACACCGTGTCGACGCAACGGGTCACGGCTTCGTCCAGCCTGTCCGCATCAGCCGCTAGAGAGATATCGAACACGCCCACTTCTGTCGGAGTGTAGTGTCCTGCGCGGACGCTGCTAGCCAGACCCGGCGTTCGCACCCCCCGGTAAAGCCGAGATCCCCTGCCATTTCCCAGCACTGACGCTGCTACGTCCAGTGCAGAGGTGTCTTGATGCAGGGTCCCAACGGTCTTCCAGCCGAGCACTGCCAGAGGCCTCTTGACGTCGCCGGTGAGCACGCGCACGGACGGGACGATGGTGTCCGGCTCCGGGGGAGATCCTTCGACCGAAACAGTCGATCGGTCCCAGTCGCCGTAGGCAGCCCGCGCCAAGGTCAGCACCTGTTTGGTATCCACGTCTCCAACGACCGAAACAACCACTCGGCCCGGCGTATACCGGGTCGAGTAGTAAGTGCGCACATCCTCGTGCGTCAGCTTCCTCAGCCCCTCTTCCGTGCCTATCCGCCACCGCCGCATCCTGTGCTTCTCAAACAACAGTTCGTACAGTGTTTCACCCGCCACCGCATCCGGGGAGTCGAGTTTGCGGTTCGCCTCCTGGATGATCACCTCCAGCTCTCGTGTCAGTTCGTCCTGATCGAGAGCCGCGTTTTTCAATGCGTCGGACTGGATGTCGAGCGCCTTCTCCAGGCCCCCTTCGCTGGAAGGCAGCACGGTGTAGTACGCTGTCTTATCGTAAATCGTACCCGCATTCAGGTACCCGCCCAGCAATTGAGTGTCTCGGGCGATCTCTCCGGGACCGCGACGGGAGGTACCCTTGAAGAACATGTGTTCGAGCACATGGGCGATTCCCACCCACTCGTCCGGTTCATCGAAGTAACCGGCCTTCACATGCGTGACGACCGCAACCACCGGAGCTGAGTCGAATCGTTGAACCAGAATGGTGAGGCCGTTTGGGAGGACTTCTCTGGTTACGTTAGCGGATAGGCGCATTGTGGACTCAGCGGTTGAGGCTCGGCAACATCGGTGGGGTCGAGCGGAGCGGCGGTGACCGCAGTCAGGATATGATCATCAAGACGCCGGCGGTGGCCGCTCCCCGCACGAAGCTCTCGGGATCGCTCACCGGAATGACGACCCCCGTCTCCGTGTGACTGCGCAGCGAAGCTCGTGCCATGTATTGCTTCACGGAAGTCTCCGACAACTCACGATCGTCCATCTTCATCTGAAGTACTATCTCATCCCATGTGCCGGAGTACGAGATACCGGTTGCCGTTCTGACACGGTGTTTTTCTCCCGCAGAGCGTCGTTGCATACCTTGCAGCTCAACTAGCAAAGTCCCGAACAACTCCAGCTGGCGCGGGTCGCGGAATGTGCCGTCGGGTTGCGCAGCCTCCACCTCCGCTAGAAGCAACTCGATGGTGTCCATCTCTTCAGCCAGCGCAGCCAGTTGAGTCGACCATGGAGCGATTTCCGGATCGGTGGGCTGCAGGCCGTAGATCGACTTCTTGAGTTCGATGAGGCGCCACACTGCCAGTTCATCCACGTGGTCGCCCGGTTCGGTGCGCTCGAAGTGCAGCAACGCTGCTTCATACTCGCCGCGATCATAGAGAAGGTTTCCAAGGTAGATGCGTGCTTCTGCGTGCGACGGGTCCAAGTCGAGTGACCGCCGCAACCAATACAACGCCGCATCTTCCTCGCTGGTTCTGTGCAACGCGTAACCGAGACAGGCCACTGCCTCGGAAGAGTTGGGGTGGCTCTCTGCTGCGAGTTGGAAGAAACCTCGCGCGTGATCCACCATTCGCTCGCGGAACAGAGCTCGGCCGATCTGCAGCATCAGATCGTGATCTTCGCGAAAGCCCAAAGCCAGCACTCTGTCGAAACAGCGGGTTGCGGATTCGCGGCGACCCAACTGGAGCAGCGTCTCGCCCATTCCTGCGAGGGCTTCTTCGTGATCGGGCTCGAGGTCCAAGGCCCTTGCAAAACTCCTGCGTGCCCAGGCGAATTCGTCGCGCGCAAGGCGCGCGTATGCTTCTCCTACGTGAAGATCCACCGACAAAGGGAAATGTTCGAGACCCTCTCGGATCACCTCGAGAGCCGCGTCATAACGCCCTTCGTTGTAGAGATTGTGTGCCCGCTCGCTGTAGTCGTCCGAACTGAGGAAGAGGTCCGACACCGGACCGCGCTCCTGTGGAAAGTTGGAACACAATAAAGTATGAGTCGCGATAAGACAAGCGGGGAAACGATGCGCGTTACAGATACTCCTCTTCAACCATTATTCCCAATCCAGCCTTCTGCGAGCACGTTACTCACTCCCATGCCGCTTCCGGAACACACGATCTCGGCGTCAATCACGTCAGCGTGCCGAGAGATGCTCCATATGAATCTTCCAGATCTCATCCGCCGGATCCTTGATCCAGACCATGGTACCCGGACCCGACACCCGTGGGTCTCGCTGCCCGTCCACCCGTTCGATGGCGAGGGCGTGACGGAATGTCGCTAGTACCAGATCCTCGCTAATGACCTCTGTCTCGAGCCCCTCCGTCACCAAGTTCACTCTCTCGACACCTCCAAAGAAGTCACTGAGTCTATCTCGTTCCTCAGTCCAGCCGCGTGACATGCTACCGTCGGAATGAATGACCCTGAGTTCCGGCACCTGATGATAGATCAAGGCTAGAGAATCCCGATCCATGTTATTGAAGACGCGAGTCCAGTTTTCGAATTGCACCGAAACACTCGATTGCGCCAGGAATCGTTGGCGTACCGACGTCTCTTCTCGAGAGCATGCGAGTAGAAGGCATATGGCGATGAGTGCCAGACTGGCGTGGCGCATGGGTTTTCCTCGTCTGCTCATGTTGGCGATCGCGTGCAAGGTAAGACGGTAGGGCGGTAGGGCGGTAGGGCGGAACGCAGTGCTTTGCGGTCACGGAGCGTGTTGCCGTCGTCTTGCGGCCGGGTAGTTGTTCATGGAAGACAGAGTGGTCCTTTGCGATTTCGGTGTCGCCCGGGCAATCATCCGGTCAGGCGGCGAAAAACTCTCCTCCAGCGGCCTCCTGGTCGGCACTCCTCACTACATGAGCCCCGAGCAGGCCGGCGGCATATCCAAGATCGACGGCGGCAGCGATATCTACGCGCTGGCGTGTGTGGTGTACGAGATGTTGATGGGCGAACCGGTGTTCAGCGGACCCTCTGCCGCTGCCGTATTGCGGAAGCACAGAGGCGCAGCGCCTCCGTCCCTGCGCGTCGTGAGACCCGAATTGCCCGAGTATGTGGAAGAGGCTGTACACGCCGGTTTGGAGAAGACACCCAAAGACCGTCCCGCCACGGCAAACGAGTTTGTTGACATGCTGGAGGGAACGCGGCACAGTTGCTCAGGAACGCGCCGATCCTGGCGAATTCCGCGCACCCAGTGAACAACTCCCAGTGTCGAGTCACGGCGGTCATCCTCAAATCGATTCCATGGAAGAGGATTGAGGGATGATGACTCCTGGACAGACCTCCAAGCCGGTGGCACTTTAGCAGTTCCTCCAACCGTATCGAGGCCGAACAATGGATCCGGTTCTGCAGAAGGGCGATCGGGGAGAATCCGTGAAGGCCCTCCAGGAGTTGCTCAACGACTGGCAGCTCCCGGTATCGGTGGATGGTGTATTCGGGCCGCAGACTCGACGCGCGGTACGCGCGTTCCAATCACAGCATCTGGACCGGCACGGTCGCCCCCTCGTCGTCGACGGCAAGGTGGGCCCACTCACCTGGTGGAGCCTCAGGCATCGTCGCGCTGTCATCGCCGTGAACCCCGTCATCAGCTTCAGCCGCATGCCGCACAAATCCTTTGGTGGAACCACGTGGGGTCGGAACGCCCTGAGGGCTGCGATCGGGGAGTTGAGGGCCGAGGCGTCCGAGATCGGTGGTAACAATCGTGGAAAGTGGGTTCGCAGGTACTTGAACGGGCTGGCACCCGAGGGTTGCGCCTGGTGTGCGGGATTCGTGAGCTGGTGTTACAGTCAGAACAAGAGTGGAATGCCCTTCGAGTACAGCCTGGGCGCTCGCAACATCATGAACCAATTCAAGAAGAAAGGCTGGATGACTCCGCCGGGAGACGATGTCGACCCGCAACCTGGTGACATCGTGGTATGGTGGCGCGAGCGGCTCGCCGGATGGAAAGGCCACATTGGTATCGTGCATCATGCCAAGGAAGGGATGCTCTACACTATCGAAGGCAACAAGAGCAACCGCGTGCAGGGCTTCGACTATGTGCATGAGCGGATGAAGAAGCTGCTGGGGTTTGGGAGGGTGCCGGATCGGTAGGGGGGATTAGCCGCTGCGCATTCAATCGCTGTCGGATTCTCGCAAGATGAAACTCGGCCAAAGCCCTGTAGGCAGACGTAATCTGCTTGTGATCACTCATAGGCCTAACTAGGCCGGAGACGACGGGACAGCCATTTGCACACTGATCCTCCATACAGAGGTACACATGGTGCACCCTCACAATAAGGTTGTCGAACCGGGAACCCTCGAGAAGATCCTGAATAAAGCATTAGGTGACGGTTTGATAACTGAAGCACAGAAGACGGAGATAATGTCTGCGGTTACCGGGGATCCGACTACTGATCTGGATTCTGTAGCAAAAGCTCTGACAGCGGTCATTGGCACAGTCGCGGCCCTCGGCGCTTTGCTAAAGGGTGCGTTGTTCACGGATCTGATTCCCATTGCGGATTGGTTGGTCGCGATAGCTGTGTTGCTTCTCGGAGTCAGCGTGCTAATCGCACTCTGGAACGTCCCCATGTCGTCCGGCGTGAAACGTGCGCCGGTGGATCGGGAGCGGCAGAGAGGCGGTCTCAGAATATCTGTGATCTTCTTCGGTCTCAGCATTGCGGCTATTGCCGTCGTTCCGACGCTCTCGTTAGTGCCTTGGTTTCGGCCTGAGACACCGTCAGTTCAGCACGGCCTTGCATACTCAGTTGATTCAACAAGGGCAGTTGAAGCTGGCTTCATGGCAACGGGTTTGACGCCGTTCAGCCGAGTTGAGCTAATTGCGGCTTCGGAAGAGAATACGCGCATCCATGCAATTTCTGGTGGTGTGGTCGGTTCTGACGGAGCGTTATCGATCAGACTCATTCTTCCGTCAAAATCATGTTCAAAGGATCGTGACGCCTACAGCTTATTGGCAATGCATGCTGGTACGTTACTAGAGAAGGTCGAAGTGATCTGCCCAAATGACTAGATAATGCACGTGTTTGAACAACACCGTGGCGCGCCCTATCGAACGTGGGTTACGACGGCGCCGTTTACCGTGCCGTGAGGACCGTGTCGCTTGGATTGGGATTCCTTTTCACCCAGATCCTCCTCGACAGAATGCGAACGCATTCTACTGGTGCCCGGACGAACCTGCCCGCATCTTAGGTTTTAATGTACGAGCTTCTGGATCGCGCCAAGGACGCCCTCAACGGTCGATACGACATTGAGTGCGAATTGGGCAGCGGCGGAATGGCTGTCGTGTTCCTTGCGCACGACTGTAGGTTTCCTCGCAAAGTCGCGGTAAAGGTGTTGAAGCCAAGCGTCGCTGAGGCTATGGGTCCAGCGCGCTTTCTGCGAGAGGTCAATATCACCGCCACGCTCAGCCATCCTGGTATCTTGCCCATTCTCGACTCCGGAGAAGCAGACGGTCTTCTCTATTACGTGATGCCCTACGTGGAGGGCGGATCGCTGAGAGGACTCCTGAACAAGTCAAATCAGCTGGAAATCGATGAGGTTCTCCGAATATCGGCTGAAGTGGCATCGGCACTCGAGGCAGCTCATACGCACGGTATCGTTCACAGAGACATAAAACCCGAAAACGTGTTGCTCCATGAAGGCCGTCCTATGCTGGCGGATTTTGGGATAGCAACTGCCGTTGATGATGCCGGGTTTGATGTTTCGACCGAATTCGATGTAGTGCTGGGCACGATTCCGTATATGAGTCCGGAACGCTGCACGGGCGAGTCCCGCGGTGACGCGCGATCCGATGTTTACGGACTAGGCTGCCTCGTCTACGAGATGCTACTTGGTGAAACGCCTTTCACTGGCAGGGATACCAGCTCCCTAATCGCGAGGATAATCTCGGAAGCTCCGAGATCCATGCGCGTGGTGAGGCCGACCATAACCAAGAGATTAGAAAGTGTTGTATTGCGGTCTCTTGCCAAAGTGCCCGCAGATCGCCAACGGAGCGCAAACAGATTGGCGGATGAGTTGATTGCGGCGAGTAGGAGAAAAGGTACACCTCTGTTGCTCAAAGCTGCAATCGCCCTGGTCATGGCGGCGGCCCTGGCGTACGGCACGACGGAGGGTTGGGCCAGGTGGGGGAGTCGGCACGGGTCTACCTGGTTTCCTCTAAATGAGCTGGCGGTGCGAATCACCGAAGAGGACCCAGTTGAAGGCAACGCATGGTTCGCTCGTGCACTTGCACGCGAATTGACGGTGGCACTCAGCATGGGCCAGGGTCTCGGTGTCAGGTCGGCCGACGCCTTCGCCGCCTTCCCGCGCAACTATGGACTCTCTGAAGCCGCACGAGTCCTGCGGGTGGGAACGCTGGTTGACGGTCAGGTCAGGTACCGCGATTCCAGGGTGTTTGTCGACGTGGCGTTAGTTGAAACCGAGACATCACGGATAATGGGCGACGTTTTGAGGGACTCACTACCTCGCGGCTCCGAACGACTGCTATCGGAACGCACAGCGGTTCGCCTGTCAGGTGAGCTACGACAGTTGCTCGGCGTTCAAGTGCGGCTTAGCCACTGGGCCCAAGAAACAAATAGTGAAGCGTGGGAGGCGGTCCATAGGGCACAGATTCTCCGTCGAGATGCACGCCGCCAAGCGGATTGGCGAGACAGCACGAGGCTCGCGTTCGACCTCTTGACAAGGGCAGAGTCATTGCTGGTGCGGGCTACCGACGCTGACCGAGATTGGAACGAACCTGCGCTTCAGCAAGGTTGGGTTGCATACGACAGAGTGCGCGTTGCTGAAGTAGGAGGGGCAGCTGACGTCGATACCTCAACTGTACTTGCTTGGCTGGATGAGGGTTTGGTCCACGCCGCTTCCCTTCCTGACGCCTCTCGCGACCGCGCTCGTGTTCTAGAGCTGCGCGGTCGATTGAGGCACAGAATATGGGATTGGACCAATGCCGAACTACCTATTACGGTGTTGGAAGAGGTTATCGCGGATCTCACGGCAGCGCTGGATTTGGACCCGTCGCTCGCCGGGGCGTGGGTGGCCTTGAGTCCAGCGTACCAGGATCTGGGTAGATTCGATGCCGCAGCAAATGCCACGCGGGAAGCACTCGAACACGACACTTGGCACGATGAGGTACAGAAAGCTCGAAACCGTATGATGTTCGACGCCTTGCGCGCAGGTGAAGTCGAAGAGGCGACCAGACACTGCCAATTCGGTCTCATACACTACCCCGCGAACCCACTCTTCATGGGGTGCAGGTTGGATATCCTCGGTAGGACTGGAGACAGCCCGGATGATGTCGGTGCGGCTTGGGCGATTCTCAGAACAATGGAGCAGCGTCCGGAACTTGGCGAATTGCGAAAGCGCTGGTTCTACTTCCGGATGTTGATTGCGACGATTGCTGCCCGGGCCGGTCTTGCCGACTCGGCCCGGGCCATCATTCGGTCTGCCGAGGCAGATTCCGCAGCACCCGCCCCCCCCGATGCATGGCGGGCTCAGAAGGCTCACTTTGAGCTGCTGCTAGGCGACACAACGCGGGCGATTCAACTGCTCGCTGAATACCTTCAGGCAAAGCCACAGGAACGCCAACGTGTAAAGGAGCACCCGTGGTTTCGGTCACTGAACGAGCATCCCGAGTTCTTGGCCATCACCTACATTCGTTGAGTAACACGGATGACATTCATCAACAACGCACCAATTCAGATTGAATATAAAGACGCCAAACAAGCCCCACATTCGCAGTTAGTGCCATTCTTTGGCTCGGAACCATGGGTTTTGCTATTGGGCTGATTTGGCGCTATCCGACGGTTCGCGTATATCCCAATCATCGAGGTCGTCCTGGTCGATGATGTTCCCGTAACGGTCGACCATAACAGCTCTGCCGCGTTCCCTGTCCAGCTTGTTGACCTTCTTCAACTCGGGCCGAATCTCGATACCTTTTGCGTTTTTCCCGCGACCTCTTGCTTCTCTCTTGTCTCGTTCCCGCGTCTCGAACGCTTCTTCAACGGCGTGCTGCATGCGGGATCGGTGCTCAAATGCTGCTCTGACGCCGTGAACGCGCGCAATGTACGGAATGAGGAATTTGTCGGAGGCCGCTTGAGTGAAGAAGAGCGCGTCGACCATGTGTGGGACCAACTCAGGATCGTAGTCATCGTGTTCCGGATCGATGACGTTCCGGTCGCAAAGCTCCTCCCACCGAAATACCCTTCTGCCACCGCCTGCGCCCGACCTCGTCTTCCACTCGACGACCAGCTCCTGAACGTCAGTTGGCTTGGGCAAGGGGGACGATGGAGGGTTGATGGTGGCCCCCGTCACTGTAGCTTCCCAGCAGGGGTCGCTATCGAACTCGTGGCACTCGATTGTCCATGGATCGTCTGTTCCGAGCCAAGTTTGGTACGGCCCAGCCCACCTGTACCCCCTGCCCGACTTCCTGCACAGTGCGTTGAGTCGTTTTTCGACTTGAGCGACCGTATCACTAGACTTCTTCCTCAAGATCTTCTTGACCCTGTATGGTCGTCTGGTGTCCACAACAACATAAACTAGATGGCCGCTCCGAAAGCCATCAACTGCATGCGCTATGCGGCGGAGAAGAGTTGCCGTCAACTCGGTTGGTTTGATCTGCGACATCCTTACCTCCAGTCATTCTGGTTGATTGACGACATCCGATCGGCAAACACGGTGTCGTCGAGGAGTGCCCAAGAAACGCACCATTCCCCTTCCCCAGAAGGGAATGAACCGAACTGTCTATCTCTTCAGTCTGCGACGAACCACCCCTTCATGCGAAGGCGGGAATACCCATGCCCGCCTCATTCTACGCTCATAGTTGAAGTGATTCTGATTTCTTGACTGTGGCCTGATTTGCGGGGTTGTCTCAGGATCCCAACGCTTTGGGTGCAACGCATCTCGCGACGCTGCGGGAGCTTTCGGTTGACCTTTCTTTCATGGAGAACATGCAAACCATTGAAAGGTCTTATGGGAAGTACCACTGACATGCCCCCACGACCGATCTCTCGTTCGATCGTACACCTTCCGGCGAGTGCTTCCCCTAGGCGCTTCAGTACGTCGTCCATGACGTTAGCCCGAGTGGAATGGCCATCTAATGTGCACCCAGATTCGGCACTCCGCCAGTGGTGGCTTGCGCGACGCGCTTTGGTCTTTTTTAAGTAATTGTCTTCAATAGACTTACGGATATAGGCTGGCATGAGGATACAGTACTCCCCTGGTGGATCCTTGTAGACGCTCAACTCTCCGCACTGACTCCTCGAATAGCCTGCGCAATACCCGCAGGCATCGAGCGCTCGGCACGAGCAGAGCGAACAGCCACAGAGCAGGGCCAACAAACGCTCATACACCCGGTCAACCTGCGGTCAATTGTCTGCGCATCCCAGTCGACCACCAGTCATCCCCGCCCTTCCCTCCCCCCGACCTCCTCACCACATTCCTTCCCACCTGAACCGATGCTCTAGGACAGATACCCGCTGACCCGGAGGCCCGCTGTTCGATGCCGATCCCATTCATACTCGCCATGTTCGTACTCCCAGCAGCCCTGATCTGCACCGCGATCGTGCTCGCCGAGCTGAGCCGCAGGGCCGACCTCCGCATTGAGGAGGAAGATCGCTGATGCAAGAAGGAACCGCTGTCGTACAGATTGCCGCCGACCCCTACGCTATCGCAGCATTCCTCGGCTACCTGGGCATAATCGTCGGCATCGGGCTTTATGCCAGGAAGTTCTCTTCCAGCGGCGTGAGCGAGTTCTTCGTGGGCGGCCGCAAAATGAATCTCTTCGTGGTTGCGCTCTCGGCTGTAGTGTCGGGTCGCAGCGCCTGGCTGCTCCTTGGCGTGACGGGTATGGCTTACTCCATGGGAGCGACGGCGGTCTGGGCGGTGACGGGGTTTATCACGACCGAAGTATTTCTGTTCCTTTTCTACGCCAGACGCCTGCGGCGTTTCGCGGAGATACACGATTGCGTGACACTGCCGGACTTCTTCGCGGCTCGGTTCGGCGACCGCAGCGGCGTGCTGCGCTCGGTTCTCATCGTCGTGATCCTGATTTTCATGGTCGGTTATGTATCGTCTCAGTTCGTCGGTGGCGGTAAGGCCTTCGCCGCCAGCTTCGGCATGAGCGCAACCACCGGCGTATTACTGACCGCACTCATTGTGCTCGCCTACACGACTCTCGGGGGGTTTCTGGCGGTGAGCCTCAGCGACACCCTTCAGGCCTGCATAATGATCGTTGCACTCGTCGTGGTACCGGCCATCGCGATCGCCGATCAGGGCGGGCTGGCAGCCGTGGTTTCCGAGCTTCGTACGCTCGATCCGACTCTCGTAGACCCCGTTGCCCTTTCGGCCGGCGTCATCATCGGTTTCGTGGGAATAGGTCTAGGATCGCCCGGCAACCCTCACATAATCGTGCGCTACATGTCCATTGCCGACCCCCGGCAGCTGCGCACGACCGCCGTTGTCGGCACTATCTGGAACGTGGTTATGGCATGGGGCGCGCTTTTCATTGGTCTCGCGGGCCGGGTGTATTTCCCTGAAGCCACAATGCTGCCCGATGCAGACACGGAGCAGCTATATCCGTTGCTTGCTTCGCAGCACCTTCACCCGATCTTCTTTGGTGTCGTGGTGGCTTCCATCTTTGCGGCGATCATATCGACCGCCGACTCACAGTTACTCGTCGCGGCATCCAGCGTGGTGCGCGACTTCTACGAGAAGATCCTGCGCCGAGACGAGGTAATACCGCAACGCCGATTGGTGTTATACAGCCGTTTCGTAGTGGTGGGGTTGGTCATAGCGGCGTTGATCTTCGGCGTAATTGCAGAACAACTCGTCTTCTGGCTCGTGCTCTTCGCCTGGGCCGGATTGGGGGCCGCGATCGGCCCCACATCGGTGCTGGCGCTGTTCTGGAAACGCACGACCAGAGCCGGAGTGATTGCCGGACTGATAACCGGAACGGTGGTGACGATCGTTTGGGAACGCTCTCCCATGCTGGGTCCGCGCCTGTACGAATTGATACCCGCTTTCGCGGCGAGCCTGCTCGTCACGGTGATCGTGAGCATGGCGACGAAGCCGCCGGAAGGTGCGGACCAGATGTTCCGCATCATGTCGAGAGACAAGCAGCGTTCCGACTGAGCAATCCCGGTCTGTCATCGGTTCCACTTTTTCCGGTGGCTGCAGCCGTGTAGCTTCAATCGTTGCGGCATCGACCGTGGTTCCGCCAAACCAGAATAGTCAATGAACACAACACGCAAGGCATGGCTCCCCTTTTTGAGGGGTTTCCGACCTCTGGTCAAGCAGTGGCGCGATTTCTGGCAAACGCCCGATCCGTTGCTGCTGTATGAAGGTGGCAGCGGTGAACTCACCGTCGCATACCTCCGCCTGCTCGTGATCGCGATCCTGTTGGTGTTCCCAATTTCGCAGTATGTGCGGACGCCGAGCGTTGAGCTGATGAATGTTGCGCTCGTGTCAGGATTGGTTGCCCTCGTTCTGGCAATCACGGTTCTCGTGCTCACCATACGGTCATTCTATCGGCCTTGGTTCGGTTTTCTGACGAGCATAATGGATGTCACGTTCGTCAGCGCGGCCTTGATCGTCTACCTGGCTCTGGACCGACCCGACATCGCCGCGAACAGCCATACCATCTATCCGGCGTACTTCATCGCAATAAGCGCGATGGCCCTCCGTTATGATGCCCGAATATGCGTACTTGGCGGCCTACTCGGAGTGCTCCAGTATGCCTTGATCGTGGCCTACGCAAATGTGAACTGGGCCGCAGATTTGACGCCGTTTCTCTCTCGTCCATACGGGGAGTTCAGTCTTGGAGCGCACTACACCCGTCTTGCGTTCCTGGTATTCTCGGTTGTGTTGAGCACCGATGTAGCTCTGCGCAAACAACGACTCCGCTGGCTCGCTGCCAAAGATCCTCTGACCGGCCTCATCAATCGCGGCTTCTTCGACGAGCGCATGCAAGCAGAAGTTGCACGCACCGTTCGCACAGGCCGATTGTTGTCGATTGCAATGATCGACATCGATCACTTCAAGAAGTTCAACGACGACTTCGGTCACTTGCTGGGAGATGAGGTGCTCCGCGTCCTGGCTCAGATCTTTCAGAAGTCAGTGCGCAGAAGCGATCTGTTGGCCAGGTACGGCGGAGAGGAGTTCATCGTCCTGTTGCCGGAAACGCCAGCCGAGTTTGCGGTTCAGACCGCCGAACGGCTGAGGGTGGCCGCCGAACAAACCACGGTGACCGTGAGTATCGGCGTGGCCGAACTGCCCACCGACGGCAAGGACATCCGCACGGTGATAGATCGGGCGGACATGCGGTTGTATCAAGCCAAGAACGCCGGCCGCAATAACGTGATCGGGCCCCAGCAGGTACTCGTTGGTGACGAGAATCCCGCGACGGCACTCTGATCACGTAGCCGGGGTCGGGGCAACAAGGGAACGCCCCGTCCCCACTCCTATCAACTCGAAGGACGCGCCCGAGAACTGCTCAACATATACCGGTTTTGCGACGGGACGTAACGCCGATTCGCCCTGCAATCCTGCGGCTCGCCTGCCAACACGGCTCTAACGTCCTGCACGGTTTCTTCGTTGCTCCAGAAGTAGTCGTGCTCCACTCCCTTGTGCACCACCTCGGACACATCTATCAGCGTAACGTTCCCCGGTACGTTGAGGGGAAGGCGGGGGCCCTCTGAACCCAGCCGCGTAGGGTTGAATTTGGTGAGGTCGGATATCACCAGGGCGGTGTCACCTCGATTGAAGTAGAGGTTCACTGCGCTGCCGAGCCCGGGAAGCGGGGCCAGCTTGTGGTCGTGCTCGAAGGCGTCGTGGTCCTCGTCTGCGGCCATCAGGAAGATGTTTTCGAACACCTTCGAGGGGCTTCCCGAAGCATGCCTCCGCACTTCCTGCACACCGTGACGGAGCACGTAATTGCCCATGCTGTGTGCCATCAAATGAACGCTCGCACGACACTCGTTTCCGCGCTGCACCTCGCGCAGAAAGTCCTGCAGCTTGAGGAGCCCGCGCGCCAGAGCGGGGCCCGATGCGGCAGCGTCAGTGCGATCCCGTTTGTAAGCGAGCATAGGTGTCATTCGTCCATCTGAAGGCCAACTGAACACAACCACGTTGATGGGGCGAGGGCTGCCGAAAGCGTCGAGCAGGCGACCGCCGGTGCGCAAAGCGTCCTCGAAGCTGACGTTGTAGCCGTGAATGAAGACCACCGTATCGACGCCATCGCACATTCTCTCTCGGAGCTCCGAAAACACGACTCTGCTGCCCAGAACGCTCTTCTTCGGGTCTTGCTTCAGCCTTTCGGCAGCTACATCAATGCCATCGATCGTGACTTCCTGGCTCGTGACCCGAATGTCTGCCGTGCCGAATCTGAGGCTATCGACGGATTGAGGATTGAACCTTTCCCCAAACGAATCGGGGGCCTTGGCGCGATTGGGATTTCGATTGGTGGCGAAATAGAGACGCGGCATCTTCAATCTCCTCACTTTCCTACGCGAAACCGGCCGGTCGAACTCGCGTCATAGGTGGGACGCTTCGCTAGGCTCAACCCAACGGCGCTGAGCACCGATGCCGAGGACTTCAGCTTGTTGCGGTCACTTGCGCCGCAGCATCAACCGGGTACAAAAGTGTTCACCGCGGAATCGATGACTATGTCGATCAACCCATTTCTGAAGCGGTCAATTCTGATTTGAGCCAGGCCCTTCTGCTTCAGCAACGCCAACTCGGCGAGGTCCTTCTTACCGGCGACCAACCATTCGAAGTCGTCACGAGACAGTTTGCCTTCAGCGAGCAGGCCGGTCCAGCGCTCCAAATCTTGTCGTGTTTCTTCCAGAAACGCCTTTCCGTCAGCGACTGCTTCGTCGCGATGCTCTGCAAGGTTCTTCCTGGCTAGGTCGGTGAGCTTCCGCCGCACCCTCGTGAGAAAATCGTCGAAACCGGGCATTACCTGTGCCTCCGTTCAAGTTCGAGTCGAGCGCCGAGCTTCAAAACCCTAGGAGCCTATCGGTTGAACATCGGAAGGCCTGATCTTGCCGCTCTCCAGGCCGATGATCTGGTCGAATGCATCCTCAACGAGACCTTTTGCCTCGGTGACAAAGATCTCGCTCAGGCGCCCCTGCTGTTCCCAACGGCGCAGGAAGCCGCCGAGCAGGTTACGGTCCGGATCGCGCAGGATTTCCCACTGCCGCGCGGACAGCTCGTTCTTGGGACGGCCCCTGGCGTACTCGTACGCGGCTTCGACCTCGATCCTCAGTTCTTCCGCGTCTTCCGAGTGGTCGGCGTAAGATTCCGTCGCCTGATCCATCAACGCTAGGGATTTCACCTTGAGCATGGTCGCCTGGTTGTATGCCCGTTCGCTGAACAGCGCGATGCTTGGCCCGCAGGCAGCGGTTACGAGAACCAGTACGGCCCAGGGTAGAACCTTGCGGGAGGCGCTACGGATCATGATCAACGCTCCTTCGGTTAAGACTCGCCGAAAACCCCAGGTGAACTGCTGTCGACAGGCGGCAGCTCAACGACCCCGTGCAGCCAGCAGACGCATTTCGACACGCTCCAAACCCGCCACGCAGCCATCCGCTCCCCTCTCCCTTCCTTCCAGTTCCTTCCCTACTCCCTACTCACAACTCACTTCGCCGGCTCAATCACCGCCTTCGTCACCCGCAGAGCTTCCAAGTCGTGAAGCGCTGTATCGGCCCCGTCCAGTCCGTAGCGTGCGCCAATGATCCGCTCGAACGGTAACCGCTCATGGTGTTTCGCCAGAACCCTCAGTGCGCGCACCACATGCGAGAATTCCGTGCCCCACTGCCCTCGGATCTCGACGTGCTTGCGGTTGATGTCCACGTGCGGGTTGATCTCGATCCCGCCGGCGTCGGTGTAGTGTCCGACGATCACATAGTTGCCGCCGTCGCGGACGAGACGCAGGCCCTCAGGAATCGCGTCGGCGTTGCCGCACGCCTCTATGACGACATCGGCCCCCCGCCCGCTGGTCAGTTCCTTTACAGCCTTCTCGCGGGTATCGGGAGCATCCGCCTGAATCGAAAGGACCTTGTCGGCGCCCAATGTCTTCGCCAGCTCAAGGCGCTGAGTGGGGGCGCCGATTACAATCACGGTGGTGGCGCCCTTGAGCGCAGCGAAGGCTGCGGCCGACAACCCAACTGCACCAGATCCCTGCACCACCACTGTGTCACCGAGCGTAATGGTACTGCGCTCCACCGCGCCGAAGCCGGTGAACATGCCGCAGCCGCCGCCGATGACGGCGTCAGTACTGAGATGCTCCGGTATCTTCACGGTCCGCACGTCGGGCTTAATGTAGATCCGCTCGGCCCAACCGCCCAGCGGGCCATCCTTGGCCGAGTCGGTGATACCGTAAACCCGCCTGCTGGGACAGCGGTTGGTCTGCTTGGTAACCGTGCAATAGAAACATTTGCCGCAGATATCGTGTACGTCATAGAAGGTCACCAGGTCGCCAACGGCGAGCGGCGTTCCAAGAGCGTCGGCGTCTACGTCCCGCATCTCCAGTACACGCCCCACGCTGACGTGGCCAGGCACTATCGGGTACGGGACCCCGGACAACCGTCCGTGAAACAGGTGGACATCCGTGCCACACACTTCGCTTGCAACTGTCTCGAGCAGCATGCCCCCCGGCTCGATGTCCGGGTCTTTCAAGTTCCAGATCTCTATCGGCTCCCCCGGAGCCTTCATCACCGCTGCACGAATGGACATATGCCTTCCTATATGGTCTATGAGTGTATTGTTTGGCCTGCTGCCGAGTCCGTCTAGCCCGCAGTTCCGGCGCCCACTGGCGTTCGCACCTTCAGGTCCCTCAGCCGTGCAGCAATACCCAATGCCGCACCGCGGTTTTTCCCGCGCTACCGAAACGGACTTCTGTTCCCACCGCCGCCATCATAATCCAAAGCTCTCCCGACACTAAAACAACGAAATCAGGTAAACCACACCAACCCCTCCCAACACCACCAATCCCACCCACGAGAGTGCCACCATCGCTCTGCCCGGCCTGTGCTCCTCCGGCACCTCCGGCGCCGTCACTGCTCGCAGGTTCAGGTACCCCAACGCCGGCGCGGTCAAGAACGATACGATCGTGGCGAAGTCCACCATCGTCGTGAGGTTGCCGATGAACAACGCCAGCACGGCCACCGTTGATACCGCCAGAACCGCCACGCTGATCCAGTAGGGCTTTCCGGCGGCCGGGGCGTCTATGGTGGTAGGCTGACTCAGGCGGAGATTGCGAACCGCCCGCTCGATGGCGCGGGGAAATCCGTCCACAACCGTGAGCGTGGTGGAGAACATCGTGGTGACGACGGCTACCAGTATGACCGGCCGGGTCCAGGCACCCAGCGTCTGACTGTAGAGATCTATCAACTGCGTGGAAAACACTGTGCCCGCCGCGCTGAACGACTCGCCGGAACCGAACATCACTCCGGCGCCGAGTATCACGAACGCGAACGCGAGACAGGCGGTCCCCACGTAGCCGATCTGAAAGTCGAGCCGCGCCGCGCGTACCGAGCACTTCACGCCCGAGGATTCGTCCTTGGCGAGAGTCCACAGCGAGCTCCAGACCGAGATGTCGAACGCCGACGGCATCCAACCTGCCAGCGCCAGCAGGAACGCGAACGGGATCACCTCGCCGATACCGTTCGGCCACAGAGCTAGGGTGGAGAAATCCGCCTGCGGCAGCGATACGATCGCGGCGGCCAAGGTCGAGACCGCGAGCAGCGCCATTACGAACTTCACTGCCAAATCGAGGCCCTTGAACCGGCCCAACCACAGTATCGCCGCACACACGCCAATGAGCACGCCCGCGATCGCCGGCAGCGACCAGCTGAGGCCGAACGCAAACCCCAGCAGGTACGCCGTGAACATCACCACCGCCGTCTGCACGAAGAGGCAGGTGGAAATCGTGATCAGCAGGTAGAGCCACAGCGCCCAGCGCCCGATCCGGAAGTAACCCTCCACCAGACTCTCGCGCGTCGCAGCTGCGTATCGGGGTCCATATTCGAAGAACGGGTACTTGAAGATCAGAGCCAGCAGGATGACCCCGCACAGGGCGAACCCGCCGATGGCGCCGGCGCGCGTGGACTGGACCAGGTGGGAGACGCCGATAGCCGCAGCGGCCCAGAGGAGGCCAGGGCCGAAGGCGGACCAGAAGCGGTGGGTTGGCGGATTCAATGGCTTGCCCCTTGGAATTCTCAATATCCAACAAGGAATGGCCAATGTCCAAGGGTACGACACTTGAGAGTTGGGCATTCCGTGTTGGACATTGGCCATTCAACTCCTTGTTCGACGTTCCTCTACCCTCCTCGTATCTCCCTTAGCTTCGCCTGAATCACTTCCCACGCACTCCTCACGTGCTCTTCGGTCGTCTTGAGCTGCGAGACCACAAACCTGAGAACCAGGCGGTCGCCGAGCATTGTGTGCGTTATGTACGCCTTGCCTGATCTGTTGACAGCCTCCATCAGCTTGCGGTTGATCAGGTTCAGACTCTCGGCGTTCACGAAACCGGTGGGCGTCGCGCAGAAACAGACAGTGCTGAGCGGCGTTGGGGCCATGCGAGTGAAGTCGGTGTGTCCGTCGATCCACTCGGCGAACATTTGCCCCAACCGGATGTGCTCGCGTAGCCGCGCCACCAGCCCGTCCGTGCCGAAATAGCGCAGCACAAACCAGAGTTTCAAGGCGCGGAACCTGCGCCCCAATGCGATCCCGTAATCCATGTAGTTCTGAACCGCCTCGTCGTGAGCGGTGCGCAGGTAATCGGGGATCAGGCTGAATGCGTTCTTCAAGATCTCGGGGTGCCGCGTGTAGAACGCGGAGAGGTCCATCGGCACGAACATCCACTTGTGGGGATTGAGGAGCAGCGAGTCGGCGTGCTCGCAGCCATCGAGCACGTAACGCATCTCGGGTACTATGGCCGCGGCGCCCGCGTGTGCCGCGTCTACGTGCAGCCACAGTTCTTCCCGCTTGCAGACCTCGGCTATCTCCCGCATCGGGTCGATGGCGGTCGTGGATGTGGTGCCCACCGACCCTACTACGCAGAACGGCAAACAACCCTCCTCGCGATCCTCCGCTATCGCCTGCTGCAGAAGATCGAGACGCATCCGAAAGGCTTGGTCGGTAGGGATTTTGCGCACGCCCGCTCTTCCCAGGCCGAGCGTTAGTGCGGCTTTGTCGACGGAGGAGTGAACGTCTCTCGAGGCATAAAGCCTGAGGCGCGGCACATCCGAGCGGCCGGAAAGCCCCTGCTCGCGCACGTCCACCCCGACCCTCGCACGCGCGGCGGCGAGACCGCAAAGATTGCCGGTGGATGCCCCGTCGTAGATGATGCCCCAGAAGTCGTCAGGCAGCGCCACTAACTTGCGGAGCCAACCCAGCATCACCTCTTCCAGTTCGGTGGCCGAGGGGCATGACTCCCACAGCATGGCGTTGATGTTGAATGCCGACGAGAGCAGTTCACCGAGAACACCCGGACCCGAGCCGCTGGAGTTGAAGTATGCGTGGAACGACGGGTGGTTCCAGTGGGTCATGCCCGGCATTATCAGGCGATCTACGTCGGCGAGGATCGAATCCATACTCTCGCCCTCCGTCGGCGCGGTATCCGGCAGCGTCTTCTTCAGGAATCCCGGCTCCACGGTCGGTGTGACGCGGATATCGTCGATTCCCTCGAAGAAGTCTGCTATCCAGTCGACTATCTGGTGGCCGTACTTGCGGAACTGGCTGGCCGGCATGTCGCCGGTCATCGTCCTGACGGTGGATGGTGTGACGTCTGACATGATTCCTCGACCGCGAAAAACGATTAATCGGCGGAGCGCAGGCTCCCGTCACCTGGGCAAACCAACGCCCCCGCGACACCAAATGTAATGCCGAACAGAGTTCTTGAAGGGCAATTGCTCTAGTCGAGCTTGCGATGATGTGATGTTAAACGGCACCGCTCTTTTGGGGGAGCGGGCAGTGGTGGGTAAGGAGCACGCTGCCTTGTGGTCGTCGGGTGTTGGGGAGCAGGCAGCGCGGTGAGCGGACAGCGTGAAGCGTGCAGCAGCGGCTCAGCGCCTGCGCCACCGCCCCCGGTGCCGAAGCTCGATGTCGCCGATGGCACCGTCGATCGTTATCTCTCCATCCATGGAGGACAGCCTGATTCTATCTGCCAGATCCTCTGTGTCTGTATCCCCGTCATAGGTGCGAATCGTCACACGGCCGGTACAGTCTCTCGAACGCCAGTGTGTCGCCATTCAACGCAAACTCCACATCAATCGCGTCCGCTTCAGCCGGATTTAGCTCGAGCTCTTTCGACAGTTTGGGATCCACACCATGCCTCGGATAGTGCGCATGGAGTTAGACACTGTGGCTGTGTGAAACGCTTGATCCGCGCCGCTCCACTGCAGCACATACATATGCCCTCAAACCGCGTCCCGAAAGCCCATCTTCGACGCGACGGCGCAGCCACAGTTGCAACACAACGGTTGAGTCGCCACTTTCCCGATTCAGAGAACCACACATCCAAGACACAACGGAGACTTCCGCATGCACGTGCTCTTGACCGCAGCATTGCTCAGCCTGGCCGCTGCCCAGGCCGACACCACCTACTTGTACCGGACCCACTTCGTGCGCGCGGCGCCGGGGAAGCTCCTCGAGCTGATCGACGCGCACCTGGACAGGATGAGCGTGTTCGAGGCCGCAGGGGAGCCGACACCGGTCATTCTGCGACACGCTCAGGGCGATCACTGGGACCTGCAGATCATGTATCCGATGGGCAGCTTCGTGGACTACTACCGTCCCGATCGCGTGGCTCGCCGCGAGCAGGCGGCGAACGCCTCCGGTACGAGCGAAACTGCTTTCAGGCAGCAATTGGATCCTCTGGTGGCTTGGCGCGAGGATCTCTACGTGCTTGGCCCGCCCGTCGAAACGATGCATCAGATCGTGAGCGGCGGCGGCTATTTCCACACTGAGATCTTCATCGCGCTGCCTGGAAAGCGCGACGAGTTGTTTCGCGAGCGCGAGATGGAGAACGAGTACCAAAGACTCACAGGCAGACCCGAGCGGATGATCTTCACGAGAGTGTGCGGCGCTCCGTGGGATTCGTTCACCTTGGGCATCTTCCGGGACCTGCAGCACTTTGCAGCGCGCGTGCCTATGTCCGCGGACGAACAAGATGCGGCCGCGCGAGAGGCGGGGTTTGAGAGTTCGCAAATGGTGAGCGTATACATGCGTAGCCTGATAATGAAGCATCAGGATACGCATGGTGGGATTGTGCGGCAGCGGTAGGAGAATGCTCAGTGTCCAATGTCCAATGGCCAAGGGAGAGTCACTCGGATATTGGACATTGAGCATTCCGTGTTGGACATTCTTACTTCGCTTGCTCCCTACTCCCCTTCACCACCACTAGATTCCCTTTGTCACCCAAAAGCTCAAGGTGTCAACCGGAGCCACACACCGCCCATGAACGCACCCGACGACACCACGGCAGTTCGGCTGGACCAATGGCTTTGGGCTGCCCGGTTCTACAAGACCAGGTCCATGGCCTCTGAGGCGATAAGCGGCGGCAAGATCCACCTGAACGGGCACCGTGCAAAGCGGGCAAAGCAGGTTCGTGTCGGCGACGAGGTGAGGGTTCGCAAAGGCCCATTTGAGCAGCTGGTTGTTGTCCGGGGTCTCGCACACAAGCGGGGACCCGCCAAGATTGCCCAGACCCTTTACGAGGAAACCGCCGAGTCGCTGTACAAGCGTGAGGAGCTGGCGCTCCATCTCAAGTCGCAACCGGAGACATCTTTCCGCACCAAGGGTCGTCCCACAAAGAGGGAGCGCCGCGAGATCGACAGGCTCAAGCGAAGGCGCTAGCAGCAACCCTGCAGGCGGCGTGAAAAGCGAGGGGCAGATGCTATGAAAGCCATGGTCCTACAAGCCGTCGGAACCCCCCTGGTCGAGATGGATGTTCCCGAGCCTCAACCCGGCCCGGGCCAAGTTCTCCTAGAGGTCGGAGCCTGCGCGGTCTGTCGCACCGACCTACACGTCTACGACGGCGATCTCACAGAGCCCAAGCTGCCGCTGATCTTGGGACACGAGATAGTCGGCAGGGTCGTCCGGGCTGGAGAGGGCGTTGAACGTTACTCCGAGGGCGATCGCGTGGGTGTGCCATGGCTGGGATGGACATGCGGAGAGTGCCAATACTGCCGGACCGGCTGTGAAAACCTTTGTTCCCAAGCCAAGTTCACCGGCTACCAGATCAACGGCGGTTTCTCCGAGCTGACTGTCGCAGATGAGCGGTTCGCCTTTCCGGTACCTTCGCGGTATTCCGATACCAAAGCGGCGCCGCTGCTCTGCGCGGGTCTGATCGGCCACCGCTCCCTCGTTGCCGCCGGTGATGCGCACAGACTGGGCCTGTACGGGTTCGGCGCCGCCGCACATATCGTGGCGCAAGTGGCGCACTACGAGGGACGCCGGCTGTTCGCCTTCACGCGACCCGGGGACTCGCAGGCTCAGTCGTTCGCACGGCACCTTGGAGCCGAATGGGCAGGTTCATCCGAGGAGCAGGCTCCGGAATTGCTGGATGCGGCGATAATATTCGCTCCGGTGGGCTCGCTGGTCCCGGCCGCTCTCAGAGCGGTGGCTCCCGGCGGCACAGTAGTCTGCGCTGGTATTCACATGAGCGAAATACCGTCCTTTCCCTACCAGATACTTTGGATGGAGCGCAGCATCCACTCAGTGGCCAACCTCACCAGGCATGATGGAGAGGAGTTCATGGAACTCGCACCCAAGGTACCGGTAGAGACACACGTGGAGGAATACCGGTTGGAGAACGCCAACCAGGCTCTGGAAGACCTGCGGAACGGCCTGCTGTCAGGGGCCGCGGTTCTGAGAGTCACCAATGACGAATCGGAGACTTCCAGGAAACAGCATGGCAATCGTGGCACCTCACCATGCCGACGGCGACCCCAAAGCGGCCCATACCGATCTGTACCGGTGACTTCACGCACCAGGCATATGAAATTCGACCACGAAAGCGCCAAACAGATTCTCGAGCGCACGCCGTCCACTCTGAAGGCACTTCTTTCCGGATTGTCCGACGATTGGACCGCGAACAACGAGGGGCCGGACACTTGGAGCGCGCACGACATCGTGGCCCATCTCATTCACGGTGAGGAGGCTGATTGGGTACCTCGCGCTCACATCATACTGGAGCACGGTGAATCGCTGGCATTCGAGCCGTTCGAACGGTTCGCTTTTGGGAAGTACGCTGAGGGGAAGTCGGTCAACGAGCTATTGCAACGTTTCGCGGAGCTGCGGCGCAGGAATCTCGACGTCTTGCAGGACTTCGAGCTAACGCCCGAGAAGCTGGAACTAAGCGGCACGCACCCCGAGTTCGGGCGAGTTACCATGGGCCAGCTGATCGCCACCTGGGCGGTCCACGATCTCGCCCACATAGCCCAGATAGCGCGCGTGATGGCGAGACAGTGGGATGCGGAGGTGGGTCCCTGGAAAAAATACCTGTCCGTATTGGAGTGAGTGCGGCCCCGCTCACGGCGAGCAGGACCGCGTTCACCGTATCACGTCAAAACCGCCGCGAAGCGACGGCTATAGCTTGACGATGTCCATCACTTCCTTCACGGCCACGCCGGATTTCTCCAGAGAAGCTTTCTCGTCGGCGGACAACCCGACCTCGATTACCTTCTCCACGCCGTTCTCGCCGAGCTTGCACGGCACACCCAAATAGAGCCCGTTCATTCCGTACTCGCCCTCGAGCCATGCGGAGCAAGGAAGGATTCGCTTCTTGTTCTTGATTATCGCGTCGGCCATTTGCACGGCACCCGCAGACGGAGCGTAGTACGCCGAACCGGTGCCCAACAGCTTCACGATCTCTCCACCGCCCCCACGTGTGCGCTTGACGATGGCTTCCAGCTCCTCGGCGCCAACGAGTTGCGTGATCGGAATACCCGACACGGTCGTGTAGGAGATGAGCGGCACCATGCTGTCGCCATGACCGCCCAGGACCATGGCCTGAATGTCCTCGACCGAGCAATCCGCAGCGTCCGCCAGGAAGGCGCGGAACCGAGCAGTGTCCAGAATGCCGGCCATGCCCACAACGCGCTGTTTCGGGAAACCCGTCACCTCTTTGGCGACGTAGCACATTACGTCCAGCGGGTTCGAGACCACGATCACTATGCTGTCCGGCGCGACCTTTTTGATCTGCTCGCTGACCGACTTCACGATGTTGACGTTCGCGCTGACGAGGTCGTCACGGCTCATGCCGGGCGTGCGCGGCTTTCCGGCTGTGACGATGAACATCTCGGCACCCTCGGCGGGGCCGTAGTCGTTTGAGCCGATGATCCTGGTGTCGTAGCCCTCGACAGGAGCTGACTGCCACTGGTCGAGAGCCTTGCCCATGGGGACTCCTTCCAGAATGTCGATAAGGATCACCTGCTCCGCGAGTTCCTTTTCGGCGACCCGCTGCGCCGTTGTGGCACCAACGTGCCCTCCTCCAACTACACCGATCTTTTTCATGACGATCCCCAGCTAAAATGTTATTACGCGTTCACACGGCTGCGAGTCCGCACCGGTAGCCTGTCTAGCCGGATACGTTCTCGTCGCGACCCTCCAGCTCAATCCCGAGTTGTCGGATCGCTTCATATACAACAATTCCCACGGATGTTGCCAGATTCAAGTTCCTCACGCTGCGCCGCATTGGAATCCGAAAGACGCGATCGGGGTACTTCGCGGCAATTGGCTTCGGAAGCCCGGCCCCCTCATTGCCGAACACCAGCACCGAGTTGTGGCGATAGGGGGCATCGAAGTACGACCGGTTCCCATGCGCGGAGAAATATAAGCAGCGGTCCCGCGAGATGGCGGAACGGAAGAACCTCCAATATGGGTGCGTCCATAGATCCACGGCGTCCATGTAATGCAAACCCGCCCGTTCCAATCGAGCATCGTCCAGTTCAAACCCCAACGGTTCTATCAAGTGCAGTGCCACGTCGGTGGCCGCGCACAGTCGAGCAATGTTGCCGGTGTTCGGCGGTATCTGAGGTTCAATCAATGCTACTGACAGAGCCATCAGCGTTATCCACTATTACCTTCGTTAGCGCGCCACCGTTGCTGTCCGTCTGCAAGCAGCTCTCTCTTCCAAATCGGCACGCGCCTCTTGACTTCATCGATCACGTACCTGCAAGCATCGAATGCTTCCCCCCGGTGCGGCGCAGCCGCAGCAATCACTACGCCCGATTCGCCAATCGGCACACGCCCAAGGCGATGCTTCAATGCAACGGCCACTTCGGGCCATCTTTCCGCTGCTTCGCCCAACACCCGAGAGCACTCGGATTCGGCCATTTCCTGGTACGCGGTGTACTCTATAGCTACGACCGGGCCGTCGTCCGGCCCGGCTCGGACGGTACCGTAGAACAGCACCGTGCCGCCTCTTTTTGGATCCGACACCATTTGCAGCAACGAGTTCGCATCGATCGCCTGCTGTACGAGATAGCCCAAGTCACCCCCCGGCCAGCGGCGGCAGGAACGCCAGCTCGTCGCCGTCGGACAAATCGGTGTCGAGTGCCGCGTGTCTTTGATTCCGTGCCACCAGCGGTCTTGCCGGCAGCCCAGCTCCGCCGGAAACGCCTGTCCGCACCGCTTCGACTGCGTCGGACACCTTCGAACCCCCTGGGAGCACGATGTCGACCTCGCGGCTCCCCATCACTTCTTCGTATCGGGCGAAGAAGAGGCACCGTATTGCGATTTCGGTGGTTCGAGTCGAGACGGATCGGTGAACATTGGTCATCAGGACCGTTAGAATAAACAAGGTGGCGCCGCTAAGCCAGTGAAACGCAGGCCGCCCGCAGAACGTAAGTGGCTGGGACCAACGCCAGCGCGAAGGAAAGCCGCTTGACTTTGCCGACCCGCTGCGTGGAGTTTCACTCGTCTCCGGAACACCCGGAACCTTCACATCAACCAGGACAGTGCTCATATGAACAGAAACCGCTATGCGCGAACTGTCAGCACGGTGGCCGTGGTGGCAGTATCCGGCCTCTCGCCGTTAGCAGTCACCGCGCAGTATGTGGAGCCGCCACCTCCTGCGGCATATGCGCTGCAAGGAGTCAATGTTGTATTTGCGGACGGTGGAACCGCCGAAGACATGACGATAGTTGTCCGCAACGGACTGATCGAGGCCATGGGTCGCGATGTTGGCGTCCCGGAAGATGCCAAGGTTCTCGAAGGCGATTCGTTGACCGTCTACCCGGGGTTCGTGGACGCTCGAGGCAATGCGCCATTCGAATTCCCCGATCCCGAGATAGATCGCGGCCAGATAACGAGTTGGGCTCCGCCCCGCGAGGCACAAAGTTTCATGCCTCATCGCCGGGTTGCCGAGTATCTCACGGCAACCGGTGAAGATTTGGCCGACCAACGCAAGCAGGGGATAGTGGCTGCAGCGGTACATCCCGACGGCAGGCTCATGCCCGGGCGCGGAACAGTGTTGCTTTTTCGCAAGGATGCCGAGGTATCGAGAGAGCTCGTGCTCCACCCCGAACTTGGACCGCTGTTTACGTTTGACGGCGCACAGGGTGTGTACCCGTCGACCACGTTCGCGGTGATCGCGTTCTATCGCCAGAGTTTCGAAGATGCGCTGAGGGAGGGCGTCTTCGTTAACGAATACGCTCGCGACCCGCGAGGCATCCCCACACCCACTTGGGATCCTGACTACGCAGTGCTACGAAGCGTTGCCGCACGCGAGATCCCCGTCTATTTCGTGGCTAACCGCGCCGAGGAAATCCGTAACGTCTTGGAGCTGTCCGCAGAGTACGGATTCAATCCGGTGATAGTCGGAGGCGGAGAAGCTTGGAAAGTGACGGACGAGCTCGTTGAACGGAACGTAGCGGTGCTCGTATCCCTGGATTTCCCCCCTCCCCAGAGGTGGAAGCCTGTTGCCAGAGAAGCAACAGACACTACTGCGGCGGAAGTGGCAGACACGGCTGCAGGAGCATTGGACGAAGCGGAGGGGGGCCAGCAGGAGCCCGGGGAACTCAGGCCCGAGGCGCTTCGCGAAAAGAAGAAACTCGAAAACCTCTACTCCAATCCCGGTAGGCTTGCGGCCGCTGGTGTCACTCTCGCTCTCACGAGCGGTGGCGGCGACACCGACATTCGCGAAGGCGTGCGCAAGGTGATCGAGTACGGTCTGTCGGAAAGCGACGCAATGCGCGCCTTGACCACAACCCCGGCCGGGCTTCTTGGCATTCCCAATTTGTTGCGCATCGAGGAGGAGATGGCGGCCACCTTTCAGGTCGCTACGGGCCCGATCTTCGGTGAAGAGACCAACGTCGTCTATACGTTCGTCGAGGGCGAACTCGAGGAGGGGGCGACGGACGGAGCGGCGGCAGGCGACGGCGACGCTCCGGCATTCGACATGACCGGCACCTGGGACCTGAAGTTCATGGGTCAAATGGAAGCCACAACCACACTTTCCCAGGAACCTGACGGATCACTGTCCGGTACGTTCTCGTTCGACATGGGATCAGGAACTGTAACTGGATCGATCTCGGACAACTCCCTTTCGATGACGATCTCGATCACCACAGGCGGCCAGTCGATGCAGGCCCGATTGACCGGCACCGTCGAGGGTAACACGGCCTCCGGTGACGGCGAGAGTCCCATGGGCGATTTCACCTGGACCGCACGACGAACCGGTGGGCCCGGAGAGGAGGTGCAATGATGGCTGAACGCTTCCGCAGTCTAGCCTTCTTAGCGCTGCTGATCGGTTTTCATGTTCCGGCAAGCGCCCAGTACAAGCTGCAGATCGAACCCGGCGTCGTGGATGTGCCGCGCGGAGACATGGTCATCGAGAACATTGACACAATCTGGACCGCGACGGGTACCATTCTCGAGAATTCCTCCATTCTGATTCGCGAAGGCATCATTGCCGCGATCGGCGCCGACTGGGACGCACCGCGCGGTGCAACGGTGATCGACGGCAGCGGCATGACCGCCATCCCCGGTCTCGTTGACGAGCATTCTCACTCGGCTCTTCCGATGGCGGAGGTCAACGAGGGCACCGCCCCGGTCGTGTCGGAGGTCCGCGTTCTCGACGTGCTGGATGCAGAGCACTTCTCCATCTACCAGGCACTGTCGGGAGGCGTGACGACTCTTCGTACCCTTCACGGCAGTGCAAATCCAATCGGCGGACAGGACGCCGTGATCAAGACGCGTTGGGGAATGGACGATGCCAGAAAGCTGCTGGTGCAAGGAGCACCGCTGACACTCAAGGTGGCGCTTGGCGAAAACGTCACTCAGAAGAACTACTTTGGCGGAGCCGGTCAGCGAAGATATCCAGCTTCGCGGGCCGGTGTCGAAGCGATCTTCGTGCAGGCGTTCACGGCGGCGCAGAAGTACAAGGATGAATGGGACAAATACCGTGAGAATCCTCGCCAGTACAGGGTGCCGCCGCGCCGCGATTTCCGCCTCGAGGCTCTCGTAGATGTGCTCGAGAGCAGGATGCGGGTCACGGTCCACTCTTATAGGGCCGATGAGATCGTCATGATGATGCGCATAGCTGAGCGTTTCGGATTTCGCATCGAAGTGTTTACGCATGTCATGGAGGGCTACAAAGTAGCGGACGAGATGGCTGCACATGGAGCGGCCGGAAGCACGTTTTCGGATTGGTGGCACTACAAGCTGGAGGCTTTCGACGCAATCCCGTACAACGCCGCCATCATGCACCAGCACGGGGTACTCACTGCAATCAACTCGGATATCCCTACTCTGCAGCCGTTCATGGTTTATGAGTTCGTCAAAGCAGTGAAATACGGCGGCGTTTCGAAAGAGGACGCACTGCGGATGATGACCGTCAACCCAGCGCGCATGCTTGCCATCGAGGATATGGTCGGAACGCTGGAAGTCGGAAAGCACGGGGACGTGGTCTTGCTCTCCGGTGACCCGTTCGACTCCTACACGCGCGTGGAGAAGACGATCGTCGACGGGATCGTTTACTATGACCTGCAGCGCGAACAAGAAACCCGCCAGGAACCGTTCCGCCCGTTGCCCGCCAACGCGCTCGTATCGGACCGCAGGGCTGAAACTGCCGGGTCGGGCTCGAGCCGTTTCGTTGGAATGGAAACGGTATCCGGACACCGGGACACCGTTCCAGCCTCGCAGCAAGTGCTGACCGCGCTCACGGGTGCGATTGTTCACACCGTCTCCGGCCCCAGCATCACTGATGGCACGGTTTTGATCGCCGACGGCCGGATCGCAGCGGTTGGCCCCCGTTCCCAGGTGGAGGTTCCTTCCGGCGTCACCGTCGTCGATTTGGGGGGGAAGCATCTCTATCCCGGATTGATTGACCCGAGTACCGGCCTGGGAACGGTTGACATCGGCTCCGTGCCTGCCGCTGCCGACAATCAGGAGATCGGCCGCTACAATCCGCACGTACGTGCAATCACCAGTGTGCACCCTCACTCCGAGACTATCCCCGTCGCTCGAGCGAACGGAATCACTGCAGCGATGGTGACGCTTGGGACGGGGCGTGGCACGGTCATCTCTTCCTCCGGGTCCGTTGTGCAGCTCAGCGGAGACACCCAAGAACGAATGTGCATTTCGGATCGAGCTGCTTTGATTGTGGATTTCCCGTCGCCCAGCGGAAGCGAGTGGGACGAGCCCGAACTGTCGGGTGATCGTCTCGAAGAACTCATTGAGATTTTCGAGCGGGCGGTCGTATTCGTTGAGCATCCCAGCGTAGCGGATAGGCCAACACAGCACTTCGAACCCAACTTGGCCAATCAGGACGAAATCTTACTCGAGGCGCTGGTTCCCGCCGTCACAGGCGACATGCCGGTCTTCTTCTCGGCACACAGCGAGCGTGATATCAAGACCTTGCTGCTGTTCCTGGATGAGTTTCCCGAAATGAGAGGGGTGATCGTTGGTGGCGAGCAGGCCTTTCGCGTGGCCGAAGAACTCGCCACTCGAGACATCCCCGTGATCGTCGGCTCGGTGCTCTCACCGACTGCCGACCGTCACGATCCGGTGTCGGCTGCGTGGAGCAATGCTGGGATACTCCATGAGGCCGGAGTTAAGGTGAGCTTCGCTACCAGCGAGATCGCCCAGGTGAGAAATCTACCTTACTTTGCGGCAAAATCCGTTGCATTCGGACTACCCCAGGAAGTAGGCCTCAGAGCTGTTACCCTGAACGCAGCCGAGATCCTTGGGTTGGGTGACATGATGGGCAGCATAGATGTGGGCAAGCGGGCAGATCTGATTGTTACCGACGGAGACCCTCTTCAGATAGTCACCAACGTCGAACGGGCCTTCATCGACGGCATCGAGGTTTCGTTGGAAAGCAAGCACACGCGACTGTGGAGGGAGTTTCGCAACAGGGATTGAGTGGCACTCACTAATCCGAGGAACGATCGAGCACGGCCGCCCTTGGGCGGCCGTGCTCACTTCTGAACGGTATGCAGGCCGGACCGGATCGCGGTCACGGCACCGGAACTCCTGTGCGGTCCAGCGGCAGAACCTCCGCACTGGGTTGCACCATACGTTTGAACTCTTCCTCGAAGAAGAACTGTCGCTCGCCCAAGGCCGGCTTGAGATCGGTGAACCAGCTTGCCTTCGGATCGTATCGGGCGAAGAACGGCTTCCCCACCCATTCCGCCTTGCGTCCCTGAATGAACCTCAGGACGAACACCTCTTCGTTGTAAACGTAGGTCGTGCCGATGAAAAGCACCTTTCCAGGATTGGCCGACATCGATGGACCGCGTACCGTCCGAGCCAGTCCCGATACTTGGCGAAACGCCTTTCTGTAGATTTCCTCAGCTCGCAACAACGGAACTTCGAAGTAGTTGTTGGGGCCCGTGTTGCGCTCGACGAACATGTAGTAGGGGACGGCACCGAGTCGTACCTCCTGCCTCCACATCTCGGCCCAAACATCCTCTGAATCGTTCACGTGTCTGACTACTGGAGCCTGACACCTGATTGTCGCACCGGTGCTCCTCACAGCACGCATCGCTTGCTGGGTGATTGCCGGCTCCAGTTCTCGCGGATGGCAGAAGTGCGCCATGAATGCGAGGTGCCGTCCCGATTCGGACACCTCCTCCAACAGACGGAGCAGGTCGGCAGAGTCTGACTGAGTCACGAACCGATACGGCCAATAGGCGAGCGCCTTGGTGCCTATGCGGATGCTGGTCACGTGTTCGAGCGCCGGATCGAGCAGCGGCTCTACATAACGGCGCAACAACGCGGTCTTCATTACCAGTGGATCGCCGCCAGTTATCAACACGCTATTGACCTCTCTATGGAGCCTGAGGTACTGCACCAAAGCGTCGACCTGGCGGGAGGCCAGTTTCATTTCATCCAATCCCGTGAACTGCGGCCACCGGAAGCAATAGGTACAGTAGGCGTGGCAGGTTTGCCCCGGGGCCGGAAAGAACAGCACTGTCTCTGCATATTTGTGCTGCAAACCCGGCAGTGGTTCGTCGAGGATCCTCGGGACATTCAGATCGAGCTGCCCGGCGGGATGCGGATTCAACCTGACCTGGATATCCCGCGCCCCTGCACTGATATCATCGGCCGAGCCTCGACGCACGAGGGCAACCATGCGAGCGAGATCACGCATGCTCAGCATCGCGGGTTGTGGAAATGTGAGCTGATAGATGGGGTCGGCCGGGATGTCCGACCAGTCGATGAGTTCCTCGATCACGTGGTTGTTTGCGCGAAAGGCGAAAACTTGGGCTACCGCCTTCATCGACAGACGGTCTGTATCCGAAAGCTGCCGTAGTTGAGGAAGACTGTCGATGTCTTTGCAGCCGTAGGAGCGGTATTTTCTTGGAGTGAAGGACACTATGGGAACCTCCTCGCTAGGCAGTCCGCCTTTCTGAACTCGTGAATGTCTCTCTATTTCCTGACAGAGTGCCGCAAGACCTTACAAAGTTGCTGGCACTCGCAAAGCTACCGAGGATCTCCGCGGGCAGTCTCAAGGCTTCATCGACTGATTGGAATTATAGCCACAACCAGCGCAAGTCGGAACCTCTTGGACCGTCGATGACTGGACAACACATTGCGACCGCTGCACTTACATTTTCGTGGGATGTGGGCATCTTTTCTCATGGACATAGTGGAATTTGTGTTTCGCAGCCCTAAGTGGGAGGTCTCTCTTGGTAATCTCGCGTCGCGCCTTCGTTGCAACTTCTGCCGCAGCTGTCGGAGTGCCTGCATTCGACTACACGGGTAAAACTGGTCTCTCCGGGGCCTCCGTATCTCTTCCAGCGCCTAGGAACGCTCCGCTTGATCGATCGCTTGCAGGCTTCGAACCATTCATTGAGGTCGAGGCTTCTGCAATCCGACACAACGTGGCAGAAGTGGCGCGTCTGTGCTCGGGTAGGCCGATCCTGGCGGTTGTGAAGAACAACGGCTACGGGCTTGGGCTCGAGATCGTCGGCCCCGTCCTGGATGCAGTGGACCAGGTCGCTGGCCTGGCGGTGGTGAAGCCGGATCAGGCCATTTCGCTGCGCGATGCTGGCGTCCAGAAGCCGATACTGCTGATGGGGCACTTCTCAGATTCTGACGCTGAGGAACTGATCGAAAGCGGCATCCAGCTCACTCCCTACACCGATGAGGCGGTCAGTACCGTCTCCCGCTTGGCGCGTGACAGGAACCGGGAGGTGCCCGTCCACCTGTATCTCGATACGGGCATGAACCGCGTGGGCGTGCCGTTCAGGAGGGCGCTGCCATGGATCGAGACAATTGCCGCCGACAGGGCGATGAGAATCGAAAGCACGTTTACGTGCTTCACTGAGGACGACGATTTCGACTACACGCAGTTGCGGCGCCTTCGGGATGTCGCTGATTCGGCAAACGAACGCGGCTTCAACATCGGGCGCCTTCACGCTGCTTCGTCTCACGGCGTGTTCTTTCGGCCCGACGGAATACTCGAGATGGTGCGACCGGGTTTGGTACTCTATGGAGCTTACCCGGCCGGCGGAATTGAAACCAATATGGCCGGTTTACGCGCCGCACTGAGGCTGCGCGCCCGTGTCGTCAGGGTGGAGCGCTTGGAGACGGGCGACGGTGTCAGTTACGGCCGTAACTACATTGCTGACAAGCCGACATGGATTGCAACGTTGCCGATCGGGCATGCCGACGGTTACCCGCGCAACGCCATCAACGGCTGCGAGATAATGATACGAGGAAGCCTCTACAAGGTGATCGGTGCCGTGAGCGCAAGCCACACGATCGTGGAACTGGGAAGCGAGAAGACAGCCGAAATCGGAGATGACGCCGTACTGACCGGCCCCGATGATCCGGCAATCCTTCCCAACACCGTTGCGGAACGATCCGGAACCTCGGTTTATGACGTACTAATGCATCTCAACGCGCGATTGCCGAAGCGAATTGTGGGGGTCTAGACGACACGTGTCGCTGAAGCTAAAATGGCGGCATCGAAACGAAGTTCACAACCCTGTTCAACTCGCGCGAGCGCGTTTCTGGAGCGTGCGGGGCGGCGCGTGCGGATACGACTTGCCCGCAGCGTGACGGGGCCTTAACCTCAAGCGTGTGACCTAGCGCGAAACAGCGAAGTCATAGGGAAAGGAGATGCACGTGATCCGCCGAAAGAGATTTGTCCTGCCAGCGGTGATGGCGTTCCTTGTTGCCGGTTGCCTGCCCGAACAGGCTGACACGGATGTCGAAGAGGAACAGCCACAGGCGCCACCGGACTCGACGCCCACCGTCGTATTGGAGACGACTATGGGCCGAATCGTGATGGAACTGGACCAAAGGGCGGCCCCGGCCACCGTCACGAATTTCCTACGCCACGTCAATCAGCAATTCTACAAGGATCTCATATTCCACCGCGTCAGGCCGGAATTCATGATCCAGGCGGGACTGTTGACGGACAACTACGAGCGTAGAATCAGTCCTGCGGCATTCGTTCAAAACGAAGGCGACAACGGTCTTTCCAACGAGAGGGGATCCGTAGCCATGGCGCGCGGTGCCGACCCACATTCGGCCAAGACCGAGTTCTTCATCAACGTCGACGACAACCCCCAGCTTGACACGGACGAGGAAGAATGGGGTTACTGCGTGTTCGGTCACGTAATCGAAGGTATGGACGTCGTCGATCGCATCAAGGATGTGCCGACCAGGACGCGTGGTACGCGAGAGTCGGTGCCGGTCGACCCGATCGTGATTGACGCTGCGTATGTGGCGGAAGATGAATCTGAGTGGGCCGGCGAGGCGTCCGGCGAAGCAGGAGAAGGTGGCGCATAAGGCACCCCGCGTGATTGTTGGGTATTGTCCGCGCTGAGATGCACCACATACGGAAGAACTGAAAGTGTGGTTATTTTTGAACAGCCCGCTGCTGATTCATTTAGCGGTCGTGGGCTGTTTGGGCACCTTGGGAGCAGCGTTTCCGATACTACCCGGTCCGCGCGGTTGAGGGTCAGTTGATGTTCGAATTCAAGGCGTTGTCTCCTGAGGGCATCGGGCCCGCTCTCGAACGGGCTGAGCGCTACCGTCTGCTCAACGAGCCGCGCGAGGCCGAGAGCATCTGCCGTGACATCCTCGCGATCGATTCCGAACAGCAACAGGCTTTGTTGCTGTTGGTTCTGTCGCTCACCGAGCAATTCGGAGACGATGGCGGCTCGAACGTAGACGAAGCGCGCAAGCTGGTATCCAGACTGGAGACCGAATACGAGCGCACATACTACTCCGGTATCATTTGCGAGCGTCAAGCCAAAGAACTCCTGGCCCACGGGACGCTCGGCTCCGGCCCCATGGTATACTATCTGCTCCGCGATGCCATGGCATGGTACGAAAAGGCTGAGAACCTTAGCCCGGCAGGCAACGACGATGCGGTATTGCGTTGGAATACCTGCGCCAGAATCATATTGCGCAACAACCTGCGGCCGCCGCCGGGACCGCCGGGATCATGACATGAGCATGCCTCTAGCCTTGCATTTCCCGCACTAGCGCAATGACTCCCTGGGTACAGAAGCTCCTTATCGCCAACGTGGCGGTGTTCTTCCTCACGCAGATCGTGCCCAATATCACGACACACCTCATGTTCGTGCCGTTCCTGGTCCTGGTGCGGCCTTGGACGTTAGTGACCTACATGTTTTTGCACGCTGGTCTAATGCACCTGCTCTTCAACATGATTGCCCTGTTCTTCTTCGGACCGCGACTGGAGCAGCGGTTGGGCGGCAAGCAGTTTTTGGCTCTCTATTTCCTCAGCGGAATAACCGGCGCGGTACTGTCTTTCCCGTTCACTCCACATGCTGCCATCGTTGGAGCGTCCGGTGCCGTTTACGGAGTGCTGATAGGGTTCGCCATGTACTGGCCGCGTGAGCGCATCTACATCTGGGGCATTTTGCCCATCGAAGCGCGCGTGCTCGTGATAATACTCACAGCCCTGTCGCTGTACGGCGGTGTCGGTGGGTCTGGCGGTAATGTCGCTCACTTCGCTCACCTGGGCGGGTTCCTGGGCGGGTTTCTATATTTGAAGTGGTGGGAGCGACGCTCACCCGCGGCTCGGTTCCGTGCCAAAGCAAAGCCCAAACAGAAGAGCAGTTCTCCCTCGGCCACGGCGGATATCGGACGTTGGCAACGTATCAAGCGAGAGGACATGCACCCGGTCAACCGCGAGGAGCTCGACCGGATACTCGACAAGATAAGCGCAACTGGAGTATCCAGTCTGACCAATTCCGAAAGAGAATTCCTGGAGAGATTCAGTGCGAGGTAAGGCCGGATTGGTTTCTGTTGCTGCTTTGTCGGAGTCGTTACAGCCAAGCGTTTTGACAGCGGTTGGGGACGGGGCTATCTTGGGCCTGCCACAGGTGACAGAGCGAAGGGACCTGGGTGTCGCGCAGGTCCTTTTTTTCGCACCATGTTTGGGCGTCTCGCAAGAGGCCGCGACACTGTCGGCCGTCGGGATTTAGCGGACGCAGATGTTTCAGCACTTGTTTTTGATTCAACCAGTATGAGGTACGAGGGAAAACCGAAAATGCGCACGAAGGGCAAGGTAAAGTGGTTCAACGATGCAAAGGGCTTTGGGTTTATTACTCCTGACGGTGGCGATCGAGACTGTTTCGTGCACCACACGGCTATCCAGTCTGAGGGATTCAGATCGCTCGCCGAGGGCGAGAGCGTCGAGTTCGAGGTCGTGCAGGGAGAGAAAGGGCCGGCCGCAGAAAACGTGGTCAAGGTCTCCGACTGAGTAGGTATGGCGAAACACGAGGCTATCGAACTTCAAGGGACAGTTTCAGAGGTATTGCCGAATGCCACATTCCGGGTACTACTCGAGAATGGGCACACGGTTCTCTGCACGATAGCAGGCAAGATGCGCCGGTTCCGTATTCGAGTCCTGGCTGGGGACAGGGTCACAGTTGAACTGTCGCCCTATGACTTGAGCCGCGGCCGAATCACTTTCCGGCACAAGAGCTAGCCGGCACGCTCGTATCCAGGCCGGGGTCTGGACGCGATAGCGGACCGCTGGCGGGCATCCGAAGCAGCATTTCCGGTCCAGACCCGCGCGGTTCGGTGATGTTGAATTGAGCATTAGATCCCCTGCCACCCGTAATGCCGGAGCGTGGTGAATGATGTCGCGGTTTTCCATGTGTCGCCTCCTAACCATTCTGTTGGTTCTCACCGCGTGCCAGTCAGCCCCTCCCGGTGCGCAAGAGGATGCGATCACGACTATCGTGCTAGTGCGCCATGCTGAGAAGCAGCAGACCGGCGACGATCCCAGACTGACGGCGGACGGCGAGGAACGCGCAACAGCGCTGGCGCACGTATTGGGAGAGGCAGACGTCCATGCCGTGTATGCGACGCAGTACGCACGCACACAAGACACCGCGGAGCCGCTCGCCCGTCGACTCGGCCTCGATGTTGCGGTCGTCAGCGCGGAGCCGTCGTACCCTGCCGACATGGCCGAAATCATTCGCAAAAAACACCAGGGCGAATCTGTAGTTGTTGTGAGCCACTCGAATACCGTTCCAGCAATTATCCGTGAACTGGGTGCCGAACCTGTTCCGTCCATTGAGGAAGAGGAATACGACGATTTGTACGTTGTCACAATGACAGCATCCGGTCAGGTTGACCTGCTGGCCTTGCGCTACGGCGTCGAGACCAACTAGCAGATTCTTATGGTGTTGCCAGACCACCATCCGCGAGCAGATGCGACAGCGTAGACTTCCAAAGGTCGCCTAGGCGCGAAAGCGATCCCACCCATCGTGCGCGCGCGCCGGCACCGCCACCCCGCTCGTCGTCGACGGTGAGTATCACTCCCGGCTCACCAGCCTTTTCAGCTGCAAGCAGGGGCTGTAAGAGAAATGTCGCAAGGCGAAACGACAGAGCATCGCCCGAGGCTTCTCCTACTATTGGTCTGTCGACACTGGGCTCCGCCGAATTCAAACATTGCTCCAGTACCGAAAACACATCGTACAGGGACCAAGCAGCAAATGGGATCTCAACCCGGCGAAGCTCTCTTCGCTTCGCCGAAGCCTTCGGGTGGGGCGGGAGCAACACGAATCGGCCGGTTTGCGGGGACGCTTCGGCCCCCTCCTCGCCGAACAGCCAGGACATGGGAATGTCGTAAGGCTTCCGCAAAACCTCGAGCGTTGCAGTGTTCGGGTTCACCGTGCGCCCAATATAGAGATCGTTCAGCGTAGGGTACGGAATGCCGGTCAAACGGCTCGCATCGAGCAGCTTTCCGCCGTGCACAACGTCGACGATCCGCCGGATTCGCTCGGTCAGCGGATGCGCGGGCTCCGGTAGTTCGGCTCTGGGTCTTCCAACCCGTGACTTTGAGGGCATGTCGACGTAATCTAGCCATTGTATTATAAATGTCTATAGCATTAAATTGTATTGTGATATACGTGTCAGTTAGTGGCGGCTGAGCTGTGAGCTGGCGAGAAGCCCGTGCCGAACGCAGCCATGCACACGATGCCACGCTATAAGTCGTATTGACGAAAGCAGTTACGTACTTCCTGCTAATCCTGTCGCGCATCGCCTGGCAGACCGTTCGCTTACAGCCGGTGCCCGGCGCCGATGGTTTTCTCATACGTCATAGCGTTCACCGATATTCGAGAACCATTAGACCCGGCGCGCTCTTCACACTCGCACTTTTTTGAATGGGTGATACCTTCTATTCAGTTTTGCCCTTCAAGCGAGGCCCCGATGAGGAAGGTTCTTTTTCTGCTTGGGCAGGTCAACGACCAAGATATCGAATGGCTCGTGGAAGTCGGGTCGAAACGAGTCTTACCAGCCGGCGAGATCCTGATACATGAGGGTCGGCCGTTCGACGCTGTGTTCATCGTTCTCGATGGCACTCTTGCCGTTGAGGTAGCAGCCCTAGGTGGCAAGGAGATAAACCGCCTGGGTTGCGGTGAGATCGTAGGTGAAATGTCTTTCGTCGACTCTCGCCCCCCCTCGGCCACCGTCAGGGCAATCCAAAGCTCCACCGTGTTCGCGGTGCCTCGAACCGATCTGGCCGAGAGGTTGGATAGCGAGCCTGCCTTTGCGGCGCGGTTCTACAGAGCAATCTGTTTGTTTCTCTCAGACCGGTTGCGCAGCAGCGTTGCGCTGATGGGATACGAGGGCGGCCGAGACATGGATATGGATGTCGAGTACGAGGACGAGCTGGATCCAGGCGTACTCGACAACATTCATCTTGCCGGCTCGCGATTTGACGCGATGTTGAAGCGACTCATGGGCGCGTCATCGAGTTGATACCGAATCGCAGCGTTCCCTAGGGAGCCTCAAAGCCATGCAGAACTCGATCTTCAGAAAAGTGGCACTGGAGAGACTGTCCTCTCCCGATCAACTGGATCAATTGATGCAGGTTACGAGTCGACGCGGCTGGCTGGCTCTCACTGCACTGATTGCACTTCTAGCGATGGCGGTATTCTGGGGGTTCTTCGGTACCGTATCGACGAGGATCACAGCACACGGCATTCTGGTCAACAGCGGTGGACTGCGCGGCGTGCTCTCGTCCCAGTCAGGTCAGGTTATGGATATTCAGGTTTCGCGAGGAGAAATGATCTCGCGCGGAGAAGTAGTGGCGAGTCTTCTCCACTCCGTACCGAGAGTGGGTGATCAAATCACCTACGTATCCAGCCCTCACGACGGCCGAGTAGTGGAAGTCTTGATGGTCGAAGGCGACTACGTGCAGCAAGGAGCACGGATCCTGAGCGTAGAGCCGTCCGACGCCAGGCTGGAAGCGGTGGTCTATGCACCGCTGGCTGAAGGGAAGAAGGTTCAACCCACCATGGAAGTCGAGATCGCACTGTCCACGGTGCGGCCCGAGGAATATGGTTACATGCTCGGTCGGGTGATATCGGTCAGTGAATTCCCGGTAACGGAGCAAGGCATGGTCCGAGTACTCGGCGCTCCCGAACTAGCGAGTCAGTTCTCGATGGGAGGTCGGCCCTACGAAATCGTCGTACAGTTGCTGCGTGACCCGGACAGTGGAACCGGGTTCCTGTGGTCCTCGCAGGGACCGGACATAGGCATCGAGAGCGGTACCGCATGCAGCGTCAGGATCGTCACGGAACGACGACGACCTATCACCCTCGTGATTCCCTTTTTGAAGCGAACCCTTGGCACGTACTGACCCATCCCAGCGACCTGGGGCCTCGCGCTCGAAAAAGGGAGCGCGGAGGAAGAGGCGAGTCAAGACTCCGACTGTCCTCCAGATGGAGGCCGTCGAGTGTGGCGCCGCAGCGCTTGGCATCGTGCTGGGGTATTACGGCCGCTATGTAGGGCTCGAAGAACTCCGCATCGCTTGTGGAGTTTCTCGCGACGGCACTAAAGCCAGCAACATGCTGAAGGTTGCACGGCAATATGGCTTCAAAGCAAAGGGCTTCAAGAAGGAACCCGCAGGACTCAGAACCCTACCGCTCCCGATCATAGTATTCTGGAATTTCAACCACTTCGTGGTCGTCGAGGGCTTCAAGCGCGGTAGAGTCTACCTCAACGACCCGGCCAGCGGACCTCGCACGGTTTCCGAGGAGGAGTTCGACGAGGCCTTCACCGGCATCGCTCTCGTCTTCGAGCCGGGGCCCGACTTCCAGCCCGGCGGCCGCAGGAGGAATATGCTCCAGGGGCTGCGCGGCCGGCTCTCAGGATCTGAGCTCGCCGTTGCATTCGTAGTATTTGCCAGCCTCGCTTTGGTGATTCCGGGACTCGTAATACCCATCTTTACCAAGGTGTTCGTTGACGAGGTGCTGGTAAAGGGTTTGAGCAACTGGATAGCCCCTCTGTTGGTTGGGATGGCACTTACCGCAGCCATGCGAGCGGCCCTGACCTGGTTGCGCCAGCATTTCCTGTTGCGGTTGGAGACCAAGCTCGCACTCAGCATGTCCGCGCAGTTCTTTTGGCACGTGTTGCGCCTGCCGATGGAGTTCTTCACGCAGCGATACGGGGGCGAGATCGGTTCGCGCGTCGCAATCAACGACCGCGTTGCCCAGCTGTTGTCCGGCAAACTCGCCACGACCTTCTTGAACGCGATCGTGATCGTCTTCTTTGCCGGTTTGATGTTCTTCTACGACGTCCCCTTGACCCTGATTGGCATAGGAGTCGCTATACTGAACGTAGTCGCGCTCCGTATTGTCGCTCGCAAACGCGTCGACGGAAACCAACGACTGCTCCAGGCACGCGGTAAGTTGGTAGGCACCTCGATGGTCGGTCTGCAAATGATGGAAACGCTGAAGGCCACGGGCTCTGAGTCAGATTTCTTCTCTCGTTGGTCGGGCCAGTACGCAAAAGTCGTGAACGCCCAACAACAACTCAGTGTCTACAGCCAGTTCCTTCTCGCCGTGCCTCCCCTACTAACCGGCCTGAACAGTGTCGCCATCCTCGGGTTTGGCGCGATTCGCGTGATGGACGGCTATCTCACCATCGGTATGTTGGTTGCGTTTCAGAGCCTGATGCGGAGTTTCATTGGTCCGGTCGAGGAGCTCGTGAATGTCGGTGGAACGCTCCAGGAAGTTCAAGGCGACATGAACCGACTCGACGACGTGTTGCGTTACGAAGTCGACCATGCCTGGGTGAAGCCCCATCCGATCGACGAAACCGCAGACGGTGGCAAGCTGGACGGGAAAGTCGAGCTCATGAACGTAACGTTCGGCTACAGCAGGTTGTCGGAGCCCCTGCTCAGAGACTTCTGTCTCACGCTCTCGCCGGGTGCGAGAGTTGCTCTGGTGGGAACAACCGGAAGCGGCAAGTCGACGGTGGCCAAACTCACGAGCGGTATCTGGAACCCTTGGAGCGGGGAGTTGCGCTTCGACAGCTCTCTACGTCGCGACATTCCTCGCGCGCGCCTTACCAGTTCCCTCGCAATGGTCGACCAGGAGGTCTTTCTGTATGAAGGCTCTATCAGAGAGAATCTCACGCTATGGGACTCGACAATCCCTGAGACGGATATCCTTCGAGCTGCAAGAGATGCGTGCATACACGAAGACATCGCGGCACGTCCCGGAGGCTACGACGGTCATGTGGAGGAGGGCGGACGTAACTTCAGTGGCGGCCAGCGGCAGCGTCTCGAGATCGCTCGCTCGCTCGTCGGCAACCCCTCGGTACTGATAATGGACGAGGCAACGAGCGCCCTCGATCCGGTAACAGAAAAGCAGGTTGACACCAACCTCCGTCGCAGGGGGTGCACGTGTCTCATAATCGCCCACCGATTGAGCACCATTCGCGACTGCGATGAGATCGTCGTCCTTGACCAGGGCAGGGTGGTTCAGCGAGGCACGCATGACGAGCTAATCGAACAGGAAGGCCCTTACGCCGGCCTCATCAGCGCAGAGGGTTAAGCGGCATGGATCCCCTGATTCAGTTTTTCCGCGAGTTTGGCACTGAGGAAAAAGCTTCCGCCAACCGACCATTCTTGCTCGACGACCCGTCAACGGCCTGTTTCATCGTATCGGGAGGCGTCGACATCTTCGCGGTTCGAATTGTCGACGGGGAACCAGGTTCGCGCCGCTTCCTCACGCACCTCAGTGCAGGGCAAGTACTGCTGAGCGTTGGCCAAACAGGCGACGATATTGTGGCAATCCTGGTTGTACCGGAGCAGGAGACGCTTCTCTCACGCATCAGTGTATCTCGGTTACGAGCCGCGGTGAAGCATGGTGACGTCGCCGCGGCGCTGGCATCTGCGATAGACCGCTGGATAGCGGCCATCTCCAACGTGATAGCCCCATCCACTGAGCCCAAGGGTGCCGTTCCACTCAGTGGAGGCGTGGAACGTTCTTTGGCGGCGAATAACACGATACACTCTGCTAGGGGCATCGTGTGGGTACGCCAGCTCGAGGGTGTTTCGCAGTTCCTCTCTTTTGCTGAGCACCGCGTCAGGCCCGAGACAGGTTGGATTCCTCTGACGACCAAAACGTGGATCGAGGCGTCCGACGCCGGCATCTGCTCCTCAGCAACCACCGCAGATTTGCTCGAGGACGGATCCCTCTGGCAGGGCATCGAACGCTTTCACGGAATCATCAGAGCATGCGTCGTACGTGCGGAGGTTGCACGTCAGGCCGCGGAGCGCGAACGCATCCAGCGGAGACAAGAAGCGGATCAATCCGCAATGGATGGTGCAATCGCTCATCTCGCCTCAGCGATGGACGAAGAATCCAGACTCACGGCTGTAAGGACCGGCGAGCTGGACCCACTCTTCACGGCCTGCAAGCTCGTAGGACGGGAGACTGGTATCGAGATCACAGACGCAGGCGGCGGCCACCACGACCGACCCGCGGTGGACCGACTCAACCGACTGCTGAGAGCTTCGCGCGTCAGAGCGCGGCGTGTTGCACTCCGGGACGAGTGGTGGAAACGTGACAACGGGCCCTTGCTCGGCTTTCTCGAGGACGACGAGACGCCGATCGCACTCATTCCGAAGTCGGGTAGCGCCTATGAGGCCGTCGACCCCTCAGCAGACACCCGGGTGTACGTCAATGCCACCCTGGCGAACAATATGTCGTCGTTCGCTTTCATGTTCTACCGCCCCTTCCCGGCGCAGGCCCTCCGTGCATGGCAAGTCTTGAAATTCGCATTTCGCGCCAGCCCGCTTCCCGACGTCGCTACAATGCTGGCGGTGAGTATTGCAGTCGGTCTGCTGGCATTGTTCACTCCCATTGCCACGGGAATAATCATCGACACGATCATTCCGAGCGGCGAACGCCGGGTCCTACTGCAGATCGCATTGGCACTGAGCGTTATGATGTTCGGAACCGGTCTGTTCCAATTAACACGCTCACTAGCGGTCTTGCGCATAGAGAGCAAGATGGCCGCCGCCGTTCAGGCGGGTGTGTGGGATCGCCTACTCACTCTTCCTCCGTCATTCTTCCGCGACTACCTGGCAGGGGATCTCGCCAGCAGATCTTTGGGAATCGATTCGATCAGAAGGCTCCTGACCGGCGCGGCCATATCCTCGCTGCTCGGAGGAGTGTTCTCCGTGTTCAGCTTCGCGTTGTTGTTCTACTACAGCTGGAAGCTCGCGCTTGTGGCAACCGGCATGGTGCTCGTCGCTGTTGCGGCGATGCTGCTCGCCGGCGTGCGTGAAGTACGCCTGGAGAGGGCCCTGCTCAAGGTCCAAGGCAGAATAGAGGGATTGGTGCTTCAGTTCATTACTGGTGTGTCGAAGCTCCGGGTCGCAGGGGCCGAAGCAAGAGCGTTTGCGGTTTGGGCCCGCGAGTTCACCGAACAGCGACGCCTGGCCTTTCGCGCTCAATCCGTCGAAAACGGCTTGCAGGTGTTCAATGCCGCATTCCCCTTGGTGGCCTCGATGTTCATTTTTGGAACACTCGTGTTCTTGATGGGCGGAACCGGAGTTGGAGCGGCAGGTTCTCTCTCGACGGGTTCATTTCTGGCGTTCAATGCCGCGTTCGGGCAGTTCTTCGGCGCGGCTCTCCAGATGAGTGGCGTGGTCATTACATTGCTCTCGGCTATTCCCTTGTACGAAAGGGCGAAGCCAATTCTGGATTCGGTCCCGGAAGTCAACCTGGCCAAAACCCCACCAGGTGAATTGAGCGGTGCGATTGAGCTTAGCCATGTCTCGTTCCGATATCATGCGGACGGCCCACTCGTCCTCGACGACGTTTCCATCCAGGTGCAGAATGGGGAGTTCGTTGCCATAGTCGGTCCTTCGGGAGCGGGAAAATCCAGTGTCTTCCGGCTGCTGCTGGGATTCGAAACGCCGGAGAGCGGATCCGTCTACTATGATGGCCAAGATCTCGCCACACTGGATGTTCAGGCAGTGCGTCGCCAGACTGGAGTCGTGCTACAGAACGCCCAAGTGCTACCTGGAACGGTGTTCGAGAACATTGTGGGATCGGCTCAACTGACACACGAAGATGCCGCAGAAGCGGCGAGAATGGCGGGACTCGACCAGGATATCGAGCAGATGCCCATGGGGATGCATACCTTCATCGTTGAGGGGGGCGGCACGCTATCCGGAGGCCAGAGACAGAGACTCTTGATTGCGCGCGCGGTTGTCGGAAAACCACGAGTCTTGTTGTTCGACGAAGCAACCAGCGCGCTCGACAATCGAACTCAAGCTCACGTGAGCGACAGTCTCGAGCAGTTGAACACCACTCGCGTCGTGGTCGCCCACCGCCTGAGCACCATCATCAACGCCGATCGCATCTACGTCATGGACAAGGGTAGCGTAGTACAGGTCGGGACCTACGAGGAACTGATGTCGCGCGACGGCCTCTTCGCTGATCTGGCGCGGCGCCAAGTAGCCTGATAGCCCCGCGGGCCATTCCACCCCCCGGTCCCGCGCTACGCACCGTACTTTGGGCGTAGAAGAACCACAACCCCAGAACCCCCATAGACGATCTCTTCTTTGCGGCACCGCCGGCTACGGCATTCGAATCGGTGTCGTTGAGCCGTCGATCACTTGATGACCGCTTGGCTTCATTACAACCGCGGGTATGCCGCTACTCGTGCCCAGGGTCCCGTTTAAACGTTCCGCAGGTGCGAATTGTAGAGGTGGGTGAAGGTCGGGAGGACACCCGGCGAAGCACATCAAGAGGACGACAACGCGGGAGCAATAGAGATGTCGGTTCCTAGCATCATAACATTGGTTCTGGTTGGTGGCGGGCTGGTTTTCCTTGCAGTCATGAGTTTCGCTCTGACCGTTGAAGTACTGCGAGGGTTTCGACCCGTTCAAGACCCGGATACCGGCCGGACTTCGCGACCGTTTTGATGCGCGTTTCAACAATGGAGGGATCGTGAACAATCTGACTAGGTCGACGGTGGGGATTCTCGCAGCGGGGCTGGTGTCGGTGTCTGGGGCCACTTCAACGGTAGCGCAAACAGACGTAGCTGACCTGGATATGGACGCCATTGCGAGAGAACTGGCTTTGAGCGACGAGGCTGCACGAGAACTGGCACCGTTGCTGGATCAGCTGAACGCAATGCTCGAGAGGAGACAGGAGCACTGGCAGGAGGGAGACGCAATCCAACAGGAATTCCTGCACACCTACGACCAGATAGCCGAAAGGCTGACCGTGACCCAGGAGAGGGATTTTTACTGGCTTTTGCGCAACGCCGTCGCAGCCCCCTGGGCCGGGCGGCCCACGCGGCGCTACCTGAACTGCGGCCCGGTAGGCTCTTTGCCGTACAGAGGTCGAGGAATGATGAGAGGCCGAGGTTTCGGTCGCGGTGGGATTCCCATGAGAGGAACAACCGGCGTTGGAGGAGTCCGAACGCCGGTTCGCGACCTCCCGGATTACCCGGCGGGGAGCAGGCGGCCGGCATGGGGTCCCCGTAGATGGCAACCCGATACGAGTCGTTGAGTTGCGCACTTTGCTCGAGTGGTTTCCCGCACGGGCAACTCGGTCGCGGGCAACGCTGCAGCGGGACCTGTTACGGGCCGTCGCCGATGGAGGAGAATATCGAAGTGGCAACTGGACTGAGCGGCATAGATGCTGTACGGTTGAACATGAAGTCGAGGCCGATATGCGGTTTGTCGCTGCCGAATGACGACCTCACTGAAGCCTACGCAGCCTCGAAGGCCGCCGATGAACGCTCAACAAAAGAGAGACAAAGCCGTCGCCGGTTCCGTGCCCGAACTGCCGGACGCGAAACTGGCCAGACGCATACAGGAAGGAGACAGAGATGCGTTTGAGGTATTGGCTCGCAGGTACATGCGCCCAGTGTACGCTATCGTTTCCAGCTACTTTCGGGGCCGGGAGGATGCTGACGACTCCGTGCAGGAGACCTTCCTCAAGGCACTCGAGAAGATTCATACGTTCGATGCGAGGCGCCCGTTCGCACCCTGGCTCTACCAGGTTGCCCGCAACGTTGCGCGCAATCGCCGGAAGTACGCCAAGACCAGGAATCATGAAAACCTCACGGAAATACAACGAGTATCGACAACGGCAAACAGCGACGATCCTGCAGCGTCACTCGAACTCGCGGAACTCCGGACCGGAATCGCAGAGGCTATCGAAGCTCTGCCGGAACGGCAACGAACCGCGTTCCGCCTTCATGATATTGAAGGCTTCACCGCGGCCGAAGTATCGGAAATGTTGGGTGTCAGCAGCGGTACGGTGCGAGCCAACTTGCACCACGCGAGGCGAGCGCTTCGGAAGCGACTCGAGCGACTGCGTTCGCCAAGATGAGCTAGAACCACTTCGCCACGAGGCCAGGAATTGGTGATGACAGGAAGACCGCAAGATCCGCTGCCGGGCGAGTTGCTGCCACCGTCTTCGATTGACGATGACCCAGCCGCTTGGGAGGACCGCCTGCAGAGTCTGCTGGTTGCTGCTGAACCAGTGCTCGCTCAGTATCGGTCCAAGCCTGTATCTTGGTTGTCGCTGTTGGCCGATCGGCTGCGTCCATCACTCGCATTTGCGGCAGCCGCAGCCGCAGCCGCAGCTATTGCAGTGCACATCTCGCTGCCGGCCCAGGCGGACCGACCAGCATTGAGCCTTCCGCTGGCGACGATCGTCAGTGAGGGCAATGCGGCTGCCGCCCTTTGGCCCATAATAACGGAAGAGGTAGATCCGGTGCTCGCACTGGTCTTGCTGGAGGATGACACACCATGACACAACCAACCAACACGACCCTGCAATGGAGGGCTGCGATCGCAGCGGCTCTGCTCATAGCTCTGGGTGCATTCCTCGGGGTTTCCATAGACCGTATCTGGCTAGTGACATTTGGAGCCAGAGATCAACAATCTCAGGTGTCGGTTGAAGCTCTTTCAACGGCGCTCAGGCTCGACACGAGCGAGAAGCAAGAGCTGGCTGCGCTGGTGGACAGCATCGGATGGTCCATTGCGGAGGCGATTGAGCAAAACCCCGACTCACTGCCCCATGTGGCGCGTCGTGCACGAAATCGTCTGGAGGAGGCAGTTCCGCCGGACGCCCGCCCGCGTTTTCGGAACTGGGTGGACGGCCGCAGATCGGAAATGCTGGATAGAATGAGAGGGCGCGGCATGATGCGGGGACGACGCGACAGGGGATTTCGAATGAGGTCGGACAGCCTGCCCCCCCCCGGACGAGGGCGCGGCCGCCAGTTGCCCTACTGAGCCGCAAAGCCATATTGTAGCATGGCTCGGTGCGGCCTGGTAGGTTCTCCCGCCGCCCGAACATCGATCTTCAGGACACAATCGGTGTGGAGGTGCCCACAATTAACGATCCTCACCCGTTGCACTTCGAGTGAGCGGAAGGCGCGGGGAAAAAAAGTGGTAGGGTGCCGCGATTTGGACGAAGCGCGAGGCGAGGGACCAAACCGTGCGACCTCCAGCGATGCGCAAGCTACTGATGGCGCTGATGATTCCGGCGGCTCTGTGTTACTGCCTCGACACTTCTAAACGCACCGCGATTCTCAGCCCGCAAGAGAGCGGCACGTCGGCCCGCCTTCAGGCTGTCAGCGTTGTGGACAGGCAGGTGGTTTGGGTATCGGGAATCGACGGGGCTGTCATGTTATGACTTGCACAGTGGCTCGCAAGAGGTTAACTGAGAAGCTCAAAAAACCACAATACTCTGGAGGCCCCGATGAGCGAAGGTCGTGAACACCTAAAGCAGGTGCAGGAAGCGTTGAGGAAGTTCGAGGAAGCAGTTGTGGATAGGGAGAAGCACAAGTTTCTCGAGAGCAAGGTCTCCCGCCAACAAGCTGTAGACCAAGCTCGCGAACGGGTGGTCGACGTAGTGGTGAAGTTGGTGACGGCAGAAAAGATGAAACAGAAGTAGTAAACTGAGTGGGATGCTCATCGCCGGCGAAACCAATTCAGAGTGAAGAGCACGACACCTGCGCGGCGTGAGTCGCCGGGCTAGGTCGCTGCCTGTTGATCGGGTGTTCCTACTGCTCCGTGCTGAGAACGCGTACCTCGAACTTCGTCCCTTGACTAGCCGGTGCCCTCGCGGCCCGACTGCCCCGCAGGTCTACGGTTCATCTGTCTCTTGCCCCGGCTCTCAACTCGGCCACGATCCTCTCGGCACCGTACATGTGTTCCAGCGCCTCCATTATACCCACCGCGTCCACCGATACAGCGCGGTTCTTTTCGGGCAGATAGATGTAGTCGCCAGGCAAACTCTCGATGTTGCCGTCAAACACTACTCCGACCAGCTGCAAGTCCGTATCGACCACAGGAGAACCCGAATTGCCGCCAATGATGTCGGCTGTCGACACGAAATTGAGCGGGGTCGAAAGGTCGAAGTCGGCTGGTGGATTGAGCCAACGCTCGGGCAGATCCCAATCACCGTCGGGCCCGTAGGAGTGGTAATGATCATACAAGCCCCAATAGGTCGTATGTACTGGGGCCACTGTTCCGTTGTATTCGTAGGGCAGGACTAAGCCGTCCGCGATCCTGAGCGAAAAGGTGGCGTCCGGGGGATCTTTGGTGCCGTAGACCTCGAAGCGCGCACGACCGAGCTGTCGCCCTAGTCGTTCTTCTTCTTCTGTCAACCTGCTGAAGCTGGACTGAAACGGACCGATGCGCGGTACGATTGCGGTTACGAACTGTATCGCCGGATCCATGTTGGTTAGGGTGCCGCTATCCAAGGCGGCTACCGCGCCTGCGGAATCAGTGAGAACGGACTGTTCGATAATGGCACCTGCAGCGGCTTCCGGTGAACGCCCTGCCAGAAGCTGTCTGGCAATCTCGCTATTCGGACCGAAGTATTGTTCGAATTCTTCGAGGCGAGCTGCGAGAAGCCTGCGCTCAAGCTCCTTCGGTTGTGCACCGATGGTACGCATGCCCGACTTCAAGTCTGCCAACATCTCCTCAGGTGCGCCGCCAGCGCGTGCGTTCAAGTATTGAAACGCAACTATACCTCGATTGATGATCGCGGGATCGTAGTCCGCGCTACCTAGCGCGAGAAAGGCGCCCAATTCCTCGGCGTACTGGCGCTTCTCCTCCTGTATTTTGGCGAGCCGGTCAAAGACTCCGCCGTATTCGGCCGCGAGAGTAGAGTCGGATTGTACGGCAGCGCGGAAGCGGGCTTCATTGTCTTCACGTCTCGCCATGATCACGGGATTGTGCAGGCCGTTTAGAATACCGGTGTACGCCTTCTGGGAATTCTGCAGACTGAAGACCTCGTTGCGAAGGTCCAGTTCTTCCGCTTGCTCTGGAAAGTCGTTCACGAAGCTCTGCAGCACGCCCACGCGGTTGCTGATGAACTCCAGCGTGGCTTTGTCGCTGACGTCCCGTCTGAACTCGAGTTGGGCCACGGTCTGCAGCCTGCTCGTCGACCCGGGGTTGCCGATCATGAAAACGGCATCCCGCTCGGTGACGCTCTCAGAACTCCACGGGAAAAAGAAGACGGGCTCGAAGGGCTCTCCGTCCTCGTAAATGCGGAAGAAAGACATGTCGAGCGAGTACCTAGGATAGGTGAAGTTGTCGGGATCTCCGCCGAACTGGCCCAACCGGAGTTCCGGTGCCAATACCAGGCGAACGTCAACAAACCGCTTGAACACGTAGGCGGACGTCTTCGCTCCGTTCCACAGGGCGATCATCTCCACCACTACACTGTCCTCGCCACGGTATTCAGCGGCAATCCGCTCACTGATCGCGTCCGTTACCGAGTCCCTCTGCGTATCGGGTGCCGCATCCACCTCTGCCGTTACATCTACGATCGCAGTCAGTTGGTCTATGTAGAGTTCGTCTACCGGCCGTTCGTCGGTGAAGGTTGCAGCGTAGAAGCCATCATCGAGGAGGGTTTCGCCTTCTCTGCTTACCAGCGACACGCTCTCGCGAGCACAGTGGTGATTTGTGAGCACCAGGCCGGTGGACGAAACGAACGATGCTGTGCAGTTGGGTAGACGCAGCGAGCCCAGCCGCGCGTTCTCGAACCATGTCGAGTCGGGGGAAAACCCGTAGGTGTCAGCGAAATACTCGAGAGGGGGGTATTCAAAGGTCCACATCTTGCCGTTGTCGAATCGGCCGGCTTCGAGGTCGGCACCGGTAGCCGCCGGAGCCGTCGTCACTGTGTCGACTCGAACCACTGTGTCGACGCGCACTGTTGGTTGTGCCGGGGCCGGCTCCTGAGTCGCGGGGCTCACCGAAGGCGCACATGCCGCTAGGACGAAGGCTAGGTGCACGACTGAGATCAGCTGTGGTACCGTCTTGAGGTTCATGGTTTCTTCTCGGATAGAAGTGAATGGGGCTGCACAACTCGGTGAGTAACTCGACACGGAGTCGGCGTGAATGAACTCAGATCTGGTCGCCGTCAATCGCCTCGAACTGTCCCGACACACCGGGGTCTACCGCTAGGATCCTTATCTTCGAGTGTGGGGATATGATCTCAGTCGGCACCACCCAGAGCCGGGCGTCCTCGAAGACACCAAGGAGCTCGAAGGCCTGCAAAGCTTCTTCCGAGAAGTCCACCCGCACCTCCAAGATGGCATCACCCGGCGGTCCCTCTTCGAGACCCAACGGTCTATCCGTCAACCAGACACCGTACGCCCTCAACGGCTCCCCTGTCAGCGCATCATGCAGCGAGAAGCTCCATTTCTCATCCTCGAAGCCATGTTTTATGATCTTGCGTGCACCGGCGATGGTGGAACGGTGGTATACGACCATCGGAGCTTGGCCTCCGCTGTATGATACTCCGTATTCGTTCGATGTGTTTCCCATTTGCAGCATAACGCTGCGGCACCGCAGGCTCAACTTTGGGGTGAGTGGTGAGTGGTGAGTGGTTGGTGGTGATGAGGATGAGAGGAGTGGAGGTGTTCACCTGCTCGTCAACTTCCTGATTTTTGCACGTCTCCAATTGACTCCGAATACCCATACCGGGAACGCCGAATGTCCGACTTCGTTCGACGTCATCACTGGACCTCAGGAGTTGGGATATTGGGCCTTCCCAACTGCCGGCATACATCGCCATGAGCTGTACTCGGACACATATTCTCCAGCTAACAACCCATACCTTGCCAATTGCAAGAATTGCGATGTCGACGGTAGGTGCTGTTGTGTTGCAGAGCTGGTTAGTCGCCTTCAGTTCACTGCCGCGCGGTGCGCTGGGGCAGTCAGTCAATGAATGTAGGGTGGAACTTCAGGCGCGAGCACCTGGCGCTTTACCAGCGCTCGCACTACTGCGGCTTCGGCGTCTTTGCTCGGTTCTACTGCGCGCTGCGAGCGCGAGGCAACCTCAACTCATTTGTCTTGACAACGCCGCTGCGCCGCTACGTCGCGAATGGAAGCGACCACGCGCAGACCTTCAGGTGACTGATAAGGCGCGAGGTTGATCTCTACCTGGAACTCGTGACCGTCCCGGTGCAAGCCCGACAGACGAATGCCCGCGCCCATCGGTCTCACCCGTGCGTTCGCGACGTAACCCTCGCGCTCTTTCTCATGACGGCTGCGAAGCTCCTCCGGCAACAGCATCTCGATCTTCTGGCCAAGCAGTTGGTCGCGCGTATGCCCGAACATCCCCACCGCGTGGATGTTCGCATCGACTATTCGCCCGTCCGTATCGACCATGACGATGGCGTCAGGCAGTGCGTCGATGAGAGAGGACAACGCGAATCGAGTGGGTTCTTGATTGCTGGGACGTGTCGCGGACATCAGGCCTTCCAGAGCAAAGTGGCTTAGCGAACTCGTTGGGTGCTGAAAGATACAACCAAGTGTAACCTCGGCGTCCAGCGTACACCTAGGCCATACGTTGATCTACTTGGCAGCTTCGAGATCTTGCGCGGCGCCGGACGTTGTGTCTCGGATTACTCCAGCTGTGAATCGGGGCAGTGGCACAGCCTGGCCTGGTTCTCGACGGTACAGCACCACGGCGATGAGACATCAGCCTGAGGCACTGGTGGTCAGTTCCCTGGGCGGTTTCTCAGCGGGAGCGGCCGGGTCCAGCAATCCGACTGTAGGTGGCGCACCGCGTCGCGCACCGCGTATCACTCCCAACTGAACATGATCCCGAGGGAAGAATAGCCCGAACGTCCAATCCAGAGCGACGCGGATCTTCCTGGCGAACCCGGGCATCTTCAGGAAGTAAACGGTTCTCCAGAGCCACCAAGCCGTGAAACCCAACAGCTTAATCCGGTTTGTGAGATCAGGCCTTTTCGACATCGCTCAGGGCTCCACTAGTTGAGATTCTCGCGCCTAATCGGCGTTATCGCTCCGCCGAGCCTACGAAATGCACCGACTCGACCGCTCGGCCCCGGTTGAACAATCGGCCAACTTCATCCCAGTTCACCACGTTCCACCAAGCCTCGACGTACTCCGGCCGACGGTTCTGGTACTTCAAATAATATGCATGCTCCCATACATCAAGGCCGAGAATGGGAACGCTACCAAAAATCAAAGGGGAATCCTGATTGCCCGTTGATGTCACCTGCAGTTCTCCCGACGGCTTCAGGCTCAACCAGGCCCATCCCGACCCGAATCGCGAGATCGCAGCTTGTGTGAACTGCTCTCTGAAGCTTTCGTAACTACCGAATGCAGAGGAAATTGCGGCCGCGAGCTTCCCTGAGGGTCCGTTACCCTTGTTGGGCCCGAGTATTCGCCAGAACAGCGTGTGGTTCGCGTGGCCCCCACCGTGATTGATGACCGCCTGCCTGATGTCCGAGGGCAGGTCGGCATGTCCAGCAAGTAGTTCCTCCGCGCTCTTAACCTCCAGCTCAGCACGGCCTTCCAAGGCCTTGTTGAGATTTGCTACGTACGCCGCGTGGTGCTTCGAATGATGAATCTCCATGGTGCGTGCGTCGATGTACGGCTCCAATGCGTCGTAAGGATACGGCAGGTCTCCCAATACGGCTGGCATTTGTGTTCTCCTCTCGTATTGCGCCGGGCGTTTCCGCCCAGCAATTGTCAGTTTGTCTCTTTGACCGACTGGCCAATCAGTCTGTGATGGCCGCTTTGCTCCAATCGCGCGGCCGAGTGACTTCGCAACTACATAGCCGCGGTAGTGTTGCTTTGTCACATACCCATGTAAGCGCGTATGCGGTGGTCAATGCGTTCCGAGGTCCAGAATGGTTCCCACACGAGTGTGATTTCCGCTTGGCTCACTCCTTCGACCGACTCTGCGGCAGCTTTTGTGTCGCTAATGATCTGGGGACCCATCGGACAACTCGGGGATGTGAGGGTCATTTGTACGACCACTTCGTCACCGTAGACCTCGATCTCGTACACAAGCCCCAGGTCTACTATGTTGATTTCCATTTCGGGGTCTAAGACCCTGCGCAGGGCCGATTTCACGTCCTCTTCTTTGACGCTGACCTCTCCTTGGCCCGCCGCGGCCTCGGCGCTAGCTGTTGCGCCCGAGGAGGAACCATCGAGATCAGTGGAGTCGCCTTGGCCGGTCTTCGTCTGCGGTGCCGCGTTTGTCTTAGTCATTGTCTCGTGCCCTCGTGCCCTACGATTGGTTCAGACCGGTGTCTGGAACTGTTTGCGCGTGCTGGTGTCCGGACATTATCATCGACGACCAGGACAATAGTATCGAAACGAAACCAAATGAAAGGCCCTTGACTTGTCAAGGTGGTTTTGTAACGCTATTATATTTTCATGACGGACAATGACCACGGTACCGCGCGGACACTTGCTGACCTGATCTTTCAGTTGGGTCGAGCGACTCACGATTATGTTGAGGGTTTGTCTCCCGCCCAGTGGAGCGTGCTGAGGTATCTCCAGCGGGCCAACCACGCTTCCCGCACCGTGTCGGCATTCGCTGAGTACCATGCCACGACGCGGGGCACCGCCTCGCAGACGGTCAAGAGCCTGGTCAACGAGGGTTACGTCAGGAAGACCCGCTCTCCGGAAGACGGCAGGTCGTCGGTTTTGGATCTCACCCCTACCGGCTTGGAAATGCTCCGCCACGACCCTTGCACGTCTCTGGTAAGGGCTGCCGAGGAACTGCCGCCAGGTATACGCGCGCAGACTATCAAGGGTCTCAAACGTCTCCTGGCTTCGCTGGAGATGAAGCATGTCGCGAAACCGTTCGGAACCTGCGCAGATTGCGCGTATTTGGAGACCATTGAAAAGCGCGGAGTCGAACGCGCCCGCGCCCCCGATTCTAAACCGATGTGTGCACTCAAGCGCAAGGTGCTCGAAGATCACGAGCTGGAGCAAGTGTGTGTGGACTTCAGCTCCATCGCGGCGTCGGGCAAGTAGAGGAGGGGATCAGGGGCCGGTGCCCACCGAGATCGATAGCAGGTTCCTTCGATCGAGCCGTTCGGAGTCGGTCGAAGCTCACAGATGGATGTAGCGTTGATCGGGCGACGGCTCTGAGGGCCGATTGAAACCTGGAGCGCCCGCGGCCGGTTGACTCCACACCCCAACTCGTGATGATTCCTACGTATGTCCGACGGCCATCACGATCACGCGCACGTCCCGCCTCGCCGCGACAGCGCATTCGCGCTCGGTGTGACGCTCAACGTCGTGTTCATAGCGGTCGAGGTCGTAGCCGGAATCACCGGCGGATCGATGGCCCTCCTGGCCGACGCAGGTCACAACGCCACCGACGTCTTGAGCCTGCTGCTCGCTTGGGGCGCCACGTTGGCCGCGAGCCGAGCGCCCAGCCAGCGGCGCACCTACGGGATGAGGAGGGCAACCATCCTCGCGGCGCTCGCCAATTCCCTGCTAATCATGGGCGCAGTGGGCGTGATCGTGTGGGAAGCGGCGCACCGGCTCTTCCAACCTTCCGCCACCGACGCGCGCGTGGTGATCGTCGTTGCGCTGGCCGGTGTCGCGGTGAACACCGCCACGGCTCTTTTGTTTCTGCGCGGCAGAAAATCCGACCTGAACATTCGCGCCGCGTTCGCTCACATGGCGGCCGACGCCGCAGTCTCCGGAGGCGTAGTCGCGTCCGGAGTGTTACTAGCCGTATCCGGATGGGTGTGGGTCGATCCCACCGTGAGCCTCGCCATCGCCGGCGTGATCGTTTGGGGTACCTGGCGTATCATGCGCGCAGCGTTCAACCTGGCTATGGATGCGGTGCCGGAGGGAATCGACTTAGGGGAGGTCCGAGACTACCTGGCATCATTACCCGGGGTATTGGAGGTGCACGATCTCCACGTCTGGGCCCTGAGCACGACCGAGAATGCTCTAACCGCGCACCTGCTCAAGCCGGCGTCTCCAGGTGAGGATGCGCTCTTGAACGAGGCGGCGAGCGTGCTTTGCGATCGATTCGGAATATGCCACATCACTCTGCAGTGGGAACGTGGCGAAGCAGACGTATGCACGGTCCAATGCAAAACCGACTAGAACCTGGACCCCAATCTTCCTCCGCGATTCTGTTCTATGACGGGTCTTGCGGCTTTTGCAGGAGATCGGTGCGATTCGTGCTCGAGCACGAGCGGCAACGCACGCTTCGCTTCGCGACCCTTCAGGGTTCCTTCGGCGAGTCTCTTCTGAAGCGGCACCCGTGGCTCCGGAATGTCGAATCGCTGGTGTGGCTCGAGCCGGCTACTGAGCGCGGACCGGAACGGGTGTTCGTCAAGTCCGACGGGACTTTGAAGGTGGCAAAGTACCTCGGCGGCGTTTGGCGACTGAGCGCGCTTGCATATCTGATTCCGAGGCGGATCCGGGATGCCGTGTACGACTTCGTAGCCCGCCACCGGCATCGTCTGGCAGGAGTAGCTCCGCAGTGCCTCGCGCCTGATGATCATACGCGACGCCGGTTCCTGGACGAAAATCCAAAGCAGCTCAGCTCATGAAGCCGACTATATGCCGGCCATCATCTGCCCGGGTCCAGCCTGCGCACTGCGTCGAGTGAGCCGGCAAAGGTGTCTTCGTTTACGTAGGACAGCCACGGCGCGTCGAACCTGGCCCAAGTGACGAGACCTTCACGCAGCCTTTTCACGCATGCCGATTCGGCCGGGCATCCGCGATGATGGCCGCACCGGCAGTTGCGCTACACCCGCCGGGCATCCGGCCGCCTTACTCCTCTTCTGGAATGGGCACTCCGGAGTTCCAGGTCATGGCCTCCCAGAGCCATACGTCGTTGCTCTGCTTGCGCGCAACGCAGAGGTACGTGCCGTGGTCCGTCACCGATTCTTCCTCACCCTCGCGCACCATTGTCGCACTCCAAGTGCCACGTTCGTACGCTAATCCGTTCAAGCCGTCCACCTCCGTAACGGTCACATTGAAGTCGGTGACGGTAGCGCCCATATCCGCATACGCGGACCGAATGGCTTCCCGCCCCTCTCGGGCGGGGCCGTGAGGTGGCATCTCGACACCATCTTCTGTGTACAGGCCCGCTATGCCGTCAGCGTCACCCACCAGCACGTCCTGCTGATACGCGAGTCCCAGATTCATGACGGCAGCGATGTCCTCCTCCGACAGTGGGCCGACTTCCGGCGCACATGCCGTGAGCGCGATGGCCAGTGAGAGTAGAGCTGCAGAGGTGGGTCCAGTCCGCATGGTGGCCTCCGGAAATGGAGTTGGGATCGAGGTTTCGATTCGCAATGTCTGATACGCCCGCGCGCCCAAAGCCTCGCACCGATCTGAGAGACTGCTAATGCCGGGGATACGACAGCAGAGCGTCTTGTTGGCAGCTAACGTCGAACCTCAATGCGTAGTAATAGGCAATATCGGCGGCCTCGACGCAAGTAGCGCGACACGAACCACAAAAAAACGCCGAAAAACCGGAGTGCAAACCCATTATTGGCACCTCTGCGCTTCCTCGAGCGGCGACCGGCCTTGAGGGTATTGGCCCAGATAGTCGCCCCTTATTGTAGATTATGGGCATCCGTCCACATGCTGTGCCATGTCGGTGTCAGAAGGATCCAGCAGACTCGCATGGATGAGAGACAGGTTGTCGTTGCTCCGCAGAGCCTCCGGGAGCTTTTCCGGCGATCTCACGATCGCCCGCAAATCCTACCCGCGCTCGAGCAACTGCTCCACCAGCAGCCGACCCGTCGCGCCGCTTGCGCCAACCACGAGTGTGGTCATGATCTTGCTCCGATATCAGGTTCGCCCTACGCAATGTCGCATTGCCCTACGGCCGCCTTCTCCCTCGAATCCGTTCGATCATCTCCCGCGCGTTCGCGTTGTCCGGGTTGCGTTCCAGAGACCGCTCGTATGCGCGGATTGCCTCGTCGCTCCTGCCCAGGATCATCAGCGCCTCGCCGAGGTTGTCCCAGGTATTGAAGGCGTCGGGGAAGGGGCGTGGCGTCGAACCCGGCCTCGGCAACGTCAGCGTATCGCATCCAATCCTCGCCGGGCACCCACTGGGTGTCGGCTTGTGCGGCGCAGAGTGACGGAGCCGCCAGGGCAAAACCCAATACGACGCTGATAACCACATACAGTTGGAAGGAGCGTGTCGTTCTAGTGCTCGCGAACATCTCTTGCCTCCACAGGTACGAACAGCGGCACGTTCGGTTTCAGCCGGAGATCGCTTGCAGCCGGTCGGATTGCGATACGTTCATTCACGTGATTGCAGCCACAGACCGCAGCGCAATACCGCCCGTCAATGCGGCGAACGGACGGATCGCACTAGGCTGTCGGCTCGACGTCCGGATCCAACGAGTGCCACCCTCGTCGCATTGTCTCATCGAAGACGTGCTCGAGGCGAGCGTCGACCCCGCGGCATCCCGCTACTACGTCTACCGCCCAGGCCAGGTATTCTCGCTTGCGGTCCAGGGACCACTCCGCCGGTGGGTTGAGCGTCACATCCCGAACGTTGCATATCTTGTCAGCAATCCTCAGGCGCTTTGCTCTCGCGGACGCCTTGGCCGCATGGTGAATCTGTAGCTCCTTGCGCACCGCCTTGGGCAGAGACTTGTCGTCGGTAACCTCTGCGACGATCTGCCCAACTTGGTCCCCAAAACGCTGCGCTATCTCCTCCAAGCTGGTCTCGGTATCCTCGACGGTGTCGTGCAGCACGGCCGCGAGCAGGGTCGCCTCATCGGTAACCTGCGCTTCGACGGCTAGGACGTGAGCAACGGCTATCGGGTGATTGATGTAGGGAGACCCGGCCGCGTCTTTGCGGCGTTGGTCTCGGTGCTTGTCGGCTGCGAATGCCAGGGCTTCTATCAGCTTAGACGGGTTCACGGGTTGTGGATCCAAGGTTGAAAACGACGGAGGGCACCGAGGTGCGCGATTGTCGATGCGACTCAGCTGCTCATTCCTCGCCCCACCCCGGCGGCATCCAGCACTCAGCCTCGTCCTGCCGGGCGGTGTCGGCCAGCGAGAATATCTTCCAGCCGTCACTGTCTTTGAACAACATCATCGCGTTGACGCCGCAGTGGGACAGCTCGCCTCCGCGGAAGAACGTGTACTTCATCCACGCCATGGCCAGCCGATTGTCGATCTGGATCTCCAGGTCCCAGATCTGCTCGTCCAGCGTCGGCCCGTCTTGCCGACCTACCGCTTCGAGCCAGCCCTCGACTGAGCTGGTGGTGAGTTCGGGGACGCCGTCTTGCTCGACGGCACGGTACAGGACCGCCCCCTCCGCAAGGCACGCGCCTACCATGGCGCTGTCTCGGGCCCGCATGCCGTCGAACACCTGCTGGATCGCGGCCGTGACGGCGGCTACTTCGCCTTGATCTACCGTCTCCACCTGTATTTGCTCTGATGAGCAGGCGACGGTGAAACACAAGAGTGCGGCTAAACGCTTCAACATGATGACGTCCTTTGGTTAGTGAGAGTTCGTGGCGGTCTGAGCACTTTCGGAGCCGGAGACGCCTCCGAGCGTCCCGATTGATCCACTCGCCGTCACACCTATTGCGCACCTGATCTGATGCGCCGGAGCTGGGCAGGATGCTTTTGTCAGGACACCGAGTTGCCAACGGAGTGAGGACGTCTTTGGCACTGCAAGAATGTCGCACAGGGACGGAGGCCGCAATACCCAGAGCGGCCAGAGACCTTTCCAGGGCTGCGTCTCAAGAGCTGCGAGCTATTCGAGAATACGGCGTTCGCGTGTGCTGGGAGTGACAGGTCGTGTGACGTTTCCGTTCGAGAGATGCCGCGTATCTCGACACAGAAACACGCCTCGCTGACGTTCCTCAACCCGAAAGCACGTCGCGGATGGTCCGGCCGATCTGATCCAGAACCAGCGGCTTCATGAGGAGAGCCCGGATTCCGCTCTCCCGCGCCTGCGCTTCCGCACCAGCCTCGGCGAAGCCGGTGCACATAATGACGGGGATCTGCGGGCGGATGTCGAGTATGCGGCTCGCCAGGCAATCCCCCGTGAGCCGGGGCATGGTGAGGTCCGTGATCACCACATCGTAGCGGTCGGGGTCTTCCTTGAAACGCTCCAGCGCCTCCTCAGGATCCGCATGCCCCTCCACCTCATAACCGAGGCGCCCGAGCAGCTCCTTGCCTAGCTGCACCAAGGTGGGCTCGTCATCAACGAAGAGTACGCGTCCCTGTCCCATTGGGACGGGCTCGGGAGTTTTGCGGATCTCGGTCTCGGCCTTGATCCAGGGCAGGTAGACCGTAAACGTGGACCCCTCTCCCAACACGCTCCGGCAGGTGATAGTGCCACCGTATTCGCGCACGATCCCATCCACCACCGCGAGGCCGAGTCCGGTTCCTTCCCCCTTCTCCTTGGTAGTGAAGTAGGGATCGAAGATGCGTGCGAGGTCATCTGCGCGGATACCGGCTCCCGTGTCGGATACCGTGAGCCTGACGTAGGGCCCCGCCTCCACTTGAAGTTCCCGCGCCGCGGCAATTTCCAGATCCACGTGCGAGACCGTGAGTCCCAGCACCCCTCCCTGACCCCGCATGGCATGCGCCGCGTTGGTGCTCAAGTTCATCACGATCTGGTGGATACGGGTCGGGTCGGCCAGCACGTTTCCCGACGTAGACTCGATGGACTGCCGCACATCGACGGTGGAAGGCAAGGTCGCCCGCAGAAACTTGATGGCTTCCTTGACGATCGGCTCGATCATCACGGGCTTGCGTACGCCTTCGGTCTCGCGGCTGAACGTCAAGATTTGGCCCACCAGGGCACGCGCCCGTTTCGCCGCGTTCTGGACCTCCCGGAGATGGGCACGCGGCGTCGAGCCCTCAGGCAGTTCCGCCCGGGCGAGATCGGTATAGCCGCTGATAGCCATGAGAATGTTATTGAAGTCGTGCGCGATACCGCCCGCCAGCGTTCCGATGGCCTCCATGCGTTGCGCCATCTGGAGCTGGCTCTGCATCTCCACCTCCCGCGTGACGTCCCGCACACTAACGACGAAACCGTCGACGCCTTCCGCACTGAGAGCTGACAGGGAAACTTCGGCCTCCATCCTCTCGTTCCCGAGGCCGGGTATCGAAATGTTGCCCTGCCAGACCTCACCCGACCGAACCTGGGCCCAGACCGACGGACCGATCTCTTCCAAGCCGCTTCTCACCGCGCGGATCGATGCGCCGAGGAGCTCTGCCTGCGAGTACCCGGTCATCCGCTCCAGGGTGCGATTGAGATACACCACCCGCAACTCGTCGTCCAGCACCAGAATCCCCTCCGCCGCATGCTCGATGGCCGCGCTCAGACGGTCCCTGGCCGATTCCGCCAGCACCTGTTCGGTTGCGTCGGTAAAGAAAATCAGGAGCCCCGGCCGGAACTCCCACTGTATAGGGACTGCATTGACCTCACACCAAAGCACGCTGCCGTCTTCGCGGGTGGCCCGGAAACGGAAATCCGGAACGATCTCCCCCTTCAGGCGTCTCCTATAGCGCAACATGGCCACCTCTCTGTCCTCCGGATGGACCAGCTCTTCCATCGGAACCCTACTGAGTTCATCCGGCGAGCGGCCCAGCATATGCTGCAGCCTTTTGTTGGCAAAGACGACGCGGTTTCCTTGTACGACGCCGATCCCTTCGATAGCGTTCTCGATGATGAGCCGATAGCCCTGCTCGGAACGGACGAGCGCCGCCTCGGCCTCCCTGCGCTCCGATATGTCGCGGACCAAACTCACCACTCCTCCCTGCCAACCTTCCCGCTGATCCAGCACCGAGATTACGTGCTCGGTGGGGAAGACCTCCCCGTTTCTGCGGCGCATCCGATACTCGCCGCGAAAGGTCTGCCCGGTTTCCAGGACCCTCTCCGTGAGCCGCCCGAACTCTACGAAGCTCTCGTGGTTCTCGTGCAGCATCTCCGTGGTACCGCCCTCCAATTCCTGGGGGGTGTAACCGAACATCCGCTCCACAGCCGCGTTCGCGCTCTCAACTACTTGCCGGTGGGGAGGGCCGATTACGAAAACAGCGTCCTCCAAGCTGGAGACCAATCCTTTTAGCAGTGCGCGTGTCTCTCCGAGCTTACGCTGCCGCTCCCGATCCTCCGTCACCTCCATTGCCACCCCAAACCACTCGCAGCCAGGGCTGTCAGGATGGTTGCGGGGCGTGGCCTCAACTCGGAGCCAGACTTCGCTCTCGTCCGGACGCCTTATGCGGATCTCCCGTCTCACCTTGGTATTGGCTTCCCTGGACCTGCGGATGAGATCCGCAATCTCTTCCCGCTCTTCGGGAGCCACCAGATCCCGGAGCCGCGAAGGGGCTCGCTTTATCTCCAAGGGATCGAAACCCAGAATCTCCTTTGCCTCCCTGCACACAAAGGGTAGGTGCAGTGTGCCGTCTGGGTCCACCTTTACCTGAAAGACCACGCCCGGTATGACGTCCGCAAGATCGTTTAGAACCGACACTTCGTGATTGACTTCATCCATCTTAGACGACCTGTTCTCGCCCTGGACCACAATCGGCGAAGTCGCAAAGCGCGATGTACAGCGGTGCGTTCCTCTGGTAGCAGGCCCGGTGAGCCTCGGGTTGCTACGCCATAGTGCCTGCGCTCTACCATGAATCTTATCGGTGTCTGACGTCGATCCGAATCAGACGGAAGCTGATCTTGCCATTCGACAAAACCCTACGCCGCTTGTCCGAGGCCGGGAAAATCGCCAACATTTGAAGGAGCTCCGCCGCGTCTCGACCTACGGCCCGCGGAAGAATGTGCCGTCCGAGCTTCAGGGAGTGGAGTGGGTCCGCAGAGGCCTGAGGGGGAATCACAACACCGAGCGCACAAATGAAGAAAAAACATACGGCGGATACGGAGCGAAAGGTGACGCCGGGCCGCAACGAGCGAACGTACGCACGCAAGGCCGTCGAGATGGCCCGCGATCTGTGGGAGAAGGAACGGGAGAAAGCTATTCATGAACGCCGGATCTTCCGCGGCCTGCAGATCGTGCCGACCACGAGCTTCTTGGATGAATCGCACGGTCACGCACCCGGCGAGAACAACTGGAAACGGTTCGGCTTCGATCTGCATCCGCAGGTTTCGCTGGTGGCGGGCGGGTTGGTCCTGGCGTTCATAGTGACGACCATCGTGCTCCGCGACCAGTCGGCTGCGTTCTTCCAGCTTCTCTTGGACAGCATCGGAAATTCCTTTGGCTGGCTCTACATCCTGGCGGCCAATTTCTTCGTCATCGTCATGGTGCTGATCGCCGCGAGCGACTTCGGGAAACTGCGCATCGGCGGGCCGGACGCCCTGCCGGAATTCAACAAGCCGAGCTGGTATGCCATGCTCATCAGCGCCGGCATGGGTATTGGACTCATGTTCTGGAGCGTGGCTGAGCCGGTCTATCACTATATGAGCCCCTCGCCAATGTTCGAGGTCCCGGAGCGAACGGCCCAGTCGGCCCAGGTGGCACTGGGGCTCACCTATTTCCACTGGGGCATTCACCCGTGGGGTATCTACGCGCTGGTAGGACTCTCGCTGGCGTTTTTCGCCTACAACCGCGGCCTTCCGCTGACCATCCGCTCCGTCTTTCACCCCCTGCTGGGCGACCGGGTCTACGGTTTCTGGGGAAATCTCATCGACGTGCTGTCGGTGATGGCCACCCTTTTCGGGCTCGCCACTTCGTTGGGGCTCGGGGTCCAGCAGGTGTCTTCGGGTCTGGACTACCTGTTCGGGTTTCCGGCTTCAACGGGCTTTGCAGTGCTGCTCATTGGGGTCATAACCTTCTTCGCCGTGATTTCCATCGCCACCGGCCTCGACAAGGGCGTCAGGCTATTGAGCATGGCCAACATGGGCATGGCCGCCGCCTTCATCGTTTTTCTGTTGGTCGTCGGGCCCACCGTTTACATCCTGAAGGCGTTCACCCAGAACATCGGCTTCTACATCCAGAACCTGCCGCAACTGAGCTTCTGGGTGGAAACCTACTACGGTGCCGAGGGCAGCAGTTGGCAGAATCCATGGACCATCTTCTACTGGGGATGGTGGATATCCTGGTCTCCCTTCGTTGGCATGTTCATCGCGCGGATTTCAAAGGGAAGGACGGTGCGAGAATTCATCCTCGGCGTGATGGTGTTCCCCACTCTCCTTTCCTTCCTGTGGATGTCCTCCTTCGGGGGATCAGCTCTGTGGCTGCAGATTACCGAGGCGGCGGACATCGCTACCGCCGTGACGGAGGATGTCTCCACAGCGCTCTTCGTAATGCTGGAGAGCTTTCCGCTGACGGCAGTGACCTCCCTCATCGGCGTATTGCTGGTAACAGTCTTCTTCGTCACTTCCTCCGACTCCGGATCTTTGGTGGTGGACCACCTAACCTCCGGCGGCAAGCTCGATTCTCCAGTGCCCCAGCGGATATTCTGGGGCGTCATGGAGGGCGTTTGCGCGGCGACCCTTCTCATGGGCGGAGGCCTCGTCGCACTGCAAAGCGCGTCAATCGCCACCGGCCTGCCGTTCACCGTTGTGCTATTGATCATGTGCTACAGCCTGTACCGGGGCCTGAAGGAGGAGCTGGTTCACGCAACGATCATCGGCAAACTGCAGCCGGAGACCCACCGGATCGAAGTTCCCGTGGGGAAAAACACAACGGAGGAGGGGCAACCTGACTCCGGCGAGGACCCGGGCGCAGCAACGGGGGGCCGCGAGGCTAGGGAGCAAACTCGCGCCGACGGATCGGAGTCGTAGTCGAGAGACTAAAGGGTTGGACCAGAAAAAGCATGCAATCAATCAATTCAATCTGCGATATGCCCACACTTTGGAGCATGGAGGTCGGGACAATACGGAACTGGGTAGGTCGGCTCAACTGGGCCAACTCTACAACGATTCTACCGAAAAAGCCGGCACCATTGGGCGGGAGCGGTCCACGCCGTGGAGGTGAATCTGGGTCCGGTCACAGCGCTGACCTTTTACGATGACTGCAGCAGGGTGGTGAAGGATGCGAAAGACAGGAATATGGCTTTTTTCAACGATTCACAACTGAACATGTCCGAATTCAGCGTGGATGCAACCCCGGTCTTCGTGTATGCCGACCTCTGCCTTGGCAAGAACATGCTTTGGCTCGGCCTTCGCCACGACGCCAATTTCACGGTGGAGGCGGGCAACGGGAACTCCTCACTGTTCGACGATTTGTGGCACGTGAGGTTCAATGTCAACTCCGGATACTACTTCTAGAAACTAGACCGAACGGCGGCGGCGGCTCAAGCCCATGTCAGCCACGAATATTTTCATGCGGCCGAAGAGAGAACCATCCTTCCGATGCGGGATTCAACCCGTCCGCTCTTTCCTCCCTCCGAATGCTCGGAAACCTGACGGCGCTTTGGGTCCGGCCTTGTCCCATTCGGGCTTCGGGAGCCCCACCATGCCCAATGAGTCAACGCTTCCTATCCCATAGGACCCTGAACCGGCATACAGTGCGACGGTGAACTCGTGGAAGACTAACCGGGTACCGGAACCGGCGAGTGGAGGTACGCCAAATGGCGAAAACAGATGAAGACATCAAGACGGACATAGTCGAGAGCATGCGGCGTGACGCCAGAGTCGATGCATCGGATGTCACTGTCGAGTTCGACGAAGGAAGAAAGAGAATCGCGCCGTAGCCAACCTCAATCGGACAGTTCCTGATACCCGGACGGGCGTCGTACTGGTGTTGCCATGAGTGGTTCTTCGTAGCATCTACACCAGCACAGTTTCGAAACGCCACCGGTCTTTGGGCCCGGTTCTGACCGAGTTCGGGCTCAGACGCACCACCATCATTGCTGAATCAACTTTGCCGATCCCGCCCTACCCTCAAGGGCCATAGAGTGCTACCAATGCGTTACTGGGAAGTCAAATCGGAGCGACCACCGAGAGGGAGGTGTCACATGATACGAAGCGATGAAGATGTCAAAACGGACATCGTGAACAGCATGCGGCGAGATTCCCGCGTCGATGCATCGGATGTCACCGTCGAAATCGACGACGGGGCAGTGACATTGAGCGGCACTGTACCCAACTATCGATCAATGTGGGCAGCCTACGATGACGCGTTGCTCACAGACGGGGTGCGTCGCGTTGTCAGCGTCCTCAAAGTGATATTCGAACCGACTTACGAAGCGCCCACTGACGCCGACATAGCTCAATGGGCCCGTCAGATATTTCGCTGGAATGCGGATATCGACGCCGCCAACATCGAGGTGGAGGTGCAGGACGGCAAGATCAAATTGACCGGAACGGTGCCGTGGTACTGGCAGCAGGAAAGGGCCGAGGAGATCGCGTCGCAACTGCGCGGGGTAAAGGAGGTCGAAAACGAACTTGCAATAGTGCCCACCGAAAAGATTTCCGACGAGGTGATCGCCGAGGACATTATGGCGGAGATGGAGCGCTCGATCCTGGTCGATCCTTCACAGGTAGAGGTCACCGTTGCAGATGGCGTCGTGACTCTAACGGGAGAAGTCAACACCACTTTCCCCTCTATGCGTGCCGAGCGAATCACTAAGAATGCGTTGGGGGTCAAGGGTGTACACAACCTGTTGACCGTGAGGTACATCTGAGAAGGTAGGACCGCTAGTTGATTGCCCCGCCAGGGCTCGAACCTGGACTCTTCTGATCCAGAGTCAGACGTGTTGCCAGTTACACCACGGGGCACCGTAAAAATCATGGAGCTGAGGGGGATCGAACCCCTGACCTCTGCATTGCGAACGCAGCGCTCTCCCAGCTGAGCTACAGCCCCAGAGATACCATCCCCGCCGGAGGCGCCGCGCGGGGAAGGAACAACCTAGAAATGTACTCATGTGCCGTCAAGAGAGGTATGGGACGTAACAGGCTGCGGGTAACGCACCTACACGATCGTCATCCCTCCCATCACTGCTCCTCTGCGCGCCTCACGGCACCGTTGCTGCCCTCGTTGACCCGGTGCGAGCGTCGTCACTGCCCGGTTTCGCCGCCTATCTCCTCCGCGAACGGCACCTCGATCTCCAGTCCGTCTTTGGCCACAACGGTCTCGGGAAACACCTCCCGCGCCTCCTCCAGCAACCCCCTGGCACTGGCCGAGTACCGCGCCGAGACGTGCGTCAACACCAGATGCTTGACGCGGGCCGCGAGCGCCACCTGCGCGGCCTCGACCGCGGTCGAGTGTGAGGTCTCCCGCGCCCGTTCCTTCTCCTCCTCGCCGAACGTGGCCTCGTGCACCAGCAGGTCCGCTCCCTCCGCGGCGGCGACCACGCTCTCGCAGCCGCGTGTGTCGCCGGTGTAAACCACCAGTCGCCCCGGTCGCGGGGGGCCCACCAAGCACTCCGGGTCGACCTTGGTTCCGTCCGGGAGCTCCACAGGGTCGCCGCGATGTATGCGGCCCCACAACGGGCCCTCGGGGATGCCCAGCGCACGCGCCTTGTCCGGGTCGAATCTGCCCAGGCGTGCGTGCTCCCGTAGCGCGAACCCCACTGCGCCGCGCCCGTGCTCCACTTCCACCACCTCGATTTCGTAGCCGTCCCTCGCCAACCGGTCGCCGGCGCGGATCTCGCGGACCTCCACGGGAAACGGCGTCCGCTCGACTCCCAACCGTATGGCATCACTCAAGAGGCGCTCCGCCCCGGCCGGCCCGTACAGACGCATCGCCTCCACGCGGCCCTGCAGCGCCAGGGTCTTTAGCAACCCGATTACACCGAGGTAGTGGTCGGCGTGGAAGTGCGTGAAGAAGATATCCTGCAGCGCGAAACTGACCCCGTAGCGCATCATCTGCCGCTGCGTACCCTCCCCGCAGTCGAACATCAACGTCTCCCCCTCGCGCTTGCACACCAGCGAAGTGACGCCGCGTTCCACGGTCGGCCGAGCAGCGGAGGTGCCGAGAAAGGTGAGGTGGAGCATGGTGGCGGGAATATAATGGTTGGAGAGTGGTTAGTGGTTAGTGGTATGGCGGGGAGCGGGGAGTAGGGAGCGGTGCCAGTCGAGGTAAGGAAGGGTCGGATGGCTGGAATTACGCAGCGGCGCTAACCTTGCCCTGACTGGCACCGCTCCCCGCCATACCGCTCCCCCCCGGGGGTGGGGCAAGGGTGGGGCGCGCCCC
>CAZOJI010000012.1:0-93801 GCA_964580055.1 uncultured Gemmatimonadaceae bacterium | reverse complement strand
GGGGCGCGCCCCCCAAGTGTCTCACCTGATCAGAACACCGACACAAACGTATACCTGCCCGGGCTCTCCCTCATGTCGTCGAGCAGCTTGCGCAGCGAGACCAACACCTCGTGCACGTCATTGTGGATGGTGCTATCTGACATGAGCTTGCCGAGCGTTCCAGTCGAGTCGCTCATTCTGTTCAGCATGGCCGAGAGCGCCATCGTGGCGCCGGCGAGCCCTTGGGTCATCTCCGTCACGTTTTCGGTCAACTCGTCGAGCTGGGACAGCGACTCCTCTATCGCCGGGTTGGCCAGAGTCGTGTCCAGCCGGCTGGCCACGCGCTCGAGGTTCCGAAACGTGCCCCGCGCCTCGTCCACCAGCGGACCCTCGCCCACCCGGGTTACCACGTCGAGCGCCTCGCGCACGGCCGCAAGCGTGGCCCGCACGTCCGCGTTCATCTGCTCAGACACCATGCGCTGCGCTCCCAGCAGCACCTCGCCCGCTTCGTGCGTGAGACCGCCCGCTACCTCGGCAATGTCCACGCTGCTGGTGCCGTCGATGTGCTCCCCTTCCGGCAGATAGCCGGGCGCCGTGCCGGGACTGTACTCGACGAATTTGGCCCCCAGGAAGTCCAACGCCCTGATCGCGGCCGATGCATCCGCCTTGGGCCGAAACCGCCCGTCCACCTCGAGCTTGACGTGCACCGTGCTCTCCCGCTCCAGCCGGACGGCGCCGACGGTGCCTACCATATATCCCGATATCTGCACCGGGTCGCCGGCCTGGAGCGATCCGATGTCATCGAAGTCGACGAGCACGTCGATGCGCCCGGTGGTGAAGCTGCGCCCCGTGAGCCACATCAGCCCGCCGAAGAAGATCGCAACCGCAACGATCACCAGCACTCCCACCTTTATCTCTTCTTTGTAGTACAGGTCCATGTTAGTCGGCCTCTCAACGCACGAAGGCTCCGCCGAAGTCGCGCTCCAGGAACTGGCGCACGGCATCGTCGGTGCTCTCCATCATTTCTTCAGGGGTTCCCATGGCGTGGATCTTTCCGCCGGAGAGCAGCGCCACGCGGTCCGCCACCCGAAACGCCCCTCTCACGTCGTGGGTGACCATCACGCCGGTGGCACCCAGCTCGTCGCGCAGCTTCTCCACCAGCGAGTCGATTATGTCGGCGTTCACCGGATCCAGCCCCGAGGTGGGCTCGTCATACAAGAGATATGTGGGCCTCCCGGCTATCGCACGGGCCACGCCCACCCGCTTTCGCATCCCGCCCGAGAGGTCGCCCGGATACTTCTGCGCCGTGCTGCGCGGCAGGTTCACCAGATCCAGGCACTCCGCCACCCGATCCGTGCAGTAGCTCGCATCTGAGGCGCACTCGTCGTCCGAAATGCCCAGCTTGATGTTCTCGAACACGTCCATGGAGTCGAACAGGGCGCCGAACTGGAACACGTACCCTATGCGGCTGCGCAGATCGGAGAGCGCCCCGCCCTTGAGACGCCGCACGTTCAGGCCGTCAACCGTGACCTCGCCCTCGTCCGGATGAATGAGCCCGTTGATGTGCTTGAGCAGTACGCTCTTCCCGGCTCCCGACGGCCCCAGCAGGGCTACGGTCTCTCCCTGCTCCACGATGAAATCCACACCGTCCAGAACCACCAACGTTCCGAAGCTCTTCTCCACTCCGCGTAACTCTATCATCACTGCAACAGAATTCTGGCCAATGCCACGTCCAGGAAGAGGATGAGCACCGACGAGGCCACCACGGCCGCGGTGGTGGCGCGGCCCACGCCCTCGGCGCCCTGCCTGGTGCTGAACCCCATGTAACACGGAATGATCGTTATCGCGAGGCCGAACGCGAACGACTTGATCATTGAGTACCACATGTCGAACGTCTTGAAGAAATACCGCGACCCGTACACAAAATCGGCGTTGCTCATGTCCAGGGAACTCTTGGCCGCAATCCACCCCGCACCGATGCCGATTGCGTTGGCGACCATTACCAATACCGGCACCATTACGAGACCCGCTACCACTCGCGGCAGAATCAGGTGCGACACGGAGGAGCGCCCCAGACTCTCCAGGGCGTCGATCTGCTCCGTCACCCGCATCGTGCCCAGCTCCGCCGCGTAGCGCGCGCCGACGCGCCCCGCGAGAATCAAAGCCGTCAGCACCGGCCCCAACTCGAGCACGATGGACTGCGTGATCACGCCCGCGGCGACGTAAACCGGGATACCCGAAGTGAACTGGTACCCCGCCTGTAACGAGGTCACTCCGCCCGCGAAAGCGGCGGTGAGAATGATGATAAACAGCGAGCCGTATCCCACGTGGACGCCCTGCTCTACGGCACGGGGAACCCAGATTCTCCATTCGGGCAATCCTATGATGCACCGCCACACCAAATAGGCCACCCTACCAACGTGACTGGCGGCGCGCAGCGTCGCGCGGCCGACAATCTGTCGGATGTCCGGATAGCGCTTGGGCTGAACTACAGCGTAGGAGCCCGTCAAGCGCCAGCGCTCAGCCATTCCCGACTCCCTCGGGCCGTTCTCGCCGGTTGGACAGGCGACGGCTCGTTGTCACGGGGCCAGCACCGACGCGAATAGCGAGACGGCGGCCAGCACGCCCGACGCGATCGAGGCACCCAGCAGCCGTTTCCTCTGCCGCTCGAATTCGGGAAGCATGTGCCCGTCCTCTGTCGGAACAGCAAGGATGCCGAGCCTGACCGCGGCCGGAAGGGCCACGAACGCGATCAGCAATACACCCAGGAAGCCGGCCCCCGACATGATCCACAACCCCAGCGGCGCCACCCGGCTCTCCGTGCCTTGCCCGCCGGCGAGAGCCATGCTCCACAGAACGCCGGAGGCTCCCGTGAGCAAGGCCCCGGGGACGATGACGGTGGTGTGCAGTCTCGCAAACATCTCGAGCAGGGGCGCGCGTACCTGCGCCGGCTCCTTCCCGCCGCGCGCCGCCAACACGAGCCCCGAGAGCACCCCGCCGATCCACATGGCCATGCCCAGATAATGGAGGAAGCGTACGATCAGCACCTTATCGAGATTCTCCACTCACGAATTCACGCGTGAGAGGCTGGCGGCCGGCGAATCCGGCTTCCACCTCGTGCCAGTAGGTGATCTCCGGCTCGCCCAACTTCCAGCACAGGAAGATGTCTCTGCCGTCGCGCGTGGACAGAAAGTCGACCAGCCCGTCGTCAAAGCCCTTGAAGGTACAGCCGACGCTCTCGAGTTCCTTCAGGTATCCGCTTATGCGGCGCGCGATTTCCTCCACAGCGGTGCGCAGTGCAATCTGATCTTCCGGTTCACCGTGTTCGGAGCGGCTGCTCGCCGCCTTTACCTCATATTTGGCCACGTGGTCGCGCCATTCGCCATACGCTTCGACCACGTCGTTCACTATGGCGCTGACATACGGAAGAGTGGCGTTCGCTTCCTCGAGTGTGAAATACCGCATCGGTCTCTCGCTCATCTTTTCCCAACGGCGCACCGCTGAGCCGCAAGGAGTCGCGCCGTCGCATCGGCGTCAACTCGCGGCCAGACTTCCGATCGCCTGAAGTTCCGTTTGAAACGAAAAGTAACCAGCCAGGTGGCTTCAAGACGACGGGTGGAAGAAAAGGAACTTTCGTGCGCGTCGAGGGTTGCATCTCGCGCCATCATCGACTGCTGTCTTTGATGGCCGGATTGGGCTGGACCTCTGTGCACACCGAGATTCTCGTTCGTTTGCCGGCCCTCAGTAGTCCACCGGCCGGAGATACGATTCGCCGATTGCAGTGTGGCTGAGCATCGCCACAGTTGGCAGCCTGCGCTTCCAGTGCGTGCCGTCAAGGCGGCTCCTAACGAGTTCCACGTCGGCCGGATCGAAACCGCGCTCCACTATCTGTTCCGGTCGCAAGCCCGTGAGCAGCCAGTGCAGAATCCTGTCGGCGTCGCCATAGGATATTCCCAGGTCGGACTCGTCGGTCTGCCCGCGCACGAGATCCGCGGTGGGCGGCTTGGCCAAGATCTCCCCGGGGACTCCAACGTGGCGGGCCAGCTCTGTTACCTGGGTCTTGTAGAGGTCGCCCAGCGGATTGATCGGCGGCGCGTCGTCACCGTGCCAGGTGAAATACCCGAACAACCGCTCGGTCTTGTTGCCCGTACCCACCGGCAGCGCCGCGTATTTTGCCGAGAGGTCGAACAGAGTGATCATCCGCAATCGGGCCATGGCGTTGCCCTTGCGGGTATCGTCCCCGGTGTCGCCCGCCGATGCGAGATACCCGTCCACGGCCCCGGTGATGTTGATGGTTTCCATGCGCAGGCCGAACCGCTCGGCCACCAACTGTGCGTGGTCGAGGCTGTCCTGACTCGACGTCTTGTAGGGCATACGAACGCCGATCACGTTCTCGGGCCCCAGTGCTCGAGCCGCCAGGATCGCGGCGACAGAGCTGTCGACGCCGCCCGACAACCCCACTACCGCCGTTTGGAAATCGCGACGCCGCAAGATTTCGTCCTCCAGAAACGCAACCAGCCAGCGCTCGGCCAAGTCGCAGTCGATTGCGAGCGGGTCGGGCGCGTCCGGGACCTCTACGATCCCGTGGCCGGCCGGTTCCGGACGATCGGCCACGTCTACCGTTACGCGCGGCCCGTCGAACTCCAGCGGCTCAGTTTCCGCCTCGGCCGCCTGCAACAACACAGGAAGCCGATACTCCAGATCCGCCAACAGCGGTTCGTCGGCCCGGACCCTCGTGAGGAGGTCCAGGTCCAGGTCGGCCACGATCAAAGCTTCCTCGAACGAAGGCGCCGTCACCATGATCTCGCCGTCGGGCGCCACGATAGTAGAGCCGCCCTGCAGAGCCTTGCCCCCTTCGAATCCTACCGGTTGGGCAAGCACGAGGTAAACCCCGTTCTCGTTCGCCAAACGCCTGATCACCAGGTCCCAGGCCGCCACGCTTCCGGGCCTGGGGCCGGCGTGCTTCGCGCCGCTCGGCGACGGTCCGATACCCCTGGCGGGAGCAGAGCTGGGCACGAAGATGACCTGTGCACCGTCGAGCGCCGCGAGCGAGGCCGATATGGAATGGAAGGCGTCTTCGCATATGAGGATAGCCCCCCTGCCCCACTCCGCCTCGAAGGACCGCAGCGACCTTCCGTGACCCACGAACCGTTTCTCGTCGAATACCCCGTAGGTGGGTAGAAACAACTTGCGGTGCACATGACGGACGACCGGATCCCCGCCCGTCAGCGTAACGTAGACGGCCGATACGAAGTACCGGTTCCGGAATTCCTCGTAGAAGCCCACCACCACGTCGAGGGCCGGAGCCCCAACGGCCGCATGCATCGCGGCGAGATCGCTGCACAGAGTGCCGGCGGTGACGGCGCACTCTCTCACGCCGGCCTCCACGAAATAGCCGGTCATCACCGTCTCGGGAAACACCATCAGGCCCGGTGGTCTCTCCCACCGGGATATGTCGGCGAGCGTAGCCCCCACCTTACGGAGGTTTTCAGGGTAATCGGCTTTTCTCGTTCTGATCTGGGCAACCGCAACGCGTAGCGCCATGGTATCTGTGTGTTGAGAGATGTGAGTTGTCAGTTCTGGTTCGGCGCCGCGGCCGAATCTTCCAATGTGTCCTCCGCGCCGCTGGTGTCAAACGGCACCGGTATGTCGGCTCTGCGGTCCACTCTGTCGCGGGTGTCGCCTATCATCCGGCCCACTATCGCGGACACGACCACGAGCAGCACGAGCAGCGCCACGCGGATCAACTGGCGCTTCAAATTGGGGCGAAGACGCCTGCGCAGCTCGACGTTCTCGCGTCTCAGTTTGCCCTTCTCCGCCGCCTTCTCGACTGTGGCCGTGAGGTGTTCCATGTCGACCGGCTTGGTGAGGAAGTTCTCCGCCCCGAGTTTCATCGCCTTCACCGCTATCTCGATCTCGCCCTGTCCCGTGAGCATGACGACCATGGCGTTCCGCTCCCGCAGGATCTCCAGTACCTCCAAGCCCGACATTCCGGGCATGAAGACGTCGAGCACGGTGACGTCAGGCCGCACTCGTTCGTGCAGCGTGAGCCCTTCCTTACCCGACTCGGCCGTATACACCTCGTGGCCCAGCCGCTCGAAGTACCTTCTGAGGGCGTTGAGGATGCTTTGGTCGTCGTCGATCAACAGAATCGAGCACTTTTCCATGCGATCCGCCCTTCTAAAGTGCGTCTCGACCCTCAGCGTCCGAAGAGCTTTCGGTAACGGACGCCTCGAGCCACTGCTGTCCGATGGCATGCTGGAGCTGTGCCAGGCTCCGGACACCATCTCCAAACGCGTTGATGTTGAAATATCCAAAGACGCTACCCACCAGGCCACTCAGCCTCTCGAGCGTCTTCACCCACACCGCCGTGACTCGCTCCTCATGCCTACCGTCTCTCGCAGCCCCCCCGGAGGCATGGCGATGATTCCAGCGAACGTATGCAAAGTCGGCGGTAGGCTTTCCGGTCAAACCGAGCATCACCGAGCGACGTACCCAGCGGTTCTCGGCCAGCACCAGCGCCACGTTCCTTTTCGCGAGCAGCTCTTGGAGCTCTTCACCGAACCAACCGTGGTGCCGCAACTCCAATGCCCACCTGAAGTCGGACGGCAGCTCCCGCACGAACTTCTCGAGAGCGGACCAGGAATCGTCGTTGCACTCGAAACCGGGTGGAGCAAGGAAGAGTATCGGTCCGAGGTTGACTCCAAGCCGGGAGACGCGGTCCAGGAACCGCTTCAGCATCGACCGCCCGCCCGAGAAGCGGCGTTCGTGGGTGATCTGCTGAGGAGCTTTGAGCGCGAAGGTGAAATCGGATGGTACGCTACTCTTCCACTGCGTTACAACCGATTCGGGCGGCACTCCATAGAAGGTGTCATCCAGCTCTACCGTCGCGTACCCCTCCGCATACGAGGCCAGCATCTCAAGCGAAGTCAAAGGCACCGACTTCGAGCTATCGACGCAATCGGGGTGGTCCCACCCTTGCATTCCCAATAACAGGTTGTCGATCACGACCCTTCCGTCAACGCGCCGTCCTGTGCCAGTACATCCTCATCTCGGTCATCTTGCCGTCCTGCGTCTCACAGAATAGGGCGCCGCGGACGTCGATAGCCTGTCCGCTGCGACGCCGGCGAAATGTGCATTTGTACTCCGTCGCAAACCACGGACCCGCGGCGAATATTTCCCCGAAACGAAACGAGATATCCGCCTGCTCGAGTGGCACGTCCCTCCAGTATTCCGCTATCGCCGCCTTTCCCCGTAGAGGCGTATCGAAGGGCGACGGCACGAAGACGGCATTCTCGTCAAAGAGCTCGGTCATCCCTTCGGGCGACCCCTGTTCCCATGCCTCACCGAACCGCTGGATCAACCGGCTGTACGCAACTCGCAGTTCTTTCCAGTCTGCGGGTGGAGTTGCAGTCACGTTCTCCCTCATCACTGATTTCAGTTGCCCTCAACATTAGGCCCAAACTCTTCGAGCCGCCAGTGCAACGAGGCCCCGGATGTGGTGTGACGGGGCGAAAAGACGTTAATTTCTGGCTCGGATTCCAGAGACAGGTGCGGGTGTTCCAACAGGCGGCGGCCGAGTCGGGCTATCGTGTTCGGCGAGACGGTAGAGTGCGACGCGGCCCGGCTGGCTCTTAGAAACGCCGGAGGGATTATGACCGCTGGACAGGTGCAGGTAGCAGTCGTTGGGATGGGAGAGGCGGGCAGGGGTTGGGCGGCTTTGTGCGTCGCCGCCGGTTGGCCGGTTTCACTATACGATAACGAGGCGCACTCGCTTCACGAAGCACCGGCGGAAGTCGCCGAGCGGGCCCGGGGGCTCATTTCACTGCAGCGCGCCTCCGTCGAAAACGTCGAGAAGGGAGTCGCCTCCCTGCGCGTCGGACGCAGCCTGTTGCAGGCGTGCGGGGACGCAATATGGATCATTGAGGCTGTTCGCGAGGACCTCCGCGCCAAACAGAAGGTGTTCGAGAGCGTCGAGTCGGTCGCGAGCAAGGCGCGGGTCATCAGCAGCTCCTCGGCGGGATTCGCTGCCAAAGACATCGCGGCGCGGTGCGTGCGCCAGGAGCGCTGTCTCGTCACACACCCTATCCACCCGGTCGAATTGATACCGATGGTGGAGCTGGCGCCAAGTCCGTATACCGATTCGACATTAGTCGAGCTGGTCAAAGGCTGGCTGCGGGAACTGGGACGGATTCCGGTTACGATCAACAAACACGTACCCGGTAATGTCGCGGACCGGATCTCCGCCGCGGTGTGGCGGGAGGCGATCGACCTGGTGCTGAGCGGGGTGATCGACGTCGACGATCTGGATCGCGCCGTTTCACTCGGGCCCGCGCTGGGGTGGGCCGCCGCAGGGCCGCACCTTTCCTACAGCCTGGCCGCGGGGAAGAGGAACATCGAGGGTTTCCTGCAGAACATCATGCACACTTACGAAGCCACCTGGGCCGACCTCGCCACCTGGTCTCAGCTCGAGCCGGAGCAGCAGCACAGGCTGGTTCATGCAATTGAGAAGGCTTACAAGGACTCAATGGCGAAGATCCGCCCGGCGCGGGATCGCAGACTCGCAGGCATCTTGAGGGGCTTGGAGTGGTCCAAGCATGCCCGGCCCGCCCGGAGCGCCGATGGGACGGCGCCGAGGCGGCGGACACAACCCAACGATGGCACTGTTCAGCCCGCCGCGCCTGGCAACACGTCACAGAACAGCGAGCGTGCCAACTCGTAGCCTATTACGTGTTCCCGCCCGGAAGGGCAGATCAGCCGAATGTTGATCGGTCCGCAGAACGGCTGCTTGCTCAATATCTCGAACGACACACCCGGTTTCAGCTCCAAAGATGAGAGGTAGCGAAGCCGTTCCGGATTCTTGTCGCTGACCATGCGCAACTCGACACACTCGCCCACGGCTATCTCCGTGAGCGGAACACACTCAGATGTTTCCATGGTGCCGTCTCGCGAGGGAATCGGTGCTCCGTGCGGATGGTACTGCGGATTGCCCAGAGCCATCACCATTCGTTCGATCAGCTCGTCGGACGCCGCGTGCTCCAGGCGGTCCGCCTCTTCATGAACCGAATCCCAGTCGTAACCCAGCTTGGTGGCCAGGTAAGTCTCCAGCACGCGATGGCGTCGCACAACGCGTGCGGCTGCTCGGTTTCCGACCTTTGTGAGCGTAACCCCCCTGTATGGCTGGTGTTCAACCAGGCCGGACTCCGCGAGGCGCTTCAACATGCCGCTGACCGACGGCGGCGCGATGCCCAACCGTTCCGCGATCGCACTGGTTTGAGCGCCGCCGCTGTCCTGCTCCAGCCGATATATCGTCTTGAGATAGTCCTCGATGGACGGACTCAGACCGGAGGGCTGCGCCGCTGGGCTCAAGAGGTTCACTCCCGGGTTTACGCTTGCCTAAATTTCCAACGGCCGGCGTTTTTCGGCAAGAGCCCGGTTGGGTGTCATAGACACAAGTCGATGAACGACTTGAGGATACGTTCGGTCAAGCCCCACACCACATGAGGTCCGACGAAGTAGGCCGGCACCGTGATCGTCGCTCCGTCCACAGCCATGTCGGCTAACCCGCCGACTTTCGGCAGATCGGAGAATCTCGCCCATACGTACAGCTCCACTTCGTGATTCGGGGCAACAGTGGGCCGTTGGCTGAGTAGAAACACGAACGGGCGCACTATTACCCGGGGCAGGCCCTTGCCGAGTGGACGGATATCATCCAACTCTCCCAGGACTTCGCTGCCACGTAGCTCGATGCCGGTTTCCTCCCGGGTTTCTCTCAGAGCAGTAGCCAGCAGGTTGACGTCTCCGGGTTCACTCCTGCCTCCCGGCAACGCCATTTGACCCGACCAAGGGTCATGGTCCTGAGTGGCACGCTTAATCAGCAGGATGTCGAGAGGCGCTTCATCCGATCCAACCAGCACGGCGGCCACCGCGGCGCGGGCGCAGCTATCATCGGTCAACCGTCGAGGCGAATGCGAACCGAGCCGTTTCCGAACGGTGGTCAAATCGATCAAGCAGCGATCCTCCCGCAAGTGGTCAGAGTAGCCATTCAACATAGAGAGGCACGGTTTCGCAACCGGGCAGATGACTAGAACAGGAATCGCGCAAACCAGTCCAGGGTGCGATCTACGGCGGACTCGAAGTGCCTGGTATGGCCGGTTGTCCCGTCTGAGGGGCCGAACAAATGATTCGCTCCCGGTATCAGGTAGAGGTCGCTCCTGGTTTCCTCCGCCGCGTCATATAGTTCCAACCCTTCCGAAACCGTTACGAAGTCGTCGGCCTCACCGTGAATTATCAGCCAGGGCGCGGTTACCCGCGCGGCGGCGCGTTTGACGTCGAGTGCATCGACATTCTGCTCGATATCGTCCAGCATATCGGTATTGAAGAAGAGCCCCTCCTCCAGCCCGGCGCCCGAGACTGAGCGTCTGCCCTCCTCACGCCAGCGTTGTTTTGTTGCCTCGTCCCAGCGATCGGTGTGCGATATGGCCGCCCAGGTAACCAAGCAGCGGACCGCGGGGCGTGCGGACGCGTGCAGCACCGCGGCGCCTCCGCCACGGCTGTAGCCAAACAGACCATAACACGTGGGCTTCGCCAGGCCCTCGACGAGGCTTCCCTCGAGCAGAGCGTCGCACACGATGCCGATGTCGCGTACGTCGTTGGAGAAGGTGCTAGCGGCGAAACGCTCCCGTTCGGTGAAGGCGTCACCCTCAGCGTCCACTCCACTACCGGTGAAATTGAAGCTGACCGCCGTCATTCCGGCCTTCGCCATGCGCCGGGCAACGGCGGGGAAGAACCCCCAATCCTTACAGCCCTTGAAGCCGTGGCAAATCACGACCGGCGGCCTGCCCGTTCCGTCGCCTCCCGTGCGAACCTCGCCGCGAAGAGGTTCTCCGTCGGCACCGACCAACTCGAACGGCATCTTGTGCGCGGTAGACATCTGGCACTTCACCTCCAGTGTCGGCTACGGTAGATTTTTCTTACCAACATACCTGGACTTCGAACATAGATGGGTCTAACCGCACGTCCAACCACACCGGCACTCGCGGCCGTCGGCCGATCGCTCGAAGCGAACAGAGATCAGCTGATATCACAGTGGGCAGACTGGTTGATGGAACGTATGAGCCAGGCTGCGGCAGTGGATCGACCGACCATTGAACGGCAACTCGCGCTCCTCATCGACATAGTCATCGAGATGGTCGGCCCTCTCAGACGGCAGGTCGAAGAACTCTGGTTCGACGCCTGCGACTCGTACGGGAGAACCGCCGCTGCCAGAGGACTCGCCGCCGGAGAAGTCGTGGAGGAAATCCAACATCTCCGTGACCTCCTGATGCACAATCTGGCCGATGTCATCGCGGCACTGCCGGCAAGGCAGTTGATGGCGGCGATCCTCCGCCTCAACCGCGGCCTGGACAGGGGAATCGCCCACGCGGTCGTGGGCTACACGGACGTCCTGGTCGAGACTCTGATGGAAAGAGGCGGAGTGATCCTGGACGCCTCAGGACCCGGCAACAGCACCGTCAGCCAGCGTTTGACCCAGCTCGAAGAAGAACTAGCGGCATTCAAGCAGATGAGCCACTAACGGGATCTCTTGAAACTCCACATCGCCATAGCACTGGGCCTTCTCGGTGGCTTGCTGTTGGGTCTGACCGCATCCGCCACGGAATCCCCCACGCTGATGGCGCTGGCAGCCGGCGTCGAGCCTCTAGGTACGGCGTTCGTCAACGTCCTCAAGATGGTGGTGATCCCCCTGGTGACCGCGGTGATCTTCGTTGGTGTAGCTTCGCTGGGGGACCTGCGCAAACTCGGGCGCATGGGTGCCGTGACCATGGCGTTCTTCGCGGTGACAGCCGTGATCGGCGTCTTGATGGGTATGGGGACCATGAAGGTGATGCTGCCCCTGGCGAGCGAAGAGGCGGCTCGCGCCGTGTCGGCCGGCGCGGTGGAGGCGCCGGCCCTGCCTGGCGTGATGGAGTTCCTGCTGAGCCTGATTCCCAGCAACCCATTTCAGGCGGCGGCAGACGGCGCCCTACTGCCCTTGATAGTGTTCGTCGTCATGTTCGCCGCTGCCGCGGGAGTGATCGAAGAGGATGCGCGTGACCGGCTGCTGAACTTGGCCGGTGCGCTGGTCGCCGCACTCATCAAGCTGGTCAATTGGATACTCTGGGTGGCTCCCATCGGCGTCTTCGCGTTGGCTGCACCGGTTACCGCGCGGGCCGGTTGGGCCATGCTGCAGAGCCTTCTGGCATTCGTGCTGGCCGTACTCGTCGGGCTCACGGTGTTCATAGGCGCCATATACGCGCCAGCCGTGAGATTCCTGGGCGGTATGAGGATCGGCAGCTTCCTGAGGGCCTGCCTCACGCCTCAGGCTATCGCGGCGGCCACGACTTCGTCTCCGGCCACGGTCCCGGCAATGCTGGAAGCGGCGAACGAGGACATGAAGATCTCCCGCCCGGTATCGAGCTTCGTCATCCCGCTCGGCGCCGCCCTGGGCCGCGGCGGGGCCGCGCTGTTTCAGGGAGCCGGAATCGTGTTTCTCGCGTGGCTCTACGGTGTGTCGCTGGCAGCATCGGGAATCAGCGCCGCGGTTTTGGCGACCTTCATCGTGTCCTTCACCGTCGCGAGCGTGCCTGGTGGAAGCGTGCTGAGCATGGCTCCGGCGCTGGGAACCGTCGGCATCCCGCTCGACGGCCTCGCCGTGCTTCTCGGCGTGGATCGAGTGCCGGACATGGCGCGCACCGCCACCAATGTGACCGGTACGCTCACGGCAACCGTGGTCGTAGACAGAATGGAACAGCGGTTGGAAGACGGGACCGAGACGAGGCGGGGTTTCTTGATATGAAGCTCTACGCATGGGTTGCCATCGGCCTCGTCGCGGGCCTGCTGCTGGGACTGGTCGCGGCAATCACCGGATCGGACTGGCTCACGGCCGTCGCCATCGGCATAGAGCCAATCGGCACCGCGTTCGTCAACCTACTGAAGATGGTCGTCATTCCCTTGATCGCGGTGATCATCTTCGTGGGTGTCGGAAGCCTCGGAGACCTGCGCCGGCTGGGGCAGCTTGGCGGTTTCACGCTGCTCTTCTTCGCGGCCACGAGTGCCGTGGGAATCCTGTTCGGCATGGGCGTGATGCAGCTGCTCCTCCCCTTGGCCAACGAAGCCGCCGCTCAGGCGATCACAACCGAATCGGCCGTGCCGCCGGAGCTGCCCGGAATCGTGGAGTTCCTGCTTGGCCTGATTCCCAGCAACCCCTTCCAGGCGGCCGCGGAAGGCGCCCTGTTGCCACTCATTGTCTTCACGATCTTCATTGGGGCGGCAAGCGGCGCTCTGCCGGAGAGTGAGCGCGAGCAGCTCCTGGCTCTGGCCAATGCGGTGACGGCGGCTCTGGTGAAGCTGGTGCACTGGATTCTGTTGCTGGCTCCCATCGGCGTGTTCGCTCTCGCCGCACCGGTCACCGCCCGCACCGGTTGGGCCATGCTGCAGAGCTTGGGTGCCTTCATCCTGGCGGTGTTTGTGGGGCTCGTTGCTTTCGTGGCGCTGGTATTCCTTCCCCTGGTGAGATTCCTGGGTCGTATGCGGGTGGCGACGTTCCTCAAGGCGAGCGTCAGCCCACTCATAATCGCTGCCACGACGGCAAGCAGCGCCGCCTCAGTGCCGGCAATGCTCGAAGCAGCGGAGCGCGAACTGCGGCTGTCGCGCGCGGTGACGAGTCTGGTGATCCCCCTCGGGGCCGGAGTCGGTCGCAGCGGCAGCGCTTTGTTCCAGGGAGCGGGGATCGTGTTTCTGGCGTGGCTGTTCGGAGTTCCGCTCGCGGCATCCAGCGTCGGCGGGGCCGTACTAGCGACATTCATCGTTTCCTTCACGGTTGCGGGAATTCCGGCAGGGGGCGTGTTCAGCCTGGCGCCCGCGCTCGGCAGTGTCGGCGTGCCCCTCGAAGGGTTGGGCATTCTCCTTGGGGTGGATCGCATCCCCGACATGGCCCGAACCACAACCAACGTGGCCAGTATCCTCGCAGCCGCCGTGGTGATGGAGCGGATCGTGGGGTCCAACGATGCTGTACCGCCTGGCGGCTGACGCGCTCGTTCTCGTACACCTCGGTTTCATTCTTTTTGTGGTTGGAGGCGGCTTCCTGGCGTGGCGCTGGCGCAACCTTGTTTGGTTACACGTTCCGGCAGCCGTCTGGGGAGTGCTCATCGAGTTCGCGGGTTGGGTGTGCCCACTGACACCCTGGGAGAATGGTCTGCGCCGGATGGCGGGAGGTGCCGGATATGAGGGCGGATTCATCGAGCACTATCTGGTTCCGGTCATGTATCCTCCCGGCCTGACAGTCGGAACACAGATTGTCCTTGGCGGCTTCGTGATCGTTATCAACGGCTTTGCCTACGCTGTATACTTCACCCGGCGACGCAAGCATCGGGACAAACCCATCAAGTAACCGAACCATCCCAGAGTGAAATCATGACTACTCCAGAAATGTCCGAAGTGCCCCTGATCCCGCGTGAAGTCCTGTTCGGCAATCCCGAAAGAGCGACTCCTCTCATCTCGCCCGACGGCACTAGGATGGCGTACCTCGCGCCAGTCGAGGACGTGCTCAATGTCTGGGTAGGAACCGTCGGCAGGGACGACTTTCGACCGGTCACGCACGACACCGACCGCGGCATTCGGGTCCACTTCTGGGCTCACGACAGCCTGCACATCATGTACTTGCAGGACGTGGGAGGTGACGAGAACTGGCGGTTATTCAGCGTCAACCTGGAAAGTGGGGAAGAGACCGACCTGACCCCGTACGACGGAGTGCAGGTGCAGATCATCCACCACGACAAACGCCACCCTTCTGAGCTTCTGGTTGGCATGAACAAGGAGGACGAGCGGCTGCATGACGTATATCACCTCGATCTCAACACTAAGGAGCTCGAACTGGCGGCCAGAAACCCGGGCAACGTGGCGGGATGGGCTGTAGACGCCGAAATGCAGGTACGGGGTGCCCTCGCGTCCACTCCCGACGGCGGTTTCGAGTTGCTCGTCCGCGACGGACCGGAGGACGCATGGCGCACGCTGGTTTTCTGGGACGCGGATGACGCGCTCACGAGCGGCCCCGTCAGCTTCTCCCTGGACGGCAAGTCGATGTATTTGCTCGATTCACGCGGTGCAAACGCCGCGCCGCTGGTTGAGATGGAGATCGAAACGGGCAGCAAGCGGGTCATCGCCCAGGACCCACAATACGACGTCGGAGACGTGACGATCCATCCTGACACCTATGAGGTGCAGATGGTCTCGTTCGTCAAAGCGCGACTCGAACACCGGGTGCTCGATCAGACCATCGCCGAGGACATCGAAACGATCCAGAGTCTGAGCCCTGGCGATTTCGGCATTTACAACCGTACCGACGACGACCACGTTTGGCTGGTCGGGTTCACTCAGGACGAGCGACCCTTTTCCTATTTCGCCTACGACCGCGAGGAGAAAAAGGGCACGTTCCTGTTCTTCAACCGCCCCGATCTCGCCGAATACTCGCTCGCCACGATGAACCCGATCTCGTTTACGGCCCGCGACGGACTCACCGTTTACGGTTACCTCCACGTGCCGAAGGGCTCGAGCGGCAAAGGCCTGCCGACGGTACTCAACGTTCACGGGGGACCCTGGCACCGTGACACGTGGGGATACGATCCCGAATCACAATGGCTTGCGAACCGTGGCTACGCCGTATTGCAGGTCAATTTCCGGGGATCCACCGGCTACGGCAAAGAGTTCCTCAATGCCGGCGATCGCGAATGGGGCGGCAAGATGCACAACGACCTTGTCGACGCCGTCAATTGGGCGGTGGCGGAGGGAATCGCGGATCCCGATCGTGTGGCGATTTACGGTGGCTCCTACGGCGGATACGCCGCGCTGGTAGGTGCGACGTTCACTCCCGAACTATTCAGGTGCGCCGTCGACATCGTGGGTCCCAGCAGTCTCATTACGTTCATCGAGACCATACCGCCCTACTGGACTACCTATCTTGGGCTGCTTCACGAGCGGGTGGGCAATCCGGAGACCGAGGCTGAATTCCTGAGATCGCGCTCCCCTCTGTTCCACGTGGACAATATCAGGATCCCAATGCTCATCGCTCAGGGCGCCAACGATCCGCGGGTCAAACAGTCGGAATCGGAGCAGATCGTAGCCGCAATGAAAGAAAAGGGCATAGACCACGAATACATGCTCTTCCCCGACGAGGGGCACGGTTTCGCGAAGCCGGAGAACCGCCTCGAGTTCTACGCCGCGGCAGAGAGGTTTTTGGCGAAGCACCTGGGCGGACGAGCCGAGTAATGATGTAACGTACAGAAGTTGCCGGACAGGCAGGCGATACTTTGACGATCTCGAGATCGGCTCAATAGACGGACAACAGCGGGGAGGTTTTCGGGACGGTTCGGCGTGGAGGCCGCCGAGCTGCTGCTGCTCGCCGGTACTGTGCTAAGAGTATTCGCCTGCGCCGTGCCCGGCAACCCGGTGTCGTGACGGGCTCATCGTTACCTTCAAACCAAAGCAAATGTCTGAGATCATCCAATTCGAATATCACCGCCCGGGTCAGGGCGTGACCGTCTATGAAGAACGGCTGGCGCTGGACCGGCCGGACGTGAAGGTGCTGCTTCAGGAAGGCTACTCCGGTCCGGATGTGGACGTGCAAGGGGTGAAAGTGTTGGACAGTGGGGCGCCCATGATCTGGTTCGTGTTTCCGGACGCATGGCATGACATCGGAAAGTTCCACTTGGCCGACGGCACGTTCACCGGCTGGTACACGAATCTCTGCAAGCCCGTTCAGTTCGACGGCAACACGTGGATAGGGCACGACCTCTTCCTCGACCTGTGGCAGTCTGCCGAGGGAAAGACTGTGTGGTTGGACGAGGACGAGTTCCAGGCTGCCATTGAGTCGGGTCTCGTGGATTCGGCCTTGAACAAGCAGATACTCAACCAGCGCACCCTGCTGGAAATGCAGCTCGAGCTGGATGCCTGGCCACCACCGATTGCCAAGGACATAGATCTCGACCAGGTGAGAGCGCTGCTGGACGGTTGACGACGAGTTAATCTGACACTGAGCGCGCAATTCTGACGCAGTAACCAGCCAGCGTCCACGATACCGTAGGTCCGTCAATAGCCGGGCCGGTACATGCTAGTGGACAAGTTGCGAGCCATTCGAACCGCAGCAGACGTAGGCTCCCTGTTTTCCGAGTTGGGGTACGAGTCGGACAATCTCCCGTTCGCCGGCGGCGCTTTGACGGTTGCGCGATGGAGAGGGTTCAAGGTAATCGCTGCCGACAAGACAAACGCTCTCGACGGCGTCCGCGAGCTCGCGAGGAATCTCGCGACATGCTCGGAGCAGGCCCTTGCCGCTGTGGTGGACCCGGAGCGGGCACTGGCGCTCGCCTCACCGAAGTTCGGGCAGACCGGTATCAGCCGGGCTCTCTTGATCTCGCTCGACGAGCCGTCCGGGTTTGCGTTGCAGCAACTCGAGAGGCTTGGACCGAATCGCTCGCCATCGACTTTGGCTCATGCGTTGGCGGTGGCGGACGTGCTGAGCAGCGAAGAGGCCGGCGAGCGGTTCTTCGCCTCCTTCAAGAAGAACTTCGAGGGTATGGCGGAATCGCTAGACCGGCGCAGATCGAGCGACGACCGGCGGATGTTTGCCCTAATCTGCCTTTCTCGAATTCTGTTTCTCTATTTCGTGCAATCGAAGGGCTGGCTGGACGGGCGCAAAGATTATCTCAAACACCAGCTCGATACCGCGCTGGCGCGGCGGCGCAACTTCCACCGCTCGATTCTGAATCCGCTGTTCTTCGAAACTCTGAACCAACCGCCGTCACGCCGGTGCAAGAACAGCGAATTGGGATTCATCCCTTACCTCAACGGAGGCCTGTTCGAACCACACCCTTCAGAACGACGCATCGGCTCAGCCGTCTATCCTAATGAGCTTTGGCGGGAAGTGTTCGACGGGCTGTTCGAGCGCTTTCGCTTCTCAATTCGCGAGGCAGACGAGGTCGACGCAATTGCACCCGACATGCTGGGGCGCGTATTCGAGCGCTTGATGAACTCGGACGAGCGCCATGACTCGGGGACCTTTTACACCCCGGAAGCCGTCGTGAGGCAGGTCGTGACCGCAACCATCGCAACGGCGCTGCGCCACGATCTGCCTGAAAGGGTCGTGACGAGACTCGCCGCGGGTGGAACCATAAACCATACGGACGCTGGCGCTGCCCGAGCGGCGCTCGAGCAAATCCGCATACTCGATCCCGCTGTCGGCTCAGGCGCATTCCTGTTGGAGGCCCTCAACGTGCTGGCGCGCATGCGGCTCCTCCTGGAACCGGACCCCGAACCAAATGCCGGTCTGAGACTGCGCAAACGGATTCTGAGAGAGAACCTGATGGGCATCGACCTCAACCCGTTCGCCGTTCGTCTGGCGGAGCTTCGTCTGTGGCTCTCGGTAGTGGCCGACGACCCGACCACCGAAATCGACATGGTCTGCCCGCTCCCAAACCTGGACGGCGTGGTCAGACAGGGTGACACCTTGCTCGATCCACTCGGCGCGGCTCGTTCATTCAGCCCTGCGACCTCGTTCTTTTCTCGCGGTGGCACGGAATCGGTGCGTTCGGCGCGACAAGCGCTCTTCGAGGCGCGGGGTAGTTCCCGGGACACTTCAACGCGGCGATTGCGCCGATCTGAACTGGAGTTAGCGCAGCGTCTGTTGAACACGGCGTTGCAGAGCACCGTGCATGCGACAAACGATCTCACCGCCGCAGAGAATAGTAGAGATCTCTTCGGTGGGTTAGCAGGTCTCTCTACCAAGCAGCGGGACCGGCTGAGGATTCTGGAGAACATTCGTGCCGAACTGGACAAGTCGAGACGAAAGCTCCACGAAGGTCAGATTCCATTCTTCTCGTTCGAGGTGCATACGCCCGACGTACTGTCGGAAGGGGGGTTCACGGTGGTTGTCGGCAACCCTCCATGGGTGCGAGCGGAGCACTTGCCGCGACGGCTGCGCACCGCCCTCGGAGAGCGCTTTCGGTGGTGGAGGGCGAGCGGACGGGTGGGCTTCGCACACCTGCCGGACCTGTCGGTGGCGTTCCTGGAACGCTGTCTGGAACTCACCAGATCTGGCGGAGCAGTGGGCCTCTTGCTGCCAAGCAAAGTCACCTCGGCTGCGTACGCCGAAACGGTCAGGCGTGGAGTCGTGCGCGAGACATCGATTCAATACGTGCACCGGGTGTCGGCCCGCGAGGCCAGTAGCTTCGGTGCGACGACGTACCCTCTCGCGGTGGTGGTGAAGAAGCAGCGTGCACACCGCAATCACAGAGTGAGGATCGGATTCGGCGGCAATGCTACGCTCGACCAGCGGTCCCTCGACATACCCGGCCCATGGATATTGCTGCCGTCGGACACCCGTGACGCGCTAGAGGAGTTCCGCGAGGCCGGAACGCCTCTGGGTGAGGCCGCACCGCCGATGCTCGGCGTCAAGACGGGAGCCGACCGGCACTTCCTGGGTAGGGTAGTGGATGGCAACGAGTCAGTATCGGTAGTCGAGCTGAAGCAGGGCAGATTCCTCATCGAAACATCCCTTCTTCGAGTAGCGTTGCGCGGTCGCGATGTACGCAGATTCGCGATCCGCCCAACCAAAGTCCTGGTCTGGTGTCACGCCGCCGACGGCGCTCCGCTCACTCGAATACCGAAACACAGCGCACGCTATTTCGAGCAGTGCGCCGAGGCACTTCGGGGACGCAGCGACTACCGCTCCGAGCCGGCCTGGTGCGTGTTCCGCACCCGTTGCACCCTCGGTGATCATCGCCTGGTCTGGCCGGATATTTCACGGCGTCCGCGCGCTGTGGCCTTGAATGAAACGCAGTCACCCGCGGCCATCCCAATGAATACCTGCTACGTCTCGGCTACGGATGATCGCGAGACCGCACTCGCGGCTGCAGCGGTCATGAACTCCACCTGGGCTGCCGCGTTCTTCATGGCAGGAACGGACGAGGCGAGCGGCGGATACCGCCGCATCAATGCGCGCGCGGCCCGGCACCTCCCGGTGCCGCTGCCTGGGGACGCGCGCGCAGAGTTAGCTCAACTTAGCAACCGAATCCACCAAGATGAAAACTTCGACAACCAAGAACTGGACGACGCCGTCGCCCACACCCTCGGTCTATCAAAGCGTACCCGGCAAGCACTCAAACTCTTGGCCGAAAATTCTAGCTGAAGATCTGCGTGTCGTTCGCGAGCCGCTGCACTGGAAGCTCGAGCTCGGAGCGCGACACGATGTCGCTGCGACCGAGGCGGATCTCCGCAACGCTGCCCTCGGACCTGTCGGCCACGGTTGGCGTCCGCCCGATTGGCTGTTGCCGCATCAAATCAGCGCCGCACGCCGAATCGCGGCGAGTTTGGAGTGCTTCCGTGGTGCGCTGCTCGCCGATGCTGTCGGCCTGGGTAAGACCTATGTCGCGCTGGCGGTAGCCAGCCGTTACCCGAGAACGACCGCGGTGGTGCCCGCTGCGCTGGCATCCCAATGGGGCCGCGTGGGCGCTCGAGTCGGGCTAGCCACAAGAATCGTCACGCACGAGGGCCTGAGTAGGGGGGCACGAGTCCCCGTGGGGGACCTGATAGTGGTCGATGAAGCCCACCGGTTTCGGAATCCGAAGACGCGGCGTTACGACAGATTGGCACGCGCAGTCAAGCAGTCCCGATTGCTGCTGCTGACCGCCACACCGGTCGTAAACCTCCCATCCGACATGGTTCATCTGCTGCGGCTGTTCGCTTCGGACAGCAGCTTCGCACTACTGGGCATGGCGTCGATGACTCACACTCTTGCGAAACGCGACTACGGGTTGTTGACGCGTGCGGTCTCTGTGGCCGTAGTCGCTCGCTCCGCGGAATCAGTCGAAAGCCTCGCAGAGGCTATCCCCCAGGTCAGAGACGGATGCGTGATCCGCGCTTGCTCTATGCAGCGAGAGACGATGAGATCGGTACTCGATATCGTCGACCTGCTCGAGTTCCCCGGTGCCCTTCACTCCGGCGACTGTGCTCTGTTGCGAATGCATATGCTGTTCCGCCTCGCTTCGTCAGCCGCTGCCTTTCGCGAAACCGTCAAACGGCACCTCGCATATGTGGACCGCGCCCTCCATTCGAAATTGCACGGGCAGGCGCTGTCGCGTTCATATGCCCGCCGCATCTTCACCTCCGACGAGGATCTCCAGCTCGCGCTTGGCGATATCGGGGAACCGCTTCCCGCCAGGGCACTGCATCGTGCCACTCTCGAGGCCGAACGAGACAGGTTGCTGACCATCCTACGGATTGTTTCCAGCAGCAACGGTAGATCCCCCAAAACGGTTGCACTCGGCCGCGTTCTCACCGCGAGGGTCGAGCGTAAGACACTGGTGTTTACTACCGCTGTGGCGACAGCACTCGCTCTGGCACGTTTTCTCGAGTGGCGGGAGGTAGCGGTGGTGGGAGCCGGAAACGCCTGGATCGCTTCTGGCAAGATTTCCGTCGACGAGGCGTTGTCCCTGTTCGCCCCCAAGGCACGTGGCGAACCCGATCCTCGCAGTTCAATGCGCGTAGCGACGCTGGTCGCGACTGACTTGGCGAGCGAGGGCCTGGACCTCCAGGACGCCGACGCGGTCGTGCACTACGATCTGCCTTGGACGCCCCTGAGATTGGAGCAACGGGTGGGAAGGATTGCGCGGCTGGGCTCGGAGTTTCGCAAATCCGACGTCTTCTGGTTCGCGCACCCGCGAGCGCTGGACGAACGCCTCTGCCTGGAAGCGCGGATCTCCGGCAAGGTCCGCGACCAGATAGGCCTCAACGTGCCAACGACGAGCACAGTGGGGCGCGCCCGAATCGTGAACGAGGTGCTGACCGAAAGAGAGCGTTTAGGCAGATTCTCCGCGACATCCGGCCAGAGCGGTCCCCGCTTCACGGTTGTGCGCGGACCTGGGAGCGCGGTAGTCGCCATTCGATGGATGCGCGGCGAAACCAGGGTGCCGGAGCTGATTGCTCTCGAAGGCAACGGAAGAGGCGTGGTCACGGACGTCGCCGGCATTCACAGGGTTTTGCGCCGGCTCCTCAAAGCAACAATAAGCGACGCGGTACCGCCGCAATCGCTCGTTCAACAGCTCTTGGAAACCGTGCGAGAGCGACTGGCGACCGCCGATCTTGGTGAGATGAGCCCGACGTCGCGGCGGCTGGCTCGCAACGTTCTGAAGCGAGCCTATGTGGCGGGCAGGCGCCGCGAACAGGGCTTGCTTTCGGCACTCGATGAGGTACTGAAACGGCTGAGACAGGGATTGACCATCGGCGCTGAGCGCTCTCTGGAGGACGTGCTCTCGGCAAAGGTCTCGCGCCGGTCGCTCGCCAGCTGGCTGGAAGATCAACCTCGGGCAGGTAGTGCTGCTCCTACGTTCGAGATCGTTGCCGCGCTGTTCGGCGACGGGACCACCCACTAACGGTCGGATGAGGGCGGGGGGCTAGTCCGAATCCTCCTCGTGGCGCAACGCATCCTCGTCGTAATAATCGAGCTTGTGCAGGGGCATCGTCACGCCGGAAAGGATGTTGCGAACATGCCCGCCGATCCTCTTGTAGTATCGGGTTCCCAGAATGAGCGCCGTGACCGTCTTTGCGTCGTGTTCCGAGCGCGCTATTCGCTCGACGAGCATGTCGCACCTCCGTGCTATATCTTGACCTTGACGCATCAATTCCAAAGCACGCTCTGTGTCTGACCGCTCGAATACGTCGGCGGTTACCGCGAAAGCCGCCTCGACTGTCGACCGGATCTCGAGTAGCTCTGCGAGCAGTTCGTCATCCGGAAGCGAGGTGATTCGGAGATCCGCAATTTCCGAGAGGTTCTTCGCATAATCACCGAGACGCTCGACATCCTTCACCAGGCTCATCAACAACAGACAGTAAGGCAGGTCGGGAGCAGTGCCCGCTATCGAAAGATGTGCGATCACCTGCTTCCTGATCCTACGTTGCATTTTGTTAACCTGCACGTCTTGCTGGTAAATCCACGTACGTTGCTCGGGCGTGAGATTGACCCCGGAAAAGAACTCACCAGCCTTCATGGTGGTCTCGTAGGCGATCTTGAGCATCTGGGCGAAGTTCTCACCCATCGTGGCGAGTGGATTGTAGGATCGGAAAATGCTGATCAACTGACGAAGCATAGATGCCCCCATAGCCTACGTGAGGAGATTGTTCAGCACCGCAAAGAGCGCAGGAACACCGTAGAAGGAGAATAATATGGCGATGATCGCCACGTGGCGGTGTTCCACAACCACGTCCGCGAACCACCTGGCACCCGACAGCGGAATATTACGAATTCGTCTCACCGGATAGATCAGCAACGTACCGCTCAAGTTGAACAACAAATGAACCAAGGCAATCGTGATTCCCGCGACCGCATTCTCGCCTGTCGCCGCCATGGCCGCCAACAGTGCGGTGAGAGTGGTCCCGATGTTGGAACCGATGGTGATGGGGAACGCCTGCCGTAGCGTCAATACGCCCGCAGCCGCCAGCGGTACCAGCAGCGAGGTAGTGATCGAACTGGACTGCACCATCACGGTTACCGCCATGCCCACAAACATCGCGAGCAGCGCGTTCTGGTCGAACGCCCTCGAGACGCTGGCCTCCACGCGAGCTCGCATGGTCGCCCGCAAGATCCTTACTAGAAGCAACAGCGCGAAGAAGATCAAACACGCGCATACGACAATCTGCAAGAGGGCCTGAAGCTGCGTCGACTCGAACGCAAGATGGGTGACCGCTTTTATCGGATCGACCGCAGCCTTCAGGGCACCCTTGATCGGACTCTCGTAATCCACGCCGCCCAGCCCGGTCACGAAGGAAGAAAGCTTGTCGGCCAAGAACCGGAGGTAGCCGGTCAGCATTTCGAGCGGCAGCAACACCAAAACGGCCAGGACGTTGAAGAAGTCGTGACAGGTGGCCACGGCAAAGGCCCTGCGTAACTCCTCTTTCCTACCCATATGGGCCAGCGAAACGAGAGTGTTGGTGACAGTGGTACCGATGTTGGCACCCATCACCATCGGGACCGCGTTGGCTAACGGAAGCGGGTTCTCCGGAGCCGCCACGAGGGCGACGATCAGCGACGTAGAGACGGACGAACTCTGTACCAGCGACGTGGCGAGGATACCGACCATCAATCCGATGAAGGGGTTTTCCGTGGCGGTGAAGAACGCGTCCAGGAAATCGTTGCCCAGTGATTTGAAACCATCGCCCAGCCCGTTAACGCCGACCAGGAATACGAACAATAGAGAGAGAATTGCCGCTACCCGCGCCAGCGGGTGAGTTGCGAGCTTTGCTGCTGTAGTGGCTGGCGGGTGTGAACCGCCGGTCATCGGATCATTGCTGTGGCCGCATATAGCCGCGATAGAGAAAAGAGTGCCGAAGCTGACACGATAAACGGGCGGAATTTCACCGCTCCGGGAGTAACGCGCAAGGATAGCCGCTCGGAAGCCACATAACGTTTTGTTTCGCAGGGTTGTGCCGGAGCGATGTTCGGTATATATTCGGTACCATGACCAAAGACAAACCGAACATTGGTGTTGCCGCGACCATGTTGCCACGTCCACATCTCCGTGTCCAGCGCGACTACAGCCCTGTGCAAATCGATGTTCTAAGGTGCCCGGAGTGCCAGGGGATCATCTACCCGAGTTCTGGTTGTTTCTTCTGTCCTTTGTGTGGTTGGAGCCGGTGTGGGTGAAGAGATGGCGGTAAGAGGTGGCAAAGGGGCGGTAAGGCGCAGTGTGGAAACCTTTGAAAACGGCATGCATGCGGCACTGCACCCAACCCAATACCGTCTCTTGCCGTCTCCTACCGCTCCGTACCGTCCCGAGGTGAATGGAGGTGGGAAGAGAGGAAGAACCAAATTTATCGAACTCAACGTGAAGTCGCTCGCCAACTCCCCCAAAAGCACTGGTATGGAGTTTTGGTCTATGAACCCCTACGTGGGATGCGAGCTGGGCTGCACCTACTGTTATGCCCATTACACGCACCGGTATGTGGTGGAACGTACACACCACGCGGCTGAGTTGCTTTATGGGCAGTTCGCGAAGCCTGCGAGGTCAAACCGCGAGGCGGATTTCACCCGACACATCTTCGTTAAGCAACGCAGTGCGGTGCTGAATGCACTCGAACGCGACCTCGCGCGAATCAACAGGGCGAGTTCGCCTGCTGATCCCGCGACTTTGGCGATCGGGACTGCCACCGACCCGTATCAGCCAGCCGAGCGGCACTTCGGTATCACGCGCTCAATTCTCGAGCGGTTGCTTGACGTTGAGGGTCTGCGACTCGGCGTTACAACCAAGAGTCCTCTCGTATGCCGCGATATCGATGTGCTACGGGAACTCGGGCGCAAGCACGAGGTAACGGTATTTCTTTCTCTGATTTGCAGCAGCAAGCGGCTGATCGGACTGTTTGAGCGACGCTCACCCTCGCCCAACGCGCGACTCCGTGCGATCTGCAGGTTGCGAGAGGCGGGGGTTACCGCCGGTATCAATGCCGCGCCGGTGCTTCCCGGTGTCACGGACTCGATCTTTGAGATCGAAGCACTGATGGTCGCGGCCGAGCATGCCGGGGCGAAGTTCGTTTGCCCCTCGGTGCTGCGAATCTACCCGTCGGTCCGAGACGAATTCTTACCGGTAATCGAGCAGCATTTCCCCAACCTGGTCCCACGATATCGAGCCGCATACCACAAAGGTCAGAGTGCTCCCGCCGATTACCTGAAGGCAATTGAGCGCAGATTCGAAAAGATTGCGCGCAAACACGGATTGAGCACCGCAGATCCGTTCAGTAGAGAAGAGCCACGACAGGCCGAGCCTGAAGCGCAGCTGAGTTTGTTATGAGGGTGGCGGAGAGCAAGGAAACGGGAGGACGGAAGGGCATGCAGTGTACAGCGGGCAGCGTGCAACGTGTTGAGTCCAACGGGCAGCGGGCAGCAGTCACGCAAGCAACCGGGCCAGCGCCTCACCGAGGTACCACTGCACCTACCGGGGCGGTTGAGGTTGAGAGAGCAGGAGGCCCAACCTACTACCACCCTGCCGCCTTACCGCCCTACCGTCCTACCGCCCTCAATTCCGAGCTCGCCGTCTGCATTTGGATTCCGAGATTCGCTCTCCGTTGCGAAGAACTCCGCCGTCCTGAGGCGGCCGAGCTAGCCAAGGCGCTCCTGGCACCCGACGATTGGCGGCGCATCTGGCAGGTCGGGCCAGGCGCTCGCGAATTGGGTGTAAAGCCTGGTATGACGATGAGCCAAGCTGTGGGGTTGTGTCCTGCACTCTCCGTCTGGGAACCGGATCCGGTCTACTACGACGAGCGGTTCACGCGATTGGTGAAGTCGCTTAGCACAGTGAGTCCAGTTGTCGAGCCGGTCGAGTTGGGGAGGGTGTTTGTGGGAGTGGACGGACTGGAGGGGCTTTATGGCGAGCCGAGGCGGCAGGTTGAGGCAGTCGAGGCGGTTATCGGTGCGGAAGGGTGGGTGTCAGCAGCCCGGTTGGGCTGGGCTCGTGGCAAGTTCACGGCCTGGGTAGCGGCCACGAAGGCACCTCTTGGTGGAGAGTTTTTCGTAACCGATGAGGACAGAGCCGAATTCCTGGCCTCGCAGCCCATTGGCGTGTTGCCGATGAGTCCTGAAACCTACCGGCGACTCGTGCAGTTGAGCATTCGGACGGTGCGAGATCTCGCGCAGTTGCCTGAGGTAGCGGTTGTGTCGCAGTTCGGCAGTGAGGGGCGTCGACTGTGGAGACTGGCCACCGGCGACGCAGCCGATCCGGTAATCGGCCGCGAGGAGCCCGAACCCATCGTCTCGGAGATCGAGTTTCCGCATCCAATCGCCGACCTGGCAATGCTCGGCAACGCTCTGGACCGGCTGATCGAGCGCGCGTTGCGCCATCCCCGGCGTTCCGGCTGGCGCATCTTGGAGGTTGGCGCGAGGGCACGACAGGAACATGGGGCTTCCTGGTCGATTCACTGTACTCTCAAGGATCCATCGGCCGACAGGGAGCATATAGGCGGGTTGCTCAAGAGCCGACTCGCCGCGGTGCCACCCACCGGAGCCGTGGAAAACCTGGCGATAGAGTTTCTCGCGTTCGTGCGCGGTACCAAAGAACTGCAGCTCTTTGCTCGAGATGCCAGCAGCAGCGCGCGAGCCGGCCGCAGCCGAGCGCTGCGCGCGGCGGTCCATGAAATGAAGACGAGATTTCGACGTACTTCCATGTACCGCGTCGTTGAGGTCGCTCCCCGGTCGCGCATTCCCGAACGTCGTTACGCCTTGATTGACTATGACCCTTGACGGTTGATCGTGACGAAGACCACTACCAAGCGAGAGCCGCGCTCCGACACCAGAGTACGGGCAGACCTGCTGCGGCCCCTCAACCTCCCTCGGCCTGTCAAAGTCGAGTTGGACGATGCCGGACTGCCGTCTCTTGTGGCGGACTACGGCAGCCCAACGACGCTAGGGTCCAGTAGCTCAACGACTCTCGAGTCCCGCAGCTCCGCAGATAGTGAGCAACTGGTAGAAGCAGCGGAGAGCGAAGCTGCGAAGAACCGTGCGAACGGAAAGCGCGTGGAATCGGTTCTGGAAATATGGTGCGTCCATGACGAGTGGTGGCGTGAACCGATTTTGCGGCGCTATGTGGAGGTGATCCTGGAAGGAGGGAAACACGTGGTTCTGTATGAGGATCTGTTTACCGACAACTGGTTTTTGCAGCAGCCGTAAGGAGGAAAGGGCGAGGAATGCACATCCCTCAACCCACAGCTAATCAGGTGCAGCCGGCTGAAGCCACAGGCACTGCCGCCTCTCCCGATACTACTACCCTATGGTGAGGCTGAGCCGAAACTGCCACCACAGTCCCAACCATGTACGCTGAGCTCCATTGTCATTCGGCATTCTCGTTCCTCGACGGCGCCACCCTGCCCGAGCAATTGGCGTTTGAGGCACGAACACTGGATTACCCTGCCTTGGCCCTCACCGACCACAACGGTCTGTACGGCTCGATGGTCTTCGCCCAAGCGGCAAAACAGATAGGCCTGCAGGCGATTACCGGAGCCGAGCTGACACTGCTCGACGGCTCGCACATAACCCTGCTTGTCGAGACGCCCCCAGGGTACGCCAACCTGTGCCGTCTGATCACCGAGGCGCATCTGTCACGCGAGGACAGGCGTGACCCCCGCCTCGACTTTAACTCTCTCCGGGAGCACGCTGAGGGGCTAATAGTGTTGTCGGGGTGTCGCCAAGGGTTGTTACCGCTCGCTCTGGAACGCGGCGGATACACCGAAGCTCGTCGCATTACGGAAGAATGTGCGTGCATCTTTGGGCCAGACAATTTCTTTTTGGAGCTGCAACGCAACCGCGTACGCGGGGACCGCGCTCGCAACCTGGCGCTGTGCGACATCGCCGCTACAATCGGCTTACAGGTGGTAGCTACTGGGGATGTCCACTACCATCGTAGAGAACTGCATCGGCTGCATGACGTGCTGGTGGCACTCCGACACCGCACCACGCTCGACGCGTCCCACGAGGTGCGGAGGCCAAATAGCGAGTTTTTTCTGCGCTCCCCTCGTGAGGTACTGGCACTGTTTCGTGACCGTCCCGATGCGGTGGCCAACTCACTCCAAATCGCGGAACGGTGTAAGACGTTCGACTTGACCAAGGATCTCGGTTACAACTTCCCGGACTTTCGCGGTGCCGGACGTTTGACCGCACCTCGGGCTCTTGCCGAATTCTGCAATACCAAGCTGGGGGAATATTATCCGCAAGGCTCGTGTCACAGGATCGAAGCGGAGAGTCGCCTGGAGCAGGAGTTGCGGCTGATTGAGATGCATGGTTTGTGTGGGTTCTTTCTCGTGTACCGTGAATTGCTGGAGTTGGCACATGAGGTGGCCGCCGATTTACGGCGGGGCGAACGACGCGCGAAGGCAAATCTGTTGCCCGGCCGCGGCCGTGGTTCGTCGGTGTCGTCCATTGTCTGCTATTTCCTGGGACTGTCGCATATAGATCCCATCGGCAACCGTCTCTTTCTGGGCAGGTTTTTGAACGAGACGCTAGCCTCCATTCCGGACATTGACCTCGATTTTCCCCGGGATATCCGCAAGGAGTTGATCCGTCGCGTCTACGAGCACTATGGTCACGATCACGTGGGTCTCGTCTGTTCGTTCCCCACCTATCGCCTGCGATCCGCCGTGCGAGAAGTTGGGAAGGTGCTCGACTTACCACCCGGCGAGATCGAAAGGATCGCGAAGTTGGGCGGGCATCGGTCGGCGGAGAGCGTGCGCGAAGAGCTGAAGAAGCTTCCCGGACTGGGGAGCAAGTCGGAGTCGCCGCTTTGGCAGCATCTAGGTGATTTGTGTGAAAACATCGCCGGGCTGCCACGGCACATATCGCAACACGTGGGCGGTATGATCATCTCGAGTCGTCCGCTCATAGAACTGGTGCCGCTGGAGCGCGCCACCATGCCGGACCGGGTCATCTGCCAGTGGGACAAGGACTCTTGCGATGACGCCAGGTTCGTGAAGATCGACTTTCTCGCACTCGGTATGCTTTCACTAGTAGAGGAATGCGTCGAGCTGGTCGCCGAGCGCGAAGGTGTCCCCCCCGATCTCAGCCGTATCGACTTTTCCGACGCAGACGTTTACGACCAAATTTGCTCCGGCGACACCGTCGGGACGTTTCAGATCGAAAGTCGCGCGCAGATCCAGATGGTCAGGCGCACCAGGCCTCGCAACCTGGAAGACCTCGCCGTCGAGGTTGCCTTGGTGCGGCCCGGGCCGATCGTTGGTGGTGCGGTCAACCCGTACGTGCGGCGTCGCGAGGCCCTGCGGCAGGCGACTGCGAACAACCGAAGCTACGAACCTCCGGTCGACCACCCCCTCTTGAGAGAGGCACTCGCGGATACGTTGGGAGTGATAGTCTTTCAGGATCAGGTCTTGCAGGTCTGTCAGTCATTGGCCGGGTTCAACGCCGGACAGGCCGAAGCTCTGCGCAGAGCCATGAGCCGGCGGCGCTCGCTCGAATTGATCAAGGGGTTCTGGGAGCAGTTTCGAGATGGAGCGCTATCACGTGGTGTACCGGAGTCTACCGCTCAGAAGGTGTTCCAGCAGGTGACCGCTTTTTCCGCTTTCGGTTTCCCCAAATCACATGCCGCCGCGTTCGGCCTGCTTGCTTATCAGTCGGCTTGGCTCCGTCACTATCACCCGGCAGAGTACTACACTGCACTGTTCAACAATCAGCCGATGGGGTTCTACTCGCTCGACGCCCTCGGAAGGGATGCCGGCCGCCATGACGTCGAGGTCAGGTTGCCCGACATCAATCGGAGCGACGTACACTGCACCGTTGAGGATGGTACGGTAAGGATCGGGTTGGGATTCTTGCGCGAGTGGGGTTTGGACGTAGCCGAGGCAGTGGTGCTCGAACGCGAGCGGAACGGTCCTTACCTCTATCTCGCCGACTTCGTCCGGCGGGCGCCCGCCCGCCTTTCACGGACAGCCATCGAGCACCTAGTCTGGGTCGGTGGGTGCGACTCGTTCGGGCTCACGCGGAGAGAACTCCTCTGGCAGGTTGGGCTTTGGCTTCCTCCGAAGGTCGACTCGGCCGAACACAACCGAGTTCGCCGCCAGCTCGAGTTGTCACTCACACATCCATACGAGGACCTGCGATTCCCCGATGTCCCAGGCGACGAGCGGCTTCTGGCCGAGTATCAAGTCATGGGATTCTCGGCAAGCGGCCACCCATTCACACTTTTGGGCGAAGCACTGCCGCCGGCCATCGTACGAAGTGATTATCTCGACCGGCTGCAACCGGACGATGATGTCCAGGTGGCAGGCATGGTGGTCGCACGTCAGAGGCCCGAAACGGCCAAGGGGTTTTCTTTCATTCTGCTCGAGGATCAGGCGGGAATGATCAACGCCGTCGTGCGACCTGACATCTACGACCGCGACCGTATCACGATCCGGACCGAGCCGTTCCTCTGGATAATCGGCAAACTCGCTAAAGACGACGGAACCGTTAACGTCCTGACGGAAGAGGTTAGGCCACTGCAGTTGCGCCGCCCTACTTCTCAGAAACAACCGGAACACTCCGGGGCAGGATCGCCGTACAGATTTTTGAAGAACCTCAGGCGTACGCCGTCGAAGTCTAGAGATTGGTTCTAGAGAAGCCCGATAACGGATCTAATCTGAGACCGGAAGACCTCGCGTGAGCAGAACCCTCTCGATCGTCTCGCCGATCTTGTTGTTGGGGGTCGACGCGCCCGCGGTAATGCCGATCACCCTATCACCTTTCTCGAGCCATCCGGACACCTCCACTTCTTCCGCCGAGCCCACCGGCATGTGGCGAATGGTGTTGTTCTCCGGGCTTATGCACGCTGCGTCCGCTATGTGAAAGGTAGGACACTGCGCCGAGCAGATCTTGGCCAGGTGATTTGTATTGCTCGAGTTGTAGCCGCCAATAACCAGCATCAGGTCCAGCCTGCCTCGAACCAGATCGAGAACGGCATCCTGACGTTCCTGGGTGGCTGTACATATGGTGCCGAAGGCTCGAAAACGCTCCTCGATCTGGCCCTCGCCATACCGGCGGCTCAGTGCCTCCCTCACGCGCAACTCAATGGCCAAAGACTCCGAGGCGAGCATCGTGGTCTGGTTCGCGATTCCCACCCGCTCGAGATCACGGGTGAAGTCGAAACCGTCGGATACCTGATCGGCGAACTCTTCCTGCAAATTCTCTGGATCTCCGCCCTCCTCTATGAACCGGCAGATCGTATCTGTCTCTTCGAGGTCGCGCACGATTATGTATTTGCCGTTCTCGTGTTTCTCGATCTGACTGACAGCAGCTTTTGTTTCCTCGTGGAAGTACTTGCCATGCACCAGAGAGGTGAATCCTTCTTTGGCAAAGAGCTCCACGCGCTTCCACACATTCAGCACGGACCCGCAGGTGGTGTCAACCAACACGCAGCCTCTTTTCCGCAGATGCAACAGGTCTTGGGTGGTGACGCCAAAAGCCGGTATGATCACCACATCGTCAGAGGTGATCGAGGAGTAGTCGAAGCGGCCGTCCGCACCGCGCTCCAAAAACGTAACGCCCATCTGCCGGAGTGTTTGGTTAACATGCGGATTGTGGATGATCTCGCCGATCAAAAAGAGGCGTTTACCCTTGAATTTGGTTGCCGCCTCGTAAGCATATTCCACCGCCCTTTCAACACCAAAACAGAAGCCGAATTCGCGGGCAAGTCGGAAGGTGAGATCGCCGACAACCAACTCGAAATTGTTTTCTCGTATCCGATCGACGAGTTGGCTGTGGTAATCCGCAGCGAGCGTGTCAGCGACCGCTTTGCGAAGTCCAAATCCTTTGCGAAAGTACTTCTCAGGCAAGGGATCAGCTGCCTGCAGTCGCGGAATCGATTGCGGTCGAGTCGATCGTCGCAGAGTCGACACCGATAGTTGAATCTCTCACGACCGCACAATAGTCGTCGGCCAGCGCCTCCAGCCCTATGTCATCAAAGACGCCAACGAAATGCGTGAGCATGTCCGTCCTGATCTCGCGCATGGTGGTGGCGAACCTCCCGCTAACACTTTCCCCGATCTCCGTGAGCTCCATCTCGCCCGTGTAAGCCTGGAACCCGTACGCGTCCGGGTCGTCAAAGACCTGAGCCGCTATCAGCGCGGCGGGAGCCTCAGGGAAGTCAACGTCGGCCGCAACCACCGGATAGGTCCCGAGTGGCTCTGACTCCGGAATGTGCATTACCAGGCCGACGCCATTGCCGTCCGGTCCCGCATACATCTCGATGACACCAATATCCTCGCAGAATCCCGCACTCGTTCGCCAACTCCCCTCGATCTCGTAGTCTCCGGCGGTAGCGGTGACCAGGTGGCCGCGACGCGATCTGGGGTAGTCCGGCCTGGGGGGCAACTCGTCTACCTCCGACGGCGTAGTGAGCTCGACAGGGTCGACCGGCGCCTCTTGTTCCGACTCGCCCTGGCCGCCGCAAGCCGACAGCATCACCGCTGCTGGAATCCAGTATCCGAGACTGACCCTACGCCAAATCAGCTGGTTCTCCCTTCGGTACGATCGCTTGCACATGTGTCCGGAAACTAGTTCGCTCTCTAGGAAATGGTACTGCGACTGATTGGTGCGGGATGTCGGTTGTATATGTGCCTCAAGGCAGCGGTTAGTGAGCCAGGGCCTCTACCTAGATGCGCTGAACCGCAAGTCGAACCGGACGGCGGTTTCAGGCCTCATGCCCTTGGAGAGGTTGAAGCGGAGCAATCCGTTGATCAGAGAGATGCCAGCCCCCGCACCCATCATGGGATCGTTGCTGAAGGTATCGCCAATGTCGAAGAACACTACGGGCGAAAAGACAGACGACCTTGTCATTGCCATGTCCACCTGAGCCGACCAGAAATCCCGGCCGACCCGCGTGCCGTAGTCGAAGCCGCGAACAGTGTGTGTTCCCCCGAGCCTAAATGCCAGCTGGGGCAACGGATCGCCACTGCTCGTACCCGCGCGCAGAGTCAACGTCCCGGTGCGGCGGAAGAACCGCAGCGGTATCGATGCGCGACCCCAGACACGCGCCGAGCGCAGGGAATCGTTTCCAAGCAGATCGGCGCCGCCAAGCATCGATGCTGCACCGAGCCTAAATGGGCGCAATAAGCCCGCGCGATAAAAGATCCCCCCCGACACCGGAGGATTGGGTTGAAACTGCCCGGCGCCGAAGAGCTTGGGAACGGGAGCATCCACTCGAGTCGACATCGACCGGTGCCTTTCTGCCCCCGCGGTGACTTCCACATCGCGCAACGGCCCGGTGTTCCACAGATACGTGATCGAGCCACCAAGGGCGAGGTGGTAGTCGGCATAGTCGTGGCCAGTGAACGTTGCGTTCATGGAGTTGCCGGCCGACTGTCCTCCCGTCCACGGTTCGACTTCGTACACCGCGCGGTGAAGCGCGATATCCAGCCTCCCTGCCGGGCCATCACGGCGCCAGACGACTGAAGCCGTTGGGCGAAGGTCGCCAAGGCCGAACCGCGCCGTGGCGTGCAAGGTGGTGAAATCCAACCCGAATCTCACCTGGTATCCCATCCCCAACGACATGCCCTGGACCCGGTTGAACCTCACTATGTCCGAAAACCGCTCCCACGCTACCCCGTGTTGAAGCCTGCCGACCCACTGGGACGGCAGGCCCTCCGATAGTTCCGCCAGATCGACGAGGGCCTCCCTGAATCGCAGTTGCTCCCTCCGGTCGAACTCGAGTTTGAACTCTTCGTCCCATGGCGAACTCAGCAGCGTGTCGACCGGAGGCACCTCTATCTCCCAACGCCCATTGGCCCAATTATTGGTTCGGAAATAGCCGTCTCTGATTCTCGCCTCTCTTGTACCCTGCTCGGTCGCTGCGCGGCCGGCCGAGATGCGCAATCTTCTCTTGGTCCTGGCGCGATCGGGATCATCGTCCTCGTCGATAGGCACGGCGAACTGAAGCTGCGGTTGCGTGTTGACCTCGTAGTTTCTGAAGGAGGAAGCGAATCTCACCGGCATCGTGGAGTTGAAGAACCAGGGGATGCGGACGGTGAGGACCAGCAATTGCCTGTGCGGTAGCCAGAAGCGGTTCTCAATGAGCGCATATTCGATATCCGCCTCAACGCTCAAGAACCGCCGCGCCCATTTGTTCCCTTCGCGCGCCTCTGCACTGTCTTCCGGCGTGTTTCCATCTACCTGCTCCCACATGAACTCGCCGACAAACACAACCATCAGGCGAACGACATCCCCAGTGTCCCAGTCAATCCACATGTCGCCGGCAACGAGCGAAGGACCAAGGTGCTTTGGCTCCACCCTCATCTTGACAGCCCGAACCTCACGACCAGGCACAGTTATTCGCACCGAGTCTGTGATGCTGAAGCGATAGTGATCTGTGGCGTCGGTAGCGAGAGGGTGCAGCGCAGCGTGCTCCGGCAGGCCCATCAGGTGCACGCTGTCACCCATAGAGCGCGGAATGAACCACGGCCGATCGAACGGTATCTCCTGGCCGAAGTCACGCTCCGCCTCGCTGATATCTTCGGCGGAGACACCCATGCCTGCAACCATCCGTAGGACCGGAGCGGCAGCACGTGTGCCGAGGACCTCTATCTTCAGATCGTTTGGCACGCGCCACGTAATCCTGGCACGTGTCTCGCTCGCCATCAACGCCGTCTGACGTGCGAAGCGACTCTTGCCCGCGGTGAAGTCAATACGTGTCTCAACTTCCGCCCGGTAATCGCGCACGAGCGAGTCCTGGCGGACATGCCGCACTCGGGCCCTCGCGTACAGTTCTGCGGTTTCGGCATCACTGAACGTCGGGGGTTCCCCCTGTTGAGGGGCTACGGATGCGAGGAGTCCAGCTAGGAGGGCAGTGACCATTTGCCCCGGCCACTGCGGTGTAACCCGTATTCTTTGAGGCGTCGCCACAATGTGGTGCGCGATATTCCCAGCGCCCTGGCACTCTGCGCCAGACGCCATCCATTGTTCTCCAGAGTCTGCAGAATCGCTCTGCGTTCTCTCTCCGCGAGCGTTTTGGCCTGCCCGGTGGCATCCGGCAAATACACTGCCTCGCCCACCTTAGTCTCCCCAACCCGCAGCGGCGCAACGCGCGCGCCAAGCTGCGCGAGTTCCGGCACCAGCGATTCAGCCGACCACCTCACCTCTCGCGAGACAGTCCGTAGCGCCGCTTGCGCAGGACCATTTGTGTAAACGAGGCGGCCTTGAGAGTCAAAAACTACGACTCCCTCGGCCAACGAGTCGAGCACCGCTCGGGCCAGCGGCGAGAAGACGGATGACATAGTCATGGTACCTTCAATAGCCACGCAGAAGTCTGTACGCTCCTGACACACATGAGGTTTCAATTCGAGTCATTCGTTGCAACCAGCTCACGTGACCGGCTTGCAGTCACTGGCGGCGCATTAGCCTGACCGTCTGGCCAATAGCTCGGCTCAAAGTTATCTTGATCGTGTGTCTGAGGAAATTCCTTCGCATTGACCGTACAGACAGTCAGGGGGGGCGCTCGTGGCGGCAAGACGTGGAAAGGCCAGGCACAGGATCCTCGAAAGTGCGACGGCTTTGACAAGGGAGAGAGGGGCCGAATCGGTTAGCGTCGAAGCGGTGGCCAAGGCAGCGGGTTCAGCGAAGGGGTTGGTCCACTATCACTTCAAGACCAAGCAGGGACTGCTTTCCTCGGTTGCTGAGCTTTTGTTGGATCAAAGAACGAGCCGCTGGAAGTCGGCCTTTGAGACTCCATCTGCAAACGAGGCGCTGGAGCGGTCGTGGTCGCTATTGGTCGCTGAGTCAGCGGATGGTACGGTTCGGGCGTGGCAATCGCTGGTGGGTGCGGCTGGGCGGCTCACTGGCGGATTGGCCAACAGGCTCCGTGCCGAGTTTGCCGAATGCCTGGCCGGCCGGTTTTCAGCGATGCTGCGCAACGAACTTGGCCTGACGCCGACCATACCTGATGCCGAAATCGGAAGACTCGTGGGTGCAGTGGTTGACGGCATGGGCTTTCAACTTGCCGCGGGAACGGAACCAAAGGCCCTGGAGGGCGCCTACTCGGCTGCGTGGCTCGCCATGCTTTCGCTCACCCGACCGGCTGACTAGCGACGCCTGCGCCTGCGCCGACCGCGTGGGTCGGCCGGCAGATTGCATAGGCGCTCCCGCATTTCCTCAAATGAGGATGCGCAGATCATTTCTCTCTTGCCGACGAACACGCTGAACCGCAGAGGCCTGTCGAGATCAGGAAGGTCACGTTCGCGAACCCGGCGCGCCAGCGCCGCCCGCAGGCGGAGTCTGGCTACAGCCTGGTCGCCCTCGATCTCGTAGCGCACCGGGATTTTGGCACCCCGTAGCGTCACCGAGTTGGGAAGGGCGTCGAGGACCCGCCTTTCCCGCTCCGGCACGAAACGGTCGCTGTTCAGGTCTATCTTCTTATCCTGGAATTCTCCCCAACTGTCGACATCCTGCAGCTGAGCTAGCAGCTCTGCTTCCACCTTTCCGGGACTCGCTTCGGCCAGCTGACCACCCGATTTCCGCCAATAGTCGTCGATCCTCTGCACGCTCTTGGAAACCCGCTCTTTACTGGGATGTGGGGCAACACCCTCGCGAAGTTTGCGCGCAAGCTCCCGCCTCAAATCTGCCGCGTGTTCATCAGGGAAATCGTACCCTATGTCGGTGCGTTCGCGGTCGAGCACGAATCCGGCGTACCAAGATGTGCGCACCAGGAACAGTCTGGGCCGGCCGCGTCGGATGCGGAGTTCCACCTCGGGCTTGCTGCGGTTCGCGTAGCGCTGGATGAGTCTCAAGGGCAATCTCGTGCCTTCGATTGCGCCGCGCGGTGTGCCATATCGATCCGCGAAGTATGAGAGCGTCCCAGCTATAGCTGAGTGCCTTCCGCAAACCGACGAAGCCGATAGCTTCACCCGCTCACCAGCAGCGGTCTCGCCATCCATGACCAGGGTGAACGGCATCACGCGCGCAACCAGGTCCCGGAAACCGTTCACCACCTGACTGGTGACCTTTGGCATCTCTTCCGGAAGCTCCCGCTCCAGAGTTCGCATCACCGAGGCCATGCCGAGGGCTATGTCCTCGATTCCCTTGACGAGTACGCCACGAGATTCAGACCATTCGTCAATGGTTTCATCGAACAGGTGACGCTCGAGTCCGTACACCCTACCGATGCTGCCGTAATCGTTCACCGCTTCAGCGTATATGTTGTATCCCGTGAGGTGATCGCTTCCGGAAACGAACAGACCGCGCAAATCCGGGTCTTCTCGCGTCAAGCGATGCAGCGAATCGATGTTGGCCATCACCGCCACGAATTGGCTGATATGTTCCTCGGCATGCACCAGCAATTCACCCCAGGGCCTGTCTACGGGCATTGCTTCCACATCGCGCCCGTATTCCGTGAGCCTACCGTCTTCGATCAGCCCCCGGTTGGTCATTTCTTCGACGGCTCTGTTGTAGGCTACTCGGTCAAGAGGCACCGGCAAATCCAGCTCGGACAGATCGATACCGAGTGCCGCAGCGGTCAGCGCCACCCGCTCGCTGTCCCCGGCCAGCTGGAACTCGGGTGTTGTCGGCTGAAGAGTCTCGAACTCGATATCGCGATCCGTCAGCAGATGCACCTCACCCTTCGCGACTCGGCCGTGCACCCTTCCGGCCATCTGGAGGATCTCGTTCGCCGAGAGATGCTGCTTCGTGAGAACGTTCCGGCCACGATCGATCACTACATTATAGCAGGCATCTGATATCACTACGGTGTCCAATCCACGCACATTGAGAGCTGACTGACCCGCCTGTGTCATCGCCAGCACAAATGGTTTCGGAGCCGTCCCGTCGAGGAACGGTCTTATGACCCTTATTGGTTCACCACCGTGATAGAATGCGGCGTTGAGTTTGTTCCAACGTCTACCCAACAACGAAGCAATCTGCTCTACCTGGGCGCGTGTCGGTAAGAACACAGCCACGCCGCGCTGCTCACGCATCACATGCCGCACAAAACGGTCGTCCAGGAATTCGAACGGGTCCTCGGAACGGTAAAGCACCGTGGCGGCCAGGGTCCTGTCGAACACCGTTGTTTCCAGAGTCTCGACGGAATCCAGGTACCGCGCGTAGAAAGAGGGATCTACCGTCGCAGAGAGCCAGATAAACCGACAACCGGCTCTCTTCCCGAGTGCGAGACAGAGTTCGAGCTCCGCCGAGGTCTGATGGATCTCATCCACCACTATCGTGTCGCGGCGGTCTATCAGTTCGTCCTGAAACCAACGCCGAGCGATTCCAGTGGTGACGATAACTACATTCCAGGTTGGTGTCTCGGGCGTGGCCTCGCGTTCCCTGTTGACAACCCCAATCTTGAGCGGCGCTTGCAGTGCTTCTTCCGCTATCGGCCTGATGGCGAGTGTCTTGCCGGTGCCGGTCGCTGCCACGATTCCAAAACCGACACGCCTGGCGGCCAGATCGCGGATCTCGTCGCCATGTTCGCGTTCCAGGACGGTTTCCAGCTTGAGCTCCATAGCCAGCTCAATTGTCTCGCATGCGGCCCGGGTGGGCGCGATCACTATTATCCGGCCGCTGCGGGGCTCCTGACGTCTGAACTCCGCCGGATCGGGAGGCAGATAGTGGTCTCTGATACGAGAGAACGGGCTCATCGGCTCAACAAGATCGGGTCGTCTTGGTACATTGCATCCCTGCCATGCGCGCACACTGGCGGACCGGAACAAGGTTTATATCAAATGCCAGCGTTCAAGCTAACAATCGACACAAGACCGGGACACACTGTATGAAACTGCACACCAAGATCCTACTCGGCTTGATACTCGGGGCGTTACTCGGACCTCTGTTGGGCGATTTCGCGACTATGATCAAGCCGCTCGGTGACGCGTTCATAAACCTCCTAATCATGATAGTCGTGCCGCTGGTCATGGCGTCCCTGATAGTGGGAACCGCCAGCCTGGGCAACCTGCGGAGACTCGGGCGGATAGGGATCAAGACCGTCGGCTATTACCTGGTTGCCACTGCTGTTGCGGTAGCCATGGGATTGGCGGCCGGTCAGGCGCTGAACCCCGGCGCGGGTATGGATGAGGACGTGAAGGAGAGAATGCTGAGCGACTATGCGGGCGTCACTCAAGAACAGTTGGATCAGGTTGCCGAGCGGCCGTCCATCGGGGACCTTTTCGTCAGGATCATCCCAAGGAATCCGTTCCGTGCAATGGCGGACACGAATTTCCTGCAGATCATCTTCTTCGCGCTTCTCTTCGGTATCGCGCTGACAATTCTGCCTGAAGAGCAGCGAAAACCGCTGCTATATTTGCTGCAGACCGTCAACGACGCGATGATCGTGCTCGTGAAGGGAGTCATGCAGCTGGCGCCTTACGGAGTGTTCGCCTTGATTGCGGCGGTGGCGGCGCAGTTCGGCTACGCTATTCTGCTAACTCTGCTAAAGTACGTGCTGGTCACCTTGGGCACGATGCTGGTGTTCGTCGTGACATTCTACCCGATTTCGTTGCGCCTGTCCGGAATGCCTCCGCTGCTTTTCCTGAAGAGATTCTACGAGGTGATGGTATTCGCTTTCTCGACCTCGTCGAGCAACGCCACACTCGCCGTCAACCTCCAGGTAAGCGAAGAAGACCTCGGCGTTTCCAACGAAGTAGCCGCGTTCGTATTGCCTCTTGGCGCCACGGTGAACATGAACGGCACAGCCATCTACCAGGGCGTGAGTACCATCTTCATCGCTCAGGTATTCGGAATCTCTCTCGGTTTCCCTGACTTGGTGACTGTGGTACTCACCGCGACTCTGGCGTCGATCGGAGCCGCCGGTGTGCCGGGTATCGGAATGGTCACGCTGACAATCGTACTTACGCAGCTGGGGATCCCACTGGAGGGTATTGCTCTCGTCGTAGGTGTCGAGAGAATTCTCGACATGGCCCGTACCGCCGTAAACGTTACCGGGGATACCTGCTGCGCCGTTTGGGTCGCGAAGTCAGAGGGTGAACTCAACATCCCAGAAGAGGGCAAGAAGGACGCGGCCTGAACGCACCGAATCACGCCTTGAACCCGCTCGGTATGAGTTAGGCCAACAAGTCGGAGATGTGGCGGCCGGTCCGCGTTCGCCCTGGAGCGGACCGGCCGAGCCAATGGCTATTGAATACTCTCGTTCAGCCGGTTTGGGCCTGCCGTGCCAACTCTACCACTTCTCCAGGCTCAGCATGGCGATTGAGGGATTTTTTGGAGAATACCAGTCGGCCGTCTACTGTCACCTCAAACACGCCACCGCCACTCGCGATTAGTTCGACCTCGGCGTCTGGAAAAACCTCTTTGATCTCGGCCGCCGAACTGGCAGCCCGCGGTTCGTAGTTTCAAACAGCGCAATATTCAATCGTCACCCGCATTGTTCCTCCACAAATGGTATGTTCTTAAAACTATGGGCGTTGCCGTATGATATGGAGTCCGTCTTGGATTCGCAGCGAACTCCGTCACCCTGGATTTGGAGTCAATCTGCGATGGTAACCTCGAGCGCTCGAAACATCCGCTTGCTGAATGCGGCCGTCTCGGTGGGCGGGCTGGTGGTGGTCACCTGCGCGCTCGTGAAGGTATTGTCCGCACCTGGGTTCCAACTGGCCGGCTCCGTATTCGCGTTGTTGCTGTTAGCCTTGGCGACCGCTGTCGCAGTACTCCTTGCCATCCCGCTTCCAAGACACAGCCACGTGTCATACGTTTGCGCCGTTGCTTTTGCCGGTATCCTACTCAGCGACTGGGCCACCGCCGCGATTGCGCTGGGACTGGGGACACTAGTTGCTGAAGCAGGCCTGCAACGCAAGACGATGGCCCTGGCTCTGCGATCGGCAGCTCGTATAGCGCTAGTGACCGGTTTGACCGCGCTCTTGTATCTCGTCTTGGAGGGACCTTCAGGCAGCAACGCAATCCGCCTCGAATACACGCCGTTGCTGGTTGCTATTTTTTTGGCGTTGGCGGTGCTCGACCATGTGACGACCTCCCTTGAACTCGCTGCATATCACAGTCTCACCGCTGACGCGACTCGGCTGTTCACGAAGTGGGTCGCCGTAACGTGTACTACAGGAATCGTATTGGCTTTGGGTTGGGTGAGGGTTCTGACGTCGAATCTGGATGTGGCACCGTTAGTTTTGGTGGGCGTATTTCTTGCTGCCGCGACATATCTCTCGTTGCTGGTCTTCAGGGCGGCCGTGAAGTCTGACGTCTGGTTGATTCTGCAGAACTTGACGAAAGCCGTAGCAGAGGCAGGCACGGTTCAAGCCGCATTTGCATCACTGCAGCGAGTCTCGGCCCCGCTACTTGAATGGGAGCATATGTCGCTATCCGCCTTTGATAGCGATGCTCAGGAGATCGTGGTGTTAGCCGACTCCTCAGGGAATGCCGGCCATAGATTTGACGCGAGCCGAGGACGGGTTGCCGACGCTCTTCGAGAAGGACGGCCAATGGTGGTGGGATCGAATACCGGTAACGACGAAAACAATATTGACGCGATGCTGTTCGACTCCGAGATAATCATTCCGCTGGTCCGAGGTGACGTGCCGCTAGGGGTGTGGAAGGTTTCCCATTCGCGGCCTTCACGTTATTCGGCATCAGACGCCGAACGATTGGTGAGCGTAGCTCCGCTGTTGGCGCAGCTCCTCAGCGTTGAAGGTGCGTTTTCCAGGTTGGCGAGAACGGTTGGCGCATTACTCGACCGCAGCGAGCGGATAGGGCTTGGAGTGGGAGCAGCGAGAGGTGCTAACACTGGAATCCTGGAGACTGCCGAGGATGCCGAATCCAATTCACGGCGAGCGGTCGAGCTAACCGAAGCAGCGGTCGACTCTGCCCAACAGTTGCTCGAAAAATCCGCCGATCTTCTACAAGCCGGCAAAGAGATGCAGCGGGCCTCCGAAACCGTTTCGCAGGCGGTATCCGTAGTTCATGAGGCGAATCGTCACGCGGCCTCTCAGATCGAGTCGCTAGATGCAACGATTCAACTGGGCGTGAGCGAGGTGAGACGGCTACGCGATGCCGCGAGGGGCATCGAGCAGTTCACTGAGACCATTGCCTCAATAGCCAACCAGACAAACCTCCTTGCATTGAACGCAACCATTGAAGCCGCGCGCACCGGTGTTCACGGCAAAGGATTCGCTGTGGTCGCCGAAGAAGTTCGCAAGCTCGCCGAGCAGAGCGCTGTAGCGGCGCACAACATGGGCCGCAGCTGGCAGGATACCAATCGAGCCATAGAAGGTGCCACTAAGGTACTCGAGGACCTGCAGGTTCACTTGAATCGACTCTCCACTATCTCCAAGCAATGGATGGATGATCTCGAGCGAATAGTTGCCACGGCAGGCGAAGCACGCGATGCCAGTGCCAGCTTTGCAGAACTGCCGGTGTCCGGCCACGGTATGACCGAAGAAATGGCGAACACTCTGAAACAAGCGAAGGATGCGGCCGAGCTATCAATTGGGCAACTCGGAGATCTGAAGAAGAGAATCGTTGCTCAGCTGGACAGGGTCGAGGATTTGGCTCGAGACGCCGCCAGCATTACATCTCTCGCTCGGGAGATGGGTGGTGGAAGCCAGAAACAGAACGGTGAGGTGAGTCCGACCGATGACTCGAAGAGTGAGCGTGCGCGGTGCCAAACGACGAAGCAAACCACTGAAACACGAAACGATGTTTCAGACTAATGACACCCCAGCCGAGACTTCTTAGATTGGACATCATGTCGACACGTAGCGTATCTATCCGCACGGCACTGTACGCGTTTTTCGCGTGTTCAGTTGCCCTTTCGACCCCATGCCTGGCCCAGTCGGGGAGCAAAGGACAAGTCGAGCTGGGGTCCTTTGGGATGCTGGCCAAACATGGTGACAGTCTCGACTTGGATGGTGCATACGGCGCCGGTGCGCACGTCGGGTTTTTTGTGACCCGTATGCTCTCGGTCGAAGGAACAGGCGACTACACGGTGACCAATCTCGCGTTGACCGGTGAGCGAGTCGACGTCACGCGACTGAGCGGTACGGTTCTCGCTCACGCGCGCCCAGTGTCTTGGACCGCCTTCTACTTGGGTGCGGGCCTGCAGCGGCAGTTTTATCGGGGGGCTCTGGATGATATGACAACCGGGGCGCATGGCGTTATCGGAGAGCGGATCTCTCTGGGTGGGCGTGCGGGACTGCGTATCGAGGGCCGCAGCGTGTTCTGGCCATCCATGCAGCTCAGCGTGTCGGCCGGGCTTTCTGTATTCGCCTTCGGGGGGCCGCCGCGCGACCGAGACCACGACCTCGTCAGGGACACCCAAGACGAGTGCCCGCATACTCCGATGGGTGCCGTCGTGGATGACGTTGGCTGCCCCAGTGACGAGGACGGCGATGGCGTTCTTGACGGGCTCGATGCGTGTACTGGCACGCCTGCGGGCGCTACTGTCGACCCAGTGGGATGTCCCAGCGATGCCGACTCCGACGGCGTCTTTGACGGCATAGACGCCTGTCCCGATACGCCCGAAAGAGCAGAAGTCGATGCCAGCGGTTGTCCGACGGACAGCGACGCGGACGGCATCTTCGACGGGTTGGACAGTTGTCCGGACACACCCGCAGGTGCGATCATTGATGAAAATGGCTGCCCCACCGACGAAGACGGGGACACTGTATTCGACGGAATCGACAGGTGCCCGGGGACCCCGGTGGGAGTGGCTGTCGATGAAACAGGCTGCCCGCTCGACTCCGACGAAGACGGCGTGCTGGACGAGAGGGATGCGTGCCCCGGCACACCTCGAGGGACCCCGGTAGATACGCAGGGATGCAGACTAGCCCGGGACTCCGACGGCGACGGGGTAGTAGACACAGACGACCGCTGCCCCAATACAGCGCCGGGTCAGAATGTCGACGCGGTGGGGTGCCCGGTTTTGTTCATGGTGGACCAGGGCCAGCGTCGTCCCCTCGTGCTCCGGGGAGTGAGATTTGCGTCCGGGAGATCTGTGCTCACCGAGGAGTCCTACGCTACTCTGGACGCGGTTGCTGCGTCGCTAGAGGCGCACCCCGAGATTCGAGTGGAGATCGCTGGCCATACCGACGCTACGGGGAGTGCGGAGGTGAACAGAAGACTCTCCTTGGCCAGAGCCAGGGCGGTCATGATGTATCTGGCGCGCAAAGGCATCGCGCCGGAGCGTATGGAGGCGCGAGGTTACGGTCCCGACAGGCCCATTGCCACAAACGGGACTCCTGAAGGGCGCGCGCGCAACAGGCGTGTGGAGCTATCGATCATCGAGGGCGGAAGGTAGGGTGCTCATGGCTTGGCGAACGCTCTCGACTAACTGACCTACAGACACAGATAGCTTCCATGCGATTTGGCGTGAAGGTTTGGGCAGCAGTGGCTGTGTTCCTCCAGGTTGGGGATCCCGGCGCAGCGCAGGACTCTACGAGATCCAGTTGGCTCAACGTGCACCACCGGGAGCTCCGGCCGGACTATCTCGCCGAGATCCTGCCGGAAGACTTCTCTTCGATACGCTTGCCTGCGCCACCGCCAGGCGAGCCACCGGCAGCTGTTCGCGGCTTGTACATGAATGCGTGGTTGTTCAGTTCCGGCCGTTTCTTTGACCTCCTTGCCCTTGCGGACACCACCGAGATCAATTCGTTCGTCATAGACGTGAAGGACGTGCGCGGATTCATCACCTACCGATCCAGCATCCCGACCGCGGTTGAAATCGGGGCGAACCGCCTGGTACGAGCGAGAAACGTGCGAGAACGACTGGCCATATTGGAGGAGCACGAGGTCCATCCCATAGCACGGATTGTGGTCGCAAAAGATACGATGCTGGCGAACCACAAACCTGGATGGGCTGTAAGGAATGTCGATGGAGGATTGTGGCACGATCGTTTCGGCGACCCCTGGGTCGACGCGTACTGTGATTCCGTCTGGATCTACGCGGCAGAGATAGCCGCCGAGGCTGTGCTGTTGGGTTTCCGGGAGATTCAATTCGACTATGTGCGGTTCCCGGATGAGCCCGCCGAGAACCTCGAAAACACCGTCTTCGGCTGTCGCAGGCCTGGCGAAACAAGACGAGACGGCGTACGCAGGGGATTGGAGCTTGCAGCAAGAAGAGTCAGAGCTCTTGGAGTGCCGTTCACCGTTGACGTATTCGGTCTTGCGACGAGCGCGAGAAACGACCTCGGGATAGGACAATATTGGGAGGACATACTCGCAACCACAGACGTCGTGCTCCCGATGGTCTACCCGAGTCACTATCACGCTGGCGCGTATGGAATCCCCTGGCCCAATGCGGAACCCTACGAAACCGTGAGGCGAGCTCTGGAGGACGGCATCGAGCGCGCCGCTGCAGTCGAAGGAGCCGCTAGGATCCGTCCCTTCCTGCAGTCATTCTCGATCAGGCGAGTGCGATACACTGCGAACGAGGTGAGAGCGGAAATAGACGCGGCCGAGGATCTCGGTCTCACCGAATGGGTGCTTTGGAACGCGAGCGGCAGGTATCCCGCAGCTGCCTTCAGGCGAACTCAGAGCCCGACGCTGCTTGCTCCTGATGCCAGAGATTCACCTGACGGCGGCAGGTGAAAACCCGCTGTTCCTGCGAAGAGTGGGTGTCCCAGATCTCTCGGTCTAAGCTGGATTCCAAGCCACAATACGGCCGGCAATAGCGCTCGCTGCTGTCGTATAAGGCGAAGCGAGATAGAGTTGACCAGGGCCCGATCGCCCGGGAAAATTCCGATTTATCGCGCTGATTGTCACCGTGTCCTCACTGTACGATACGCCGCGTCCGGCATTGATGCAGGCACCGCAGGAGGGCTCGATGAACTCCGCGCCAACTTCCTGGAACACACTCAGGTACCCCTGCTCCTGGCAGTAGCGCTTCACCTCCTGCGATCCGCATTGGATGAAACAGCTGACGTCCTCGTGCACTTTCTTCCCGGAAGCCAGTGCCGCTTTGAAGACTCTAGCGTACATATCCATATCGGCCTTTTTGGCTCCGGTGCAGGAGCCGCCATAAGCGATGTCGATCTTGATCTCCTCGTCGAGTTCCTCTAGGAACATTCCGTTGCCGGGGTCACCGGGAAGGGCAATCATTGGCCGCAGGTTGCCGGCATCGATTTCGATGACCTCTTCGTATTCGGCACCGGAGTCAGCCGCCAACCCTTCAAGGCTGCTACGAGCCTCCGCAGCATCCATTTGGCGTTCTCTGACCAGGAACTCCACCACTTTCTCATCCGGCTCGACGAGTCCCGTGAATGCGCCGACCTCAGCGGCCATGTTGGTCATAGTCGCACGATCGTCGACAGCCAATGAGGACACTGCCTCACCCGAGTACTCTATGATCTTCCCGATTGCATGACCATTCTTCACATACGGGTTGCGCAAGATCTCGAGCATGAAGTCTTTGGCGGTCACGTTGGGAGGTGCTGCTCCATCAACCCGCACCAGGACAGACCCCGGTACCTTGATGCGCACATCCTTGGTTAACCAAGAGTTGAAGATTGCCGTGGTGCCCACACCGAATGCGACGCATCCGATTGCTCCAGCGTGCGAGGTGTGGGAATCACTGCCGATGACCAAATGACCCGGCAGTGCATGTTCCTCGAGAATCTTCGAGTGACATATGGCCTCGGATCCGACAGGCTCGCGAGAACCGAGCCTGGGAAGTTCACCGTAGAGTTGGACGTCCTGTTTTTCCGCGAACTCCTCCTGCTTATTCTTCAGCTCCAAGGCGACATCCAAGAGCCCTGACGCCTTTCGCTCCTCCGTCATGGTGAGTTCGAGAAACGTCAGGTGATCGCGGAAGAAGAACACCGATTGCGGGTCCACGACCTTCTCGTCGGCACCAACCAGGTCCTCCCAGAATATGGCTGACATGGGTGTGACGTACTCGTGGCTGAAACGAATGTCGGTGCGCACGAAGCCCTCGTCTCCCGGTTTCAGGTACTGAACGCCGATTGCACCTTGGGCGAGATCCGTCACCCAGTGCCGCGCGATGATCTTCTCTCCCAACGTCACTGGTCGCGCAGACGTCTCTACTCCCGGAACAGAGACTTTGCCCTGCAACCTCGCCACGTTGTAGTTGAAGAGACCGCCATACTCGATTATCTCACGGGTTATCTCGCCTTCTCCTGTGGTGAAGTCGGATAGCGGTATGGCATCTCCCGACCTTATCCTCTCAATGAGTGAAAAGTCGGTGCTGGTGAGTATGCCGAGGTTCTGACAATTCTCGCGGTAGATACGCTCGATGTTTTCCGCGATGACCACCTTGATACCGGCACACATCTCGGCGTACGGTGACTGTTCCCGGGACGAACCCTTGCCCCGCCTCTTCCCGCTCACCGAACAGACGAAACCGCCGCTGCGAACGCTGCCGCGAGTTATCGGGAATTCGTCACCGGCTTTTAGACCAAGGTAAGGAAAGTCGCCGAGGGTATCGTCATAGTAGTAGCAGATGTAAGCAGGCGTGATTTCATCCGTGGATATGTTGTCGCGTAGCGGGCTGGAATTCGGCCAGGGGAGATCTTCTCCCGCGAGTTGACGACGGATCAGCTCTGGATCGTCCACGAGGAACAAGACTCGACCGGTCAATCGTACGTGATCCGGGAGTTTCTCGATCGGCATTTTCATCAGTGTGGGGTTCATGGCGAGGAATTATGACGGGCCACTGCCACCGTGGCAAGTTCGCGCATACAATTTCCTTAGGCTACGTTCACGCGGTACGGGAGGAAAGTCAGTGGAGCATAAATGTCCTGCATCGGCGACATGGATCGTGTTCGCTCTGTCGATTGGTCAATTGCCAATTGTCGCCCAGACAATCCAGCCGCTGTCGTACGAAGAAACCGGAGTGTTCGACGCCGGCCGGCTGCGCGAGAGCTCTGGAGTCGCGGTGAGTAAGCGCCAGCCAGGTGTGATTTGGACCCATAATGACTCGGGAGACGAAGCACTCTTGTATGCCACAAACCTGCACGGCTCAGATCTCGGGACTTTCCGCGTAAGAGGCGCTGAAGCGCAGGATTGGGAAGATATCTCGCTTGGGCCGTGTCCAAACGGCTACCAGCAGGATGCCTGCATATACATTGCCGACACCGGTGACAACGACGCGAAACGCGATTATGGTGTCATCTACATAATCCCGGAACCAGACGTTTCGACGGCAGCGAAATCATCGCCTACTCGCACTCAACCGGCGCAACGGCTCCGTGTTACTTATGCGGACGGCCCGCGCGATGTCGAAGCGCTGGCAGTGACGCCAAACCGGGACATCCTATTGATCACCAAAGGCACCAGAGAACCGATAGAACTCTATTCGCTAGCTGCGGGCAACCTGGATAGGGATTTCGTTGGTCTTACGGTTGTAGATACATTGCCGATTGTGCCGTCGCTCCAAGGGCGGCTAGTTACCGCTGCTGCTATTTCGCCAAGTGGGCGGTTCTTGGCTGTTCGAACGTACACCGAGCTCTATTTCTTCACTCTCACTAGCGAAGGCGATTGGGACTTGCGCTCCAGTCCCTGTTGGCTCGGGTTCCGCCAGCCCCAAGGCGAGGCAGTCGATTATCTCGACGAGACAACCATCATATTGACCAGCGAGTCAGCTTTCGGGAGGAATGGCGGCCTGGCACGGGTTGTGTGCCCGGGCCCCAAGTCCCAATGACCACGACTGCGGCTGACAGGGCGATCTTTCCAAACGGCTCCCGGATGCGGCTCGGACCACTGGCCGAAACGCGGCCGAAGCGATAGTTTCTCGCCATTACTCGGCAACCGTTCTGTAATGGGGATGATATTCTGGACCTACCCACACAACTTCGAGTCCCCTTGACCTGGCTGCAGGAGAATGCCTGCGCACCCATCCGGCTGCGCGTCGCAACCGAAATCCTGCCCCCGGGGGATGTCTCCGATGAAGAACTCGCAGAACTGCGAGAGGAAGTAAGGTCATTCCGCACGGTCAAACACCTTACGAGGAGACAATGGCAGAACGGCTCATGGAGCGGCAACGTGTTGGGAATCGCGCCGTCGAAGGCCCAGGGCATAAAAGATGTCGGGACAGTGGCTCATTACCGTCGCCTCGTTGAACTCGGTGCACCGAGGGACATTCGCCCGTTTCGGTTTGCGGACCGGTTGTTCTTCAGGGTCCTCTCCAAGGACGACACGCCGTCTTTGTGGTTCGAGTACCAGAAGCCAGCTTCCGGGAGCGCCGAATTCGGAGCTTGGTCGCGGGATATGCTCAGAGAGGGCGTTGCTTGCGCTCTGGCCCATGCAGGGCGTGGTGAAGATCCCAGGGTACGCGGCGGCGCGCATCGCATAATATCGGGCGTGTCTCGCTTTCTCAGAAGTGACCTTGCCGGGGACCCGCTCGTCAAGAAGGGTTCGAAATACGTTCTCGATCCGGATGCCCAGCTTCCGACAGTCTTTTCAGTAGCCATGTTGGCGTACATGCCGAGACTGCAGCGCGAGCGAGCTGGATTCGTCGACCGGCTGGGACGCTTTCTGGACAGGCCGGCTCCTGAAGCTGCGTGGTCAATGCAGGTGGCGAAAAGGACCATCAAGCCCACTTTTCACCTACTCGGCAATCCGCTTCAAGCCGACGGTGATGGCAATACCGATGACATCCCATGGGCCCTCCACTGGATAGAACTCCTGGTGAGGCTGGGTATGTTGGAGGAGGCACCTGTAGCTCAGAAGGTTCTCGCGAGACTGTTGGAAGACTGCGACCAAGAAGGAACGTGGAACCCGAAGAATCTACGGACGATTCCTCGAAGTGGTTCGAAGCTTGCAGTCTTCGCGTTTCCACTCGAGTTGGACGGTAAGACCCCGGAACGCAGACGTACAGACGTCACGTTCCGCCTGGCCTTGATTGCAAAGCTGGCCGATTGGACGCTCGAGTTCGTCTAACGACCTTTCCGAAGCCAACCGACCAGCTAATCTCTGCCGTGTCGCTTTCGCTTACGGCTTTTTCAGTGCATGCGAGAGAACGTCACTGAGGGTCTTCACGGAATGCACGGTGATGCGCTCGCGCTCATCCTCGCTGAGGTCGTCCAAGTCCGGAATGTTCTCCTCGGGAAGGATGATTTCCGTGATCCCCGCGCGAATGGCGCCAAGCACCTTCTCTTTCACCCCACCGATTGGGAGTACCCGACCGGAGAGAGTAGTTTCCCCCGTCATTGCGAGATCGTGCCGCACTGGCACGCCTGATAGCCTGCTGACCAAGGCCGCGGCTATGGTGACACCGGCCGACGGGCCGTCTTTCGGGATGGCTCCTGCTGGAACGTGCACGTGAATGTCTTTGTCCGTGAATCCCTCTTGCGGAATATCAAAATCGTCACAGTGCGATTTTGCATATGATAAGGCCGCACGTGCTGATTCCTTCATGACGTCACCGAGCTGCCCGGTGAGCACCAACTGATCCTTGCCGGGCATCGCGGAAACCTCGACGAACATGATGTCCCCCCCCGCCGGCGTGTAGTAAAGGCCTGTAGCGATGCCGACTTGATCTGTCTGCGCGGCATGCTCGGGGTGCACGGTGGGGCGGCCCAGAATCTCGCGAACCTCATCTTTGGTAACCGATACGCTTTCTACTTCATTGGCGGCAATGCGCCTTGCCACCTTGCGCGCCATCTTGCCGAGTTCGCGCTCGAGCTGCCGCACGCCAGCCTCATGTGTATGGCTTGCGATAACGGAGGTTATTGCTTCGTCGTCGATTGTGAGCTGTTCGGCCGAGAGGCCCGCCTGCGACAACTGGCGAGGCAACAGGTACTGTCTCGCGATGGCGAGCTTGTCGCTCTCCGTGTATCCCGCGAACTCAACTGACTCCATGCGGTCGAGCAGCGGTGGCGGTATGCTTGCTTTGAGGTTGGCGGTCGCAATGAACATCACCTCTGATAGATCGAACGGAACTCCCAGATAATGATCTGTGAAGCTGTCGTTTTGGGCCGGGTCCAGGACCTCCAACAGCGCTGATGCAGGATCACCCTGGAAGGAGATGCCAAGTTTGTCGACTTCGTCGAGCAGGAACACCGGGTTCTTCGTGCCGGCACGCTTGATTCCGTCGATGATTCTGCCGGGCATCGCACCCACGTAAGTGCGCCGGTGCCCGCGAATGTCAGCCTCGTCTCTCGCACCGCCCAGAGAGATGCGGACGTATTCTCTACCCATGGCCCGGGCGATCGATTTCGCGACAGAGGTCTTTCCGGTTCCCGGCGGTCCCACGAACAGCAGAATAGTGCCCTGGGGTCGGCGATCATCTTCGTTGCCAGCCGGTTCGTCTCCATTTGGTTTCTGGCTCTGCAGCTGTCGGACGGCCAGGTACTCAAGCACCCTGTCTTTGACGTCCTTGAGTCCGTAGTGGTCCTCGTCGAGTACGGCTTCAGCCGAAGGGAGATCCAGGTGGTCATCGGTACGTTCCGTCCATGGAAGCTCCGCCACGGTCTCTAGGAAAGTTCGGATAACCTGCGATTCCATTGATTCCTTTGGCGCTCGTCCCAGCCTGCTCAACTCACGTTTTACCTCTTTCCGGACCTCCTCAGAAAGCTCGAGCTGCTCGAGGCGCTCACGTAGCTCATCGACGTCAGCGGAATCGTCGTCCTCTCCGAGTTCGCTCCTGATCGCCTTCAGTTGTTCCCTCAAGAACATCTCGCGCTGACGCTCGCCGAGCTCTTCCTGCACCTGAGATTTGATATCCGCCTGGGCGTCCAGCAGGCCGATCTGGCGCTGGACGTGCAGTAGCACGCGTCTCAGCCGCTCCTCCACACCTAGAGTTTCCAACAGGTTCTGCCGGTCTCGCGGTGACATATCGGCGTAACCGGCCACCAAATCAGCGAACCGGCCGGGATTCTCCACTCCCTCGAGTACCTGTTGCACAACCTCTTCCGGAATCCCCTGTTTTTCACCGAGCTCGGTGGCTCGTTCTTTCAATTCGAGGTAAAGTGCCTGGAACGCCGCTCCGTCGGGCTCTATCGCCTCGAGATCTGCGGCCTCGACCACAACCGCTTCGAGGAAAGTCTCGTTTTCGCTGTACTGCAACACCGTTCCGCGGGACTCACCCTGCAGGAGCAGCTGCACGCCACCCAGGCCGCGCTGCAGCTGGCCTATCCGGGCGATCGTGCCCATCGTGTACAGGCCCTCCGGTTGGACGTCTTCTTTATCCTCTCGTTGGCAGACAGCAAATATCAGCCGGTCTTCCGATTTGAGCGCCGCTTCAATTGCGGCGAGAGTGCGGGGCCTGCCGGCGCCGATCGGCGCTGTCACACCAGGGAACAGCACGAGGCCTCTCAAGGGCAGCACTGGTAGGCGCTTGCGGGTAGTATCTGGTTCGCTCATCGTAGCCGTTCCAAGTGAATGTTGATATCTATCTGTGGATTCGAAACGAAGTGGTTGGCAGTTATCATGCCCGGCCTTGGTGCCATCTGGTCAGCATTATTGGCGGAGGCATGAATCGTGTGCGCCGTTTTGGCGCGACCGCACGGTGATTGCTGCCACGTTGGCGGTGGACGTAACCCTGATCCTTTGAAAGGAGGTGTGCTAGGGAACGCGTCTGGCGATCTTGAGGAGGGCCCTCAACTCTGAGTCGGTGAGTTGCTCTAGCAGGCCAGCGCGGGTGGTCACCTCCCGAGCGGACTCAGTCTTTTCGGAGGCGCAGCTGAAACGGACGATGTCCATGGGCTCAGGGAAAGATGCCTTGGAAGACTTCTTGGTTGGCACCATCCCAGAGGTTCGCCCGACTCGTTCAACCGCCCAACGCGTTCCCGAATCATCGCTCAACCAGCGCATAAGCCTCCATAATGAGGGCAATCATAGGTTGCAAGCTGCTATGTGCCACGTTAATCTACGCTCGGACTTGATCAGGCGCCACATGGACGAAGCAAACTTAGAACCACTTGCCGCAAAGCTGACCGAGGTACTTGCAGGCTCCTACGTGATAGAGGGGGAGATCGGTCGCGGTGGGATGGGTGTGGTTTACAGCGCACGCGACCAGCAATTGAAGCGTCGTGTGGCCATCAAACTCCTGCCGCCTGAGTTGGCCTTCCGGCAGGAGATCAAGAAGCGATTCATCCGCGAGGCCCAAACCGCCGCCCGTCTTTCCCATCCTCATATAGTACCAATACACACCGTCGGCGAAAAAGACGACTTAGTCTACTTCGTGATGGGCTATGTGGATGGCGAATCTCTCGCGCAGCGTTTGAGGCGCAGGGGTCGCCTTCCCGTAGAAGAGGCGAGACGTGTAGTCAAGGAGACCGCCGACGCGCTGGGACTCGCGCATGCAACTGGAATCATTCACCGCGACGTCAAACCCGACAATATTCTGCTCGAGGGAACGCGGCGTCGCGTGATGGTAACGGACTTCGGCATTGCCAAGGCATTGTCCGAAGCTGGCGCGGGAACTTTGACCGGAACGGGAGTCGCTCTTGGCACGCCGACATACATGAGCCCTGAGCAGGCTGCGGGCGAGAGCGACATCGACGCCCGCAGCGATATCTATGCATTGGGTATCGTGGCGTTCGAGATGCTGTCCGGCAAGCCCCCGTTCCGCGCACCAACGGTTCCCGGGCTCCTCATGAAACAGATAACGGAGCCCCCACCCGACCTGTTGCACATCCGGTCAGAGGTCCCGGAAGAACTCGCAGGCACCATCATGCGTTGCCTCGAAAAGGATCCCGAAAAGCGTTGGCCGACAGCCGATGCCTTACGCCGTGCTTTAGAGAGTCGCACCTCCGGCCCATACAGACCTCGCGCCGGCGCGGCGAGGCGACCTTCGGGCAGCAAAACGTCCAACCGCAGTTCCCCGGACCAGCCGAGCGAAGCATCCCGCGACTGGGGCGAATGGTGGGATGAACGGCAGCGACGACCCGATCACAGAAGACCGGAGCATCGCCGACACAAACCGCCAGTCCGCCGATCCGAACGCGAACAGCGACCCGACAAGAAGGAAGAGGAGTCGGGCGTAGGAGAAGCCGGCCTCGTTAGAAAATTCCGGTCCAATTTCGCATCCTACGTGTCGGTGAATGGGGGTCTATTGCTTCTCAACGTCGTGACCACCGGCATCGACAACCCCTGGTTCTTGTTTCCCGCCATTGCTTGGGGCATTGGACTTGCCTCCCAGTACGGAAAGCTCTGGGCCGAGGGTTACAGCATGAAGGATGTGCTCAGCCCTCCACCTGCCAAGGATTCACTGCTTTCCGCATCTCACTCAGCCAATCGGCCTGCCGCGAATCTGCCTGCCCCAATGGCCAAGGAGGAGGCGCAAGAGTTTGGCAAGTATGCAGAGCAGCTTGAGCAGATGCGCAAGGACAAGGCCGCGATCTTCCAGACGGTCCAGAGACTGCCAGAGGCTGACAGGAAGCTGCTACCCGACGTGGTTCAGACCGTTGAATCACTGATGGAACGCGCGATGGATCTCGCTCGGGCGCTCAATGGCATGGACGGTGGGTTGGAGGTCGAGACTGTGGAGGAACTGGACGCGCGCATCGCCGCGCTCGAAGAGAGCGGGCAGGGAGAGGATGACGATCGGCGCTTGGAGCTGCTGAAACGACAGCGAGAATCTCTCGAGGAACTGAAGAACCGGAGGGAGACCGTTGAGTCGCAATTCCAGTCCTGTCTGCTGGCGATCCAAAACGTCCGGTTCGATCTGCTGCGCTTGCGCTCGGCCGGAGTTGAGGCAGTGATCTCCGATCTCACCTCCGCCACGCAACAGGCCCGCGCCTTGCGACTAGATGTAGAGGTTGCCATAGATGCTGCCGGAGAAATCAGGGAAGCTCTTGGGAAAGAGGCTCCTTCCACTTGACCTGTTCCAGGTCGCGCTGGTGTCTGCAAGAACTCTCAATCACCATTCAACCCTCTTGTCACGACTTTGGCAGCCACATCGCTACTTTGCGTACTTGGCAATATTCCGTAGTGTGCTGATCTTCTTCAATGCCGTTTCTGAGTTCTGCGGTTCCCTTAGTGATGCCAAAGCGTCGCGGACATCGAGGAGCACCTCCAAGATCAGTTGCTCGCGCTGGAAGGACGCATCGAGATCCATCATGCGATCCTTGTCTTCGCTCGCCTTTGCGCGTTCGTACGCTTCACGGTATATCGACTCCAGGTTTGCAACGATTCGTTCTCTTGAACGCATACCGCTCATATGAACTCCAAGGCAATGAAGGTCTCAAAAACGGGCGACGAAAAGAGGACAACCATCTTTCGCCGCGACAATAACCGCTGCGTCTATTGCGGTGGAGTGTTCAAGTCCGAGCAACTGACACTCGACCACGTCCAACCGCTCGCCAAGCTAGGTGACAACTCCGCTGGGAATCTCGTGACAGCATGCGCAAGCTGCAACACTCGGAAGGGCTGCAGGTCCGCGTGGGATTGGCTGCAGTGCAATCCGGAAGAAAGGCGAAAATTCCTGCGTTTCGCTATCCATGTCTGGCCGCGCCTGCGGCGAGCGGTACAGCAGGCAGGCGAGGGTCAATGACTCCACGGCTTGGCAGCGCGTTCTGCCTCCGCCAAGAGTTGTCGGTAGGAATCATGTCGGGGCTTTGCAAGTTCGTTCTCTTTCACGGCGCGAAGCACCGCGCAGCCCGGCTCCTCGAGATGACGACAGTTGTCGAAGCGGCAATCCCCGGCGAATTCCCCGACATCCGGGAAGGCGGCCGCAACCTCGTCCGGCGATAATCCCCAGAGACCGATATCCCTCAACCCAGGCGTATCCACCACCATGCCCAAAACACCAAATCTGTGCATCTCAGCGGCTACCGTTGTATGACGGCCTGTTCCCGTCCTTGAACTCACCGCTCCCGTTGGGAGTTCGAGGCCCGGCTGAAGTGCGTTGAGCAGGCTGGATTTCCCCACGCCAGTGGGCCCGCTCAACAGCGAGATACGCCCGTCGAGCAGCTCGCGCAACGCGCGCAACCCATCCCCTCGAACCACGCTCGTGCGAATCACCAAATAACCGGCGCGACGGTAAGGTGTTATGAGTTCGGCAATATCGCACACCAGGTCGCACTTGTTGACCACTAGCACCGTATCCAGATCGTTTGCCTCCCCGACCGCAAGAAACCGATCTATGAGATGTGGATTCCAAATCGGATCTCGAGCAGCGCCCACTACGACAACCTGGTCCACGTTTGCCGCCACGTCCCTCACCGTCCCTGCCTTTCCCGGAGAACGGCGACATAGCACGGTCTTTCGTTCTTGGATTCCCTCGACAGTGCACGAACCGTCGGCGTGGATCGAAACCTCAACGCGATCACCTACTAGGATCCGTTTAGCGTGTTGCTGCTTGCACCTGCCACGCAGGCTCGCTGCCACGACGGTGTCACCGATAAGTACCCTGTAAACCCCGCCGGTTTTGGACATGAGCAGGCCACTCTGTGCTTCTACCAGTCGACGATTCCTTTCCCATTTTCGATCAATCGGTCGAGGTAGCTTTTTATCTCTCGAAGGTCCAGCTCCTCTAGTTTCCTCTTCGCCCATTCGCTGGTATCGCCATAGGCCAAATAATCCGTCTCCAGATGGCCGGCCGGCCGCGGCTGCTTCTGCGACCACCTCACAAACATCACTGCGGCGCCGAATCTCCCATCCTCCAGAGGTGAGGCATCCGCAAAGATCTCCACCGTGTAGGGGACACCATCGGAACCCAAGAGCGCCGGTGGGCAGCCATGCGCACTCATGTATTCGCCCAAAGACCGATCCTCCGTCATTTGCGAGAGAATGTCTCCTTCAGAACGCTTCGCATCATGAACCCGACGTTAGAAGATTTCTCTGCCAGGCGCCTCATCAAATACGGATACCAATTGCTGCCGAACGGCACGTAGACTCGAACGTTGTAACCCTGACGACGTAGCTGTTGCTGAAGATCCCTTCGCACCCCGTAGAGCATCTGGAACTCGAAGCGTTCACTCGGAATGCGTTTCTCCTTCACGTAGGTCAGCGCACGCTCAATCAGTTGGTCGTCATGCGTGGCGATTGCAGGGTAGTTCCCATCGTCGAGGAGACGCTCCATGATTCTTTCAAAGGACTGGCGGATCTCCTTCATGTCCTGAAACGCTAGGGAAGCGGGTTCGGCGTATGCGCCCTTGCACAATCGAACACGCGCACCTTGAGCGATTAGATCCTCGATGTCGCTTTCCGACCGTCGCAAGTAACTCTGTATAACCACACCGGTGGCGTTGCCGAATGACTGTTGCAGCTGCTTGAAGATGTCCAATGTGCGCTCAGTGTGCTCGGAGCTTTCCATATCGATACGAACGAAAATGCCCAGTTCTGCCGCGCGGGTGAGGACTTGATTCATGTTTTCGATACACAGTGCTGAATCGATGTCGAGTCCGAGCTGGGTCAGTTTTACTGAGACGTTGCCGTTCACTTGGTTTTCGGTGATAGCATCCAACACGCGAATCACGTCGCCCCGCGCTTCAGCGGTTTCCTCTCGAGACGAAACGCTTTCTCCCAACAGGTCGAGGCTTACCATTGTCCCATCGGAGTTCAATACCTTTGCCGCCTGGACCGCCTCATTGACCGTTTCCCCGGCTACAAATCTGGAGGCGAGTTTCCAGGCAAAGCGGTTGCTCTTGACAAAATCGAACACGCGACGCTGCTCGCTGAGCCACAAAAAGATGTTGAGGAGCATAATGCCTTTTCGTTCCTATTGGTGTTTTTGGTGGTGAAATTGCTCATTCAGCCCAGCCATCTCGACCAGGAGCTGAGCGGGTTCGAACTGATCTCCGTAAGACCTCTGCAACTCATCCAGCTTATCGACGACGTTGGCGACGCCAAGCCGATCGGTATGACGCAAGGGCCCTCCCAGGAACGGCGGGAAACCGAAACCGAGGACCGCACCCACGTCACCATCTCGCGCACAGCCAACGACCTCTTCGGAAAACGCCCGGGCCGCCTCATTCAAAATCGCGTAAATGAGTCGCTCTGAGATATCAATGGCCTCGGAATCCCAAGGATTGCTCCCGCGAATTAGCTCCAAAGCGTTGGCGTCCGGGTGTCTCCGCTTGCCCCGGCGATACTCGTAGAGACCACGACCGCTCTTGCGGCCAAGACGTCCTTCACCGACCATCCGAGCGAGCCCAGCCCGTGGCTTCAAACGCTCGCCGATCGCCTCGTAGAGACTGTGCGAGGTATCCAAAACCACATCGAGACCGATCTCGTCCAGCAAGGTAACCGGTCCCACCGGGAAACCGTACGCGGTCATCTCCGAATCCAGTTGTCGCGGGCCGGCTCCTGCCTCCAATAGCAACCAGGTTTCGCGGAGGTACGGTGCGAGCAGTCTGTTGACCCAGAAGCCTGCACTGTCCCGAACGACAATTGCGGTCTTCTTCATTCTTCGCGCGAACGCGGCCGCCGTTGCAATAGCCGCGGGATCCGATTTCTCGTGAGCCACAACCTCAACCAGAGGCGTTTTCTCCACTGGCGAACAGAAGTGCATGCCGAGCACCCGGTGAGGATTCTCAATTGCCGCGGCAATTTCCGCAATCCGCAGTGTACTCGTGGTCGATGCGATCACGCACCCGGGATGCACGTGCGACTCGACCTGTTCGAACACGTATCGCTTGGTTTCGAGATCTTCTGTGGTCGCTTCGATCACCAAGTCCACTCGGCCAAAGCCAGCCCAGTCGGCACCTCCCGATATGAGGACCTCCAAGTCTCGTTCGGCCAATCCCGGCGCCGGGGCGGCGGCGGACCGTCGGAGACCGATGTTGCGAGCACGTTCGAGCGCCGATGTCACTATCTCTGTCGACGTGTCCCGTATCCGAACGTCCACACAGGCATGGCTTGCTGCGACTCCCGCGATCGCGGAGCCGATGAAACCTCCGCCGACTACAGCGATATTCCTCACATGCTTCGGTTCGGGGAATCCTCCCTCTGGCGCGTATGCCTTCTTGAGTGCCTTATCCGCGAAAAACAGCCGCACCAAGTTCCTGGAAACATCACCTATCGCCAATTCCGAGAACGACGCTGCGTCGTGTTCCAGTCCTGCCTCCACGCCGTACTGAAGGCCGTGGCCAATCGCTGCGATGGCGGCCAGAGGTGCGGGGTAATTGCTGCCTTTCTTTGCCACAACGTTCTTCCGAGCCCTCCCGAGAATCGTGTTCCGTGCAGGTACGTTCCGGTCCACTGCTAACTTCTCGGGAATGCTGACGTGCCGCTTGGGTCGCCAACCAGATGCCAGCCGCTGGGACGCCTTGAATGCCACGTCATCTACAATTGACGGATGAACCAGTTCGTCCACCAATCCGTAGCGCAAGGCGTCGGCTGCAACAGTCTTACGTCCTGTCAGGATCATCTCAAGGGCACGCCGTAATCCGATCAGCCGGGGGAGCAGTTGACACCCGCCCGCTGCCGGCAAGATGCCCAAGCGGACCTCTGGCAGCTGGAACACTGTCTTGTGGTGCTTAGTCGCGATTCGGTATTCGCAGGCAAGCACCGCCTCCAACCCACCTCCCAAGCAAGCGCCGTGTATTGCGGCAACGATCGGCTTGGCGCTGGCTTCCAACATGTTGACCAGGTCTTGACCCTCGCGAACGAGCATAAGAGCTTGATGTCGCGTACGCAGTCTGGCGAACTCTTCAACATCAGCCCCTGCCATGAAGTGATCCTCTTTTCGCGATATGAGGATCATGGAATGGATCTCCGGGTCGGCTGCAGAGTCATTCAGCAGAGCCCTGAGCTCCTCCCGCACGGACCTGGTTATGACATTGACCGGACGGTCAGGAACATTCAGTTCGAGCCATGCGGTGTGATCCCTGACTCGTTTGCTGAAGGAGCCCAACCTACGGACGCTCCAAAACCATGGCGAAGCCCATACCGCCCTGCGTACACACGGACAGGAGCCCATACTCCACGCCTCGCCTCGCCATCTCGTTTGCTAAAGTGAGCGTTATTCTCGCGCCGGTTGCGCCGAAGGGGTGGCCAAGTGCGATCGAACCGCCCATGACGTTGAGGATTTCCCAATCCACCTCGCCGATGGCAGTAGCAAGACCCATGTGTTCTTTCGCCCAGCGTTGCGACTCGATGGCCTTTATGTTGGACAACGCCTGTGCCGCGAATGCTTCGTGCATCTCCACGAGGCCGAGGTTTTTCCAGGCGATGCCCGCCCGAGCCAAAGCGCTCGGAATTGCATATACCGGGCCCATCAGTAGCTGACCGCCCGGATCGGTTGCGGTCAACGCGTAGGATCTAATGAACGCTAGGGGATCGTATCCGTGACTCCGGGCAGCCTGTTCGCTCATCAGCAAGATCGCCGCTGCACCGTCCGTGAGCTGGCAGGATGAACCTGCCGTGACTGTGCCGTAGCTCTCGTCGAATACCGGAGGCAGGCTCGCCAGTTTCTCGAGGCTGGTGTCAGGCCGGATACCGTTGTCAGCCAATGTGGGACCGTCCGGTCCGCGCTCCAGAACCGGGGCGATCTCTGCTGACAGGTGCCCTTCTCGGGCGGCCGCGGCAGCCAGACGATGGCTTCGCAAAGCAAAGCGATCTTGATCCTCCCGAGCGATCGAGTTGATCTTGGCCATCCTCTCAGCGGCTTCTCCCATTGTCTCGCCAGTGCATGGCTCGGTGATCGTCGGCGTCACGGGCACGGCATCGCTGGGACGTACGGATGCCAGCAGCCGGGCCCTTGCGGCCACGGATTTGGTACGACTCATCCGAACCAGGAGGCTGGAGAGATGCTGCGAATGCAGGACAGGAATATTGGAGAGGCTCTCAGCACCCCCGGCTATTGCTACGTCGCAATAACCGAGCGCGATCTGATCGTGCGCGAGCACGATTGCCTGGTTGGCGGAGGCGCATGCGCCGTTTATCGAGGCGGCGGGCACCGTCTTCGGAAAATGCGGTAGCAGACTGACTTCTCGCGCCAGGTTCGGCACCATTGGGCTCGCGACTACCTGCCCAAAATAGAGCTGCTCAACGAGATTGCCATCCAGATTCGCCCTGTGAATCAGTTCGACGACCGCGTGCCGTGCCAGATCTACGGCCGTCTTGTTTCTGAGTGATGTACCGGCCCGGCTGAAGGGTGTCCGGCATCCTGCGACGATTGCGACTCTCGGTTGGTTGCAAATCCGCGTCATTCTCGGTGGGTCTTTGGTGATGTACCGCGGGGCACGGCGTTTCTGCTCTCTAAGGCAGTGCGATGTGCCGCTTTCAAACAATCGACCAAATGCGCACGTCTCTCGTAGAGCCGCTTCAATGGACGGTCCTGGCAACGCGCTAGCGAATATGCCGTGAGCAAAGGCAGCCCGATTGTGCTATCCACGTAACAGACTACTGCATTTGGCAGTTGGTCGGGATCGACTTTGCCCCAGCTAACCGCCTCGCTCGGCGTTGCCCCAGATAGACCGCCCGTGTCCACGCGTGCATCGGTCAGCTGAAGGAAGAAGTCATGCCCCTTTTCGTCTATGCCCAGGACTTCCTGAAGTTGAGGCTCAGTTTGCAGCACGAAGTTCTTGGGGCTGCCACCACCCACCAGCAGAACCGCGCTCCCCTCGGTATTTCTCTTGGCGTCAAGCACGATAGCAGCCGTCTCATTCACGTCCGCGGATATATCGAAGCGAATATCGTGGCCGGACAGCGCCAGCTCGGCCACGTTCATGCCAATTGAAGAGTCGCCGGGCGAGGAGGTGTATACTGGTACCCCGCACTGGTGCGCAACCGCGAGCATCGATCTCTGCTGCAGGCCCAGGTTGCACTCCCGTTCCAGCAGGTAGCCTCCCAGAAGGTAGTGATACTCGGCGCTACTCAGTTCACGCTGAAACTCCGGGCGCGCCGATACTTCACGGATGAATTCATCTGTGCGCAAGAGTACGTCGTACGAGAAAACGATGTCGTAGATCCGCACTATCCCCTGCTCTCGCAGCTTCACGTCGTCGAGGTGTGGTGACCCTCTATGTATTGGCAGGCCAAGCGCGAAGTGTGCGTCGTGATAGAGGTTCGCTCCCGTGGACACTATCCAGTCGACAAACCCGGCACGAATCAATGGCACAATCGCCGACATTCCCAAACCGGCCGGGGTCAGAGCTCCGGCGAGACTCATTCCCACGGTCGTGTTGGCATGGAGCATGCGCTGAGCAAACAGTTGGCAGGCTTCTCTCAACCTGCCCGCATTGTATGCATTGAATGCGTTATCGATCAGTCCCGGGATCGTCGCGTCTCGCCCAATTGGCGGAGGTGCGATCTCCATTCCGCCTAGGTGATTGTGTGAAACATCCGCCATATAGCTAGCCGGTCACTTGTGAATTGCCGGGCGTTTCTCGTTGACGCCACCATTCTACAACGATGTCCAGAACCCTTTGCGGATCATCTGTGACCTCGAACAGATCCAGATCTTCGCCACTGAGCTTCCCTTGAGCCGCAACCGTGTTCGAAAGCCAATCGAGCAATCCGTGCCAGTATTCTCTGCCCATGAGCACTATCGGCATGTTGCCGATCTTGCGTGTCTGCTTCAGGGTGAGAACTTCGCTCAGCTCGTCCAGGGTACCGAAGCCACCCGGCGGAAAGATGAACGCCGAGGAGTATTTCACCATCAGCGTTTTTCGAACGAAGAAGTAGCGGAACTCAACGGTGCGATCAACATAGGGATTCGTGACTTGCTCAAACGGCAATTCGATGTTGAGGCCGATAGACGGCGCTGCGGCTTCCTTCGCACCTTTGTTCGCAGCCTCCATGATGCCTCCACCCGCTCCCGTGATTATGGCGAAGCCGTGCTGCCCTAGGAGTCGCGCCGTATCCACTGTGAGCTGGTATGTTTCATCGTGCGGCTCGGTGCGTGCGGAGCCAAAAAAGGTCACGGCACGCCGCACGTCGGCGAGTTCCTCGAATCCGGCCACGAACTCGCCGAGTATCCTTAGGACCCGCCAAGGATCCGTGTCAACAAAGCGTCTTCTTTCCGATATCGGCGGAACTCGTAGCAGTTGCTCGTCAGCAGTTGCTCCCTTTACTTCCACGAGAGCCTCGTCTTCAGGATGAGAGGATGGAGATGGCTGCGACATGGTCGTCCTCAATGTTGTAGAAATGCGGAGACAGACGCACGTGACCAGGCCGGGCATCAACGATGATGCCTGCGTCGGCAAGGCGCCGCACTGAGGAATGCGGATCATCGTCTGGGATCATCACAATCGCGCCGCGGCTTGCGGAGCTGCTGGCTACTTTGGGAGCAAGTCCGGCAGCCGTAGCCCTGTCCACAAGGTTGTCGGTAAGGCCCCGCACCACGTCTCTGATAGCGGGGATGCCGATCTCACGTATGACTTCCAGGCCACCGAGCTGAGCGAATACAGCGGCCAAGGAGGGAGTACCCTGCTCGAACCTGCGCGCGTCGGGTTGCCATGCAATCGACAGCGGATCGAAGTCGAATTGGCGTGCGTGCGCGAACCATCCAGTGGTCTTGGGATGCAGTTTTTCGACGAGGTCTTCGCGAACGTACAGAAAGGCGATACCTGGACCACCCAACAACCACTTCAGCCCGCCTGAACAGAGGAAATCCACTCCTGTGTCGTGTACATCCAGCGGCAGCTGCCCGACGCTCTGGTACGCGTCCACAAAGCACAACGCGCCATTGGAATGAGCCACCTCGGCAACGGCCTTTACGTCTTGGATTGCACCAGTCGTGAAGTACACGTGAGAAGTTGCCACCAAAGCTGTGCGCTCGTCTACAGCGTCCGCGATCAAATCAACCGGGACCGAGATGCCATCAGGACTCTCGATGACAAAGACGTCCACTCCCTCGGGCTGCTTAGCAAGCCACTGATAGGGAACCGTCGGAAAATCGAGATTGGTAGTGACGATTCTGGGACGATCGGTCTGGTCGAGCACCCCGGCCACAACCGAGGTCGCCGTCGACACCGACGCGTGCACAGCAATCTCCTCTCTCTTTGAGGCGATGACGCCCGCATAGCCGGTTCGAACGTCCGCCAACGCTTGCCACCATTCGTCATACCATGCGGAAGCACCTCGAGCGTGCCATGTCTGGAGAAAGCCCGTAACTCTTTGCTCGGCTCTAGTGGATAGGGCGCCGAGAGAGCAGGAGTTGAGGTAGATCGTGTCTGCAAAGATCGGAAACTCGCTTCGATAATGCGCCAGGTAGTGCGTGCCGGAAGTTGGAGGTGTTGTCATCACGCCAATATACACGAGAGTCACGGTCGGAGTCAGTCGCTTGCGGGCGGGCACCCGCTGGCTGCATGTTCAAAACAGGTTAGATGTCATGACATGCCCCAAATACACTCAGCTTCTATCAGGTGGGCGAATCTGCGCCTTTGCGAATCGAGGCGGCGCATGAAAAGGGCGTTCAACGGCTGGTTGACCTGCGAGGTTGAAACCAGGTGAACGCGCGAGATCGGTCCGCCGCGATCAAGGACAAGGCGAGCGCACTGGGCTTCACGGACGCAGGCATCAGCGATTTGGCCCCGAATCCTCACGGGCAGCAGTACAAGCGATGGCTCTCCTCCGGAATGGCCGCTACGATGACCTACATGCATCGCCAGGCTGCTCGAAGGCTCGAGCCAGAGTTGATTCTGCCCGGAGCCACCAGGGCGGTAGTTGTGCTGCGCAATCACTACACCAAGGAACCTCCACATTTACCAGGCAAGGGACGGGTTGCGAAATACGCCCGCGGACCGGACTACCACCACTCGTTGCGCGAGCCGCTCGAGGAACTCGTCGAACACATGGTTGCCTTTGGCGACCGCCGCACGATAGCGAAGGCTTATGTAGATGCCGGTCCAGTGCCCGAAAGAGTGCTTGCGCGGCGAGCGGGCCTGGGATGGATCGGGCGGAACGCAATGCTGATCAACCCCGAATTCGGCTCACATCTCTTCATTGCCACTGTGCTTACGAATTTGGACCTGGAGCTGGACGAGCCGTTCACCGCTGATCGCTGCGGGAGTTGTTACAGGTGTGTGCACAGTTGTCCGACGCATGCGATCACGGCCGGGAGACTGGTCGATAGCAGACGGTGTCTTTCCTATCTCACGATTGAGCACAAGGGGGAGATACCCGCAAATCTCAGAGAGCGCATGGGCGACAGGATACTTGGCTGTGATACCTGTCAGGACGTTTGTCCGTGGAACAGCAAGTTTGCCAAGCCTGCGGACGATCCTGCATTGCAGCTCGATCCCGATCTCGCATTGCTGGACTTGCGTGAAATATCGGATATCGATGCAGACACATTTGAGCGCTGGCTCGGCAACACTCCTTTCGAGCGCACTGGCTACGATGGCCTGATGCGCAACGCAGGCATCGCGCTGGAAAACAACCGAGCTTCCCGGAAAGGAGGGAGGCGTGTATGAACCACGGCGGGTTGGCGATCACAGACCCGTCGGGTGGTCGATGAAGATCCAAGGTAGCTCGAACTTCTCGGCCAGGTGCTCCGCCAGGGCTTTTACGCCCACAGTCTCGGTGGCGTAGTGTCCCGCGAAGATGACATTGAGACCCCACTCTTCTGCATCGAAATAGGAATGATGTTTCCCCTCTCCGGTAATGAGCGTGTCCACTCCCGCATCGCGCGCCTGGGCAATCATGCCTCCACCACCGCCGGAGATGATTCCAACACGTGAACTCTTCTCCGGCCCGAAAGGCATCGTTGTGGGAGTCACGGATAGTATGTAGCCGACGGTTGTTACGATCTCCGCAAACGACGCACTCACTGATCCGGCCACGCCGAGTTTTTCTCCATTATAGTCGCCGAAGTATTCGGGATCCGAGAGGCCCAGCTCCCTGCCCAAAATCGCGTTGTTGCCGACTTCAGGATGCAGATCCAATGGGATATGGGCTGAGTACAATGCGGTCCCGGACTCGATGAGCATCCTCACTCTGCGTCCGTGGCGTCCGGTTATCGGCTCCAAACCACCCCAAAACAGCCCGTGGTGCACCAGCATGAGGTCCGCGTCGCGCTCAGCTGCGGCATTGATCGTCGCCTGACACGCATCTACAGCAGCCGCCACTCGGGTGACGTATCCTCGGTTTTCTACTTGAAGGCCGTTCAGCGCCTCGAAGGAATCGGCTACGTCGGCCACCCGCAAGTACTTGTCCAGGTATTCTGTTATGTCCGATAGCTCAGATGACATTGAGTTTCAGGATGTACGGGTGTGACTGGAGAAGGCGAACACCGCTGAAAGATGCCGTCAGCGACGAGCCAGCATTGCGTTAGCGACGCGACAGTGAAAATATAATGTCGAGACGACATTGAACGTGTAACCGATTAAACAGAAACGACTTATAGGAGTCATTTGAGAATTCACATGAGCTTGTGGATACATGGTGATTCAGCTAGCAGCTGGGGCAGTCTTGTTGTTCGGCGTTGACGCTCGTTCGGGCCCGCTCAACGGCTTCAGTTTGCTCCCGGCGAGTTCCGCTTCTCCCATCCGGAGGTTTCCGTTCACTTCTCCGCCCTCGTGCACGACTATGCGCTTGGTCGCGATGTCACCGTTGACCGTGGCAGAAGGCTGCACTTCGACCCGTCCGCTCGCGTACACGCATCCCTCGATGCTCCCACCCACAATTACCTCTTTGCTGTGAACGTCACCCTTGACGACGCCGCCTTTGGAGACCAGGACCTGTCGTTCCGCTTTAACGTTGCCTTGCACCTGCCCGTCAACCTTGACGACCCCGTCGGTGACCAGTTCACCAACCACTTTCAGATCCGCGGCGATGATGGACAATACGCCTTCCCTGGCTGGGGTGCGATTCTGCTTGTCTGACATTCCATCACCCTCCTTGGACGAGAAGATTGCCATTGCTACACTCCTGACTGATCATGGGGCTTGGGTCCACGGACTCTTCATTCAAGAAGATCTCAAAATGTAGATGTGGAGCGGTTGATCGGCCAGTTGAACCCGAAAGCCCGATCACCTGGCCTGCGTTTACTGCTTCGCCGTTGGCTACCAGCAGTCGGGACAAGTGGCCGTACATGCTGTCGTAGCCATTGCCGTGGCGAATGCGCACGTGGAAACCGTATTCGGTGTCGTATCCTGCGGCGATCACAGTCCCGCCGCCGGCTGCCAGGACGGTTGTGCCTTGGGCTGCCGCCACATCGAGGCCGGCGTGTACTTCCGTTGACGTTCCGACCCCGACTGGACCACGGGTTATGACGCCCGGCCCTCCTAGCGGCCAATGGCGAGGGGCCGAGGGGCCGGTCTCATAGCACGGCTGTGACCCTGGAGCACGGGCATAAAGTGGTGAGGCTGTGGGCAAGATGCTGTCCGTATGTTGGAGTTCTGGTACCATGTCGGCTCTCAACATCCCGCGAACCTGGACGTAGCGGGCTTCAATTTGTTCCAGCCGGTGCGCCAGTTGATGAACCTGTTGGTTCTCTGCTGAAAGACGTTCCACCTCCCGCATCAGTCCCGGAACCTGGGATGCTGCTCTGACAATTGGCGTATACAGCACAGCCGCAAGCAAAACCAGGACGCCGACCACGATTGCGGTTATTGTCAATGCGCGAAACAGGGAAAGCGGCAAGCGAATGGACCGCGATTCCGTTACCCCGTCGGTGTGGAGCATCAGGGTGACATGACGCTTCTCAGGACTCATCCGTTGAAAGGTGCGCCGAGCACCAGCTCCAACAACCGAGCGAGATCGTCATTCGAGTAGAAGTCAATAGCCAATCGGCCCTTGCCGGAATCGTTACGTGTCACTGTCACGTCCGTTTGCAAGTATCTCCGCAAGGCATCTTCCACGCGTCTCGTCTCCGTTGATCCCCCGCCCTCCTGTCGCGCCCGCTTCTTGCGTGCGCCCCTCGCGGAAGTCTGCTCAGAAGCGACCCGGGCACGCGCTTCTGTCTCGCGGACGGAAAGCCCAAGCTTGACCACCGCTGTTGCAAGGCGTTCAATCTCGTCCGCGCCGGAGATCTGCAACAATGCCCGTGCGTGACCCATCTGGAGATCGCCGCGCTGTACCATGTCCTGAACGGTGGGAGGGAGATTGAGCAGGCGCAGAGAGTTTGCAATGGTGGATCGACTCTTTCCCACTAAATCAGCCACCTCTCCGTGCGACAGCTCGAATTCCTCAACGAGGCGTTGATAACCAAATGCTTCATCGATGGCAGTCAATGCATCGCGCTGCAAGTTTTCCACCAGCGCGAGGGTCAACAGCGTTTTGTCGTCGACATCGCGCAGCACGGCTCCTATTTCCGGCCAGTCTAGCTTCTTCGCGGCGCGCCAGCGGCGCTCGCCAGCTATCAGCTGGAACGTACCCCCTTCGAGGGAGCGAAGCACGATGGGCTGGAGAAGGCCCGACGAGGCCATGGACGCAGCCAGCTCGTCGATCGCCGCTTGGTCGAGTGCTCGCCGAGGCTGGAAGGGGTTTGGTTGGATAGCGGAGACCGGAACTCGCTGCAACGCACCCCCCTCCTGTGCCTCGGAAACGGTCGTCGGCCCCAGTAGCGCTTCGAGTCCTTTACCGAGACGACGTTTGCCCGATAGCGTCATTCGCGGCTCCCTGGTTGCACATTGGCGCGTTTGTGCATCTCCTGAGCGAAAGCCAAGTAGCTCTGCGCTCCAATTGAGCGAACATCATAGAGAATGATGGGTTTGCCGAATGATGGCGCCTCTGCGAGGCGGACGTTTCGAGGAATCGCGTTGCGGTAGACTTTGTTGCCAAAGTATTCGCGTGCTTCGACATCCACTTGCTTGGACAAATTGAGTCGGGCGTCATACATCGTGAGCAGGACGCCCTCAATGGCGAGTTCCGGATTGAAGTTCTGCTGCACGAGTCGTACTGCGTTGAGTAGTTGGGAGAGACCCTCGAGCGCGTAATACTCACATTGTATGGGAATCAATACCGAATCCGCTGCGGCGAGCATATTGAGGGTCAGCAAGCCAAGTGACGGTGGGCAGTCTATCAGGACGTACCTGTATTCCGGGGCGACTGGCGCGAGGGACCGTTTCATTACCGATTCGCGCTGAGACCTGTTCACTAACTCGATCTCGGCTCCCACCAGGTCTTGCGTTGCCGGCACGACGTCCAGCAGCGGCAGGTTCACGGCCGGGTGGATTACGGTGGAAAGCGGCTCGTCGTTGAGTAGGGCGTCGTACAACGACAACTCGATCTGGTCCTTTTCGAGCCCGACACCGCTTGTGGCATTGCCCTGTGGGTCAGCATCTACCAGCAATGTAGGTAATTCGGCGGCTGCCAGAGACGCGGCCAGGTTGACCGCAGTGGTGGTCTTTCCCACACCACCCTTCTGATTGGCAATCGCAACGACCCTCGACATGGGCATAAGTCCTTACATAACAACAGTGTAGGCGTCGACGCCGAGCCTGCAACCTTATGCTCAGAGTAGATGCGGGAATATATGGCCGTCAACGATTATGGTAAAGAAGAAGTAGGATGCGGACCTGTTACGGCAGCCTCGGTCGACGCGCATGGTTTGATACACAGCAAACGACACCTGAAACGTTGTTTCACGTGGAACACTATGCCAAGCCTGCCGTCTTTCCCTTGAACTTCAGGACCTCCACGACCAGATTCTGAAGATCACTTGGAGACACTCCGGGAATCCGCCACGCCTGAGCAAGTGATTCAGGCCGCACCGCCTGCAGTTTTTGCCTCGCTTCCGTACTGATGCTCTTCAGTTCCAGGTAACCGAGCCCTTCAGGTATCTTGAAACCAGCCATTTCTCTCAGCTGCCTCGCCGCGTTCCGCTCCCGGTCCAAATAACCAACGTACTTCAACTCGATCTCCGCCGTCACCCAAGCATCCTCAGCAAATCTCGGCACCTCCACCAACACCGCAGCCATCAATTCCCTCAACTCGAGCCGAGGCCGCCGTACCAATTCGGCTATCCTCTGCGGCGCGGCCAATTCCCGCTCGCTCCGATCTTCGAGCAACGCATTTACGCTATCCGGATGCGCAACCGTCTCCTCTGCTAACCGGATGAGTTCCTCCGTCTCCCTCAATCTCCCCTCTACCACATCCTTCTCGCTCTCGGCCAAAAGACCTACGTCCAATGCCAAACCACCTAATCTGTTGAGCGCATTGTCCTGCCTTAGCAGTAGCCGATGTTCCGCGCGTGACGTAAACAGCCTGTACGGTTCATCGACGCCACGTGTCACCAAATCATCAATCAACACCCCGACGTATGCTTTCTCCCTGCCCAAAATGAACGGGTCCATGCCGCGCATCTTCCCAACCGCATTCACCCCTGCCACAAGTCCCTGACCGCCCGCCTCTTCGTAGCCAGTCGTTCCATTGACCTGGCCGCACATGAACAACCCTTCGATCGCCTTCGACTCCAGAGTGGGGTGCAGCTGGGTTGGCGGGTAGTAGTCATATTCGATGGCATACCCGAATCGCGTCATCCTCACGTTCTCCAGGCCAGGCACAGCATGCAGGAACTCCAGCTGCACACCAGCTGGAAGTGACGTGGACAGACCGTTCACGTACAACTCACCTGTATGTAGACCCTCGGGCTCGAGAAAGACCTGATGACGCTCAGCGTCCGGGAATCTCACTATCTTGTCCTCGATCGACGGGCAGTACCTTGGCCCCCTGCCGCCAATAACGCCCCCGTACAGCGCCGACTCCTCCAGGTGTTCTGTTATAACCTCCTTCACCTTTGATCCGGCCCACGCCACCCAACATGACCTCTGGTCGGGCCGCCGGCTTTCCCCAAAGTGCGCAAACCGGTACCCCGCAACGTCACCTTTCTGCTCCTCCAACTTCCCGTAGTCTACGGTCCTCCCATCAATGCGCGGCGGCGTACCCGTTTTGAACCGGTCTACTTGGAGCCCAATCGCAGCCAGCTGTTCCGCAACCTCAGTAGCCGGAGCATCCCCTGCCCTCCCACCTGGAATGCACGTATCCACTCCAACGAACATCCTTCCGCGCAAAAACGTCCCCGCACCCAACACTACCGCCGGCGCTTCCACTTCTTGTCCGTCCGTCGTGGTCACGCCTCCGACCTTAGAAGCGCTCCACGTCAGTGTCGCGACAGTGGCCTGCCTTATCCATAGACCTTCACACTCCTCCAGAACACTCCTCACTCCGCGCCTGTAAAGACCACGATCACACTGGGCGCGCGGAGCCCACACTGCTGGACCCTTCGATTTGTTGAGCATCCTGAACTGGATCGTGGCCCCGTCAGCAGCCTTCCCCATCACCCCACCAAGCGCGTCTATCTCACGTACAACTGTCCCCTTGGCGATACCACCGATCGCCGGATTGCACGACATCTGTCCGATAGTATCGAGATTCGAGGTCAATAGAAGGACACGCCCCCCCAAGCGCGAAGCCGCGTTAGCCGCTTCTACCCCCGCGTGTCCGCCACCAACAACTACAACATCGAATTTTTCAGACATATTCGACTTATCACTGGAACGACAGACCACCCCCCGCCACGCATTGCCGCCCCACACTCCCTCCACCAGTTGGCCGAAACAGCTCGCAAGCTTCCTTCCTTGGAAGCTTCAACTCGCATTCCAGCCCCGCGTCTAAGCCACGCCAGAATCTCGCAGTGCTGCCCGTCTCCACCAACGTCTCGCCTGTCATCGGAATCTTTCGCGCACACACACGTGCTTGCGACCTTCTCAACGACCGGATCAACACCGCCTGCCGTCCTCAAATACAGCCAGCCTCCGGCGTCAACTATCTCAAACCATTCGCTACCCACACGTCTCCATCGACAATCTTCACTTCATATACCAGGATTGGCTCTATCGCAGGCGGTTCCACAACACTCCCATCGCGAACGTCGAATTGGGCGCAGTGCATCGGGCACTCGATCACGTAGTCATCCACCATCGCCCCGTCGGACAACGGTGATTCGCCGTGCGGGCATTCCTCCGCTATCCCAAAAACCTCATGGCCAACGCGGATCAGGCAGACATCTTCTCCCGTTTCCAATTTTAGGCTGGCTGGAACCCCTTCAACGAGCTCCCTAAATGATACGATCCTCTCGAAACCGCTCTCTCTCAAACCGCCCCCAAAGCTGGCTGCACAGCAACCTGTCAACGACCGCCTGCGAATACTATTCCGTGCTCACTTTCCTCGCACCGTCATCCAGCGCCGACTTGAGCGTGTGCCATGACAGATTCGCGCACTTCACGCGGCCCGGGAACTCCCTAACACCTGCAAAAGCACGGAGCTTTCCGAGTTCGCTACCCCCGACATCACCTCCCACCCCACCGGTCACCATCTCATGGAACTTGGAGAACAACTCTAGCGCTTCCGCGACCGACTTGCCGTGGACGGCCGCAGTCATCAATGATGCTGACGATTGCGAGATTGCACAACCAGAGCCCTGGAAACTGACATCCTCGATAATCTCACCGTTTAGTTTCAAGTAAACTTCGACCTTGTCCCCGCACAACGGATTGTCGCCCGTTGCTACCCGGTCGGCATTGTCCATGACCCTGTAGTTCCGCGGTTTGCGATTGTGGTCCAAGATCACCTGTTGGTAAAGTTCTCTGAGTTCCGGCATCACCCGAATACCTCCTTGACCTTCCGCAGTGCTTCGGCCAGCAAATCCACCTCCTCGATAGTGTTGTACAACGCGAATGAAGCACGTGCCGTCGCGGGGACGCCGAAGAAATCCATTACAGGCTGCGCACAATGGTGCCCGGTTCTCAGCGCGACACCTTCCTGGTCAACAATCGTACCGACGTCATGCGCGTGGACGCCCTCGAGAACGAAAGAGATCACAGCTGCCTTTCTGTCGGCAGTGCCGATGATCTGCAATCCGGGCACCTTACCCAGTTCGGAGGTAGCGTATTCGAGTAGGCCTTCCTCATGACCGTGCACGCTGTGCCAGTCGAGACTCTGCAAATACCTGGCCGCCACACCCATGCCGATCGCTCCGGCAATGTGCGGCGTACCGGCCTCGAATCTAGCCGGTGGATCAGCATAGGAGCTGCCTTCAAAACTGACTGACCGGATCATCTCCCCACCTCCCTGGTACGGGGGCATGGCCTCCAGTAGATCCGATCTGCCGTATAGCACACCGATTCCGGTGGGGCCGAACATCTTGTGCCCGGAGACCACATAGAAGTCACAGCCGATGTCCTGCACGTCTATCGGTAGGTGAGCAGCGGCTTGTGCACCGTCGATCAACACGGCAACGCCTCGATCCCGCGCATATCTCGAGATACTCTTGACCGGGTTGACCGTCCCCAAGGCGTTGGACACGTGCACGAGGGCAAGCATCTTTGTCTTAGGGCCAATGACCCGTTCGACTTCGGCTTCAACCAGCGTGCCGGTCCGATCCATTGGAACCACCTTGAGCGACGCTCCAACCTGCTCGGCCAACAACTGCCATGGAACGATGTTGGAGTGGTGCTCCATCGCCGACACCACGATCTCGTCACCCTCTCCAATGTTCAGCTTTCCATAGCTCGAAGCCACTAGATTGATTGCTTCGGTAGCACCTCGCACGAACACGACATCTTCGGCGCGAGGAGCGTTCAGCAAATTCTTGATTTCGACGCGAGCCTTCTCGAATGCAGCGGTAGCCCTCTCGCTGAGATGATAGACACCCCTGTGGATATTGCTGTTCTCAGACTCGTAGAACCGCGTGACTGCTTCAATCACCTGGCGCGGCTTCTGCGTTGTTGCCGCGTTGTCTAGGTACACCAGCTGCTTGCCGCGCACGGTTTCTTGCAGAATCGGGAAGTCCTTCCGCAGTTCTGCTACCTCCAGTGTTCCTTCAATCCCAACAAGCGCTTCTCGCTCAGACACCGTACCCCCCCTCTCTCCATTCCTCACGAGTCACCACTGAGCCGCAAACGAAGCAATACGTCCACTCGCTTTCGCAACTCACTGTTACCAATCGACTCCAGAATCTCACCCGCGAAACCATAGATCAACATCATGCGGGCTGATTCCGCACTCAGCCCCTTGCTGCGAAGGTAAAACCACGCTTCCTCGTCAATGGGGCCAACCGTGGCTCCATGTGTGCACTTCACATCATCCGCGAAGATCTCCAGCTTCGGCTGCGCGTCGGCACGTGCCTTTTCAGAGAGCAGTACGTTTCTGCTGGACTGTGCCGAATCCGTCTGCTGCGCTCCCTCGTTGACAATGATTCGTCCGGTGAAGACCCCGTGAGAACTGTCGTCGAAGATGCCGTTGAATGCCTCTCTGCTCCTGCAGTGCGGCGCCGCGTGTTGGATAATCGTGTGGTTGTCGACGTGTTGCCGCTGCTGCAACTGAACGAGACCGTTCACGCTGCAACTGGCGCCCGTTCCGCTCAACACGACTACCGTATCGTGCCGCGACAGTTCGGCACCGAGCTCCACGGTAGTCAGCGAGAACCTACTGTCCCTTTCCTGCCGGCAGTGCGTGGTTGCAGTGTGGAACCCGCCGCTGCCCTCCACCTGAGTTCGATTGGCATTGAGACGCGCTCCAGAGCCTAGTATGATCTCCGTTACAGCGTTGGTCCAATAGCGTGTTTCACCAACTCCCGAAAAACGTTGCAACACTGATACCTCTGCATTTGCCCCAATGACGAACAGGTTCCGTACGTGCGTGACCGCATCAGTGCAGGCGCCGCTCGTCAGATGCAGGAAGTGTATCGGCTCGGCAAGTACGACCCCTGGAGGAACGACCAATACCGCCCCGTCTGACATGAACGCGGCATTTAGAGCTGTGAACGGGCTATCGCTGGGCTCAGCCACTCGGCCGAGATTACCAGCGACAAACGCGTTGTCGGCACTGGCACCGGCAGACAGACTGCCAGCATAGATTCCTTTGGGTAGTTCATCCACTGAGGAAAGCTTCGGCGCATACTTGCCATCAACGAATACAACTCGATGCTCTCCCCAATCCCCCAGCGGATCCGCAGTCAACGCCGTCGATGCTGCCCGCCCCTCGCTACCGTTCCGAAGAGCGAACGGCGTCTCGACCAGCTTCGAGAAATTGGTGAAACGCCACTTCTCGGCTCGCGCGGCCGGGAAACCGGACTCTGCAAACTCACCTATCGCTCTTTGCCTGATCTCCCGCACCCACGGCGGACCGTTCAACGCCCCCTTGCCAACCAGAGAGTCGAATTCCTGCAGGTACCGTTCAGCCGCAGCTTTTCTAGCCAGTTCGTCCTTCGCCATCAGCTCACCGCCGCAGTCTCTTTTACCCAGTCATATCCCTTTGACTCCAGCTCCCTCGCCAGCTCTTCGCCGCCAGAAGTCACGATCTTTCCGTTCATTAGTACATGCACGCGATCCGGCGTTACGTAGTTGAGCAGCCTCTGATAGTGGGTGATGATCAGGGTCGCGTTGTCCGGTCTCCGCAACTCTTTGACAGCCCCGGCCACGACCTTCAGGGCATCGATGTCGAGCCCCGAGTCAGGCTCGTCCAGCACAGCCAGCCTGGGCTCCAGAACCGCCAGCTGCAGTATTTCGTTGCGTTTCTTCTCTCCACCGGAAAAGCCCTCGTTCACCGGCCGGTTGACGAAGCTATCCTCCCAGCCTATTTGCTCGAGCTTTCCCTCCAGTAGTTCCAGGAAGTCGAGCGGATCCAGCTCATCCAGGCCCTCGCAATTCCGGCGGGCATTCAGCGCATGTCTGAGGAAATAGGCATTCGTGATTCCACGGATCTCAGCCGGATATTGGAACGCCAGGAACAGTCCTTTGCATGCACGGTCTTCCGGCTCGAGCTCCAGCAGATCGCTGCCCTCGAACTTCACCGATCCCATGGTAACCTCGAACGACGGGTGCCCTGCCAGGACTTGAGAAAGGGTGCTCTTACCTGAGCCGTTCGGCCCCATGATAGCATGGACCTCCCCAGCATTTACATCCAGGTCAATTCCCTTGAGGATTTCCTTGCCTTCAATGCCCGCGTGTAAGTCTCGAATCTCCAGCATTTTGTGTCTTTCTCCAGAGTGGCTTAGTGCTCCTCCATGTTCATCCGACGCTGCCCTCCAGAGTCAATCCCAGGAGGTTGTGAGCCTCGACTGCAAATTCCATCGGTAGCTCATTGAAGACTTCTTTGCAGAAGCCGTTGACGATCATCGACACTGCGTCTTCAGCCGACAACCCCCTCTGGCGACAATAGAAGATCTGGTCTTCACCGATCTTGGAGGTGGTCGCCTCATGCTCCATGATAGCCGAGCTGTTGCGAACATCTATGTAAGGAACTGTGTGCGCTCCGCATTCGTCTCCAATCAACATCGAGTCGCACTGAGAGTAGTTCCGCGCTCCCTGAGCGCCTTTCATGATTTTCACGAGTCCACGGTAGGTGTTCTGGCTATGCCCAGCCGAAATCCCTTTGGAGACGATGGTACTGCGGGTGTTTTTGCCAATGTGCACCATCTTCGTACCCGTGTCCGCCTGTTGATAGTTGTTGGTGACCGCCACGGAATAGAATTCACCCACCGAATTGTCACCCTTCAGCAGGCAGCTCGGATACTTCCAAGTGATCGCCGATCCCGTTTCCACCTGCGTCCAGGAGATCTTGGAATTATCGCCGCGGCAATCGCCCCGTTTGGTGACGAAGTTGTACACGCCGCCCTTTCCGAACTCATCTCCCGGGTACCAGTTCTGGACCGTTGAATATTTGATCGTTGCGTCTTCGAGGGCCACCAATTCCACAACCGCTGCGTGGAGTTGGTTCTCGTCTCGCATCGGAGCAGAACAACCCTCCAGATAACTCACATACGCGCCCTCGTCGGCAATGATCAGTGTTCGCTCGAACTGACCTGTGGCGATTGCATTGATGCGGAAATAGGTGGACAACTCCATCGGGCAGCGGACTCCCTTGGGCACGTACACGAATGAACCATCGCTGAACACCGCAGAATTCAGGGCCGCGTGCAGGTTGTCACCTGGCGGTACGACTGACCCCAGGTACCGTCGTACCAAATCCGGATACTCGCGCACCGCTTCGGAGAATGGCAAGAAGATCACCCCATGCTCCGCGAGCGTATCCTTAAAAGTTGTTGCAACAGAAACGCTGTCGAAGACCGCGTCCACGGCCACCCCGGCAAGCCGCTTCTGCTCCCCCAGCGGAATGCCAAGTTTCTGGAAGGCTTCCAGCACCTTTGGATCTACTTCGTCGAGGCTTTCTGGCTTCTCCTGCTTCGGCGCCGCATAGTAGTGTATTCCTTGGTAATCAATTGGATCGTGCTTCACGTTGGCCCACTTCGGTTCCGGCATTGTAAGCCAGTTACGGTATGCCTTGAGCCTCCAATTCAACAGCCATTCCGGCTCGCCCTTCTTTTCCGAGATTCCGTGAATGACGTCCTCGTTCAGCCCTGCGGGCAGCACATCCGCATCTATGTCGGTACTCCAACCGTACTTGTACGGCTGAGCAATATGCCTATCAACCGGATTACTCATTGTCGACTTCCTCCTCCCCTTGCGAAGCGGTCGGATTGGCGGCTCCGTTCGATGCCCTGCGGGAAATGGAGTACAGGCAGGCATTGCAGCCTTCCGGAATGCTTTCATCACGCTGCACTTCGGCCTGCAGCACTTCGCTGAGGAATTCCGCTTCCGCCTCGCAGATCTCTGGAAACGCTTCGGCAACTGCACGCAGGGCACAATTGTGTTTCGCCAGCGTCAGACCTTCGGCGTCCGAAGACCAATCCGCCATGTACCCCTGATCCGTGAGCAGCGCCGCAACCGCCTCGACTTTTTCCTCTAGGCTCCCGTTTGGTCTCTGCGTGCGAATTCTCTCGGTGTACTCCCGAAACCGCTGCGCAAATATCTGCTTAACCGCATCTCGTCCCAATCCGCGCGCAACCACGCCAAGCACATCTGTGAGGACTTCACCGTACTTCTTCGGAAAGACCTGTTCACCTTCTTCGCTCAACCTGAACGTGTATGCCGGGGCGCCGCTCCCCCTGTGTTCCAGCGCGTATTCGACCAGTCCAGCCGATTCCAATTCCTTGAGATGGCGCCGCACTGCGTTCGCCGAAACCCCGAAGGAAGTCGCAAGCTCCTTGGCGGTAACGGGCTGGCACTTCTTGATCTCAACGAGTACTTCGCCGCGAAGGCCTTTATGCCCAGCGAGACCTGGTGTGATCGACACCATATGACTCCTTTAATTCGTCACTATTATCATTAATGTTAACACTTTTGTTGTTTACCGCAAGACGATAGCTCCAAGACTCTCAAACAGCTATCGGCGGCGATTCCTTGTTAACGTTCGCGGCGCAGCAAGCGCTGGTAAGCTTCGGGCGTATTGATGCTCCATAGGACAGCATCGTCCCGAACCGGTATCCTTGCCACTCGTTCAGGATCGCGGCGCACGACCGACCTTGCCCCTTCGGTATCAGGTGCACCCAAGAGCTCATCGAACACCTGCCTCCCGAAGATGACCGGATGTCCTCCACGCCCCTCGAACTCCGGGATCACGATTGCCGATTGGTCCGGTCGACGAAAGCGCTCCAGGAGTGCCCGTACAGTTCCTTTCCTTACGTGTGGCAAGTCTACCGGCCAAACCAGCAGGCCTTGGACTTGGCGGCCTTCGATTGCGCGAATGGCAGCCCTGATCGATCCAATGGGCCCAGCGCACAACTGCTCGTTCTCTACCGTGACAACGCCATGCAAGTCGTGTCTTGCCAACACCTTATCTGCATCGTAGCCGATCGCGACGATACACTCCAGGCCCAGTTCGTCCAACAAATCCAGGATTCTCTGAAGGAAAGTACGCCCTCGATAGTCCAGAAGCGCCTTCGGGCATCCCATCCTCCTGGAAGCCCCTGCAGCTAAGATGGTGGCCGCAATCATCCTAACATCTTAGATTGGACGCCCGTCTGATGCGAGAGGTCTGAAATGGCTGTCAGATCAGTGAACCTGTTGGGCGATCCGGTACTGCGCACACCCTCCGACGCCGTTGTGAATCCAAGGTCCCCAGCCGTCCGGATGGTCGCCGACGATCTCCAGGAGACATTTCGTTTTCTCAAGTCAAAGCACGGCGTGGGAAGAGGTTTGGCGGCACCTCAGATCGGCGCGCCCATAAGGATGATCTACGTGGAGATAGATGAACCCTGGTTCATCTTGAACCCCAAAATTACGGATATCGGGGACGAGGACTTCTGGGTATGGGACGACTGCTTCTCAGTCCCGAACCTCTTGGTGCGGGTACAACGCGCGTTTCGCGTCGAGGTGGTCTATCAAGATCTTTCAGGGGACAGGAGGAGGGTCGAGTCGGAGGGAGCGTTGGCGGAATTGCTACAGCATGAGATCGACCATCTCGATGGCGTATTGTGCTTGGATCGGCCGACAGGCCACAATGCGATGAGCCTGAAACAAGAATGGCAAAAGCACCACGAAGCGGGCGGTAGGTACGGCCCACCTGAGCCTCGACTACCTGAACGGGACTACTTCGCGGCTTTTCGCCCTCATCTCACAGAGCCCACGGGCAAGGCGGCAATGAATATGCGCCGCCGCCTGGGCCGAAGGATACGCACACACGATCGCTGAATTCAGCTAGTCAATCGATTCGAGAAATTCCCGAATCACCCTCCCGGTAGCAATGGGCTGTTCCATCGGAGTGACGTGGCCCGCATCACCTATCACCGTGAACTGCGCATCTGGTATCGCGCTTGCCAGCGCCTCAGATCTGTCCACTGAAATTAGGCGATCCTCCCTACCCGCGACAACCAGGGTCGGCACATCGATGTGCTCCAGCACGCCGCTGTAATCGGTCCTTGCCTTCATCGCCTCGATCGCTCCAACCACCCCTTGCAGAGAATGTCCCTCGAGCATCTGTTCAATCCGCTCCACGAGATGCGGCATCACGTCTATGGAATCAGGCGCCAACAACCTGTGGATAAGAAGCTCCCCCAAAACCGCGACCCCATTCCTCCGAACCGCAGCGATCATCTCGTCTCTGTCCTTTTTCGCGTCAGGGGAGTCGCTGTCGGCTCGAGTGTTCAGCAGTATCAGGCCTCTAACTCGCTCCCTGTGCCGGCGCAGGAACTCAAACGCCGCGTAGCCGCCCATCGAAAGACCGCAAACGGCAGCCCGCCGAACGTCCAGAATGTCCAGCAGCGCCGCCAAATCATCCGCGTAATCAACCATCGAGTAACCAGTACTTGGACCGTCGCTCGACCCCATGCCGCGCAGATCGGGAGCGATCCTCCGCCAACCGGTCAGTGTACTGATCAAATCCCGCCACATGGTGCGGTCCATCGGGAAGCCGTGTATGAACAACACTGCATTGCCGTCGCCCTGAACTTCGAACCCCGTCGACACACCTCTCACCAGCAACTGTTGCGTGCCGCTTGGCCTGGCGGTACGCCGACCTCCAAGGAAGTCGGCTACTTCAGCGGGCACGGGAGTAGGTGTTCCGTCCCGAGTAAGACATACGAAGAGAAAATCTGCCTCGGCAACGACCACGTTGTCGGAATCGCGAGTCGCGCTTTGGTGCATAGTGAAGCTCGTACGTCCCAAATCCGTGAGTGAAAACTCGAAACGCAGTTTGTCTCCCGGAAACACTCCGGCTTTGTATTCAATCGTGGTCTTCCGGACGGCAGGCCATGCATCGGTTCGCTCGAAAACATCCATTCCCGGCCCCGCTGCAACTGCCTGCCATCTCGCATGTTCAAACAGACGCAAAAAAGTCGCCTGGTTAACATGCCCAAACGAGTCGCAGTCGTCCGGATATACCATAAGCTCAACTGAAGGAATCTTACTCACCCCTAACCCCTGTTTACTCCTAGCTCAACTTAAGGTCTGACCACCTGCGACGACAGCAGGTGAGAAATTGCTCCACACACCTTGCCCGAAACACGGCCGAAACTCGCTCCTTTTCATTGAACCTGGAGTTCGCGTCCTCTAAGCAAGCGTGACATATTTACCACAATCTGGTTACTGTCGCGTTACTATCTGTACACGGTCGTTACGCGCTGATTTCTAACCTCATTCGGATGGATACTTAAGCCCGAACGAGTTCCTGAGCCCTACTTTCGACAACGGGAGCTATCTTCAGTAAAACTACAACGGAACCCAACTGCGCCCGATTTCTCACACGGCTTTCCGTTCTGTCCGAAGCATGCGATGTTTAGTTCGTGGCTGAGTTACCTGCACCCAGAGACGAGCTTCCGGAAATGGTGGCGGATTCCGCTGCTTTGTCTCGACTCGCCGGCACACTCGCTGCCCGACCCCGCATCGCGGTCGACACGGAGGCCGCTTCTTTTCACCGATATGTGGACCGCGTCTATTTGATCCAAGTCAGCAGCGACCATGAGTTGGCCTTGGTCGACCCACTCGCTTTTGACGACCTGAGTCCGATCGGTGCCCTGATTTCCGATCCAGAAATCGAGGTAGTCTTTCACGATGCCGACTACGATCTTCGCATCCTCAATCGGGATTATGGATTCTTGGCGCGCAACGTGTTCGACACACGCATCGCAGCTCAGTTGGCAGGCGAGCAATCTGTTGGCCTCGGCGCTCTGCTGGAGAAGTATTTCCACGTTGCTGTGAACAAGAAACTCCAGCGAGCCGACTGGTCTCAGCGGCCGTTGACGGACGAGATGAATTCGTATGCGGCCGACGACACACGCTACCTGCTGATTCTGCGGGACGTCCTGGAGGAGAGGTTGAAGGAGCTGGGCCGCCTGGAATGGGCCCTGGAGGAGTTTGCTCAGCTCGAACACCGCAAGTGGACACCCCCCGCGGTAGACGAGGAACACGCCTTTCTCCGAATCAAGGGCGCCAAGGCGCTGCCGAGGAGGGCTCTTGCTGTACTGCGGGAACTCCATGCCTGGCGGGAGGCGAACGCAGCCTCGTTGGATCGGGCACCATTCCGAATACTCGGCAACGCGGCTATGCTGAACCTCGCTCGAACCGCACCCAAGAACCAGAAGCGACTGTCGAGCACGCCGGGAGTACCTGCATCTGCAATCAAGCGCTACGGACCAGAGCTTCTCAAAGCCATTTCGGCTGGCTTGGCAACATCAGGTAAGGACCTTCCGCGGTTGCGTAAGGGCAAACGACCTGAGGCCGACCACGCTTATGATTCGAGGCTGGAGCGGCTCAAGGCTCTGCGAAACAAACGAGCGAGAGACGTCGGTTTGGACTCGGGTCTGCTCTGCCCCAACGGAACGCTCCAAGCCGTAGCGCGGGCGGCGCCGGAGACTGTCGAACAGCTACAGGAGATCAGCGAGTTGCGCCGCTGGCAGATCTCTGTGTTGGGTGTGGATGAAATCCTCGCTGCCGTGAGAGATTGAGTAGGCTCACGGCTGCGTCCGCTACTCGTCCCCGAACAGATTTCAGAACAGTTATCGACCTTCTCGTTCGTGGTGCGAACACGCGGTTCGTCAGTATGATGATGAACAGGTCGAGGTCAGGGTCTATCCAAATAGAGGTGCCTGTGTATCCGCCGTGGCCGAATGCTCTCGATGACAACCTCGTGCCCGTGTTCGCCTCTTCAGTGGTGTCTCGAGCCCCCCAACCCAAGGCGCGGTTGCCAGGCCCCCGTGTCGTGAATTCGCGGAGCGTCTCCGGCTGGAAATGCCGGGTCCCGTCTGGAGTCCTGCCCTCCGACAAGAGCAACTGAGCATAACGGACCAGATCGGTGCCGGTGCTGTACAAACCAGCATGTCCGGATACGCCGCCCAATCGTACCGCGTTCTGGTCATGTAGCTCGCCGGCGATCACGTGTCCGCGCCACAATCCCACTGGCGCCATTCGGCTTGTGATACTCCGCGAGGGACGGAATCTGGTTTCCGTCATGCCAAGGCCGGCGTAGATCTCATTTTCCACGAATTCGTCCAGGGGCATTCCGGCAACCTCTTCGACGATCCACCCCAGCAGCATCGCATTGAGATCGCTGTATTCGACGCGAGAACCCGGCGACCAACGTAGCCGCTCCGTCAACACCAGGCGTCTTGCCTCCTCGGAAGTCTCGGCCCACTCGTTCAGCGGCAGAAACGCTCGCAGGCCGGAACGATGTTCCAACAGGTTTCTAACGGTTATCACCTCTTTGCCATCGCCCGCAAACGCCGGCAGGTACTGCTGGACCGGGTCGCTGAGCGACAGGCGCCCCTCGTCCACGAGACGCATAATTGCAGGGGTGGTGGCTACCACCTTGGTGAGAGAAGCGAGATCCCAGACGGTGTTGCCGACATCGGGAGTTTGACTTTCAGGCGACCAGGAGAAGTGCCCGTACCCTTTCGCGTGAAGGACCGTGTCGTGTGTGCCTATCACAACCACGGCGCCGGGATAGGAGCCCGCGTCAATACCATCCCGAACCGCCTCGTCAATCCGAGCAACAGCGCCTATCTGAGCCATTAGCGCAAGTGTCAGTAAAAGCATCATCTTTTCTAAGCATTTATTGTAATGTTTTCACTCTATTTCTACTATGCGGCCACAACTGGAATTACACATGGCATTCAAGCCTCGCCGGTTCATCAACCTAGTTCTTATTTCCGCAGCACTCCTGGCTCTGACATTTCACCACGCGGTGGGGCAGCCCTCCATCGATACCCTTGGCATGCGAGCACAAACGTACTTTCTATCGCACGACTTGCTCAAGGGCCGCGCAACCGGCACGGAGGGGGCGCGTCTCGCGGCCGCATATATCAAGAGCGAGTGTCGCAGAATTGGACTCGTACCCGCCGGAAGCACCTACGGGCAACCGGTCCCACTGGAACGGACAACGATACTGCCCGGCACTCGACTCATCGCAACCCGGCTGAGTCGCCCGTTGACATTCATTTACCCCGACGACTTCATTCCCAATCTGGGCACGCGAGCGACCTTTTCGAGCTTTCGAGGCCCCGCCGTGTACGTCGGTGCGGCTAGCGAACTCGACTCAGAGCGACTTCGAGGCTTACAGCTCGACGGGGCGGTAGCTGTAGTGCTGGGTCCAAGGGTCACCAGGGACGGCTTCGATCTGTTGCGTGAACGCGGCGCTGTCGCGGTAGTGCACATCCTTCCTGAGCAAGGGGCCTATGATGCGTACGTGGCAAGTCGTGGCACCGCGCGTCTCTACCACCGAGACCCATCGATTGTGTCGTCATTCTTACCCTCTTTACCCTCAGTGCTTGCAGGTCCGCGACTGTCCGCGGCGCTGGTTGTGGGTGCCGTAAGAGGCAGTGAGGTCGTCGCCGGGCCCCTCGGTGTGGAAGTGGCCGTGGATTTGGCGAAAGACAGTAGCCCGGTGGAAGCTGAGAACATCGTATGTCAGCTTCCAGGAACAGGTGAAGGCGCAGGGGACACGGCGGTAGTATTCACCGCACACTACGATCATCTCGGCGTAGCCTCAAAGCCGGATACTGCTGGTGACAGCATCTACAACGGTTTTGCGGACAATGCTGCCGGGGTGGCAATGCTGCTGGGGATAGCGCGAGCAGCAGCCCTCGAAGCACAGACGCCGCCTCGACACTCGTGGCTGTTCCTGTTTCTTGACGGAGAGGAACGAGGGTTGTTGGGCTCTGATTATTATGTTGCACGTCCGTTTTGGCCGCTCGAGAAGACCCGGGCGGTCATCAACATCGACGGAGGAGCGCCGGCCGGACGCCTGGAGAGCTTCCGCTTGGCCGGAGTCGACTCGACCGGGCTCGGCGCTATCGCAATCGGGATCGCGCAGGAACGCGGTTGGGAGGTAACAACATCTCCACCGTCCCCAAACTCCGATTATTATCCCTTCGTCAGGGAAGGCGTGCCCGGTGTCTTCGTCATTCCCGGCCCCGGGGCATATGAAGGTCTGAGCTCAGACAGCTCCGACGCGCTCAAGCACAGATGGCGATATTACCACGATCCGCAGGATGAATGGACAGCAGATTTTCCTTTCGGCGGTCTCCAACGGTACGCCGAGTACGCGTACTTCATAGCACAGAGACTGGACGCAGCTGACAAGTAGAGAGCATCAAATCCGTTTTAAGGGTCTTTGACGGATCCCGGTGGCAGAGCATAGAGTAGCCGGGCAGTGCGACGGTCACGTGACGTGAGATCGTTCACTGTGGTTACCGGGTACATCAGGTCTGCGGGATCGTCGGAATGCCCCAACCCAAGTAGATGACCGATTTCGTGCAGCGCCACCGTATACAACACATCCGGTCGAACCTGGCGTCCATCGAAGTAATATGTGGCAAGCGTCAGAGTCGCCTTACGAATCCAACCGTCACGGTCCCAATACACCTCTGCCTCTCCGCTACGGTTCGAGGAGAACGATCTTATCCATCGTATGTGAACTTCAGCTCTTGCAGAATCGCGGATCATCTGAAATGCCACCGGTATGGCACCGACGCGCTCCCAACGCGCGAAAGCGCTCCTCACGGCTCGCTCCAGCCCCTCACGGGATTTGGCCGCGTCGTTCTCGATCACGTGGATGTTCAACCTTCGTACAGTACGGTCTTGCCACCGCCTCAACACCGAGTCGGTTTCTGCGAGGCTGAAACCAAGGTAGGTATGTGAGTCAGCAATCCGCTTCCTTACCGCCGAGCGGACCGCTCGTGCACTGTCTATGCTTGCAGCCGCACTTGCCGCAGTATTCGGTGGGCCGGAATCGGCGATTGGCGGTTCCAGAGGGTCTTCATTACGACCTTGCAGTACGACCAACGCACCCACAACCACTACAACAAAGGCCACGATCACAGCTATTCTCATGCTAAGAATATCGTCCCGCTCAGTCCAAACCCGCTACCATGCTAGCATCCTGGCAAACTTGGCCCGGCCCGCCTATCATACAGGCCCTGTTCGACATTGCAAACACTCTTCGTCGCTGTGAACCGGAGGGCCCGATACGCAACTTGGTTGATCCAGTCAACTCCACGCGGCTGAGAAAGCCGTGATTCCGCTTCCCGCGAACTTAATTGTAAGGTCCCGCTTCTACATCCTGACCATTTGGCTGGTTTTGGCAGTGGTTGCGTATCCGCGCGCGGCGCAGGTGCACAACGTTGTCGCAGTCGAAGGGGGGGTATTGACCAAATCCGAGTCAGAGCGAGCCAACCGTCTGATTCGGGAGGCCTTCCCGAGCCCCGTTTCCAACTTCTTCGTAGTAACCGTGAGTGCCCCGGTCCCGATCGACAGCCCACGAACTCGCGCGCTCATCGAATCACTAGCCGCCACTGCCAGACGCGAAGAATACGTTACCAGAGTCGTGTCCTATCTGACGCTTCAGGATTCGACGCTCATCAGCGCCGACGGACTCGAGACCTTTCTCGTCGCGGTAGCTGTTCCCGAGGAGGTCGATGCAAAGGTCGAGCGCGTACCGCAGTTTCGAGATGCAATACACTCAGCGGTGAAATCCTTGGACTCCCCTTCCGGTTTCGAGGTGCACGTCACAGGGGGCGCCGCGTTGGACTACGACGTTCGAAACGTGAGCACTGAAGATGTGAGGTTGGGGGAGCGGAGATCGCTGCCTTTCTCCGGACTGATTCTCTTGTTGGCGTTCGGCGCACTGGTCGCCGCGGTCCTTCCCCTGATCGTAGGGGTCGTCGCAATCATCTGTGCGCTGGCACTCGTGCATGCGGCCGCCGCGTTCCATCCCATGTCCATCTTCGTACTGACTATCGTTTCGATGGTCGGCCTTGCTGTCGGCATAGACTACTCGCTGCTCATCGTGACTCGGTTCAGGGAAGAGTTGAACAGGGGCAGAGGAAGGCGCGAGGCGGCAACGAGGACAATACGAACAGCCGGTCGAGCTGTAGTGACCAGCGGGCTCACCGTGGCTGTTGGTTTTGCTTCCCTCCTCATCACTCCAACGACAGAAACCAGATCCGTCGGGATAGGTGGATTGTTCGTCGTCGCGGCCGCCGTGTTGCTTTCCGTGACTTTTTTGCCGGCACTGCTCGCGTATTTGGGGAGAGCGATAGACATCCCGAAGTGGATGGCGCGCCGGCTGGCCTGGTACCACGCCCCGGCTGGCTGGGAGCGGTGGGCGCGTTGGCTGGCACGCCACCCATGGCGCGCATTGATGCTCGGCACCTTTGCGATTGCCCTGATCACCTGGCCATTGTCACAAATCAAGGTCGGGTTGCCACGATCCAACTGGTTCCCGTCCGATACGGAATCCTCGCAAGGGATGGAAGTCCTCGAGGATATGGGCGCCCGAGGGACCCTACAGCCTGTTCGAGTGGTGCTCCAAGCGCCTCAGGGAGAACGAATTGTCGGAGCGCGTCATATAAGGGCACTCATGCGTCTATCCGATTCATTGAACTCCGACCCGCGCATTGCACAGGTCCGCAGCGTAGTGGACATCCAGCCCGGCATGTCCGCACTCCGCTACATAATGCTCTATGGTAACCTCGAAGCCGCCCGCGCCCGTGCTCCTGACTTCTACCAGTCGTACCTATCCGAGGATGCACGCACCACGCTGATGGAAGTCATCCTCGCGGATACTACCTCATTGCCGACATCGATGGAGGTGGTTCGGTCGACAAGGTCACTGCTCAACGAAAGTATAGGGGGCCTGGATTCAGTGGAGACCGCCGTGGCGGGCTTCGCCGCATCGAGTGTCGATCTCCAGGACGCATTGCTCAAGCAGTTCCCCCTGGTAGTCGCGTTGGTGCTGATCACGACGGCCGTGATGCTGTTCGTTGCGTTCAGGTCGATTCTCGTACCGCTGAAGGCCGTCGCAATGAATTGTCTGTCCGTCGCGGGGGCTTTTGGCGTTACGGTGCTCGTGTTCCAGCAAGGCGTCGGGGCACCTCTATTCGGCCTTGACGGCCCCACGGAGGCGGTCTACGTCCTTGTGCCGATACTGGTCTTCGCAGTCGTATTTGGATTGAGTATGGATTACGAGGTGTTCCTCTTGTCTCGCATAAAGGAGGCCTTCGACAAGAGCGGCCGCAACGACCAAGCTACTATGCAGGGCCTGACCGCGACGGCTTCCGTGATCACGAGCGCCGCGGCAATTATGATCGTTGTATTCGGGGTGTTCAGTTTCTCTAGGGTGCTCGCGGCTCAGCAACTCGGTTTTGGATTGGCGGTAGCGGTGTTCCTGGACGCCACCCTGATACGAATGGTGCTCGTGCCCTCAATAATGCACCTCGCCGGACGATGGAATTGGTGGCCCGGTGTAAAGGCGACGCACGAGCCACACCCTGCGGGGCCAACTGATTCGGCCTGATTCAGCTACACTCCAGGCTACCCTCAACGCTTGCCACACCAACTGGCGATGCATCGCCGATGAACAAATAGCACTCGGTAGTAGACTCCGCATGTTCCGCAGTCGCCGACCACCCCAGAATCGTCGCTTCGTTGACCGAGATAGTCACGTTTGGACTGGTATCGAACCCACTGGCTCTCAGGTCATCCAGATCGTCTGTGTATATCGCGCGATCGTAGTAGTGCGACTCCTGGTGCATGGCAAAAGTCCGGAGGTCTCGTTTCATCGTGGCTACCAGAGCGCGGTTCCTCATATGGCCGAGCCTTGGCATCGCAATCGACGCGAGCAGCCCGATGATCGTGAATACGAGCAAGAGTTCGATGAAGGTCATGCCCCTGCGGTCAAGCATGAGACCCTCTCCAGTATCGATCAATTCGTAGGTTCCCGTACGAAACAAGATGTGGCCTTTCGGCGTCCTCAAGCAACCTCTCAAGTTTCAATGCTTCGCCTCGAGCCAGTTCGCACCGACACCCACGTCAACGATGAGAGGCACACAGAGCTCGGCCGCAGTCTGCATTTTGTCCCGCACCATTTCGCTCGCACGACTCACTTCGGATTCCGGAGCTTCCACGACCAGCTCATCATGAACCTGCACTAGGATCGCCGCTTCCAGATCGGACTCCTTGAAAGCCTCGTGCAGCCTGGCCATCGCTATCTTGATTATGTCGGCGGCAGATCCCTGAACAGGGGAATTCATGGCGGTCCGTTCCCCGAATGCTCTTATGTTGTAGTTCTTGTCATTTATTTCCGGCAGATTTCGGCGGCGCCCGAACAGAGTTTCTACGTAACCTAGGTGCCTCCCCTTTTCGACCATGCTATCGAGAAACTGCCGCACGCCCGCAAATCGTTCGAAATAGAGATCTATGAATTCTCGGGCCTCTTCCTGCGATATGGCCAGTTGCTTCGCCAGGGAGAACGGACCCTGTCCGTAAATGGTGGCAAAGTTGATCGTCTTGGCTCGGGCTCGCATTTCCGACGTCACATCCTCGACGGGGACCTCGAATATGATCGCGGCTGTCTCACGATGAATATCGCCGCCGCGTTGGAAGGCCTCAATGAAGGCCGAATCCCGCGACATGTGAGCCAGAACCCGCAGTTCAACTTGCGAGTAGTCCGCCACAATGAACAAATGCCCGGGTGCTGGCACGAAGCACTGTCGGATCAGCTCACCGCGGGGCGTCCTCACCGGGATGTTCTGGAGGTTGGGATCCGAGGAAGAGAGCCGGCCGGTGGCCGCGCCCGTTTGATTGAAAGTCGTGTGAACCCTGCCAGTCGCTGCGTTTACATTCGCCGGCAACACGTCCGCGTAGGTTGACTTGAGTTTGCTTAGCTCGCGGTACTCGAGTAGGAGCCTGGGAACATCGAAGCCCACGCCTGCGAGTTGACCTAGCACTTCTGCATCAGTCGACGCACCCGTCTTCGTCTTCTTGACCACCGGCAATTGCAGCTTCTCAAAGAGCACGTGCCTCAGCTGCGGAGTACTGTTGATATTGAACTCGGTACCTGCAGCAGCGAATATCGCGCTCTTCAGCTCCGTCAGTTCCCGGCTGAAGCGGTTACCCACGCCGAGAAGCCGCGCCAAATCGATTCCGATACCGCGCCATTCCATATCGACCAGAACTTTGGTCAGCGGTAGTTCTATATCGTCCAGTAGGGCCCGTATGCCCGCCTCTTCCAGTTTCGTTTTGAGGTCCGTAACGAGGCGCAATATCGCTTGCGCTGCAGCACAACAGAACGACGCGCACTCGCCTGGAGCTATCTCCGAAAACCGCCTCTCCGCTTTGCCCTTGCCCGTCAAATCAATCAGCGATTTCAGCCGGAGATCTAGAAAATCCGCGGCGATTTCCGAAAGGGCATGCGACCTGCGCCCTGGGTCCAAAACGAAGCTGGCAAGCATGGTATCCATCTCGACTCCGGCCAACTCCACGCCCTCGTTTCTAAGGCGCAACCAGTCCCTTTTGAGATCATGCCCCGCAACGGGCACCGCTGGGTCCTGCAAGACTTCCACCACCGGTAGCATCGCGGGATCGGCCAGCCCTGGTAGGTTGCTGGGTGGGTCGCCAGCAACCAGTTCACCGCCGGGCGCCTCGTGTCCGAACGGCAGGTACCAGGCTCGGTCAGGTTCCACCGCAAGTGCCAGTCCCGCCACACCGGATCCACGAGGCATATTGCCCAGGCCCTGGGTCACCAAGGCAACCATCTCAGCGTTTCTGATTTGCTCGACGATTTCGGGGATCTCGTTCACCTGTTCGACCAGCTGCGGCTCGTGCAGCACGCGATCCGCCAGGGCCATCTGCCCAGGCTTCACGGACACCCTATCGGCGAGCGAGCGGAACTCTAACTCGCTATAGAGACGGGCTAGCGAGCCCTCGTCAGGTGGCTTCAACTCGAGCCTTTTCAGGTCCAAGCTCAGGGGCACGTCTCGTCGTATCGTAACCAGATCTCGACTCAATCGGGCCTCGGAGGCATACTTGAGCAAACCCTCGCGCGCCCTCTTGCCTTTTACTTCCTCAGCCCGTTCCAGGATGGATTCGAGATCGCCATACTGGGCAATGAGCGCCCTAGCGGTTTTGTCGCCCACCCCTTTCACGCCCGGTACGTTGTCGGAAGAATCACCCACCAAGGCGAGATAATCGACTACTCGATCGGGAGCAACACCTAACCTATCGGCTGCATTGGCGACATCCACCAATTGTTCTTCAACTGGCGACGGCCCGCCGCGACCCGGATTGAGGAGGAGTATCTTGTCGGATATCAACTGATAGAAATCCTTGTCACCCGATACGATAACCACATCCATTCCCCCATCGGCGGCCTGCGCTGCCAGCGTACCGATTACGTCGTCCGCCTCGTACCCTTCGACCTCGACCAGCGGGACGTTGAAGGCCTCCAACAGGAGCCCGATCCGTTCCACTGAAAGGTCGAAATCCTGCTGCAGCTCCTCATCGAGTTTCTCTCGCGTCGCCTTGTAGTCGGGGTACACTTCGGTCCGGAAAGATGATCCTGCATCATGGACCCACGCCATATGGGTCGGATCGTGCCGCTCAAAGAGCCGGTGCAGGAAATTGGCAACGCCCCAAACCGCCGAGGTGTTTTCTCCGCTGGAAGTGCGCAGGGGCCGATTGATCATTGCAAAGAAGGCACGATATATCAGCGCATACCCGTCTACGAGGTAGAGCCTGTTCGACGTCTCATCTGTCATATGCTGAAAATAGCTGATAGTCCCCGGCCGCTGCCGGATTGAGTTTACCTGGCGAAGTCAGTTGATCGTCATGAAACGCGAATGGCTATCCAAACGACGAGCGCGACCCCCGGTGCAACAACGAGATTGTCATTGAACGGACCGGGCCACCGTTCTAGAGTCGCCGCCGCAACGGCGCCACAAAGTACGGCCGCGAGGGGCACTCCGGTGGGGAGCAACACCAGTGCCGCAACGGCGGCGGCCGCGGCGGTGCCAACCCAAGATTTGCCCGCATCTGGCCTTGCAATAGTCGAACCCACCTGTGACGCCGCGGGATCGGCGAGCGCCCCTGCGAGTATGCCCGCTGTTGCGGCCGGGTGCGGGAACCATGCGGCTGCTGCGAGCCCTACCATCAACCAGCTGGCCCCGGACAATTGGGTGGCCTCCGAATGACGAAACACGGGTACAAGCCGCTTCACGAGACGGCCGAACCGCGGCTTCACCATACGCATAGAGTCAACGACGACCGCCACCACAGCGCCGACCGACAGAACCGCCCGCAACAGGCCCGGTATGTCCAGCAGATTCAGAAGAAGAAAAAGGGCTGTACTCGAATGAAGAAGCCTCCGGAAGGCAGCTGCATTCATTGACCGCTATCGGATTCTTCGAGTTCCATGGGATAGAGCGAACGGTATAGAGCCCAGTTTCTGAGTACGGTCCTGAGGTATCCTCGCGTCTCGTTGTACGTGACGTTTTCGATGAACTGAACGGCGTCCTCGCCGTCCCAAGACGCCATCCACCGGCGCACCGGCACGCCCCCGGCGTTGTAAGCTGCCAGCGATGGCAGCACTCTATCATCGTAGCGTCTGAGAAGCCCCTCGAGGTGCGTTGCACCAAGCCGCAAATTGGCGTCGGGGACCGTGAGTAGCACCTCGTCCCAAACCGCTCCGATTCTGCGCGCTACCTCCCGTGCAGTGGGAGGCATGAGTTGCATGAGTCCGTGCGCACCTGCCCTGGAGATCGCAGTGGGAGTGAAAGCCGATTCCTGGCGGATGAGTCCGGCCAGCAGGTGAGGGTCCAATCGCAGTTCTCGAGCCGTATGCTCTATCAGATCTCTGTAAGGCCAAGGGAACACCGCGCGCAACACACGTGGATGGTTCAAAGTGTAAGCCCTCGAGGCCAGCCAGCCCAAATGTATACCTTCTGAAACAAACCCAAGCTCGATGAGCCCCTCAGCCAGATCAAGCAATTCGGGAGGGGATCTCGAGCGCCTCGCCTTCAATGAGTCGATCAGAACGGCAAGTTCGTCATCCAGATATGATTCCCGGAGCAACTCTATGACCGTCAGGATGTTTCGGGCGGTGTTTGAGAGCAGGGTGCCGGGGCTCGGCTCGATATCCAAGGGAGGTAGTCTCGCCGCAGTCCTGGCGATCGTCCCGTAGTAGCCCAGCGAATCCCTCCTAGCCAATGCCGCCCACACTGCTCGGGCCCCAATGGTATCGTCGGTTGCGGCGCGCAATGCCCCCAAGCGGTATTGGGCTACATTGCGCCGCATACCGAGCACCTCGATTTCCTCCCGATACCACTCGATCGCCGCCGTCGTGTCGCCCCGACTCAGCGCATCCGCTGCGAGGTCCATACGGGCCAGGGAAGCGTACGAATTCCTCGGCCAACGCTCAGCTACTATCTGGTTTAGACTGTCGGACAAATCGAGCCGTCTCTCGCGCCGGCGCCGGTCGGCCATACCATAGAACGCCCTTGGGACAGATGGGTGATCGGGGTAGCGCTCCACAAAATCCGCCAATGCCGACATCCCTTCACTAGCCCTTCCCACCAGCAACAGCGATCGCCCGTACTTGAACGCCGCCTCAATAGCGGCCTCTCCTTCCATGGTCGACGCAATCCTGTAGGCGGCAAGCGCCCGGCTCCGATATCGTCGAGCCGCCCAGAGATCACCCAAGAACACCAATGTTCCAGCGGAAGAGTCTCCCGCCGCCACTGTTTCCGCGGCATACTGCGACGCATCCCTCAGCGATCCAAGGCGCTGCGCCGCCTTGGAGAGAGCCAAATACTCCGATGCAGTGACCGGGGGAAAACCTTCTTCAACAATGGTGAAGCCTGTGCGCACGACGCTCGTGTCCTCAGCCACCACCGCGGCGTAGGCAAGCCGCCTCGCCGTTGCACTGTCGCC
>CAZOJI010000011.1:28745-100611 GCA_964580055.1 uncultured Gemmatimonadaceae bacterium | reverse complement strand
GTTAGCCTGAAACCACTCCCTTGCCGGTGATCCGCGGCGGGAATCCCAACGGGGCATTGACTCAACCATATGGTATCGTCTATGATACCATATGAGACTGGTCGTCCTGGACACGAACGTGTTGGTGGCCGGCACCCGTTCCAACGAGAGGGCGTCCTTCCTCGTGCTAAAGGAGCTCGCGCGGGAGTCGCGGTTTCGCATCTGCGTCTCCGTGCCCTTGGTGTTGGAATACGAGATGGCACTCAAGCGAACCCCAGGACTTGGGCCTGGAGAGGCGGAACGGTTGGTGGACTACCTCTGTGACGTGGGGGACAAGAGGGAGATCTACTTCCTCTGGCGGCCCTTCCTCAGAGACCCGAAGGACGAGATGGTCCTGGAGGTTGCGGTGGAGGCGGGAGCCGAGGCCATCGTCACCCACAACGTCCGGGACTTCGACGGGGTGGTGGAACGGTTCGGGATCCGCGTCCTCAGGCCGGGGGAATTCTTGCTGGAGCTGGAGGAAAGAGCACCATGAGTACGATGAGCCTGAGGCTACCCGAGTCGCTGCATCAGCGGGCTCGCGAACTGGCCAAAAGGGAGGGAATCTCGATCAACCAGCTGATCGCCACGGCGGTCGCGGAGAAGATCTCGGCCTTGGATGCCGTTCAATACCTGGAGGAGCGAGCCTCGCGGGGTTCGCGGGAGGCATTCCTGGACATCCTGAGCCGCGTCCCCTCCGGGCCACCCACCCCAGGAGACGAGATCCCCGAAGGGCTACGGACGCGGGCCAGATGAAGGGGTTCCAGTTGGCTTTCAGGCTAACAGGATAGCGACCTTCTCGGCGTCGATGCGATCGTTTTTGGCTTTGCCGCCGTGGATGGCTTTCATGTACAGGGCGTGACCGAGCACGAAGTGGATGCCTTCGCTGCGGCAGAGATCGGCGAGCCAGTACCAGGTGAAGATGCATTCGACGGCGACTACTAGATCTTCACGGTAATTGGCGACAGCTTTGAGGAAAGCGTCAGGGTTTGCACGGATGTTCTTGTGCAGCAGCACCTCGCCGGCCTGGTCGAGTTGCTCAAGCACCCCGAGGGAAAGACGCTGGAGTTCAAGCGACAGCTCTCGTCTCCGGATGGGCTGCTCAAGACGCTCGTCACCTTCGCGAATACGGCCGGTGGGACTTTGCTCCTGGGCGTGGAGGACAGGACCGGGCACGTTCGCGGCATCGCGGAGCCCCTGGATACGGAAGAGCGGATCGAGAGCTGGTCGAGGAGCTGCGCCGCTTCACACGCGGGGAGAGCTTCGACGAGCAGCCGATGTCCGAGTTCGACTCGGAAGCGCTGGACTTCCGAGCGGCTTCCGAGTCCTTCGCCGACGTTCGCAAGCTCGACCGCCGCGACCTCCGGACCCTGCGGATGCTCACGGAGCACCAGGGGCGCACGGTCCCCACCGTCGGCGGTCTGCTGCTCTTCGGCCGGGATCGCACCGAGTACTTCCCGGACGCCTGGATCCAGGCGGGACGGTTCGGGGGCCGCGACAGGAGCCGGATCGTGAACCGTTCCGAGATCCGCTCCCACCCCGTCCGAGAGATCGAGGAGGCGGTCGCGTTCGTTGCCAAGCACGCCCTCCACGGGGCCGAGATCGGGGCGGTCCGGCGCCGGGAGAGCTGGAACGTGCCCCCCGTGGCCGTGCGCGAGGCGGTGATCAACGCCGTGGCCCACGCCGACTACGCCCAGCGAGGCGCGCTGGGCGCACCTGAAGAACCAGGCGAAGCAGTCCACGATCGGCCGGCTGGTTGACGACGCCATGGCCGCGCTCGAGCGCGACAACCCGAGCTTGAAGGGCGGGTTTTGAACCCATGCAACGGTTCCGCCCGCTGGCGCCGCTATTAGGTGCGAGGGAAACGAATAGCTCAGAATCTGCTCCAGGGTGAAAGCATCTTGCGCCTCGAGTCAGTTGGATGCGGCAATCAACGCAACCAACGCAAAGGCCGTTCGAATCCGATTGGCACTCAACATTTGGGATCTCCAGTGGTGTTTCCACATGCCGGCGAACTCCGGCAACCATACACTCGAACGCAGCATCTCGCCAGATCTTTGAAATCGAAGCTTGCCCCCTTGTCCTTCGGCGCTTGCGCAAGTAGAATGTCATGCTTCGTGCGCCATGCACGCTGTTCAGGCGCGGCTTTGTCGCGCAGACTTTCAGCTCGAAAAGGGGGTTGGGTCTGTGTCCGGAATCACTTGTCTGCTCGAACTATACGACTGTCCGCCGGATATTCTAGACGACCAAGACCAGATCGACGATGCGCTTCGCGATGCTGTGACGCACGCGAGGGCAACGTTGCTACAACAGGTGTCGAGACGTTTCAGTCCCCAGGGGGTCACCTCCCTTGGGATTCTGGCCGAGTCGCACATATCCATCCACACCTGGCCCGAACATGGTTACGCCGCGATCGATGTTTTCACATGCGGTCACCGTGCGGTCCCAGAACAGGCTTGTAGCTATTTGATCGAGGCGCTCTCTGCCGGGCATCACTCGATTGAGCGGGTCGAACGCGGTTCAAAGCTCGATCCTGCCACTACCGAGTTCGTGCCCAAGCAGGTTGGTGCCGCAGCGCCGGTCGACGGTTAAACACAAGATTCTCTCCGGCGCAACTCAAGAATCATGCTCTGGCTGACCGATGAAGGGCAACCGCATAGCTCATATCGATATGCGGTGTCGAATGTGCTGCTGAGGACCACTACTGAGTTTCAGGACCTCGCCATAATAGAGACGAAGACGTACGGAAAGGCGCTGGTACTCGACGGGAATTGGCAGTCGTGTGTCGCGGACGAGTTTCTCTACCACGAACCACTTGTGCATCCTGCATTGATCTTCCATCGCTCACCGGAACGAGTGGCTGTTCTGGGTGGTGGCGAGGGTGCGACTCTCCGTGAGCTGCTTCGTTGGAGATCCGTGAGGCGAGTGCTCATGATCGATCTGGACAAAGAGGTCATAGCAGCCTGCAAGCGGCATCTTCCCGAGATGCACCAGGGATCCTTTGACGATCCCAGAGCAGAGGTGCTGGCATGTGACGCGACGGAATGGCTCGACACAACTGACGAACGCTTCGACGTGGTGATCTCCGACCTATCCGAGCCGCTGGAAGAAGGCCCTTCGTATCAGCTTTTCACCCAGGAGTACTTCAAGCAGGTGCAGCGAGTCTTGAGGCCAGGTGGTGTGTTCGCGCTTCAGGCAGGTTCCGTGGCACCGCACGAAATATCCACGTTCGCACGCGTGGCAAACACCTTGAGCACCGTGTTCGACGAGATTAGGCCGTACGCTTCGTTCGTGCCCAGCTTCAGCAACCCTTGGGGTTTCCTGCTGGCCTCCGCGCGCGGCTTGAGCACGGTCCCAAGTGCCGAGTCGGTTGACCAGATTTTGCGCGAAGGAACTAATGGCGGACTTCGGATGTTGGACGGAGAATCATTGGTTGGGCTGTTCTCCACCTCTGCCCATATTCGCCGAGCGATAAGCGACGAGAAGACGATCTACACCCTCGATAACCCTCCTCAGATCTAACGGGCGAGCCGGTAGGCATCTGTACGGCTACGAGTTGGCTCGTGTGAAGCACGAACGGTAATCTACGCATTTGTCAACCAAACTCCCTGATACGGTTGCCATCGACGTTCCGTCACTGTCTATTCACTTCGCACGACTATCTCCACCGAAAACGTTCCTGGAGGACCAATGCATCATCACAGAGTGCGCCCCTGGTCACTGTTGTTGATTCTGTCGTTCCTGGTGGCCCCGGCTACGGCCGCCTCTCAGGGAGACGACCAAATCCCCACCATCGAAGACAAGACAGAGGGAATGACCCATTGGGAAGGTTATTTCGATCTGTTCTGGGACGAGAACACCGGAAAGATGTACCTGGAAATCGACAAGTGGGATGTCGAATTCCTCTATGCAGTATCCCTTCCCAGTGGCCTCGGCAGCAACCCCGTGGGACTCGACCGCGGCCAGACAGGTGGCACTTACGTGATGAAGGCACATAGAGTTGGACCCACCGTGCTCTTGATCGAACCAAACTATCGTTATCGAGCTCGCAGTTCCGACCCAAACGAGGTGCGCGCAGTCGAGGACGCGTTCGCACCGTCGACTCATTGGGGATTCTCGATTGTCGCGCAAACCAATTCGCGTGTCCTTGTCGACGCCACCGATTTCTTCATGCGTGACGCCCACGGCATTGTCCAACAACTCAAGCGATCTGGACAAGGCGACTACAGTCTCGACCGTTCGCGGAGCGTCTTCTACCTCCCGCGCATGAAAGCCTTCCCGTTGAACACGGAGATCGAAGCTTCCCTGACGTTCACGAGTGACTCCCCCGGGCCGCTCGTTAGAAGCGCCGCGGCCAGCGGCGACGCCGTGACTCTGCGCGTCCACCATTCGCTGGTGCAGTTACCCGATGATGACTATACGCCGCGCAAAGCCGACTCCCGTGTGAGTTCCGGTAACATCACATTCAATGACTACGCGACCGCAATCGACGAGCCTCTGGCAGTCCAGTGGATCAGACGGCACCGGATAAAGAAGCGGAACCCCAACGCGGAGATGTCACGCCCGGTAGAACCAATCGTATACTATGTCGACCCAGGTACTCCGGAACCGATCCGGTCAGCGCTGATAGAGGGCGGAAACTGGTGGAACGAGGCTTTCGAGGCAGCCGGTTTCATCGATGGGTTCAGAGTTGAGGTGCTACCCGATGGAGCGGACCCGCAGGACCTACGGTACAACATGATCCACTGGACTCACCGTTCCACCAGGGGATGGTCATATGGTGCGAGTGTCACCGACCCTCGCACTGGCGAAATCATCAAAGGGAACGTGAACCTCGGCAGCCTGCGGCTGCGTCAGGATTTCTTGCTGGCTGCCGGAATGGTGCCGCCGTTTGGCTCCGGCGACAATCCCGGAGAGTTCGATACCGCACCCAGCTTCGACTACTTGGCCCAGGTGTCCGAAAACAGTGACGCGGTAGAAATGGCTCTGGCGCGTGTGAGACAGCTATCCGCACACGAGATAGGGCATACTTTGGGCTACGCACACAATTACGCCGCGAGCACCTTCATGGGTCGAGCGAGCGTCATGGACTACCCTGCACCGCTGGTGCGCATAACCGGCGATGGAGAACTCGATCTATCCGACGCCTACGACGTCGGGATCGGCGAATTCGACAAGTTCGTGGTCAACTGGGCCTACAGAGACTTCCCGCCGGGAACAGACGAGGAAGCCGCTTTGGAAGAGATCATCCAGGAAGCTCAGAGCAGAGGTATGCTGTTCGTGGCAGATCGAGATGCCGCGCCGGACGGTGCTCACCCACTCACCTCTCAGTGGGACAACGGGGAAGATCCCATACAGTGGTTGAGGCATGAGATGGAGGTACGGCGTATAGGTCTCGAGGATTTCTCCGAGAATGTCATAAGAGAGGGCGATCCGATGGCCGCGCTCGAAGAGGTGCTCGTGCCGCTCTACCTGCACCATCGCTACCAGGTCGAGTCGGCCGCCAAGAGCATCGGAGGCGCATACTACGTCTACGCTTTGCGCGGTGATGGCCGCACGCCGATCACGATCGTCCCGCCGGAACGGCAACTCGACGCCCTCGATGCAGTCCTCGAGACGGTTACTCCGGAGGCCTTGGCGATCCCGGAACGGATAATCCGGATGATCCCCCCGCGGGCCTTTGGTATGGCGTCAGGAGAGACCTTCGAAAAACGCACCGGAGTTACGTTCGATCCGCTAGGCGCTGCGGCGAGTGCAGCCGAACTGAGCCTTGGATTGATATTCATGCGGGCGAGAATGGCCAGGCTCGTAGAGTACCACAGTCGGGATACGGAAAATCCGTCTTTGGAATTGGTGGTGGATCGAGTATTGGACGCCACGTGGCGAAGCGAACCCCCGTCGAACTCCTACCATGCCTCGGTGCAGCGTACGATTCAGCGTGTCGCGCTTGACAAGATCATCGAGCAGGCAGGCAGCGCACGCAACACCCCTCAGGTGAGAGCAATACTGGATGCAGCAGTATCGGATCTGGCAGCGTGGCTCGAGGCGCAAGAGAGAGATCCACACCAGCAGCTGGCTCTGGAAGACATCAGGCGGTGGCAGGAGCGGCCCGAAGGCCTGTTGGAGCGCAGTGAGGCACCTGACGCGCCACAGGGAAGCCCGATCGGACATAGAGAGCGATAACAGGGAGCGGGAAGCGGGGACAATCGGGTAGAACCGGCTTCGGTTCGGGCAGAAAGCAGCGAAGGCTTCATTGCTCTCGCTGCTCTCCGTTCGTTACCTACTACTCTATCGTCCCTGCTCCCTGCGCCCGACTCCGCGTTCCCCGCACAACCTCCTAGCCGCTCACAGGTCGCACCAATATCTTTCACCCAAATTCCCGTCTTGGAGGTTTCGCAATGAAGCAGTTCTTTTTGATGGCTGTTTTCCTTGGAGCGACAGCGTGTTCCGGTCCTGGTGCCGCGGACCTGGTGCTCGTCAACGGGCGAGTCTACACTCTGGACCAGCAGCAACCCTGGGCCGAAGCCATAGCTATTAAGGGCGACGAGATCATTGCCGTCGGAAGCAATGGAGAGGCCGGACGCTTCGCTGGATCGAACACCCGCAGGATTGACCTGGAGGGCGCATTTGCGCTTCCCGGGTTCAACGACGCTCACGTGCACATCGACGCCACTGGTGCGTTGTTGACAGGGGCGAATCTCCTCGACGTCCATGAAGCCGACGCCTTTGCCGAACGAATAGCGGCTGCCGCCAGCCGGCTTCCTGACGGCAGTTGGATAACGCGCGGGGACTGGGGAGCCTACGAGCTGTGGGCCATGGGATCCGCCGGAGCGCAGGAAGGAGAAGCTCAGCGGGAGCGATTCAAACCTCATCGCGACATGATCGACGATGCCACACCCAACCATCCCGTGCTCGTCAACAGACATGACAGGGAGGTCTACCTCGCCAACAGCCGCGCGCTGGAGCTGGCCGGTATCGATGAGAGAACTCGCTCCCCTCGAGGCGGCACGATAGAGAAAGACTCGTCTGGCCGTCCGACAGGCATCCTGACCGGCTCCGCCGTGGATCTCGTGCGTCGCGTGATACCGCCGCTGCCGTTCGACACCAGGCTGGCAAACTTCATGGCGGTGCTGGAAAGAGCGCGCGAAGTCGGTGTGACCACTATTCAGGACCTGACGAGAGCACCGCAGGTAATGGTCTATCGAGAGGTTCAGCGCCGCGGGGACCTCACCTGCCGCATCCAGCTCCGCCCCATGCTCGACCAGGTGGACCACATAGCGGGGCTCGGCATATCCGAAGGCATTGGGGACGATTGGATCAAGTTTATTGGCCTCAAGGCATGGGTAGACGGCATCATGGGAAGCAGCGGAGCGATGTTCTTCGAACCATACGACCACCAGCCCAACAACAAGGGGCTGGTGCGTGAGATAATGAAGCCGGAAGGACGCCGTGGCGCCGCGTTGTCTATGGATGTAGACGACCACTACACAGACTTCCCGCCGGGAGCGTTCGAGCGACTGTTGGAAGCCGCCGTACCCACGAGAGTGCCGCCTCACGTGCATGCCATAGGCACGTTGGGCAATCGCATTTTGCTCGACGTATACGACAAGGTTTTACATGAGCATGACATGGTCGACTCGGATCACCGGTGGCGAGTGATACACGCGCAGGTTGTGCACCCCTCCGACATGCCGCGCTTCGGGGAACTCAACTTGGTTGCCGAAATCAACCCTTACCACGTGACTGACGACATGCGGTGGATGGAAGAGAGGATTGGACACGACCGCTCGCAGTCGGCGTATGCATTCCGCGATCTCAAGGATGCAGGCGCAGTGCTGATCTTCGGGAGCGACAGCCCCGGCACGAACGCAGCACGCTATTACTTGAGTCCCGTGTACGGCCTCTACGCCGCCGTCACCAGGCAAACGCTCGAGGGTGAGCCCGCCGAAGGTTGGTTCCCCGAACAGCGACTCTCCATTGAAGAGGCGATCGAGGCCTACACCAAGGCGCCGGCTTGGGCAACTTTCGAAGAAGGCAGCAAGGGAACCATCAGTGAGGGAATGCTCGCGGACATCGCGGTCTTTGATACCGATCTCATTGAAGCAGGAAACAGTGATCCGTCCAGTCTCCTGGGTGCGAACGTGCTCTATACCATTGTCGGGGGCAGAGTGGTGCACGAAGGCACCGAGTAGCCTCTATTCAGTCCGTGGAGGGAATGAGCAGAACACGCCTACCCCCTCCACGGAGCATTCCCTTTCCCGCCGAGCCTCGAGACATATGTGTGTCAGAAGAACGATCCCTCATACATTCAACGATGAGAAACTCCAATTGGGGATATTGCCGTGAATAGAAATGCACGGATAACCGCCAGCGCGGCAGTAGCACTGGCCCTCTCCATCGCGTTCGCCGCGTGCGATTTCCTGGGCCTCTCGGGCCCGAGCGGTCCAGGAGAGTTGCACGCTACCGTCACATCTTCAAGAGGCACGCCTGACGGGGCTGCTGCGGTATTGGAACTCACCGGACTGACTTCACCAGAGTACATAAAATGTGACCAGGGACAGGTATTCCACCGTAGCGACGGAACCACAACGCGGGTAGTGGTGGTTCTCGACGGCCCCGGCCCAATAATATTCTTCCTCCGCGTCAAGGATGTGGCGGACCTTCCTTCCGGAACGGTCATTCAGGTCGCCGACGGCAATAACGAACTCGTATCGTCGGTGGAAGATTATGAAATCGAGTGGATGCGGGTTGCGGACAGCGATCTCGACGCCCACCGGAGGCACAGATGAGACATCGGCAGGTGTTGGTGAGCGTGTTCTTGGTAATCGGCGCTTCACTGCCCGCTTCCCGGGACGCGAGTTGCCAGGCCCTCTCTCGTACAGCCGGGAGGACACTTCCCCAGGCGTACTACCAGCGCATCCAGAAACAGCCGGACATCTTCGAACTGAAACACGGTTGGATTCAACGCTCCGAGCGAGCCAGAGCGATGGGCGAGGCGGTCTCGGACACGCTGCCACTCGTGGTGATATTGGCACTGTTTTCAGATTCCGAGGAGCCGCACATCTCTGCAGACCAGGTGCAGAAGGCACTCTTCGACGGCCCCAGCGATTACGGCACGCTCAGCGAATTCTACGAGGAGGTCTCCGGGGGACGCATGAGCGTTAGGGGCCAAGTAGTCCCGTGGGTTCGTACGAGTTTGACCATGCAGGAGGTGGTTGCCGAGTCATACGGCCTGGGCGGTAGCGCGAAGACGGGGGAGTATCTGCTCGAAGCTCTGGCAGTAGCAGACACAATCATTGATTTCGGCCTGTTCGACAACGACGGCGCAGACGGGATCCCGAACAGCGGTGATGACGACGGCCGGGTCGATGCTGTGGCCTTTCAGTTCCTGGAAATCGCGGCTTCGTGTGGAGGACCTTCTATCTGGCCCCATAGGTCGCGGATTGAAGGATGGACCGAAGACCATGCCCCGTACGCGACCAACGACAGCCAGCCCAGCGGTGAACCAATCTTGATAAGCGACTACATAATCCAGGGCGCCACGGATTGTGGAGGAGTCGAAGCCCAAAAGGCCACCACGGTTGCGCATGAGCTTGGACATGTGCTGGGTCTTCCTGACCTCTACGACAGGTCGCGTGGAGTCGAGCCGGAGCATCGCCACTGGGTGGTTGGCTGCTGGTCTCTAATGGCGGCCGGCGCGTGGGGATGCGGATCGGATGACAGAGTTGCGTGGGTACGTCCCACGCACATGGGTGCCTGGGAAAAGGAACAGCTTGGCTGGCTCTCAGAGATAGAAGAGGTGGGGACGGTACTCCTGCAAGAGTTCACCCTTGCACCCGTTATATCCAGCGAGCGTGTGCTCAAGATCCCGTTGGAAAGCGGCGAGTCGCCAGATACTAACGAGTACCTCCTCCTGGAGTACAGGGCAAAGCAGGGGTTCGACTTGGCCCTGCCTTCCTCCGGAGTACTCGTCTATCACGTCGACCCAACGGTCGCTCACAACCAACTTCTGTGGAACGACCCGCAGTGGTACAAAGTGGCGCTTCTCGAGGCGGACGGCAACAATTCGTTGCAGCGAAGCTTTCAAGAAGGCGGAAATCGGGGGGAGGCAGGGGATGCCTGGGGTGCGCTAGGGCCGGGCTCGTTGTCCAACTCCACGATCCCGTCGAGTCGTCTCAATTCGGGTGCGACGTCGCCCGTGACCATCCATGAGATTCGGGTGAACGGTGGCGAAGCGTACATGACCGTGTCCTCGGCAGTATTGGCCGCTTCCAGTCTCACTCAGGCTTTCCTCGGTAGCAGTGACACACCACTAACCGGCGCAGAGGAGGAGTATCTGGACGCCATCGGCAACAACAACGGACGATACGACATCGGGGACCTACGTGCTTATTTGAGGCGGTAGGATGGTAGGGCGGTAGGGTGGTAGGGCTACGTCGATAAGAGAACATCCAACTTCCAGCGATCTTCGCTGGAAGTTGGATGTTCGATACTGGATGTTGGAAGTTCTCTATCCGAACTTCTCATTCAAGATGGTCTCCAACGTTGGCTCACCAATCTCTTGCAGCTCATAACGCACGCGTAGTGCCGGTTGTTTGATGTCGATGAGTCTCCGCAGATCGATTGGAGTACCTATCAGCACGAGGTCCGCCGGCGTGTTGGCAATCGTGTCCGCGAGTTCCTTGGTCTGCTCTTCACCGTAGCCCATCGCAGGCAGCACCGCGCCGGTGGTAGGATACTTCTGGAACGTGTCTTTGATCGACCCAACTGCATACGGCCGGGGATCGATGATCTCGGCGGCACCGTACTTCCGCGCCGCCACCCAACCTGCGCCGTACGCCATCTCACCGTGTGTCAGCGTAGGGCCGTCCTCGATGACGAGCACTCGCCTGCCTTGAATCTGAGCCCCATCTTCAACGAAGAGCGGGCTGGCCGCTTCGACGAAGGTTGCATCGGGATTCAATTCCCGAGCGATTCTGCGAGCGGTTTCGATGTTCTCGAGGTCAGCCGTGTCGATCTTGTTGAGCACCAGAACATCCGCCATCCGAACGTTGGTCTCACCGGGGTGATAGCGCACCGCATGATCGGGCCGGTGCGGATCGACAACCGTCACCAGAAGGTCCGGCGCGTAGAAGGATGTATCGTTGTTGCCGCCGTCCCAGATAACAACGTCCGCTTCCTTCTCGGCTTCGCGGAGTATTCTCTCGTAATCGACACCTGCGTAGACTACGCAGCCTGCCGCGATATGCGGCTCGTACTCTTCTCGTTCCTCGATCGTGACGTCGTGTTTCTCGAGGTCCTCGTATTTCTCGAAACGCTGCACGGCCTGCTTGACGAGATCTCCGTACGGCATAGGATGACGGATAAGCACGACTTTCTTTCCCATGGAACGCAACACAGCAGCCACCCGGCGGCTGGTTTGGCTCTTACCGCAACCCGTTCTCACCGCGCACACTGCAACGACCGGTACGGTCGACTTCACCATGGTGCGGGATGCCCCAAGCAAGAGAAAATCTGCACCTGCCGCTGACACCTGCGAGCCTAGATTCATTACGGTTTCGTGTGGAACGTCGCTGTAGCTGAAGACGGCGACGTCGACATCGAGATCTCCGATCAAGCGAGTCAATTCACCTTCAGATTCGATCGGAATGCCCTTTGGATACAGGTCGCCTGCCAGCTCCGCAGGATACCGCCGATCGTCGATATTGGGGATCTGTGTGGCTGTGAATGCAACAACTTCGTAATCAGATTTGTCTCGGAAATAGACGTTGAAATTGTGGAAGTCGCGCCCTGCTGCGCCGAGAATGAGAACGCGTTGTTTCATGCTACGGTGCTCCCTCTGTTGTCAGTGCTGAACATGACTCGCTCGTCATGATCAGGAGCGGTTGGCCACCCAATGCCTCGTATTTGGGTCGCAAACGATCAACATCATAGTACCGCTCTAGTTCAACCACTTTCTTTGTGCTAGTTACTACATCGATGGGTACCTGGTCATACACGCCGTTTCGAACGCATACGAGCAATCCCGATTCACCTGCAAGCGCCAAATCGACTGCCAGCGTTCCGAATGCGGTAGGCACGATCGAGTCGAGTGCGTCTGGATCGCCACCCCTGACCAGGTATCCGAGCCGTTGATTCACCATGTGGATCTGCCGACCTTGGTTGTACTTCGGTGACAGTTCCTTGAGCATGGCCACAACGCGGTCCCCAATACCGCCCAACTTGCGATGGCCGTATTGGTCCACCTCCTCACCCTCGAAAATCATCTCCTCATCCACCATCGTTGCACCTTCAGACACCAGCACAACCGCATATTTATTCGGGTGCTCAGAACGGTCTTGGCACAGCAACTCAGTGAGTTTCTCAATATCGAAGGGGTGTTCCGGGATCACGCACCTGTCGGCCGCGCCGGCCATCGTCGGAAGCAGTGCCGTGAACCCCGCATACCGGCCAAACACCTCGATAACGAGAATACGCTCGTGCGATGCTGCAGTTGTGCGCAATGAATGGGCGAGGTGCATGATCCGAGTGACGCATGTGCTGAAACCGATGCAGTAATCGGTTCCGGGCACGTCATTGTCCATCGTCTTGGGAATGGCGACGACCTTCACACCTTTCTCGTGCAGTCGTTCAGCGTAGCTGAGCGTGTCGTCGCCTCCTATTGGAATCAGAATGTCGATTCCGAGGAACTCCAGGTTCTCGAGTATCTGCTGAGTGACGTCATTGGTGTCGTCGGTATACGTGTCCGCCAGATGCAGCGGTACGGCGGTGCGAGGGAGGTGACTTGGGCGCGTGCGTGAAGTGTGAAGGAAAGTTCCTCCATATCTGCCCGCCCTATTCACCACTGCCTCGTTCAACACCTGCACATGGTCGCTGTTGTCAGCTCCGCGATCGGGCACCATGTCCACCAGACCACCCCAGCCGCGGCGGATGCCGAGCACGTCGTAGCCTTCCCTGCGCGCCCTCACAGTCACCGCGCGTATGGCGGGATTGAGGCCTGGGACATCCCCTCCGCCAGTCAATATTCCAATTCGACCTTTGCTCATCGCCAACTTCTCAGCCTCCTCAGAAGACGCTACTCCCGCCGGACTCACACAGTCACAGCGGTCTGCCCACCGGCATCATCACTATGGGTCGTTCGGTGCCGGAACATCCAAAGATGGAACTCACATCTGCATCATTGAACGATCCCACGACTACGGTTGCGAGATCCATGGCCACAGCCTGCAGATACACATTCTGCACTACGTGGCCGACTTCGACGAGTGCGTATCGCTCCGCTCTCTCCCCGTACTTGGCCTCCAGGCGGTCCAAGCTCGACGTGATCGCCAGAACTGCTGCAGATTCCTTGACCTGACGGTTCGCTAGAACGGTCGACCACAGCAGGGGCCAGCCGTCGCCGAGCAAAACCTCGTTCAGTTGATGAGCGCGGGGAACATATCGGTACGCTCCGTCAGCGAGATCACCGACCCTTCCAACGAGCACGTACACCTCTAAAGGGTAAATTGCGCCGGCAGAAGGTGCGGCGCGATACCCCTCGAAATGAGTTACCCCTTGTGCGGCCCACAACAACTGGGACAGTTCGGCCAGTTCGAGCGCGTCTGGCGAGAATCTACGAACCGACCTGCGACGGGAGATCGCCGCTTCCACCGCCACCGATCCATCGTGAACCGGTGGCGGCAGCCCTATTGCCGCTTCATCGTGTGAGGGCCTCATACCGTACGCCGAATTTTGTTTGCCGCCCTCGTTGCGGGCGTCGACCGCCTGCTAACCGACCGGCACTCCTTTGTGGCCGTAGCAGAGAATCCCGGAATGGCCTTCTTTTCTGATCAACCGGAACTCGAGGTCGACCTCCATCCCCGGGCGAACCTCTGACGGATCGCAATCGGCAATTTGCGCAGTATAGCGCGCACCCTCCGGAGACTCGATCACAGCCATCACGTAAGGAGCCTCCATCATGAATTCGTCGGGAGGCACATGAATGACGGTCTTGGTGACAACTTTGCCCTTTCGTTCGAGGTTGAGTTCCTCGAAATCCCGCCCTCGGCAAGCAGGGCATATTTTCCGCTTCGGAAACACTACCTTGCCGCAGCCTTTGCACCGGCCTGCCTCAAACCGGAACCGGCTCGGCTTTTCTCTCCAGTACCTAGGACTCGGCATGGTCAAATCCCCTCGAAAACGTGGACCACTGAACTCGCTCCTGATCCACCCATGTTCTGCGTCAATCCGATTCGCGCGTCCTTCACCTGGCGGTCACCGGCTTCGCCTCTCAATTGCTCGAAGATCTCGATGGCCTGAGCAACGCCGGTGGCGCCCACGGGGTGGCCCTTCGATTTGAGGCCGCCACTGGTGTTGACCGGAATCCGGCCGCCCAGCGCGGTAACACCCGAGCTGGCCGCCTTGTTGGCCTCCTCCTTCTCTACCAATCCCAAGGCTTCGATGCAACAGATCTCTGCAATGGCAAAACAGTCGTGGACTTCCGCGACCTGGATGTCCTTAGGAGTGACGCCGGCCATCTCGTACGCTCTTTTCCCCGACAGCTCAACGGAATCGAGGACCGCGATATCTTTGCGGTCATCCAACGCCAAGGAAGAGGTCGCCAGGCCGCTTCCGATGATCTTGACCGGCTTGTCAGTGTACTTCTCAGCCTGATCGAGCGGACATACCAGAACCGCGGCGGCACCGTCCGTGACGGGGGAGCAATGCAACATCCGGAGCGGTTCAGCAACCATGGTCGAGGTCATAACCTGGTCGACGGACACTTCGCGACCAAACTGTGCCTTGGGATTCATCGCCCCGTGGCGGTGACTCTTGGCTGAAACCCATGACATATCCTCTTCAGTCGTACCGAACCGTTCCATGCGCTCCGTTGCTATCATCGCATACAAGCCCGGAAAGGTCACGCCGTGGTAAACTTCGGTTTCCTGATCAGCGGCAGTCGCGAGCACATTGGTTACGTCCGCGCCATCGTTCATCTTCTCGACTCCCATGGCGAGAACCAGATCGCTCATGCCGCAGGCAACCTCCATAAAGGCCGTTCTGAGCGCGACGCCGCCAGATGCACAAGCAGATTCGATTCGGGTTGCGGCAACGCCCGCCATCCCGAGATAATCGGCCGTTAACGGCCCAATGTGCTCCTGCACCACAAACTGCCCAGCCGACATATTGCCAACATAGATGGAATCCAGCCTGTCGACTCTCGCAGCGTCGAGGGCTTCCGCTGCCGCCTCGACGATGATATCTCGCAGACTGAGATCCCAGAGTTCGCCGAAGCGGGTCATGCCCGCCGCAACGATAGCCACCTCACGCATATTCTGCCTCCTCTTGGGGCCTCTTCATCAATCGTTCAGGATGATCTTTTCTCTAAACTTGGCGTACTCGCCGTAGTCCAGGTAACGCCGTGGATTGTCCAGCATCGAGCGCACCGTAGGCGCCAGCCCAACCCGCTCGGGCAAAAGGTCCGTTGCCCGGAGGATGAACGAATCGCTGCCTGCGCCGGAGCCAAAGGACGTGATCAGGATCAGGTCGTCCGGTTCGGCTATGTCAAGAATGGCAGCAAGGCCCGTCGGCGAAGAACCGGAATAGGTGTTACCCATAGTGGGGACCACCCAACCCACCTCAATCTGTTCCTTAGTGAAGCCCAACTGTTTGCCCACGGTCTGTGCGAATTTTCCGTTGGGCATGTGGAAAACGGCGTGGCGAAAATCTGCGGGTTTGTGCCCGGTCCTCTCCAATATTGCCGTCGTCGCACCTTTTACATGCTTGAAGTATGCAGGTTCCCCGGTAAACCTTCCCCCGTGACGAGGATAAAACTCACCCTCTCGCCTCCAGAAGTCCGGTGTATCAGTGGTGTAGCTGTACGTGTCGATCACTTCCACCAAGATGTCTTCCTTGCCGAAGATAAAGGCGGCACCTCCTGCTGACGCGGAAAACTCGAGTGCGTCGTTCGGGGCCCCCTGCGAAGTGTCGGCACCGATTCCGATTGCGTACTCAACTCGACCGGAGTCAACGAGGCTCAAAGCCACGAACATCGATTCGGTCCCGGCCTTACATGCGAACTCGAAATCGGCAACGTGCACTTCCGGTGCTATTCCCAGTGCGTCAACGACTATCGTACCACTCGGCTTGACGGCGTAAGGGTGCGACTCCGATCCTATATAGAGCGCTCCCACGCGGCTGGGATCGATCCCCGCGCGAGCCAGGGCCGACCTCGCCGCCGCCACGGAGATGGTTACCGTGTCCTCGTCGATACCGGGAACCGACTTTTCTTGAAGAAGGAGTCCATTCTTGATACCCTCGGGATCCTTGCCCCATTGGTGAGCAATTGAATCCGCAGTGATCCTGTTCCGGGGAACGAATGCTCCGTACCCAACTATACCTACCATTTGCGTCTCCTCGGAAATGACTGACCAGGCCGCAGTTACAGGCCTTCCAACCTGCTCAACGCGGAAAGTAAGCGCTAAAGATACATAGTCCGGCCGTCTAAGGTCAGTGATGCACTGTTTCGGTCAGCAGATCGGCCGATTGCGGCTGAACCGATGTCGAAGTTGCTTACAAAGCAGTTGTTGCACAGGTTCTCAGAGTGATTCACAAGTTATATTCTTTGAGTGTGCCGTGACGAACAGAGATCTCATAATTGAAGCACGTACCAATAAAGAAGAATGGACAACTGACACTATGACAACTGTGGATGCCAAGAAGAAGATCAGAGCCAAACCGGTCCTATATCGGCAATTCTGCAAGGCATGCTCTCGTTGCATCGATTGTTGCCCGAAGAACTGCATAGCCGAGGGAACGGAGATAGAGCCTGCTACCGGCTTCACGCCGGTGGTAATCGACCTGGAGACCTGCAACGGCTGCGGGCTCTGCTTCAGCGCCTGTCCGGAACCGTACGCGTTACTGCCCTTGGAGCCCGATGCCGAAGCCCCCGAGAATCCCGCGGAACTGGCGGGAACGCGGATAACACCATTGCCGGCACCGGTCGCGGTTCCCGACACACGCATCCCGATGCCGGATCTCGAGCCGATGGTTCTGAAAGGCAACCATGCCGCGGCAGTGGGCGCGATCATCGCCGGTTGCAGGCATGTGTTCGGTTATCCGATCACTCCCTCCACGGAGGGTGCCGAGTTGATGGCCCGACTGCTACCGGAGGTGCGGGGGGTTTTCTTCCAAGCAGTGAGTGAAACTGCCACGGTAAACATGATGTACGGATGTGGCGGTGCCGGAGTAGCCTGCATGACCTTCACCTCGTCACCCGGATTCAGCCTCATGTTGGAAGGCATATCGTACATGATAGGCGCCGAGGTACCGGGAGTGTTTATCAACGTGATGCGCGGCGGACCCGGATTGGGCAATATCGCGCCCGAGCAGGGAGACATCAAACTGGTCTGCCGTGGGCTTGGGCACGGAAACACGCATGCATTGGTGCTGGCGCCCTCCACCCCGCAGGAAATGCTCGACCTGACCATGGAGGCATTCGATCTGACCTTCAAATACAGGAACCCCGTGATACTGGCGGGTGACGGATATCTCGGTCAAATGACGAGTCGAGTCACGTTGCCAAAGGAGATGGTCAAACGTGGCATTCCCGAATGGGCCGTGAACGGCGACGCCGAGCATCGCGGCAACCTCATATCGTCGTTCTACCTGCAGGAAGCGATCCTCCAAGACCGTAACGTCATGCTCAACGAGAAGTACGATAGGATGACCGAAAACGAACAACGCGCCGAAGCCTTCTGTGGTGACGGCGCGGAGTGGATGGTTGTGGCATGCAATACGCCTTCGAGGATGGCCAAAGGAGCAGTCCAGGCACTGCGGAATCAAGGAATCAAGGCCGGCTTGTTCCGTCCAATCAGTCTCTGGCCCTTCCCAATCAAACACCTACTTCCCCTTCTCGACGGGGTACGTGGATTGATCGTCGTGGAAGCAGGCAGCGGGCAACTCGAGGACGAAATGAGACTCGCTTTGAGTCATGCAGGCGTACACGCCCCCCCCCCAATCGAGAGAGTACAACACTACGGCGGGGTTCTTCCACAGCAGCAGGAAATCGTGGAGAAAGTGACCGCTATAGCGGAGGGATCAAGTGAGTAACGCATTCTATGGCAGATTCGAACGGCGCGACGGCGGTGAAGGCCTGAAAGGACAAAGCACTCATTACTGCCCGGGGTGCGGTCACGGTCTGATACACAAATACCTGGCGGAATCAATTACGGAGCTGGGGCTTCAGGACCGAACCATCGCCATCTCTCCCGTGGGCTGTGCGGTAATGCTGTATCAGTACATGGACGTGGGAAACACGCAGGCGGCTCACGGCAGGGCCCCGGCAGTCGGCATCGGCCACAAGACGGCCAACCCCGATTCCATAGTGATATCCTATCAGGGAGATGGAGATCTCGCATCCATCGGTCTCGCCGAGTTGATGCAGGCCACCCAGACCGGACTGCCGATGACGTTTGTGTTCGTCAATAACGCCATTTACGGCATGACGGGCGGTCAGATGGCGCCGACCACATTGACGGGGCAACCCACGGCGACGACACCTACGGGCCGGACGCGGCTGCTTGGAGAACCGTTTAAGGTAGCGGAGACGGTTGCGCAACTCGACGGACCGGTCTACGTGGAGCGCGTAGCTCTCTTCGATAGCAAACAGAGGGTCCGTGCAAAAAAGGCAATTCGCAAGGCTCTCAAGGTGCAGGCGGACAACAAGGGTCTCGGATTCGTAGAGATTCTCTCCGAATGCGCTCTGCACCTGAAGGTCACGCCAATTGAAGCACAGGAATGGGTCAAGAAGAACATGGTGCCAATCTTCCCGCTCGGTGTGAAGAAGGATATCGACGTGGAGCCATGGTTCAACCTGGGAGAGCCCTCTCACGAGCCGGAGGAGATAGCTTCGGCGATCGGAGTTGCAGCGGAGCCGAAAGAACGCTTCGGTGGTAGCTTCCCATCGCATATAAACGCACACGACGTAGGGGTCAAGTTCGCGGGTTCGGGTGGTGACGGGGCGCAGACTGTGGCTATTCTCACCACCCACACGGCCATAAACGAAGGATTCGATTCCACGAACATACCCTGCTATGGTCCGGAATCCCGAGGAGGCACATCATACGCTGACGTGCACATAGCCGCTGACGAAGTATTGTCGCCAGCGTGCGCAGAGCCTCATGTGTTGGTCGTATTTAATCAGGAGAGTCTGCTCAAGTTCGGACCGACAGTTCAGAACGGCGGCACAATCATCTATGACGATGCCGTCATCGCCGAACTGCCGGAACTCGACGACAGCATCACCATGATAGGCGTACCGTACACCACCATCGCCAACGGCCTGGGGAATAAGATGGTCAAGAACATGGTAGCCCTGGGTGCGCTTCAGGCAGCAACCAAGATCTTCCCCGAGGAGAGTTTCACTGCCGCCATTCAGGATGCGGTAAAGGCGAAACCCGCTCTTCTCGAGTTGAATATGAAGGCTTTCAAGGCAGGGATAGAAGCCTGTGAGAAAGCGATGGGTAACGGGCACTAGAAGCACGTTGGCTGGAGATTGCGTAAGGGCGGTTGGACTCTCTCCTGCCGCCCTTCTCGCATCTTTCGTCGGACCCGGAATGTGGTGTTCTCGGTCATGCCTTCACAAAGATCTCTGGAACGAAACCGCGCAATCTCAACCCTCACTAAAACTCATTCATTCGTGCTCTGGCGAGTACCGTTAATGCCGCATGAATGCCGGTGAGGGCACGTGCTGCGGAGCGAATGAACCCTGCGACACACCGCCTTGCAGAACCTAGTCAGTCCCCCCGTCCAGCAACCGCTGGAGGTTCACGTTTACCCAGCGGTCCTCGAGAGTATACCTGGCCAGCATCCTGAATCCGCCGGCACCGAAAAGCGCCGCCACCAACTTCGGCGGGACCTCGTGGCCGCATTCGTCGGACCCTTCTAGCTCGTAGCGACACTCGCGGCTCTCGGGACTGATCACGTCTTCGACGAAGGCGCCGAATACGGCGCCAGCCATGGTGGCGATATTCATTGCGGCCCGGTCTCGGCCAACGTTCACACGAAGCTGCCCAATGTCTGCGAGGGCGAGTGTCCTTTCGGCGGTAGTGTCGATGAAGGTCAGGGAATCTGCGGTGAGTTCAACCAGCCAACCGATCCCGATCCCTCCAGGCAATCGGTCCGAGACTACCTCAATATGCGATTCGCGCTTCAGAACTGGCTCGCGCTGCGCGCGAATCGCTGTGCTCTCGAGTACAGTGATTAGTAACGCACAGACGAGTAGTGGGATGCTGCGAAAAGGCACAAAGTGAAATCTAGAACGGCTGCCACGAGTAGCAATTGCGACTGAACGACCGAGTGCCCGCGTACGTTTGGTTGCCCCCGCGCGAATGCCCAACTAGCTCCCTAGCGTGATATGTATGGAGTGTCATCTACTTCCAACAGCACCTTCAGCACGGACGGGCGTTGAGCGTGTTCGAGAGCGGCCACGCCTTCAGTCAGCGGGTATCGAGCGCAAACCAACGGCTCCACGTCGACCGCTCCATCGGCCAGCAGCTCGAGCGCAGGCGCGAAAGGTCCGCAGCGCGAGCCAATAAGATGAAGCTCGTTCACCACTACGGCAGCGGCATCGATGGCCAAGTCACCAACATAGGTGCTCTTCATCACCAATCTTCCCTGGGGACGCAATGCGGCTCGTGCTATCGCGAAACCGCTGGCGTTCCCGGTGCACTCAACCGCGATATCGAACTCCTCAAGATCTGCGTGTTTCGAGAGTTGCGTTTCGATTCCTCGGTTCGAGAGGATGGCGAGTTTTTCGGGATGGTTCCCGAGCACAAGCAACTCGCACCCCGTCAGGCTCAACGTCTGTGCCACCAGCTGCCCCAGGCGCCCATCACCCACCACTAGCACGCGCGTGTTGGTCGAAAAGCCGATCTGCTCTCCTATGCGCAGCGCGGCTGCCAAGGGTTCGGTGAAAGTCGCGGCCTCAGTCGTCACATTGTCCGGCACCACGTGGAGATTGCTAGTGGGGAGCGTGAGGTACTCGGCGAATGCCCCGTTTCTGCCCGCGATACCCAATACGGTGCGGTGGGAACAGTGATTCGAGCGCCCGGCAACACAGTTTGAGCATTCGCCACACGTCGCGTTGATTTCACCAACAACCCGTCTGCCCTCGAGATTATCGGGTCCGGCTTCCACAACCCCGACGAACTCATGCCCCAACACTCCGGTAAAGGGATAATAGCCGCGCAGCAGCTCGAGATCGGTGCTACAGATACCGGCACGAAGCACCCTTACCAGCGACTCGCCCTCAGGCGGGTCCGGTATCGGCACGTCGCCGCGGACGGTCGGTACCTGGTTCTCTAGCCAAAGAGCCAGCATGATGGACGCAAGTCAGATCTCAGAGGCGCAGCAGCGCTTTCAGAATCTCGCGAGACCCCGCCGATTCAACGCGCCGGTTCATGGCAGCACTCCCGCCAGACCTGCCTCCGCAATCATGACTGTCAACGCATGCTGAATAGCAACGTGCCCATCCTTATTCATCCACCATTCGTTGAGCGAATGTGCCCCTGAACCTGCGCCACCTCGCCCGATCGTAATTGCCGGCACTCCCAGCGAAATGGGTATATTGGAATCTGTGGAGCCGGTCCCAAAACTGGGTTCTCCACCGAAGTAACGTGCCGAGGCCTCCACCCTCTGCAACAGCGGTGTGGTTTCGGGAATGGTTCCGGAAGGTCTGTCGCCGATCATCTCAACATCCACCGTCAGCGGTTCACCACGCAGCCGCACCGAGTTCTGTTCTCGCAGTGCTTGACGGACCGCACCTTGGAAGATCCCGTCGATTCCATTTAGTCTGTCGGGGCTCTCCGACCGCATGTCCACCTCCATCCAGGCTTCGTACGGAATTGAATTGACCGACGTACCCCCTCCAATGCGCCCCACGTTGTAGCTCGTCCTCGGGCCGTCAGCCACGAACTCCGCGGCAGCTTCGTCGAACAGCCGGATTGTTCTCCCGAGAGCGTGCGCCGGATTGCCGAGTCCGAAGGCTCCCCACGAATGCCCACCGGGGCCAATGAATGTCACCTTGTAGCGATGCGACCCGAGAGCCTGGTTCACTATGCGGTCAATGCCTCCCCCATCAACCGCAATCCAGGAGTCTATTCCAGGCCCGGCATCGCTGAACAGATACTTGACTCCTCTCAGGTCACCCAGACCTTCCTCTCCCACCGTCCCAATAAAGACGAGATCAGATTCTGTCCGCAGGCCGGTCTCGACCAGAGCTCGGAGCGCCGTGAGGACAACGACCAGCCCTCTCGTGTCATCGCCGATGCCCGGCGCATAGAGAGTATCGCCTCTGAATCTGACCGTGACGTCTGTCCCCTCGGGAAATACAGTGTCCATGTGCCCCGCCATCGCCACGGTTTGGTCGCCTACGGTTCCCCGGCGCCAGGCGATGACGTTGCCGATCGAATCGACTATCACGCTATCAGCACCGACCTCCCGCATCAGCTCGACGTAGCGGCGAGCACGATCCGACTCCATGAACGGAGGTGCCGGTATCTCGGTCAACTCAATGAGAGTCTGAAGAGACCAACCGTCCAGTTCTTCGATTTCCGTGAAGGCCGATTGGACCTCCGGACGCTCAATCAGGCCACGGATCTCTGCGTCATATCCCTGCGTTTGAGTGTACGATGGCAGCAGTACTCCAAGGGCAAATGATATGGGTATGACTCTGGATACGATCATTTCTCACCGTCCCGTGGGATTGTGAAGCCTTTGGCGGATTGTAAAGATAAATGCAGTGCCCACGAGATGCTGCACCGCCGCCACGATCTCGTCCTCCGTTAGGGCTCGCCCTCTCCCCTTCACGGTAACAACGAACGGTTCACGCTTCGGAGCAGAAACGGACTCGTCAAACGCACCGCTCGAAGTTCGGCTACGACGACGAGTTTCTCGAGAGCGTCGATGTAGATCTGGATGCCGGGGAGTTCGGGCATGAATGCGGAAGGTGGATCTCTTCTCCATGGCGTCAAGGCCGGCGCACATTGGGCCGCGACACACTACATTCCGCACATGATCAAACGAACTGACCACTCGGGAACCGCAGTATTGCAGCTCGATCATGGCAAGGCGCACGCCATCGACATAGAGCTGGCGGCGGCTTTGCGCGACATGCTCGTAGAAATCGAAGGTGACCGGAACATCGAGGCGGTTGTTCTAACCGGCTCGGGTAGGATTTTCTGCGCAGGCGTGGACATCAATCGAGTGTTGAATGACGGGCCTGGATACGTGGATGAATATGTCCCAGTACTGACCGACATGATCGTACGGCAATTCCGATTTCCCTTGCCTCTCGTAGCCGCAGTCAATGGACACGCGATAGCAGGAGGCTGTGTATTGGTAGCGGGATGCGATTACCGAATGATGGCCAACGGGAGCGGGAAGATAGGGGTGCCCGAGTTGACCGTAGGACTTCCGTTCCCGCTGGTAGCGCTGGAAGTATTGAGGTTTGCCACTTCAGAGGCTCACCTTCAGGAGATCGTATACCGAGGAAAGACCTACGGAGTCGAAGAGGCCTATGAACGTGGCCTCATCGACGAGGTCGCCGACCCGGATGAGTTGCTGAGCCGAGCGATAGAGGTGGCAAGTCAGCTTGGTTCCGAACCGTCTGCCAGATTCAGGATCACAAAACGTCAATTGCGGCAACCGACGCTGGACCGAATGGAACGTTACGCCCAACAGACGCAGGAAGAGGTGATAGCGGCCTGGAAAGACCCAGCTTCTCTGGATTCGATGCGAGCTTATCTGACGGGCGTCCGGGGTGACAGGTAACGACCTCGTCGCAGTGGCAGCTACCCAGGCTCAATCGTACCGTTCCTCGCCCCCCAGACAATTGCCCTCTTCGTACCTATGACGTAATCTTCGACGCCGAGACGTTGCGGGCGAATCGACGTCCATCTTCTACCTCTGACAAATGCCTGGAGGAAGCCCATGAAGGCGAGCCGCGTTCTTTCCACCATTCTTTTCCTCGTATTCCTGGCTTACGGTTTCCCGACTCATGCACAAGAGAGAAGCGACGAACAGTCAAGTGAAGCCGAAGCGGGCACGGAGGCCGAGCTTCTACCTGACGAGCCGGTCGTGACCCAGCACAGTGCGCGAATTGGCGACGAGACGGTCAACTACCACGCCGAGGCCGGTTGGCTACCTATTCGCGAAGACGGGAAGATCGTAGCAAAGATGTTCTACATCGCTTACACGAGGGACGGGATCGATGATCTGAGTGAACGTCCTCTTCTGTTTTCGTTCAACGGCGGGCCCGGCACGGCTTCCGTCTGGATGCACATGGGATACACGGGCCCCAGGCGCGTTGTCTACGACGACGAAGGCTTTGCTCTACGTCCGCCTGGCGCTCTGGAAAACAACCCCCATTCAGTTCTCGATGTTGCGGATATCGTTTACATCGACCCTGTCCCGACCGGGTTCAGCCGCATGCTGGAGGGTGAGGACCTTCACATGTACCACGGTACTCTCGCAGACATTCGATCTGTCGCGGAGTTCATTCGCCTCTATATCCTCCGTAAAGACCGCTGGATGTCACCCAAGTTCGTTATTGGCGAGAGTTATGGGACGACCCGCGCGTCGGGGCTGGCAGGCTACTTGGTCGACGCGCACAGGATCTTTCTGAACGGCGTCATCCTCGTTTCAATGACGGGGCTCGATGTAAATCAGGGGACCGACGTCTCGTTCGCCACTGCCCTGCCCCAGATGACTGCAACAGCCTGGTATCACGGACAACTGGTGGATGATCTACAATCTCGTCCCGTGCGGGAAGTCCTCGACGAAGTCGAGGACTTCGCGATGGATGATTACCTACGGTTCCTAATGAAGGGTGACCGGTTCGAGGAGTCGGAGCGAGACAACATTGCTGCGAGAGTTGCGCACTACACGGGACTCAGCCCTGAATACGTGGTGTCCGCGAACGTTCGCATCAGCACAAGGCGTTTCTGGAAAGAGCTACTGCGAGACCAACGTCTCACCGTGGGCCGCTTGGACAGCCGCTACCTGGGCATAGACAAAGATGCTGCAGGCGAGCATCCCGAGTACGATCCGGCAATGTCGGACTGGAACGGTCCTTTCAGCGACGCAGTAAATCGTTATCTCAGAGAGGAACTGAGCTACAATCCCGACCTAGAATACAATGTCTGGGGCAACGTACGGCCCTGGAATAGAGACGACGGGGCAGACATCGGCGAGATGCTTCGGGAGGCAATGCGGGACAACCCCTACCTGAAGGTTCTAATCCAAGGTGGATACTACGATGCCGCCACCGACTACTATGGGGCGATCTACACTATCTCACATCTTCAGCCAGGCGGTGAGTTCAGGCACCGTTTCCGCTTCGCATGGTACGAGAGCGGACACATGATGTATCTGCGGAAGCCGGATCTGGCCAATTCCAACAACGACCTGCGCTCCTTCATATCGTGGTGTTTGGAGGATATCGACGACTACCCGCGGAGTGCGCGGTGAAACGCACCGGCAAGTAGCCGTTTCATGAGATCAAGGCCCGCGGCACGCTTGATGCCTCGGGCCTTCGTCATCTTCATGGGCGTCTTTGACTGCAACAACCGAGAATCCCGGCTAAACTTATCTGCTCCTAACGCTGGAGTCGGATTCTTCCCCTACCAACTCCAAGCCCAGAGTCTTGTCTTTCTTCACCGCCGGCACACCCTCCACCAGCCATACCGGCGCGGGTGAGTCCTTGAGGTAGTGGTCGAAATACTGTTGCATGCGGACTTGCCAGTCCTTCTGATTTTGGTACTTCCGAAGCCCGTGAGCTTCGCCGTTGTAGTTGAACAACCAGGCCGGCTTGTGCAGTCGACGCAGCGCCACAAAGTACTCAATCCCCTGATACCATGGCACAGCTCCGTCCTCGTCGTTATGCAACATGAGGACCGGCGTGTTGACTCTGTCAGCCGAAAAGAGCGGAGAGTTCTCCAGGTACAGCGGGAGCTCCTCCCACAGTGAGCCGCCGATTCTGCTCTGTGTTCGCTCGTACTGCATCATCCTGCTCAACCCCGATGCCCAGCGAATTCCACCGTAGGCGCTCGTCATGTTCACTACTGGTGCCCCAGCCTCCGCTGCGGCAAATATGTCGGTCTTCGTGACGAGATAGGCGATCTGATATCCTCCCCAACTGTGCCCCTGCACGCCGATCCTGTCACTATCTACAAAGCCTTGCGCTACGACACTCTGTACTCCGGACACGACGCAGTCGAAGGCACTCTCGCCCGGGTACCCAACGCGATAGTGAATGTCCGGTACAAAAACGACGTATCCTCTGCTTACGTAGAAGCTCTCACTGATGCTGGAACCGCCCCCGAAAGGAGAATGGAATGAGTGCAGCCGATCCGAGTACGTCTCATAGAAGTAGACCATCATGGGATATTTCTGATTCGGGTCGAAGTTCTCCGGTTTGTACAACAAACCTGTGAGCGGCTCCCCATCCGTCGACTGCCAGTGCGTTAGCTCTGCGGTGCCCCAAAGGTATTCCGCCAGTTGAGGGTTGGCGTCACTGACCTTGCGCCTATTGCCAAACGATAGATTGCTGGCCCAAAGATCGGGGAATTCCTGGAAACTCTGCTGCGTGTAGATATACACATTCGCGTCTTCGGCCTTGATGACCCTCGGGCCGGTCCAGCGACCGCCAAACGACTTGGCTACCATGATCAGCCGCTCAGGTTGCCCCTCGCCACTGACTCGGTCCCGATAGAAACCGGCATCCTTGTTATCCATGTCAAAGGCACTCAGCAGTAACGGGTCGTCTTCGGCGACGAACTCTTCATCGGGGTCGACACTCACGTAGCGGAACCGCAGGTTGTCTCGCCTGCCGGCACCTTCAGTTACGCTTCTTGGTCCCTGGGTTCCAGTGGGATCCACGGCCCAGACATCGTACTTGTCGTACAGAAGGAACAGACCGTCGTGGTCCGTCCAGCCAGCCGAACCATAAGATCCTGGAATCATCGGGTAATCGTCCGATTCGTCATGCACCGGATGCGGTATACCGCTGGTGAGGTTGATTGGTTCACCTCCCTCCGTGCTCATTGCATACCAGGCCAAGTCGTGCCCGTCCCACCAGGTGAAATAGTCACCGCCCGGCGAGATGTCGGCGCCACGTCCCTGCAACTCTTCGAGCACCATTCGGCGGTTTCCGCTGTTCACATCGACGAGATAGACATCATAGTACGCGGGTGAGTCCCACGATATTCGCTGACGGTACGGCATGTTCGTCACCGCCAGTGCGACATCCACATCGCCGTTGGATCCGACCTCTACGTTGGGCATATCTTCTCTCGCCAACTGAACTACCCGACCGCCGGAAAGATGGACTACCGCCTGGTAGGTCCTGTTCAGTTCATTCTCCAACTGAACGAGTTGGTTCGGCTGCAACAGCGGATCCCGCCAATTCCAGATATCTACCTTCACCTCTTCCCACTCTGGCGGCTCTTCTTCTGGCTCGGGCTCAGGTCGAGGCGCCGTGCCAAAGAAGAGTCGTGTACCGTCTTCCGAGAAAGAGAGTTCCCCGTTCTCACTCACCCACCAATCCTCCGGTATTCCGGCCCTCCCCTCCGACGCCACCGCTGTAGCTGTCTCATCACCAACCCTGTAGTGATACAATGAGAACGCCGGCTGGTCTGCCGAGTAGTCTTCGAGGTTCGCCAGGAAGGCAATCTGCTCTCCGGAAGCGTCAAATGTTGGCGAGCCATAATCCCCTGGGCCGGAAAGCACAGTAGTTGGCTCGACCGAGCCTACCGCAACCAAAAAGGCGCCATCAGCCGTACTGTCCTTGCTGGAAGCCGTGTAAGCGAGGCGCCCGCCATCTTTCGCGAATTCGTATTCCATCACGTTTTCGTAGCGCCGCTCGACACCCGAAGTCAGTTCGCGCAAAACCAACACCGTGCCGGCCTCCTTCTCCTCATCATCGTCTTCCGCCCTTACTTCTCGGCCCGATCCTTGGCCGGCCCCAGGCTCGCCAACTTCCTCAATTTCACTCTCGGTCGTATCGGTTTCGGCTCGCTCTTCCTCGAGCAAATACGCAACCCAGCCGCCCTCGTCATCGGGCAGTTTGTACGATTTTACACGCTCTACTCTCTCTATTTCGCCCGAACGCAGGTCGAGAAATCCCAAAGAATCCTTGGGCTCTCCCTCAACGCCCCCGTTTTCGGCTTGGTGTTCCCGTACCAGCGCCAACTCCGGTTTGATGACGAACACGACATAACGGTTGTCGTGACCAAACCGAGCGGCCTTACCTCGCGGAACAACATGATCCACGTTGGAGCGCAGATCTCGCACATGGAGCTCAGAATCCCCCTCCTGAGGGTCCAGAACATACAGAACCCAACGGCCGTCATTCGATACGCGCTGTTCCTGGATGCTTTTCCAGCCATCATACACGTCGTGGTCGAGCGGGCGTTTCTGCTGTGCAAAGACAGATACCGGCACCAGCAGGAATACGAATACGTACGGAATCATGCGCTTCATCTTGGCCGATCTCCTTTGGATTGCTGTGGGGTGGGAAACGCATATGCGGCGTGACGAAGCCCCTGAGTTGCAGACCTATCTAAGCTAAACACATGTACTTGATCGCGCGGCGGTAGGGCGGTAAGGCGTGAACCTCAGCGGGCGGTATCCCTTCGCGGTCAAGGTGGCCACCGGCAGAATCAATGACCCGCACAATCTGGATGATTGGGAATTGAGGCACTCGAGCCGCTGCTTCGTGCACATAGCAAACTCCCTGGTGTGGCGGGAAATCACGGGCGAGAAACCGCCGACCGTTCCACCGACCGCTCGCGAATACGCAGGAGCCGCCGGCCTCCCCTGGTTCGACTACTACAACGACGAAGGCACTGCCGTGGACGGATCCGACATTCTGTCGAAGCTCAAGAGTGTAGTGAGAATCGGGAAGAAAAAGGGGTGACGTGCCTTTGCCGGAAAACCAATCGGTGCACATCGACAACGTGATCGCTTTACGGAAGGGTCTGACCAGACAGCAAGTCAGGGAGAGCGATTTCTAGCGACGTCAGAATCGCGGCATGCCTACTCCTGCAACGCCAGAACCGGATCTACACGAAACACGCCGTAAGCAGGTACCGGACAGGCGCCGATCTCCTGCCTACAGTGCAGCGCATAGTGACTGTGTCAACCGCGCTACCGCTTGAAATGCACCAGCCTCTCAACCAGCAGATCCTGCACGTACTCTACCGGCCGCACCGGAGTGTCGAAGTTGTTGGTAAGAATGCTGAAGGCGAGGACCTCCTCATCTGCGGTCGTGACGTATCCGGAGAGGGCCCTTGCGTTGGAAATAAAACCGGTCTTGGCTCGGACGTTTCCCTCCGCAGCCGTCCCGCGCATACGCCGGCTGAGAGTCCCGTCAATCCCGGCGATGGGCAAGGCGTTGTAGAAAATATCGAACTCGGGAAGCAGCGCCACGACGCGCAGCAGCCGTACGACCGCTTCCGGTGCAAGGTAGTTGTAACGCGACAGGCCCGAGCCATCGTAGTAGACGTAAGCGTCGTCGGGAATACCCCAACCCGTCAGTGTCGACTCTGCCGCCCGACGGCCGGTTCTTACACTCCCTGTGTCCGTAGCCGCCGCTCCGACATAACGCAGCAGCATCTCACCAATCTGGTTTTGACTCTCCTTCAAGAAAGGCACGAGGATCTCCTCGAGCGGCGGCGACTCGTGGACGAACAGAACCGTCTCGGAATCACACGTGGAGACTGCTTCGTCGCGGTCGAGCGGCCCTCCTGTAATCTCAATGCCTTCCGCCTCGAGTGTTTCGTGCAGGACGGTCACGAAATACATGGTTGGATCGTGGGGCGGCACGTACCGTGTGACGGTGCCGGAACCGATCCATAGCCGTCCGCCGAGCTCTGCCTCGGTGGAGAACGGCTTGCGCGCTGCCCAAACCCCGACGCCGGTGCTGTCTGCCGTCGTTACGGCCATGTTTTGGAGTTCGAGATAGTCTGTTGGCGGCTCAACCACCAGGTTCGCAGGATCTCCAACCGACTCTCCGGGGGTGATCCGCAGCCGAACCGCTCCTTCGTTCAACAGCAGGGCCCCTGTTTCCGCCGAGTATGCGGCACCCAAGTTGTCCCAGGCCCATCCCGGCCCGACGTGGGTGTCGTCAAAGAGGTCATCATCGCCCACCAGGTTGCCGCCTATTCTGGAAACCCCTTTCGCTTTGAGGGTGTCGGCCCATGCTCGAAACAACCAGGTTGGGTCTTCCTCAAAAAATCTCCCCGATATGGCCGGGTCTCCACCACCCACAACAAGCAGATCTCCGAGGAGAGTCTCACTGGCCGCATCGATCTGCCCGCAGGCGGCGATGCGCGTCTTGAATCGAAATTCTGGCCCAAGTCGAGTTAGGGCCACCGCCCCGGTGACGAGCTTGACGTTGGACGCCGGCAGAAAGAGTTTTCGCGCGTTCCTGCGGTAGAACACCTCTCCGGTCTCGACCGACTGAACCATCACACCCCAGTGCGCGTTTGCAAACGCAGGATCGGCGAGGAGCTCGTCCAACTCCACTCGCAGGCGATTCACGGCATCGGTTTGCTCGTGGATTACGATGGGATCGGGGCGCAGCATGGGCGCAACCGGTTCGCTGCGTGCCGGTACACAAGCAACAACTCCCAGCGAAAAGCAGCCGAGCGCCAGACAAAGGTGAATCGAAGGATACATGCCTTGTTATCTTTCTCCACGCTAGACAGTGTGAGAATGAAGTCCCTCAAAGGATGCTGAACCGCAGCTCGCAATTGCGTCACTGCACCGCTCCAACCATCTCCAAACCTATGAGCTGCGCCGCGCAGCTACCAGGGCGTCTGCCTCCAAATGTCATCTGTAATGCCGTTCTCGGCCAAACTGGGATCTCGGCCGGATCGAACCCCGCACTAGTCACGGCCGTGCGGTCGTCGGAAACCGGCACTTCATTGTCGGATTGAGACGGTTCATTCGTGTAATCCATCGGTCCCTCCTGATAGATCGAGTGGAGAGAAACTGGCTTAATGCCGCTCCACATCCTTTACGTATTTGTCATACCAAGCCAGATACCGTTCCAGTCGGTCCTTTTGGTACGAGGACACACGCAAACCGTGTGACTGCCCCGGATACACCACTAGTTGAGTTTCTCGGCCCAACCGTTTCAGTGCCTGATAGAGCTGTTCCGAATTCTGGATTGGCACGTTCCAGTCGCGTTCGCCTCCCATGATCAGAGTGGGTGTGACGATTTCCTCTACCCTGTTGAATGGAGATATGCGTTCCCAAGCCTCCCGGTTCTCCCACGGCAGCCCCAGCTCCTTCTCCCATTGCAGTTGGTAATGATCGTGTCCGTAGTTGGCGACGTACAGCACTTCGCTCGCCCCTGTGATCGCTGCCTCGAAGCGATCCGTCTTGGTTATGACGTGATCGGTCAGGATCCCACCGTAAGACCATCCGCCTACGCCGAGTCGGTCGGGATCGGCGTATCCCTGGGCTATGGCGTAGTCGACGCCCGCCATCACGTCTTCATAATCCTTGTTGCCCCAATCCGCCCATATGGCTCGCGAAAACTCCTGACCGTACCCGGAAGAACCGCGAGGGTTGGTCATGACGACAACGTATCCGTTCGCCGCGAAGAGCTGTGCTTGGAAGCTGAAACTGTGACTGTATTGCGAGACGGGACCGCCGTGGATGCGCAGCAGGGTGGGATAACGCATCGCTTGATCGAAACCTGGAGGCAGGTAGATAAACCCCTCGATCTCAGTGCCATCGCCGCTGGGAAACTGGACGTTTCTCACCTCGGCCAGTCGTACCCCCGACAGGAAATCGGCGTTGACGGCGCTGAGTTGTCTCAACTCATCGCGGTCCAACACAAAGACTTCTCTCGGCAGATCGGTACGCGACACCAGGGCCGCGATCATTCCGTCGGGACCATAGGCGAAGCTACGTGCACTCATAGGACCGGCAATCGGACGAGTCACTCTGTCGTTTGACACCGCTATACGCGCCAAGTGATTCTCGCCGCTGTCCTCCAATCCGAAATAGATGAACCTCCCGTTCTGGGAATAACACGGGGAGCTGACATTGCGGTCGAGCGATGCCGTGAGAATACGCGGCGTACCACCCTCCACCGGCACAACCGCCAAATGGTTTGTGGCGTACCAGATCAGATCCGGTTCAGTGATGGTGACGTAAGCAATAGACTCACCATCGGGGCTCCACGCGGGCGAGCGGTCCGCACCAGGGTTGGTCGTTACTTGGAGCAGAGTCTTTCCTTCGTCGGTGTTTTCCGCCGCCACAATCCAGATATCGGTGTTGGAATCGCCGTCAGGATTGTCGGTACGGTTGCTCACGAATGCGATGCGCGCACCGTCCGGGCTCCATACCGCTTGAGATTCGTCGAAATCTCCCGAAGTGATCTGGGTTATTTCTTTCGTAGCCACATCAAAGATGTAGAGGTGAGTATGACGGTTTCCCGTTAGGTACCCCACTCCGTCACGCTTGAATTGAAGTCTGTCGATCACCCACGGCTTGCGGGGCTCGGAGTCGTCCTCAGAGTGATCTTTCTCCTCAGGATCACGAACAGTCAGCAGTAGCTTCGTTCCATCCGGCGACCAACTGTAGCTGGCGACCCCCTGTTCCACTTCGGTGAGCTGTTGCGCCTCGCCGCCAAGCCTGTTCAAAGTCCAGACCTGTGTCCGGTCTTCTCCCCTCGATGCCAGAAAGGACAGATACTTGCCGTCCGGACTCCATCGTGGTCGATTGGCTGAATACCCTTGCGCCGTCATCTGGATCGCCTCTCCGCCGGCAGAAGAAATCATCCAGATGCCGGTTTCGCTGCTCTCATCCTCCAGGTTAGTCGTCCGCACGGTATAGACGACCCACTCACCGTCCGGGCTGATTTGAGGGTCTCCAACGCTCTTGATCTCAAACAAGTCGTCGACGGTGACAACACGCCGTGATTGACCGTCGAGGGAGGAATGAGAGAATGCGAACAGGACTACCGTGAAGAGGAAAGGCAGCAGCATGCGGGCGAAAACCCGCGGAAAACCGTGCATACACATTTGCAAACTCCGAGTCAAGGTACGGGCGATTCAGAGATAGCACTGTGTCACACGTCAGGCAACACGCCTGCGGGCTTACGATATCTCTAATGCACTGAACATGAGATGCACGGGTCGTAGGCACGTACCAACATCGAGCAGAGCAGTTCGAGGTCGTCGTCCGTCATTGTTTCCGACACGAACTCTGGAACCAGATTGTCCAAATCGTGCTGGATGTTCGCGTGGTTTTGCGTTGTGGGAATCACGCAGTCGGCCCTTACAATCCTTCCGTCGCCATCATACTCGTAGCAGTGATACAGAATACCCCGCGGCGCCTCGACCACACCCACGCCCACTCCGCTGCGCGGCGTTGCGTCTGCGCGACCAGCGTCGCCTTCATCGCATACTATCAGCTCATCGATTAGACGAACGGCCTCGAGCACCACATGCACACACTCGGCAACTCTGGCTACGTTGCTCATGAAGGGATTGTGGCACACCGGTTCAAGACCGAGCTCCGCGGCAATCTGCAAGGCCTCGTGGCGCAGGTGCTGGTGATTATTGTTGAAGCGAGCGAGCGGACCGACCGCAAACGACTCTCTCGATAGCCTGCAATACTTGGACGTGCCACGTTCCACCACGTATTCGTTGGTCATCTGCAGATAGTCGGCTGCTGACCGTTCGACACCGTCGGAGGAAACCATATTCCTGCCGATGAACGGATACTCTTCCTCACCCTTGAGCGATATGAACTCGGTCTCACGGGTGAAGTCCGGGATATCAAAGGAAGCGAACACTTCTGCCGCAGTCTTGAGGTCCTCAACGGAGTTGACCAGGTCATCGCGAAGGCCTGCCAACGCCGCAGCATCGGGCACGGCAGAAACACCGCCAACGCACAGAGTTACGGGATGGGTAGTTCTCCCGGCGACCACATCGCAAAGCCGATTCGCCAAGCCCTTGATACGCCGGGCGATGTCCACCACTTGCGGGTGTGTTGCGATCAATGGAATAACGCTCGGCAGGCGAAGAAAGTCGGGTGCAGCCAGGAAGAAGATGTGCAACGAATGGCTCTGCAGCGTCTCTCCGTGCTTCGCAAGCAGCCTCAGCTTGGACGCGCGCTCCGGTATGGTAATTTCAAACGCATGTTCAGTCGCCTCGAGGCTTGTGAGGCAGTGCGCGATGGAGCAGATGCCACAGATTCGCGAAGTCAGAATCGGGGCAGCGGAGTAGTGCTTTCCCTTGAGCATGACCTCGAAGAAGCGAGGTGTCTCGACTACTTCCCAGGTAGCCTCCTCCAGATTTCCATCCCTCACCCGGACTTTGATATTCCCATGGCCCTCGACTCGGGGGAGGTGATGCAGGTCGACATCCAGATTGACTTTCATTTCACACCCTCGAATGCACCAAAGAACTCAAACCGCTCTTCGATCTCGCGTGCACTGAAACCTCTCTCGTTTGCTATCGCCAGGAACGATTCGATGTTCGCGTCTTCGGCCGGGCCGCGGCACCCCCAGCACCCCAAGCCGCCCGCAGGGCAAGGTGCGTTGCAGCCGGCGCGCGTGATCGGCCCCAGGCACAACTGGCCCAGTTTGTCCGAGCCGCCTTCCGGATAATCGAGATCCCACACACAAACGGTGAAGCGCTGTTTACACTCCAGGCATACCGGATAGGCTGGGAACGTGTAAGGAATGTCCCAGACGAGATGCTGAAGTATGCTTTCTACCTCGTCCTTGCAGATGGGACAGCCGGGGATCTTGAGATCCACCTTCACCAGCTCGTCGACAGCTCGTGCCGGTAGCGTTTCCTTGGTGCGATCTCCGTATACCTCGCGGTTGGCGTCCGTCAAATCGAACTCGTTCTTCAGTTTGTTGACGCCGCCGAAACAGGCGCATGTACCCAGAGCCACCAGAGTCTTGGCTCGTTTGCGGATCTTTAGAAGGCGTTCTATTTCGTCAGCGCGGGTGACCGATCCCTCGACGAGCGCTATGTCGTACTCTTCGCTGCGGGCCGAAGAGATCTCACGAAAATCGACCACTTCTATGGATCCCAGAAAGTCGACGAGCGTTTCTTCCTTGTTGGCCAATTGAAGCTCGCAACCCTCACAAGACGTGAAATCGAACACGGCCACCCGAGGTTTCTTCGGTTCAATGCCCAGATACTTCATGGCGTCAGATCGCTTCCTTCAGGTTCATAACGGTCCAATAGTCGAAAACCGGCCCCGACAAACAGGTGTAGGTCGAGCCAACGTTGCACCTGCAGCACTTGCCCATTCCACAGTGCATTCGTCGCTCGAGAGAAACGAACATTCGCTGCATGGGCATACCCTGTTCACTCAGCCAATTGCACACGAACTTGAACATCACGGGAGGGCCACAGACTATTGCGTACGTGTCACGCGCCACGCCGCCCACATTCGGCAACAAATCGGTGATGCGACCGACGGGGCCTCCCCAATTCTCATCACCGCGGTCAACGATTATCGAAAGCTTCACGCCGTTGACTCGCCGCCATTGTTCGTACTGATAGTCGAACAAGAGATTGCTAGGCGTAGCAGTACCATACAGAATATGCACGTCCTCGTAGTCGGCTCGGCTCTCTGTCACGGCAAATATCGCCGAGCGCAGAGGAGCCAAACCCAGCCCCCCGGCGATGAGCAAGACGTTGTTGCCCTTCATCCGCCCCAACGGGAAATGCGTACCAAAGGGACCGCGGATGCCGATCAACGCTCCCGGACTGGTTCTGTGCAACACTCCGGTAACCAACCCAACTCTCCGGATACAGAGTTCCAGAATCCCCCTCTGCGTAGTTGAGCCGGAAATTGATATAGGGATTTCTCCGTAACCAGGAACCTCGACCATTACGAATTGGCCGGGCAAGAACGTGAAACGCTCGCGTTCACTCTCCCTCAACAGCCGAATGTGGAACAGCTTCTCCATATCCGTCAGTTTCGTGACGTTCGTGATCTCGGCTTTAAAGGTGCGATCCACATGTTGCAGGCGACTTCTTCGCTTAAAGTCGAGCGGCTCTCTGACCTCGGCTTCCCGGGTCACGTCGTAGGGATAAAACAGACCCGTCATCGCACACCCTCTTCCTGCAGATCCGCAATGACGGCCGGCGGGTTGATTCCGGCCAGGCAAACGCGGCCGCATCGGTTACAACCGACACATTTTGCCTGTTCGTACGCTTCCGCGAATCCACGGTGTTGGTGGTAGTACCGGTACTTCAATCTCGTGGCCCGTCCGGGCCGGAAATTGTGTCCCCCGGCGACACGCGCAAAATCGATGAAGTTGCAGGAATGGAGCTGCTTGACTCGGCGCGCGGAGGTCCCGTCCATAGACTGGCATTCCGTCACCCCATAGCAGTAGCACGTGGGACAGACCATCGCACAACTTCCGCAGCTAAGACACTTATCACCCCAATGGGTCCAAACATCTGATTCGAATTCGATATCGAGGAGGTTTGAGAGGTTGTTAGCGTCGATCTTGGTTTCGAATCCATCCGCGATTCGCCTGCGAACCTCCAGATAATCCTGTGTGTCGGCCTCGGTGATCTCCCGGTTTTCCACCTGCATGAGCGCGGTATAAGCAGTGTCGGAACCGACAGCCACGAAATAGCGGTCACCCAAGTCGGTCAGAAACAGGTCGAAACCGTGGGTCACCGTGTCAGTACCGAGCGATCTACAGAATCCACCCTCGCAAGGGTCGTGGTCGACGCCGACGATGAACGTGTTTTCACGACGGGACACATAGTACGGACTCGGGAACATACCGTGAACGAAGACTTTGTCGAGCTTCAGCAAGCTATTGATGTCACAAGCATGAAGACCGACAATTGCTCTTGGCTGGAGGCGGTACCGTATCTCCTGTTCCCAGTCGTCTTCGATGAAGCGGTATTCGGACAACGTTTCCTTGAATGGCAGGAAGTACGTCTTCGCCGAATATTCCGTGGTCTCGTACCCCAGATCGATTTCCGCGACACTCTGGACTGGCAGGTATTGATGTACATCCTTGCCGTGCCTGTCGGTTGTAATCTTCTTGGGTCCTATGACCTCCCCCGCCCCCAACATATTTTCGACGAGACGAATCCACTCGTCTTTAGCCAAAATCCTATAAAGCATTGCACCTCCAGTACCAAGGTGACAAGCAGTTACCGTCGCAAAACCACGAGATCAACGATATAGCCACCCTGCTCCGGTATTGAACAGAACCACCGCTTCGCCTTTTTGGATGTGCCCGGTTTCGATCAATTTTTCGAGAGCCGCCACGGTGGCGCCGCCTTCGGGTGAAGCATCGATAGACGCGGTATGAGCCATCTTAGTAGCACCGGAAGTCGCGGCTTCATCGCTCACTGCCACGGCGGCTCCGTCCGTTTCGTGCAGGGCCCGCAAACATAGCTTGCCGCCGAGAGGAGCCGGCACTCTCAAACCCCAGGCAACCGTCTTCGGATTCTCCCAAGGTTCGGTCGCGGAAGCTTTGGATTCGAACGCTCGCACCACCGGAGCGCATCCCTCAGCCTGAACGCTGTATAACCGAGGCAGATCGCCCTCCACCCAACCGGCCTCCCGCAGCTCCTTGAAGACCTTCCACATGCCGATGAGGCCCGTCCCGCCACCAGTCGGGTATATCAGAGCATCCGGGAAATGCCAGCCGAGAGCTTCAGCCACTTCGAGCCCCATGGTCTTCTTGCCCTCTATGCGGTAAGGTTCCCGAAGTGTCGACACGTCGAACGCATCGTGCTCGGCGGCAAACTCGCGAGCCGCCTTGCCACAGTCCCCAATGTGACCGTCTATCAACTCGAGATCGGCACCGAAGACTTGTATTTGTGTCAGGATCGTTTTGGGGGTCGTGCGCGGCGCAAACACCGTGACGGGCAAACCGGCACGGCCTCCGTACGCGCTGAGAGCCACTCCCGCATTTCCGGCAGTCGGTGTCGAAAACGCCTGCGCGCCGCCAGCAGCGGCTCGTGTGATGGCTGCCGACATGCCTCTCGCCTTGAAAGAGCCCGTTGCATTGAGCGCCTCATCCTTCACCCACAAATATTCGAGCGAATACTCCTTGGCGAACTCGGGCACCGATATCATGGGAGTTGCACCTTCGCCGAGCGTGACAGGGGACTCGCCCGTCATCAGCGGCATCCAATCGTGGTATCGCCACATCGACCATGGGCGACTGCCGTATGTTGCCTTTGCCGAGGGCTCGGGAAAAGCCTTATGACGAACCAGCCAAGGAGCTCCACACTCCGGGCACACGGTTGGAAGACCGGCGGCATCGGATGATACGCTGCACTCAGAACACTCTAGAGACCAACTGAATTCGGGCATTCGTACTGTTTCTTCCTTTCGGTTGTGTGAAAATACTCGGGTCATTCGAGAATTCGAATGAATCATCTCATAACAAGCTAGGATCGCATGTGCCAATTGTCACTTGCCGATTTTAGCATAATACTGACACGGAGCGCGGCAATAGGCACTTAGACAATCGGGCCGCATTGCAACATACCTGACAACGGGATAACGTTCTACGGTACCGCCTCGACCTGGAAGCGAGACATGGACGTCGTTCCTTGCCCATTTCGAAGCAACAGACGAGACGGTTGACATGTTCGAGTGCGATTCGCCGGTCATACATTGTAGAGGTGGAACATATGCAGCTAAAGGGAAAACTAGTCAGACTCATCGAGGATACCGCGGACGAGTTGACCAGGAAGTGGATCGACGTGGTGCGCACGCACCCCGACATGCCGACATATCGTACATACGAAGAGAAGAAACTGTACGAGCGCGCATTCAGCGTTTACAGCCAACTCGGCAAGTGGCTGTCTGAGGAGACGACAAAAGACGACATCAAAGAGGTGTATTTCGCGCTTGGTAAGCAGCGGCGGGAGGAAGGCTTCAAGCTCTCCGAATTGCTGCTGGCACTGATGATCACGCGGCGCGTGCTTTGGCTGAAGCTACCGAGAGGCGACCTTCTAGAAGACATCTCGAGCATGCACGAGGGTATGGAAATCAGTAACAATACGATCCTATTCTTCGATCGAGCAATGTTCTTCGCCGCGCAGGGATACGAGACCTGAGGGAGCAATCCAGGTTTACCTCCAGACTGCAATCGCGCGGGTAACGACACTGCTGAAGTGATCGTTGTGCAGATGGCATCCCGCGAGCAGCGATACGAACCAAACGTATTACGTCTCATTTGGAGGATAAGGAAATGCCCCTCTCTCGAAGACTGGTCGGGTTGATCGAGAACAATGCCGAGGAACTGACGAGGAAGTGGATGGACATAGTCACCACTCATCCCGACACTCCAACGTATCACACATACGACTGCGATCAGTTGCACGAGCGAGCTTTCAGTGTCTACAGTCAGCTCGGCAAGTGGCTTTCGGACGCCGCCACGAAGGTCGAAATCAAACGCATCTATTTCACGCTTGGGCAGCACAGGCGCGACGAGGGGTTCAAGCTCTCTGAGGTTTTACAGGCTTTGATCGTCACCAGGCGCGTGCTCTGGCTGAAGATCGAGTCGGACGGCTTGTTGGACTCGGCCATGGACATGAGCCTCGCCATGCAGCTCAGCAACCGTACAGTCCTGTTCTTCGACCGAGCCATGTTCTATACAGCTCAAGGATACGAATCCTGACCCAAATTGTGTGAAATGCAATGCTCCACGCAGCGGAGACGCGTGGAAGACCCGAATGGACCTCCAGGGAATCAGAGTACAAAATGGCAAACGTAGCAATCTTATACTGCAAACGAGTGAAGGACTATTCCTGCATCGCATGCGCGAAGTGTTACAAGGGAATGAGTGAGAAGAACGGTGAGTTCGCCCGCCACGACAACATCGAACTCGTGGCCATGAGCGACTGTGGTGACTGCCCCGGGCTCGCCGTTCCTCGCGTCAAGCTGCTAAACGAAACCACCCGTAACCTGGACCGCCCAATCGACGTGCTGCATCTGGGCACCTGCGTCAAGTTGGCGATGGAAACGGCTCAATGCCCGATAGACTTTGACAGCTTGAAGCCGCTTCTAGAGGAAAAGTTCGGCGTGGAGGTCGTGCTGGGCACTCATTCTTACTGAGAGATGAGAAGTACCCGTAAGCTACCAGTCCTTGCGTGGGCCCTTGACGTTGGGGAGGTTTGTTTCCATCCAAGCGGCGGTGGCGTTGGGATGGCAGCCTGCCTCAGTGCCGTATCGGCCACTGCATGACATTGGACCGTTGGCTTCGACCTTCATGTTGTGAAACCGTTCCACTATCCGGTTCTCGGCAAAACCGTAGCCGGCCATGTGACAATCGATGCAGCGTAGTTCTCCGGCTTCCAGCATTCCGCTCATTGCCGGCGACAACAGGTCGTGTGACTGATGGTGGCAATACCTGCACTGCTCGTTGAACTGAACGGGTTTTGACTTGTCGATGAAAGCGTAGCCAGCAGGTTCCGTCGGGGTTGAACCAGGCAAGAAGTTGATCAGCAGCGACTCACGCTTGCTCTTTTCCAATCGGCCGGGATGGCAAGCGCCACAAGTAACACCCTCCCATGTGCCTGTCTCGATTGGCACGGCTGCCGCGGAGTCTCGTGTCGCATCAGGTGAAGTCGGTGCATGACACCAGGCACACACACTATTGACGCGGTTGCCGTGACTCTGTGACCTCGAATGTACGCTGGCGAGCCAACCGCGCCCGTCCCGCCGCACTTCACCCGAAGAGATGTCCACACCGACCGCGCGGAACATGATGTCATTGCCGATCTGATGGCAGTTGACGCAATTCTCTGCTTGCGCGTAGCGATAGTGTTCGGGCTCGAGCTCATCGAGTGAGATCTCTACTTGGCCGGTCGCACTCGCAGGAGCAAAGCCCGAAACACACAGTGATACCAGCAGCGCCGACAAAGCGTGTCTGCTCATGGATCCTCTCTAGGGAAAATATTCTCCCATCGCCACGGACGCCCGAAGCGCAATCGTCAACGCCTAACTGTGTTGCTTGTCATCATCCTCAGCCGAAGGCAAGCGCGTCTCTATCCAATTCTCAACCTGTTCCAAAGCGTGAGGAAAACGACTGTCCGAACACATCACCTCGGCGTAAGATTCCACTGCCAGATCAAGGTCAGCCGCATTCCAAACCGTAATCCCTCTGACACGTTCCAACTCACTCACCGAGCCCGAATCATTGAAATCGACTATCACCAGAGGCCGTGCCGAAAAGTCACGGGAACCCGCAAGCATCTCCCCCGTCAGAACGGGTTTCGCGTAATCGATCCCGAAGAAGACGAAATCCGCATCTGCGATCGCCCTGATAACGCTTTCCTCGGAGTACGAGTGAACGCGCAACCTCACGCCGTTTCCGATCGCGTTGCGCAACGGCTTCATCTGCCCATGGTGATCGCGGTATATCAATGTCATCTGACGATGGAGTACCCGGAACCGCTCAGACAATGTGAAGAGTACCGAACGTGAAGTGGCCGATCCTCCAATCACTACATGGCGACATCTCTCCAGGTCTGCGCCACTCAGGTCATGAATCCTCGACAGCGCTGCTGCACAATATCCCCGACTGAAGCGGCTCCAATCCGTCTCGGCGCGCACTTCCTGGGCTACTGCAACTGCATTTTCCACCAAGTCGAGCGCCCTGGTGCCCGCCGCCCCGACTCGCTCCGCCATCCTAAAGGACGTTTGCAGTTGATCCATGACGTCAGTGTCGCCAGGCAAGGCACTATTGAGCCCGCAAGCTGTACGAAGCAGATGGTGCCACGCTTCCACTCCGAACAGAACGTTGACCTTGAGCCCCTCTGGTTCGGCTCCGTAGAGATGCTGGCGGATTCTTGCCACCGGCCAATCGGAATCCGCCGGAACATCCGACTCCGATAACCAACCAAAGAACTCGATGCGCTGGCAGGTGCTCCATACGAAGGCTTCCGCCACAGCAGTTTCTTCTCGGACCCAATCCAAGAACCCTCGCAGCTCCGTTCGCGTCTTCTTCACTTCGCCAAAGACTCTCGCAGGGCTGTGAACGACGTCCGGTCCGTGTTCTCCCCGGACCTTGCCGGCCACAGAGGCTCCTATCATTACCAGCGACCGTGGAGAGCTCTCGACCCGCTCCACAACCCGTTCGGGAGCCAACAGCGGAATCGTCTTGCCCATACCAGCAATCACCGGCTGGGAACCGCGGAGAGCAATGTTCTTCAACACTGACGAGAGCGGCGCATACGAACCCAGGGCCGGACCGACCACGACATCTCCACCGCGAACCTTGAACTGCTCCAGCCGGCCTTCGTTCGCCAGCTCGGTGCCGACGTCTATGTCCAGCGGGGATGTCAAAGGGAACAAGACCACGCGTCTTACGCCCTCATCCGCGAGGCAACGGAGTCTTCTGGACAAATCGTTTCCTTCTACATCACCTCGAGCCCCCCAATCCCCGTGGAGCAGCGAACTGCAATCGCGAGGCCATCCGAGCCGCTCCAGAACCAAATCGGCGGTCTCGGCAACCTGTTGTTCATAGAGTGAATCCGCACTGCCATCTTCCAGCTTGGCGGCATGAGCCAAGAAGACGATTTGATAGTCGCGCGGCAGCAATTCACGAGAAGAAGTAAATGACGCAATCAACCTCGCCTGCGCATTTATGTACCCGCTGTCATTGTGCCAAGCGTGGCGGGTCGACAAATCTATGGGCTTCAGTATTTCGCCGAGGACCCTGTAGACCTCACTCATGATGGAACCGCTAGTCGCCCATGAGTACTGGGGGTATGTGGGCAACACGACTAGTTCCTCGACGCTGCTGTCCAGGTGTGTCAAGGTGTGCTCTATCGTCGGTTGCCCATGGCGCAGTGCGTTGTACACCTGCCACCCTTTTGGCAACAGTTCGGTCAAAACGGAAGCCTGCTCCGACAAAGTCTGCGCCAGAACTTTCGCGTCAGCCGAGATACTGCTGCCGAACGATAGCAGTAGCAAAGCGCTTTGGCGCCGTGACTTTGAGTGAATTGGCATACCCTTTAGCGTTCAACCAAACTCGGATTTGCCACCTTGCATGCCGCCCGCGTCCAAAAGGTTGGCGATGAGGTCTCGCGACCTTCTGGCTTTGGCTGGGTCCCGGCCGTCAGTGAATACGGCAATCGTAACGCCGTCTTCGAGCGTGTGCAAAGCACCAAAGATCAGGTTCGAACGCTCAGCAGCGGATGCGTCGCAAATAAGGATTTGCCGGTCTGTGGCGTTTTGCACGATGTGCGCATTGAGCGCCTCGTCGTCGGTGGCGGCGACCACCGCAAACGCACCCTCGAGATATTCCGCCCGATACGAGTCCTGAATCCACAGCACGGTTCCGGCTTCTATCTCGCCAGCCAAGCTGTCCACCACATCGGGTGAGATCACGGTAACTTTCGCCCCGGCTCTAACTAGGTTCGTGACTTTGCGGCTGCCAACGACGCCACCACCCACGACAACGCACTTTTTCTCACGAACATCCAAGCCCACGGGCAGGAACTTTAGGTTAGTCAAAAACCCTCTATCACAGCCTTCTTGGCATCACTCGAATTCTACCATTCATGCGCACCGAATCAGTGGCCTACTGAGAGTATCCCGCTGGCCGCAAGCACTAGAATCAATACTTCGGCCACGGCTATCAGTAAGTAGGCAGTTTGTTTCTTCCGAATGAGTGTGGGTATGATACCGATGTAACAAACGATGGTCACTCCAGAGAGGAAGGCGATGCCCAAAAAATTGCTAAAGTCTCCCTTGGAAACAACCGCCAACCAGCCCCACCCAGTCACCATATGATCTCGATGCAAGAAATCGCGATTGATGGCCTCACCGTAGTCGTGGACGCTCATGACCCAATAATCTGGGACCCTCTCGATCGGTATTGCCGGCGCTAGAATCCCGGTCATATAGAGCACGAAGGTCACCAGCAGAAGTGCCAAACCGGTGTACATCCCGACTTCCAGAATTCTCGCATAGAGGAGCTGTTCCTCGTTGGCTTCCGGGGTTTTCGTATCTTCAGTCATTGGTATCGCTCCCCAAGCATCCTAGAAGAAAAACGGAATGCCCAAGCCCTTGGTAATGGCTTTGGCCCCCGCGAACAGTAGCAGGCCGATTACGAGCCAGCGAACGAAGCTCGGTTTTGCAACCCTGAGGATTCTCACGCCGATGAACGACCCCAGCATTATTCCTATCAATGACGGAACAACCATCATTGGGATAACGCAACCTTGGTTGAGATACACCCAGGCAGCCGAGGTATCAGTTATGGACAGCAAGAACTTGCTCGTTGCCACACTGATCTTGAGCGGTGCTCCCATGACCAGGTTCAGAACGGGAACATTTGCCCAACCTGCACCGAGCCCGAACATTCCCGCCATCAGACCAATGAAGATGAACAAGAAGAGACCGTGCGCCGTCCGATGGATCTTCCAGTCGATGTTCTTCCCCAAGCTTGCCTCGGTATAGACTCCGTAGATCCCCAAGGCAGATGAAATCCCGTCCGCCTTGGGAACGTCGGGAAACTCCGACTTCTTGGCTGTGATCATGAGAATCACGATTCCGAGAATGGTGGCACCCAAGGCGGTCTGCACGACATTGGTCGGGAGAGCCAGACCTATCATTGCCCCTATGATCGCGCAGGTAGACGCGATCAGGGCCACAGGCATTGCCAACCGTAAGCTCGCCAGGTTCATCTTCAAAAACCCAGGTCCCGCGGCTAGTGCGCCACTCAGAGCCACCAACAGCCCTGCGCCACGTACGAAATCGAGATGGAAGGGAAAGAAACCGCTGACGATTGGTACGAAGAGTACCCCTCCACCCACACCACCCAACGCAGCAAGGATCCCCATCACAAACGTCAGCACGAGCAGCACCAACGGCCACACCCACCAGGCTACCGTATCGGCGCCTGGAGCCGCCGTCGTCTCCTGCATTGCGTGCAGAAGTGCCGGATGCAGTGCAAGCGCCAGGAAGACGAACGCGCCTACACGAGTGAACACCTTGAAACTGCGTAATCGCATCATGTTGTCTTTCATCTAAGAGGGACGGTTTCCACGCGCCGCCGCCTCCGACGCCGGGGCGCCCGACGCGTCTCTTCTGCCTGTTTTGAATCGCTTGGCTGCTTGGACAACAGCAGGAGCCCAGCTCCCCGTTCCCAGAGCATGCAAGTGCGTGTAGGAGGCTAGCACGTTGAATCGACATAAGCCATCCCGCTCGCCGTCGAATCCGAAACCTCTGGTCACCCGAAAAGCGAAGCTAATGTCATCCATTGCGGAAGATTCCACACGAGTGTAGTGGAATTCGTGTCCCCTCAGCGGTTTTCCTACAGGGAAATAGGGGTTGCGGTGCACCGTCTCCAGTTCAACGTAACCGTGCCCCTGTGGTTTGCCTCGAAACCCGAACGAGACCGGCAGAACGCCCACCATGGGATACTCTACGGACTCGTAGAGCAATTTCTCTCCCAAGTAGACGGCTCCGCCACATTCGGCATAAACAGGAAGACCATCTTCTACCTGCCTGCGCACAGAGTCGAGAAAGATCTCGTTGCATGACAGCCGCCGTGCCAACGTCTCAGGAAAGCCTCCACCGATATACAGCGCGTCCACGTCGGGAAGTTCCTCGTCGGACAGAGGAGAAATCTCTTTGATACGCGCACCTTCCCTGACCAGAGCCTCCAGGTTCTCCGGGTAGTAGAATTGAAACGCCGCATCACGGAACACCCCGATATTGACCGTTTCGCACTCCGGGCCTGGCGAGTCGGCAACCGTATGAGGCTCGAACTCGAAACGCGGAGCTTGCCGGGCGAGACTCCAAAGGGCATCCAGATCGAGGTATTGCTCTCCCACCGCGGCAACCCCTTCGATTGCTGCTCTCATCTCCATATGTTCCTGTGGCGGGACGAGTCCCAGGTGTCTCTCGGGAAAAAGCTGGCGCCGAATCCGCGGCAGCACTCCCAGAACCGGTATCCCGCAGTCCCGTTCAATCGCGCCACGCACCACTCCCTCATGCCGAGTGCCTCCAACCTGGTTCAGCACGACACCTCGCAGTGGGACCGTGGGATCGATCTGCTGACAACCCAGGACCATTGCAGCGACTGTGCGCGTGGACTTGGTACAATCAACTGTCAGCACAACCGGCGAACTCAGCAGTTTTGCCAGTTCAGCGGAACTGTAACTGCCACTAGCATCCATTCCATCGTAGAGGCCTCGGTTGCCTTCGATCACAGCGACGTCGCTTGCGTTCGAGGCTGTACCTAACGAACGCAGAACGCCCGTTCCGGACATCAGAAACAAATCGATGTTCCGGCAAGGGGCGTTCGCTGCGGCAGACAGCCATGCCGCGTCAATGTAGTCTGGCCCCTTCTTGAAAGGGGCTACCTTCTTGCCGTTTTTTCGCCAGGCTGCAATCAGACTCAGAGAAACGAGTGTTTTACCGCTGCCTCCGCGCAGCCCGGCGACGAGAACGCGCGGATAATTCAGTGCTTCACGCCATCTCGATGAAGCCGCACGGACATATCTCGGCGCATTTTCCGCAACCCGTGCAGTTACCGAGTTTGAAGACGTAGAGAGCGCCTCTTTGCATCGGTTTGTCGATTGCCTGGTCTTGGCAGTACATCCAGCACTTCTCGCAGTCCATGCAATAGCCGCAACTCATGCACCGTTTGCTCTCTGCGACCGCTTCTTCCTCGGACAGAGGCAGGTTCACCTCGGCTTCCATGCTGGCCAGGCGTTCCTCCACCGGCAGAGTTCCTGCTTTGGCGCGTTCAGCTTTGTCGTAGTGATCGAGCAGCATCTTGTCGGCTGTGATGACCGGCATGCCGTCTTGCGGTTTTCCCAAACCGCGGAACTTCCTGTCTATAGCCTCAGCGGCATATCGGCCATGTCCGATGGCGTCCGTTACCAAGGCCAGATTGGTGGCATCGCCGCCTGCCCACACATCGTCTTCCTTTGTGGAAGCGAATTCATCGTTCACTTTGATCCAGTCGCGTCCCTCGATGAGGGATTCGAGGCCGGTGAAGTCCGGTTCCTGACTGATAGCGGGGATCACGGTACTCGCTGGGATCTCAAACTCCGAGCCTTCGATTGGCACCGGCCGCCGTCTTCCGGAATCATCCGGCTCTCCGAGCTCCATGCGAATACACTTCATGCTCGTGATCTTGTCGCCGTCTTTGTTGAAACCGATCGGAGCGGCGAGGTACTCCAGGTTGACACCCTCGATCTGCGCTTCCTCGATCTCTTCGTCTATAGCCGGCATCTCTTTGATGGTTCGCCGGTAGAGGATCGTCACCGTGGCGCCCAAACGTCTGCAGATCCGTGCAGCATCGATCGCGGTATCACCACCTCCTACGACAATCACGTCGTCGCCGACTTCGACCGTCTCTCCGTGATGAATGCGATTGAGAAACTCGACGCCGGACATGACGTTTTCCGCGTCCTCTCCCTCAACGCGGAGTTTGAGCCCCTTCTCGGCACCGACCGCGACGAATATGGCTTGGTACTGTTCGTGAAGTTCGTCGAGGCTGATATCCTTTCCGACTCGGATGTCGCATTTCAGTTCTACGCCGAGATCCAAAATTTTCTGGATTTCCTTCTCGATGACGTCCTCGGGGAGTCTGTACCTGGGTATACCCCAGAGCAACATCCCTCCCGGCTTGTCGGACGCCTCGAACACAGTAACGGAGTAGCCACGTCTCGCAAGCTGGTAAGCACATGAGAAGCCACCGGGCCCGCCACCAACGACCGCAATCTTTTCCGGACGCTTCTCATCGGTGAGCATCTTGAGTTTGAGGTCGTTCTCCAAACCGAAATCACCGATTACGCGCTCCACCATATTTATGCCCACTGCGCCGTCCAGTTCCTGCCTGTTGCAAGCAGTCTCGCAAGGATGCGGGCATACGCGTCCACACACCGACGGAAACGGGCTGGTGTCGGTATAGAGATCCCAAGCCTCGGTAAATGCCTGGTCTCTGGGTTTCTCTAAGCGTTCGGCCTGGGCGATCGTGGTCAGCCACTCCCGAATGCGATTACCGCTGGGACAGGTGTCGCGGCAGGGCGGCTTCTTTTCAACGTGCTTCGGCCGTAGCGGTGATTGTTCGCGTCCACCGCCACCTCCGGATGCACTATAATCTCGCTTCTTCTTCCTTTTCTTGGTCTTTTTGACAGCCATTAGTCACACCTCTGCCCACGCCCACTCTGGAGAGGGCAAGACGGGCTTCCGCCCGTGAATTATTTTGATGGCCGACGGCTACTTCTAGCCGTCGGCTCCTTCAGCAGCTCCCTCTTTGTGAGGGAGTTCAATGAAGCTGCCGCCGAAGTACGTGTAGACGCACCTTCCGGAGTCCATCAACTCACGAATTGCGAGTTTGCACTGCTTCTTGTCGACTCCTTCGTCGGCAAACTTCTGCATCATTGCCTTGGTCAAGTCCTGGGCCTTGAACTTCTTTTTGCCCTGATACTCCTTGACCATCTCGTACATGGCGTCCGCAATTTCTGCCGGCGTGACAGCCATATGTTACCTCCTAGTGTCTGAGCTGCGCGGACCGCTTGTAAGTCAGTCCCGCGTGCTTGAAATCATCGATGTGTTCCTTCTGGAACTCGATGCCGGTCATCTCAAAGAACCTCGGCCAACCGATACGGTTGATGAATTCGCCCATCCGCTCGAACTTGCGAGCGTTGTTCGCCCACACGTCTACGATATTCCGCACCGCTTCTGTCACTTCAGGCCAACGCGGCGGGGTGTTCGGCAGCCACGGTATAGCCAGCTTCGAGAAGGTAGGCTCGGAACGGGCGTTCGATACTTTGCCGCCCACCCAGATCGAAACACCGTCGTTCAACGCGTCGGCCATGGGTAGAGACGGACATACCGTGAAGCAGTTCGCGCAGAACATGCAAAGATCTTCGTCAATCTCGACTGAAGGATGCCCCTCCACCGTGGCCGGCCTGATAGCCGCCGTAGGACACGAGGCAACCACATTCGGAATCTCGCACAGCTTGTTGAGAGTCGCGTGGTCAGCCCGCGGTGGCCTGCGGTGCACTCCGAGTATCGCGATGTCCGAGCAGTGTACGGCGCCGCACATGTTGAGACAACATGCCAGGGCGATGCGGAGCTTTCCGGGCACGTCGTTCGACGCAAAGTGTTCGTGCAAGTCATCCATCACAGCCTTCACGACGCCGGACGCGTCCGTCGCTGCCGAGTGGCAGTGCACCCAACCTTGCGTGTGCACGATATTGGAAATCGCGTTGCCGATACCACCCACTGAGTGGCCCAGATCCTTCAATTCGGCGATAAGATCGTCGATCTTCTCGTCACTCGCGAGTAGAAATTCCACGTTGTTTCTACTGGTGAAACGCAGGTGACCGTCGCAGTATTTGTCCGCCAATTCGGCAAACTTGCGGATCCGTGTGGTGGAGAGCAGCCTCGGAGAAGACGTTCGCACCGTGAAGATCTTGTCGCCGGATTCGGCGACATGCACCATCACGCCAGGCTTCAAGATCTCATGGTACTTCCACTGCCCGTAGTTCTTCTTTATAACTGGATGCAGGAACTTCTCATAATGCGGAGGTCCGATATCCGTTATCCTGTCCTTTGACACTGCCATCGCTCTATCTCCCCATTGGTACAATTAGTCTCATGTTCGCATGCCGAGAGTCTCGCCCAGCAGCTCTATTCTTCATCTTCTTCCTCATCCTCATCGCCTTCTTCATAGTAATCCTCGAAGAAGATGAAAGGATTGTCCCTGGGATGTGCAACCATTTGGGGAATCGGATCCACCTCGATCTCTTCCAGGAAATTCCCGAGGCCGATGCGCTGCATCAACTCGCCACAGCGTTCCCGGTTCTTGCCGTTCTCAGCCCAGAAATCCCAGATCCTCTCGATCAGGTCTTTGAGTTCCTCAAAGGGAGGCTCCATCTTCATGAACGGAACGATAACCGATGACAGCATCGCACCTTCCACAATCGGCGCCTTGGAGCCGAGCATGATCGTCGCACCCCTGTCCTTGCCGGGGCGCAGAGCTTTCGGCATCACGTTGATGCAGTGCATGCACTTCACGCAGTTCGAATCGTCGATCTCGAGCTTTTCGCCGTCCCACTCGATGCACCTCGTCGGACAGTTGAAGCAAACGTCCCTGAGTATGTCCAGTCCAGCTTCTTCAGCAGCCTTCACCTCTGCCTGATCGATCTGGATCTCGTCACGCCAGGTTCCGATGACCGACAGATCGGCTCTCGCCACCGACGCAACGCAGTCGTTCGGGCATCCAGCAAACTTGAACTTGAACTTGTATGGGAAAGCGGGCCGATGCAGCTCGTCCTGGAACTCCTGAGTCAAGTCGTAACAGGCAGCCAGTGTGTCGTAGCATGCCCACTCACACCGCGCCATGCCATTGCACGCGCTCGGCGTCCGCAGGTCGGAGCCCGAGCCACCAATATCGAAACCGTTCTGCGCCAACTCTTGGAACGTAGGCTCCAATTCGTCCGTGGACGTGCCGAGCAGAATGATGTCACCGGTCGATCCGTGCATGTTGGTCAGACCAGAACCATGTTTGTCCCAGATGTCACACACCGTGCGCAACGCATCTGAGGTGTAGAACCAACCCGTCGGCATGTTGATGCGCATCGTGTGGAAATGGGCGATCTCCGGGAAATCCTCCGGCAGATCGTTGTACCGGCCGATGACGCCGCCACCGTAACCCATCACACCCACGATGCCGCCGTGCTTCCAGTGGCCGATCTTCTCACCGTACGAACGCTCCAGCAATCTCAACAGAGCCGCGGACGACTCCTTCGTTTCGGCTGCCTCCTTGATCTGCGTAACGAAGCTGGGCCAGGGTCCCTTTTCCAGTTCGTCCAGCAACGGAGTGCCATTGTTACCTGAATCTGCCATGTTGTTTCCTCTCCGCTTGGAATGATGGCGTTAGTTAATGTCTGCTTTACTCCTTACTTCCACTCACTTCCATACACCACATCTATCAAAAAACACACAGGAAGCCGCGTGTGGCTATTCCTATGCCGGTCCCAATCTCTCTCTTACGGTCGTTATGATCTTGTAGAACATCGTTAGCAGCAAGAATCCAATGGAATAAACTCCAATTGTAATCAAATACTCGGGGAGCGTGGGAATGTATTCGCTCACCTCCCCGAGAGGTGCCGGGATGAAACCGACAACCACCATGGCCACACCCTTCTCTAGCCAAAGCGACAGTATTACTCCCACTGCGAGCACCGCGAGAAATTTCTCGTTTGCGCGCACTTTGGGTATCCACAACGCTACCAAACAGAACAGTCCGATCGCCTGACCAACCCACATCGCCGGTGCAATAGTGTTCTTACCCTCAAGCCCGAAGAACATATAGCGGAAACCATCCGTGTGATGCGGGATGCTGCTGTAGACAACAGTGAACAGCTCGACCAGCAGGAAGAACAGGTTGACCGCGACAGCGTATGCCACGATCATTGCCAGCTTCTGAATCGCCTCTTTTCCGGCGTCAAAGGTCGTGAAGCGCCTGAGAATCAGGGCCAGTAAGATCAGCAGGCTGGGTCCGGTAGCGAACGCCGAGGCAAGGAATCGTGGAGCGAGGATCGCCGTCATCCAAAAGGTGCGCGCCTCCAACCCGGAATAGAGAAACGCCGTTACCGTGTGAATGCTCACCGCCCAGGGAATGGAAAGGTATATGAGCGGCTTGACCCATTTCGGTGGCGGCACTCCCTTGCGCTCAGCCTCGAACGTAACCGCACCAATGACGAGGTTCAGTAACAGATATCCGGACAGCACCAACATATCCCAGAACATCACCGAATTGGGCGTGGGATGCAGTATGATGTTCGCACCGCGGGACGGCTGGCCCAAATCGACGAACACGAACAGCATGCACATCAGCACCGACGACACAGCCAGGCTCTCGCCGATGATCACCATTTTGCCGAAGGCCTTGTAGTCATGCAGATAATATGGCAGCACTACCATTACGGCTGACGCTGCGATACCTACCATGAAGGTGAGTTGGGCAATGTACATCCCCCAGGTGATCTGCTGGGTCATTGCGGTGATATGCAATCCCTCACTCAGCTGGTAGGCCCAAGTGCTAACCCCGATGACGATCAGCACACCCCAGAAGCCCACCAGTGCCCAATATCGCCGTCCCCCTCGGAATGCATCCTGCAGCATATGTTCTACCTCTCGGTTCTCACAATTCTAACCCTGAAAGGCGTTAGACGATGTAATAGACGTTGGGGCCGGTCCCTAGGCCGACGCGCCTGCTGATGGTGTGATTCTCATCAAGGAGCCGCGTCACGTCCGAGTTCGGATCGGTCAGATCGCCGAACGCCATAGCCCCTTCAACACCCTCAACCGAATTCGCCGCCTCGACACATGCGGGCAGCAGTCCGATGCGGAGTCGCTCCGCGCAGAAGTTGCATTTCTCGACGACCCCCTTTGTACGAGTGGGATAGTCGGACCTGAAATCTCCGTCCGCGTCTGTATCGATGAACGGGCGAGGGTCGCGCCAATTGAAGCTGCGGGCCTGGTAAGGGCAGGCAGCCATACAGTAGCGGCAACCGATGCAGCGGTGCATGTCCATCATTACGATTCCATCCGTCTCCCGCTTCCAGGTCGCTTGAGTGGGACAAACCCTGACGCAGGGCGGATTCGTGCAGTGGTTGCACAGCACCAACACCGGCGCGTCCCCCAGCGACTCGGGTGTATGATCATGCACCTGCTCGGGGAATACGTGTTTGTACTCCTCTTCCCATATCCAGTCGATCTCATCGTCCGGCTCGGGAATCGACGGGACATTGTGCGCCAACCTGCAAGCCTCTACACAGGCTCGCCTCACCTCTTCCTGCCGGCATTTCTCAACATCGACAACCATCGCCCACTGGTTGTCTGAGCGCAGCGGAATATGGTGATCGTGTTCTCCCGGCTCTGAGCACGCCGTGTTCAGAAGCGGCAAGCCCCAACCAAGCCCGAGCGCCGTCTTGCCGGCCTTCTTCAGGAAGCCGCGTCTACTCTCATCCATCGCTCAGTTCCCCCCCGGCACGACGTGGCAGTCCCAGCATGTAGGTGTCACGTTGGAGAAGTCGTGACACCTGTCGCAGAAGGCTTCCTTGTTGTCATGACAATCTATGCACGTGCCAGTAAGACTCATCGTATACTGTTCACCCGAAGATGATGTGTACTCTACTTCACCATCTCTAACCAAGGCGTTGCGCCAGTCATTCAGCATATCTATGTGGCTTGCACGCATGTACTCGGTGTCTTCGATGCACTCGGTGGCGGAAACCGGGTACTCGAGTTCGGGCATTGTCGCATCTCCTCCTGCAGCAACGGTATGCCACAGTGGGTAGGTCACCAAAACGAGAAAGACGACCAACCCGCCAATGATCTTGCCCTTGTCACTCATCGGTGCCGCCTCCATTGCTCTCCTCTTCTTCGGCTTCCGCTACCCATGCGGGAATCTCCTCCAGGCGCAAATTCTCGGTGCGCTTCTTCTGTCCCGTAAACGTCATGGCGTTGGCTACGAGCTCGCTGATGCCGGTGACTTTGACTCCGGGGGCCCAGTAGTCGCACACCGTAACCAGCGTCGCCCTGTCGATCGCACACATTGCGGCGAGGAAATCTACTCCGTGTTTATCCTGCACGTACTTCACGGCGCTGCCCCTCGGTAGCCCCCCGCGCAGGCGCATCTCCATATTCTCGTCGGTTCCCAAACCGGCGCCTCCGCCACAACAGAACGTCTGCTCACGTATGGTATTCTCCGGCATTTCGAAATAGTTATTGCACACGCTCTTGATCACATAACGGGGCTCTTCGAAGATGCCCATGGCGCGCGCGGGATTACACGAATCGTGCAGTGTCACCCGAATGTGATCGTTCCTGGCCGGATCGATGTTGAGCTTACCGTGCCTTATCAGGTCGGCGGTGAACTCCATCAAGTGTATCATCTTGGTGGACCGAGCGTTCTCGAACACCGTCCCGGTTATCGGCGACTTGGGAACCTCCAGGAAATCGGCGGGGCCGTTCATCGTATCCATGTACTGATTGATCACCCGCCACATATGACCGCACTCGCCACCCAAGATCCATTTGACGCCGAGTCGCTTGGCTTCCGCGTAGATCTTGTTGTTGAGACGTTTCATCATCTCGTGGGACGTGAACAGCCCGAAGTTGCCGCCGTCCGAAGCGTAGGTGCTCCACGTGTAGTCGATGCCGAGTTCGTGGAACAGCAGCATGTAGGCCATGCACGTGTAGATCCCAGGGTCGGCCACGAAGTCGCCGGACGGAGTGACGAACAAGATCTCCGCACCCTTCTTGTTGATGGGGATGTCCACGCGTATGCCCGTGCTCTCCTCTATGTCATCGGCCATGAAATCCAGCGTGTCCACCAGCCCGTGCGGTTGGATGGCGAGGTGATTGCCCAGCCGGAAGCAGTTGGCTACTGGCTCGATGACCCAGTTGACGTATAGCCCCAGCAGCCCGAGCAGCTCGCGACCGATCATCGTGACTTCGGCGGTATCGATACCGTAGGGACAGAAGACGGAGCACCGGCGGCATTCGGTGCATTGGTAGAAGTAGTAGAACCACTCCTTGATTACGTCCTCCGTGAGTTCGCGCCCTCCGGCGAGCTTGCCGAAGACTCTGCCCAAAGCCGTGAAATCCTTCCTATAGATCGACCTGAGCAGCTCCGCCCTGAGAACGGGCATGTTCTTGGGGTCCCCGCTTCCGATGAAGAAGTGGCACTTGTCGGCGCATGCGCCACAACGGACACAGGTATCCATGAAGATCCTGAAAGACCGAAATCTCTTGAGACGTTCAGCCATCCCATCCAGGACGATCTTCTTCCAATCGTCCTGCAATTTCCAGTCAGCGTCGGTAACCGCCCATTCCCTCGGGTTGGGCAGGTCGACCACCTTCAGGTTCTTCGCCTTGCCGGGATAGATGTAGGTGCCCCGCCTGAAGTCCACAGGCGTTTCCATCCACCCTGTCGGCGGCGGCTCGGTACTGATATTGAGGAGGTCTTCCTTCTTGTAATAATCAGGTTCGTCTGGCGTCGACATCGCTATTCCTTCTCGACCGGAATCCCGGCCGCCTTCATCTTGTCCCTGAGTTCATCTTCGTACTCGTCGTACGGATGCAGTTTCACAGGGTAGTCCCAGGGGTTGATGTGCCTAACTGCCCGGTTGTTGTTGGCCATGCTTCTCGTCGGGCTGAGGAATACGCCGGCCATGTGCGTGATCTTGCCGAACGGGATGTAAGCCAACAAAACAGAGACCAGGAAAAGGTGCCCGTAGAAAACCGGGCTGATCGTCTCTGGAACGACCGGCGAAAAGTGTGTCAGGCCCAAGGTCAATTCCTTGATTGCCGGAACATCTGTCTTGCCCAAATGCCTCATCCAGAATCCCGTAATCCCGATACCGAGAAGCAGGAACAATGGCACATAGTCGTTCACCAGAGATATGTAACGCAGCTGGGGGGTCACGAATCTCCGGAACAACAAGAACGTCAATGCGGCTAGGAACAGTATCGTCGTGATGAAGAACACCGGGAGCCCGATCTCGAGGAAACCGTCGATCCTCTCCATCAACGTAACGAAACCCGGTACCGGAGACACCATCAGTCGAAGGTGTCTGATCAAGATGAACAGCAGTGACCAGTGCATAGCCAAAGCTGCAATCCAGAGCCAGAGATCGGTCCCGTAGACGACCCTACCTCCTTCCACCAACTTCGACTTCGTGTTCCTGAGCAGTGACCTGAAGAACAAGATCTCCAATGCCATCCTGCCCAAAACGTTCAGAGAGTTGTGTGGATTCTCGATCTTGTCGTGTCTTATCCAGGGTAGCGTCTTTTGCTGGCCGCAGGTAGTTGGAATGCGGAACGGAACGGGGACGTTCGCCCACTTCAGAACACGGTAGACCATACCGCCGAGGAACAACGCAAGCGCCGCGTAAGGCAGCACGACACCAAACAGCCACCCCAATCCCGGCACTCCGCCAAGCATGCCTATCAGAAAAAGGCCGCCTACGAATGCCAGGGAAAGAACTACGTTCATCGGAGATCCTCTCGTAGTACGTTCACGCCTTCGGATTCTCTTCTTCTCGTTCTCGATCGGTGTCAAACGGCTCCAGACCGTTGCCACGCTTGTTCAGTTTGTCGACGATCCAAGAAACCCTGCGCTTCATCTCATTGCCTCTCAATTCGAACACCTTTTCGCGGCACTCAGCATACACGTCGAATGCAGCCAAGGCGACCTCGTCGACCCTTCTCTCGAACATCACACAGTCCTGCAGCTCGCTTGCTCCGCGAAGATCGTTCGAGACTTCCTCTCTCACAATGTCCTTGAGCGTGAAGAAGAAGCTCAAGGCCTCGGAAGCCGTAAACTGCTGGACCGCCCTGATCTTGATGATTTCGACCAGATGCTGGCGGATCGTCGTGGCGCCAGTGTCGTCCTGAAGTGCCTCGAAGATCGCCAGCGTACCTTCACGCAGACTGTGGCCGACCGGATTGGCAAAACGATCCTTCTGTCGAGCGAAAGCGGCAGAAGCATCTCGGGCGTACAGGGAGAGCGCTGCATCGAGCCACCTTGCTACGATCTGCTCTTTCTTTCCTTCGAGCGCCTCCCTGAACGTCATCACTCATCTCCCTACCGTCACCGTACGGACCGAGCCGCCCCACCAATCGAGCAATCGGCCTACAGCCTGTCGCGGTTCCAATCAGTACAGAACCATTTCTGAACGACGGCGCAGGTTTTCGAGCCCGCGCCGTTTCAATCATACGCAGCCAGTCGGCTTTGGAAGACCTGCCACCTTACAGGCACCTTTCGCCGGGCCACTCGGGAACAAATCGTAGATCTCCTTGAGCTTGAAACCAGTTGCCTTACAAAGTTTGCGGATCATCGGTGCCATGTTGAACTCGAGGTAGTACTCTCTCAAGTAGTTCACGAGCTTCCAGTGATCATCAGTGAGTTCGTCGACGCCTTCCGTCTTAGCCAAATCGGCGGCAACGGCCTCGTCCCACTGATCCGGATCCTGGATGAAGCCGTCCTCATCGATTTCCATCATCTTGCCACCAAGCTCAACCTCTGCCATCAGTCTCCTCCATTTTCTTTGCGGTCTTGCGCTCGCCGGCGCAAACGACCAGCCAGAGTGCGTTTACCCAACCAACTAACTCAATTCAATATCCTGGGCGATACGATCAGTGCCCGCTGACCAAACATGACTCAGCGACAGTCCTGACGGTGCCCAATTCTCGTACAGCGACCGATCAGGCAACTTCAAGTCGGCGGCGAAGCCTCCCTCACGTTTCGCCTCTTCCCCCAACTCCAATGTCACCGGAAACACCACGTCGCCCTCGGTGTATCCAGGCGTGCCGGAGCAGTTCTGCACCATCATCGCCATGCATTCACCGAGGGAGCCGGCGAGAATTTCAGCCAGAGCCCAAGCTGTCCCCCGACTCCCTTCCCTCTCGGACATGACTCGGAACAAATCATGCCCGCGTAAACTAACTTGACCGGTCGGTCCTGGTCTCCGTCCACAGAAATCAGAGCCAACCCAGCGGTCCTCTGTTCACTCAGCCCTTCTGCAGTGACTGATAGTAGCCCATCAGAATGTGCGCCACCTCAGGCCTTGCGAACTCCTGCGGCAGTTCCTCGCCGTTGGCCAGCATCTCGCGAACCTTGGTGCCTGAAAGGAGCACGAAGTCCTCCTTCTTGTGACCTTCCGGCGCCTCACACATCATGATCACATCCCCGACCACCTTTGAATAGGCCGTGTGGTCCGCCTCGAAGATATCGATCTCCAGGGCGCCTTCGGGGACCTCCGTCTTGAAGATCTCTTGCGCTTCGAACGGCCCGTAGTAGTCACCGACTCCAGCGTGATCGCGGCCGACGATGAGGTGCGAAGCTCCCATGTTCTGGCGGAACACCGCATGCAGCACCGCCTCGCGGGGGCCGGCGTAGAGCATGTCATAACCGTAACCGGTGATCTCGACGGTATTCGGCTCGAAGTATAGTTCAACCATCTTGCGGATGGCCGCGTCACGTACGTCGGCCGGAATGTCACCCTTCTTCAGCTTGCCGAGCAACATGTGGATCACCGCACCGTCAGCACCGGTCCGCTCCATCGCCATCTTGACTAGCGCCTCGTGAGCACGGTGCATGGGATTACGCGTCTGGAACGCAACGACTTTCGACCAGCCGTCTTCCTCGATCTTCTTGCGAATCTGTACCGCGGTGCGGAAAGTCTCTGGAAAGTCAGCCGCGAAATACGAATAGCTGAGCACCTGGATCGGGCCAGCAACGAATGTGTTGCCCGCCGATATGAAGTTCTGCACACCGGGGTGCTCCGCGTCGGTGGTGTGGAAGACCTTCTCCGCCATCTTCGTCATCTGCTCTTTGGTGGCCACGTCGACCGACTCGACATCTTGAATCGCGATCACCGGCTTTCCGGCGACGTTTGGATCCAACAGCGCGATGCGCTTCGCTCCTTCGACGGCCGAGGCATCGGCCACCACGTTGACTATCGGAACCGGCCAGAAGAGACCATCGGTCGTCTTCATGTTCTCGGCAACGGAAATCGAATCGGCGAGACTCATGTAACCCTTGAGCGGGTTGAAATACCCTGAACCAAGCATCACCGCGTTGGCAGCTGCCTGAGAGCAGACGAGCAATTTGGGTAGCCCTTCCGCTTCCTTCAGCAACTCGGCACGCTTTGCATCGTCCGCAACGTACAATGGGTTCAACGTCTCCGAACCATGCGGTTTAACCAACTGGCCCATGAACTTTTCCTTCCTTTCGTTCAAAGATTGTCGGCGGAGGAAACGTCCTTCCCGTTCCTCCAATAGGGACCTTGACGGCGATCCCGGTCACTGCCTACTGGGTCCTTTGCCCACCGGGACCAAACTCTTCGAGTCGCTCACGTTCCGGCCGGTATGCTCAGAGTAAACCATCGCGACCGTTCTGTAGACGAGGTGAGCGAACTTGGAATACGGCAAATACACCAACAGACCCACTACACCCACCAGATGCATGAAGTAGATGGTGTACGCGGTGTATGTCAGCCATGCGACGTCGGCGGGCTCACCGACGAATCTGAGTGCCTCTGTGAGTACCCCCGAAACACCTACAAAAAGAAGCAGCCACAAGAAAGTCCAATCAAAAACAGTGGATATGGGTGCTTCCTCAAGCTCGCGCCGGCGATCGAGAATCGCCCTAACGCAACCGTAGATGAGCAGAACCGCACCTACATTCGCGATGATCTTCAACGGATGAAGGAGATCGAACGGATACCTCGACTCAATTCCCATAACCGGGAACAGGTACAGGTCCATTACAGCCCATACGGTAACCACGAGCAAAACAACGAAACCGTAGAACGCCAGCAAATGGGCCACTCTGCGAGAAACGTGACTCGTGCATTTGGCAAATCTGTCATGCACAACAATCGACTTCAGCGAAATAAAAATGCTAGGCACTATGCCCAACGTAGGCGGGCCGGCGCCCGACGCCCGATCTGCGGCTTTCATCGCTCGCCAGAACTTCACGGCACCTATTACGACCGCCAGCGCAGCCAAACCCGTGATTGTCGTGAAGTAGATAATCAACAGCCAGTGCGGAAAAAATGCAGCATAGAACTCGTGGTGCGTCTCTCCAACACCGAGCACCGCCTCCAGTGGACCGCGGATAGCCAAGCCGAGCCCCACCAAAGCCACAGCTATCAACAACATGAGCGGAAGCGTCTTGGCCTTATCCATCCATTCAGCAAAGAACCTCGGAACCGCATAGTACTTCACGGCTTGGTGGCGCACCGCCGCCAAGAGATCGGCCGGCCGAGCCCCGCGAATGCAGTGCACAGAACAATCGTTGCAGTGATGACACTGCCAAATATCCGGATCCGAAACGAGCCGATCCTTGAGCCCCCACTGCGCCCATATCATTTCCTTGCGGGGAAATGGCGTGCGTCCGGTCGAAAGCTCACACACGACCGAACATGTCGCGCACTGGACGCACTTCTTCATGTCCGCACCACCCTCAGCGAGGATGGTCTTCAGGAATTCCCTGTCCGGTTTCAGAACTATGGCATCGGCCATTGTGGGAACACCCCCTGGTACATGAAGATCCTGCCTTACATCTTGAACGGGTTCAACCCGATCTCGTCGATCTGTTCCGCGAACTCATCGATGATCTCAGGCAGCCTCTTCACCTCATCGATGCTGAGTTGCTCGAGGCGGACTCGTTCCTCTTCCAGTGCTAGTTGTTGAAGCTTCTCCTGAACGTTCTTGCCCCGCGTTCCCATCAATTCACTTCCGCGAATGAAATGACACTGATAGTCGTCGCCTGATTTGCATCCGATCAATAGAATACCGTCGAAACCTCTCGATAGAGCATCAGCGATCCAGACCAGGTTGACCGATCCTAAACACCGAACCGGGATGATGCGTATGAAAGCACTGTGTTGGATGCGGTTGAGGCCGGCCGTGTCCAACGCGGGATAAGCATCGTTTTCGCACAACAAACCTAGGAGACGCGGTTTTTCCTCGAACTCATCTGGAATCTCTACGGCCTTGATCATCGAAGACACGATGTCAATCGAGTAGTCCTTGAAAGAGATAATTCGCTCGGGACAAGCGCCCAGACAGATACCGCAACGCCGACACCGTGTGAGGTTGGGCACCGGGGTGCCCTCCGCATCCTCATCTATGGTACCGAACGGGCACTCCTCAGTGCAACGTTTGCATCTGGTGCACCGCTGTAAGGCAAAGTCAGGGTACGACTGGTCTTCCCATCGAGGATGCATCGCCATACCACGCGTCGCGAGTTCCACGCACTGAATGGCTTTGAGAGCCGCCCCCGCACCATCTTCCTTGCTGTACAGGCTGTCGCTGGGGGCGCGGACTCCGCCCGCCGCATAGATGCCGGTGCGCCGCGTTTCGTACGGGAAACAGATGAAGTGAGAGTCGGGGAATTCATATTTCAACGCCGGAAGATCGGGTCCCTGCCGGTACTTCAGGTTCAAGATCTCCGATCCCTCGTGATCCTTGAGTCTCTCGTACGTCTCTTTGGCCCCTTCGAGCTGCGCGCCCGGCTCATTCTTCGCTATTGTGCGCTTGGCATCTTCGAGCTGACGTATCGCCTCTCCGTCAGCGGCGTTCGGCACCATTCCAGTCGCAAGCACTACCAGGTCAGCTTCTATCTGGATGTTATCGCCAAGAAGCGTGTCCTCCATCGCGACGATGAGGTCGTTGTTGTCGGCTTCACTCACAGAAACCACTTCACCCTTGGTGAAGAAGATCTCCGAATCCTCTTGGGCCCTGCGGTAGAAGTCCTCGTATTGCCCTGGCGACCTGATGTCTTTGTAGAGAACGAATGCCTGGGTCTCGTCATCCAGTTCCCGGGCCAAGAGCGCCTGTTTCAGCGTCACTCTGCAGCACACGCCGGAGCAGTACGGCAGATGCTCCTTGTCGCGCGATCCGGCGCACTGAACGAAAGCAATCTTGCGGGCCGGCTTTCCGTCGGAAGGTCGAGTTATCTTGCCGCTGGCTGCCAACTCTTCCATCTCGACGTTCGTAATCACGTTCTTGCACCCGTACCCAAGATGACCCAGCTTGGAAGCGTCGTAAGGCTTCCATCCGGTTGCCTGAACGATTGCTCCAACGCGCAATTCCGTGGCCGAACCGTTGCGCTTCACCGAGACGTCGAACTGGCCGGGTTGGCCGGTGATCTCCCCGATCACCGATGACGTGTGCACGGTAATCCGCTCGTTCGCCTCGATTTCCGGAATTGGCGAATCCACGTCGATTGGATCGAGGTCACGATAAGGCGGCTTGTGTGGGTACAACTTGGCGAATTTCAGAGGCCAGCCACCCAGCTCCTTCTCCTTCTCTACCAGCACCACCTCGTAACCGGCTTTGGCTGCTTGCAATGCAGCACTCATTCCTGCAGGCCCACCACCAACCACCAAAATCGTCTTGTTGATTTCGGCTTCGAACGGCACGGGCGTGTTGGCCTTCTGCGCGCGCACGATACCTATCCGAAGGTAGTCTTCGGCGAGCATCTGCGTGTCTTCGTCGTCGGATGGATGGCTCCACACGACCATCTCGCGCAGATTCACGCGCTCCGTGAAACAGTCGTCGAACGCGAAAGTGTCTGTGTTGAAGCGCGGCGAACAGCCTGCTACCACGAGGCTATTGACTCCATCCTGGACATCTTTCTTGATCAGCTCAACCGCTTCCTCACCGCAGGCACAATCGTGCGTACGGCAGGTGTCGACATTGTATTCGTCAGTAGCGATTTTCTCCAAGGCTTCCACGTCGACGGACTTGCCGATATCGCAACCCTGACAGATCCAAACCGCGAGTTTCTTCTCTTTATTCTCCACTTGTCTACTCCACACCACTCTGCAAGGCTTTCAAGGCGGCGTTCGTAGCGTCCCTCAAACAGACAGCTACGTCCACTGGACGCTTCGCACATCCGGCGCCGACCATACCTGTGAGGGATTGTTCGCTGGTGAGGAACCCGTGCTCATCTCTCTGGAGGCCACCATCGACCTCGAAGTTAACCGGTGCAGGTGCGGGCACGAGGCCGGTTGCGAGCACGACCAGATTGACCTTTTGCTCGATACGCTCACCAGTCATGGTATCCTCTGCTTCCACGATCACATCGCCATTCGCAGAGTCTTCCGATATCTTCGCCACCTTTCCTTTGATCAGATGGAGTTTTTCATCCTCCTGACACATCTGGTAGTAGTCTTCGAGTCTACCAGGTGCGCGAATGTCGATGTAGAAAACGAAGATATCTGCCTCGGGATACTGCTCCCGGACATATTGCGTCTGCTTGAGCGATGCCATGCAACACACGCCGGAACAATGCTTGAGGTAATTCTCATCGCGAGAACCTGCGCACTGTACGAACGCGACGGCATCGGGTTCCTTGTCATCGGACGGCCTCTTGATCTTGCCTCCGGTAGGCCCGTTCTCCGCAGCCAGCCGCTCCATCATTAGGTTGGTTATGACATTCTTGTACTTGCCAAAGCCGAGCCCCTCGATCTTCGTGGCGTCCGGTTGGTCCCAGCCGGTAGCCCAGATCACTGCCTCCGCTTCGACCTCGATGGTGTCCGGACTCATCTCGAGATCGATGGCGTCGTATGGACAAGCCTCCACACACTTGCCACACTCGGGACCGAGACATGCAGCTTCATCGATTACGTACTGGACGGGGTAGGCCATCCTGTATGGCAGGTAGATCGCTTTGGTGGTCCCCATTCCGCAGTCGAACTCGCTGGGACGCTCCTCAGGGCAGACTTCAACGCATTCACCGCACGCGGTGCATTTACTGTTCACCCGCCGTGGCTGTCGTTTGACGGTGACCTGATAACGCCCCGCCTCCCCGGCGACTTTCTCGACTTCGGACAGCGTCAGACAACGTATGCTGGAACTGGTCCTTATGCGCCGCAGGTTGATCTCCAGACCGCAGGAAGGTGGGCACATCTTTGGGAAGTACTGTTTCATCTGGGCGACACGTCCACCCAAGTACGGGTTCTTGTCCACCAGTACGACGTCCTTGCCAGCTTCGGACGCCTCTATTGCAGCCGTAATTCCGCTTATTCCACCACCGACAACGAGTATCGTACCCCGTTTGCCATTTCCGCTCATGATCTATCCTTTTCGGGAGCCTTCGTCGGCAGACTCCTTGTCGAACACTTGCCGCTTGTCGAGGCTTCCTTTGAAAGCCTCGGCGACCTCGGCCTTCACTCTTATCGTTTTCTCACCAAACAGGCTGAACTGCAGCCACAGGTATCCGAACCTCAGCAGTTCTTCATCATCCGTGCGCATGGCTTCGACGAACTCCTCATCGATCTCGAAGCGGTCCAGCAGCGTGCTCTCGAACACGAACTCCCGGAACCTGTCCAGATCGTAGCAGGCTGTGAACAGCATGTGCATCTTTTCAGGCGAGAGCGCGGCCTCGTCACTTTCGAAGAACTGGTGCAATGTCAGTTCCTTGTAGCCGTCGCCCCAGCGGTCGTACTCATAGATGCCTTGGTCGTCGAGCCATTGGCGCACCGTCCACTCCGTATCCTCGCCAAAACCCTTGCACGCCTCTTCCTGCAAGAGGAAATAGAACTTCTCCCCGCCCCACCCGTCAGGTGTGTCCTTCTGAGCTGCCATGCCCAGCGGATACATGCGACATGGCCACGGCCTGTCAGTATACACGCTGCACCCATCATCATTGAGAAACGGACACGATTTCGTCTCGTCGTCGTTCATCCGAAGAACGACAACAGGAGTCTTCATCTCCTTTTGAACCGGCAACAGAGCGTATCTATCCAGGAATTCGGTTGACGTCATGCCCAGACGATTCTTGAGGCGAAGCACGTCGTAGGGAGAGAGAAAGATGTTCACATCGTGGCAACAGCGATTGAAACACGAAACCCCTGGGTGACAACCGAACTTGAACTTGTCGTCCAAGCCCAACCTGGGGCTGTCCTCCAACAACTTCTCCTCCAGATTCCTCAACGTGGACCCGGGAGCCGAGAAGCGATTGTCGTCACTCATTCGTTGCTCCCTTCACTCTCATCTACGATCATCTCCCTTGTTGCCGTGTCGGACCAGACAGGAAGTGGCGAAGCGGCACCGGTAGTCGGATTGACCGCGTATCTGTAGGATGCACGTTGACTGAACTGCTCCTCCATCCACTTCCAGCCGTTTTGATAGTACGAGCAGCCATCGTTGAAACAGACGTAGAAGAACTCCTCTTCCCAGGAGGCTTCAGCTGGCACGCGCCACTTACTGAGACGTGTGCTACAATGTGGGCAGGTTCGAGACATTTCTTTCATTGGATTCCTCGGTCGATCATCACCCAATCATGCCGGCCTGGAAACCGTCCCTCGCCCAGCCGCGAAAGTCCGTGTGCCTTTCGGTGACAAGAAGTTTCTGTGGAGTCCAGGAGTGGGACCTCGGGCGTCAAGGAGCGACGCCCGAGAGTCCCGATTTCCAACAACCAATCAGACGGTGATGTACTTAACGGGCTTCTTCATCATCTCCCATTCACCCGTGTTCCTGTCGTACTTGCAGTTACAGAACGCAAGCCAATTGTCGTTGTCGATCTTCGGCTTGTCCGCTCTGAAGTAATAACCAGGCCAACGGGTCTCTTCACGGAACAGAATCGAGCGCATATGCGCATCGGCCTGGTACATACGGTGGACGTTCTCCCAGCAACGCATCAACTCGTGAAGACTGCTCGCGGCCTGTTTGGTCGCGTCTTCCCTCAGGAAGTCGAGCAGCTCCATGCCCTTCTCGAGGAGCTTGTCGCTGGTCATGAATTGTGCCGAAACGCCGCCCGAATACTCGTCCATGATCTTCTGCATGCGGTACATGAACTGTTTCGGCCGAATGTAGTTCGGGTTGATCTCGGGATCCGTTGTCGCACCCTTGAACTCTTCGTAAGTGTCCAGCGGCTGGAGAATCAACTTGGTCAATTCATCGACCTGAGCCTGATCTACGTTCGGGGCCTCGTTGTTGTCAACGATGTATGCGCACGCCGCCTTGGCTGCGATGCGGCCCTCGGTGAACGAGCCCGAAGAGAACTTGTGACTGGAAGCACCGGAGGCGTCGCCAGCGGCGAACATGCCCCGCACGGTCGTCATGTTGGCGTAACCCCAGAAATACTCGTCCTTGGTCTCTGCGGTCTGCAGATCTTCGGGACCGGAAACCCAAGCACCGGAAGCACCGGAGTGCGAGCCGATGAAGTAGGGATCGCAAGCCATGATCTCAGAGGGCTTCTTCTCGGGCTCGACGTTCGACGCCGCCCACAGAATGGCCTGCGAGATGGTCATATCCAGGAAGTCTTCCCAAGCTTCGGCCTCGAGCTCCTTGAGCTTCTTCTTGGCCGCTTTCTCGTCGGGGGCCTGATCCGCAATCCTCTGGATGGCGTCAGCCGTCTGCATGTAGATCGGACTCTTTCCTTCCATCACGTCCAACATCATTAGCCAGTTACGGATATTGGCGGGACGCGGCTTGACCTTGCCGTAGGGTTCCCACTTGTCCAACTCGGGCTCACGTTCCTGCATGTAGTTGCCGCCCTGAGCGTTGGTCGCAATGGACTTGAACAGCAGGAACCAGGCACCCACTGGGCCGTAGGCGTCCTTGAAGCGGACGGGGATGAAGCGAACTTCCTGGCAGGTCATCTCAGCGCCGGCATACAGCGTGAAGAAGGTGCTCGATGCTGAGTTGAACGGCGGGTACCACGAGCGGCCGAAGCCCTCACCCGTCGAACGCGGCTTGAAGACGTGCACCGCACCACCGAGGATGACCATCGTTGCCTTGGCCTTGAACACATAGACCTTGTTCTCACGTACGCTGAAGCCGATTGCGCCAACGCACTTGTCACCATCCATGAGCGGATGCGTCAGGAAGACGCGCTCGAAATACTCCGCACCAGCCTCGGCGAGAGCGTTCTTGGCCGCCTCGGCCACGATGATCTTGTAGGACTCGCCATTGATCATCAACTGCCAACGGCCCTCATGCACGTAGTTGCCTTCCGCATCTTTCCAGATCGGCAGGCCCCACTTCTCGAACAAGTGCACAGTTCCGTCGACGTGGCGCGCGATGCTCGCGACCAGGTCCTCGCGGGTGATGCCCATGAGGTCATTACGGACGTAGTCGCAGTAGTCCTTCAATGTGTTGTTGCCGCTGTTCAGATCCACATACTGGTTGATGGCTGACAAGCCCATGGCGACAGCGCCGGAGCGATCCATCGCAGCCTTGTCGACCACCGTGACTTTCAAGCCGTTCTTCTTGGCCCAATAGGAGGCTTCAACTGCTGCTCCGCAGGCGCCCATTCCGCCACCGCAGATCAGCAGATCAGTCTCGACCGTTACAGTTTCAAAATCCGCCATTTTCGTTTATCTCCTTGGAGTTCTTCTCATATTGAAGAAATCAGTCCGTTGAAAAAAGAGAGGCCCTGCCACGCTAGAGCGTGGGGACCTTGTCCATCTTCACTGGGCCCCGCTCGGAATTGAGCGCTTCAGGCTCGCTCATCAGTGTGGGGCTCTTCAGATCATCATCACCAGTCGGGTAATGATCGAACGGCTGAGCTTTGCCTTCTTCAACGCCCTTGCGAATGGGGAACTTGAACCGCTTCGGCTTGATTTCCTTGCTGCGGAATTGAACGGTCCACAGGATGCTGTCAGTGCTGCGCATTGCCGTGACGCTGGCTCCCATGGGCACGAAGTCCTGGTAACCGCGAACCTCGATCGCCTGGGTAGGGCAGATCTTGACGCAGCTATAACACTCCCAGCACATCTGAGGATCCTGGTTGTGAGCCTTCATGGTATCTCTGTTCAGAACCATGAGGTCGTTGGGACAAATGTACTGACAGGCAGTCTTGTCGAGCGCCTTACATCCGTCACATTTGTCCGGGTTCACGTAACTTGGCATTTTCCTTCTTCCTTTCTTCCCAACAGTAGGACGTTCTCGAGAATCTGACCTAACCCACTACCCCACTACCGAAAACCACACGATCCGTACCTGCAATACGCCTAATGAATACGACGGCGATCGAACGTGAGAGACTTCGCGCCTCGTTCAACTGACTGGTACAAAATCTTTTGATTATGGGGAAAACACTGGCGTCTCGCACAGCCGCGCTACGTTCGCACAAAACCGCGGGGCGCCTTGACTCGCTCGACGCGCGCCCGGGATTACAACCCAACGCGTTGCTGTATCGCTTCCGAATCACTTCACATCCCATCCGAAGCGAGTCCAAGAACCGGACCCGCGAAATATCTTTAGTTGTTCGGCGCCACTGCGCCCACATCAACTGCAAACCCGCCCTAGACGCGCTTGCGAGATTTTTATCACGATTAAATGTCGCGAGGGGTCCCGACGAACGCAAGTCCTCGAAAAAGCAGCAAATTACGGCCTGACAATCTCCCCCAAATCGGCACCTGACACCCGAAACAGGCTCGTACCAAAGGCTTACGAGATTTTCGTCACGATTGGGATTCCGGCCGGCCAGCTCGCTCTTCATGGAATCGAAGTCTCTCAACTCGCCTCCGCTTGGCTCAGATGGTGCGCAATCTCCGCGAAACCAAGCGATATGTGCTCGTCCCTGACCAAGACCCCGGGCGGCACGATAAGACGCGTCGGCGAGAAGTTCCATATGGCCTTGATACCGAGATCAACCAGGCGGTCGGCGATATGTTGAGAAACGCCGGCGGGGGTGGTGATGATGGCCAGCTGAATGCCATGGTTCTCGACGAAAGGCCGAAGAGCACGCATAGGCTTCACGGCTATGCCTGAGACCTTGCGCCCCTGCAGCTTCTTGTCATTGTCGAATGCGGCAACTATCTCCAAACCGTATCGTGTGAACCCCTGGTATGTCATGAGCGCGCTGCCGAGCCGCCCGGCACCCACCAGGATGGCATCCACCTCGCGGTCAAACCCCAGTGCTGACCTGATAGCCCGGCAGACTTCACAAGTCTCGAAACCGACACGACCCATTCCCACGATTCCAATGGAACCCAGGTCCTTACGAACCTGGGTTGGATCGATGTCAAGTGCAGACGCAACCTCCGCGCTGGTGACCGTGGGGCCCTGCAGCTTCGTATTCGAATCCGAGAGGAGACGATAGTACCGCATCAATCTTTCAACGACCAACCGTCGGAGACGAGCCAAGTCCTGCCCTCCCGAGATACCCAAATCCGACTCAACGTCATTAACGAGATTTTTATCACGTTTTGACGTCCGTGCATCTTAATCGTCGGTTCGCGCCAGTCAAGGCAAATCGAGAAATCCGTCACGTTTAGACTCAGAGTGGTATGATTCGATCCTTCACAGTAAGATGCGGATTATGTCGCATCTGCAATCCTCACCCGGAAAACCCGGAAAATGCTGATCGCCGTCGCTCACGGTAGTCGGAATCCCGTTTGGCGGGCATCGGTCGAGCGGTTCATCGAATCGATTCGCGACGATCTGCCCGGAAACGGCTTGCGTTTGGCATACATGGAGTTTTCCAAGCCCACGCTGAGAGACGTGGTTTCCGATGTTGTCCGCCAAGGAATCGCGAGAGTCAGGATTCTCCCCCTCTTCCTCGCCAGCGAAGGACACGTGAACAGGGATATCCGTCCACTCGTCGAGCAGATCCGGACTTCCTTCTCTACTTTGGAGGTGGAGCTGCTGCCGCCGTTGGGCGAGCAGCCTCGATTTCGAGAAATGCTCCGCGATATCGCGACGGAGACATGAAAAAAGGCGATAAACCCGGAACCGTATACCTGGTAGGTGCAGGTCCCGGAGATCCCGGTGCCACGACGCTCCGTGCCGTCGAATGCATCGAGCAGGCCGATTTGATCCTCTGGGATTATCTCGTGAGCCCGGAGACGGTTGAACGCGCATCGCCATCGGCCGAGCTTGTCCGCTTGGGCAAGCCGAACTCCGGTCGCACGCTCAAGCCGCACGAGATCACGAAACTCATGATCGAAGCCGCTTCTGAGGGACGAAGTGTGGCACGGGTTAAGAGCGGTGATGCTTCGGTGTTCGGGCGGGGTGCAGATGAGATGGATGCGCTTCGAGAAGCAGGGATCCCGTTCGAAGTCGTACCTGGAATCACGGCCGGCCTTGCGGTGGCGGCATATTGCGAGATCCCCGTTACGCACCACGCTGACGCATCCGCCGTCGCGCTCGTAACCGGACGAGAAAGAGACAACAAGTCAGCAATCCAACTGGACCGCGGCCTGGCGGAGTTCCCGGGCACTCTGATCTTCTATATGGGCGTGAAACGCGCTGCAGAGTGGAGCCGTGCGTTGATCGATCAGGGCAAACCCGCCGATACTCCGGTTGCCATCGTACGCTGGTGTTCCAGAGCTGAGCAGCAGACGGTCCGCTGTACACTGGCGACTGTGGGAGAAGCCATCGAAGAGAGCCAAATGCGTCCCCCGGCGCTCTTCGTCGTCGGACCGGTAGTCGACCATGCGCCGGCCCTCTCATGGTTCGAGTCGCGACCGCTCTTCGGCGTCACGGTATTGGTACCCGGTTCAAAGCGCACATCCGCGAAGCTCCACAAAGCTCTCACCGCGATAGGTGCCAATGTAATCCTGGCACCAGCAATCCAGATAGCAGAGCCAGAAGAATGGGCACCTGTAGATGCCGCGCTCGAGCGGCTGAATGAATACGACTGGCTGGTTTTCTCCAGCGCAAACGGAGCCCATTTCCTGCTACGGCGGCTTTTTGAGTGCGGGCGTGATATTCGTTGGCTCCACCACGTGCGCCTGGCGGCAATTGGACCTGGTACCGCAGAACGACTGGCGGAGTACCATCTGCGAGCCGATTTCGTGCCTGAAGAGTATACCGCCGAAGCGCTCGCCGAAGCGCTGGCGGGCAACGCTCGTAAACGCCGGTTCTTGCTGGTGCGAGCAAGTCGCGGACGAGATATTCTAGCCGACAGGTTGCGGAGCGCAGGGGGCGAGATCACACAGGTAGTCGTGTACGCCAGCGTCGACGTCGCCACCGCAGACCCGAGCGTAACCGAAGCGTTGAAGGCCGGGGAGATCGATTGGGTCACGGTTGCGAGCTCGGCAACTGCCGGATCTCTTGACAGACTGTACGGACGGACGCTCAAAAATGCTCGCATTGCGAGCATCAGCCCGTTGACGTCCTCTGCGCTGAGAGAGCTTGGGTATGAACCGGCAGTTGAAGCATCCGAACACACCATGCAGGGAATTGCCGACGCGATCCTGAGGCACCACGAGTCGGGCGTCTGAGTCTCAGTCGGCCGGAACTCCAAAGATCTCGAGACGTGGTACCGCGACCGATGATTTCGAAATCATCGGTAAAACTCCACCAGATCCCTCACCTGCGTCATCGTGAAGCCGTGGGCGCGGCCCAGCCTGCCCAAACTTTCACTCATCGGGATGTACGCGGGGAGATTCAGCTCTCGCAGGAGTGCTTCGCGAGGCACCCCGAGTTCGACGATCTCGTTCAGCGTCATTGTTCCACGAACATCGGCGCCCCCCGCGGGCCGATCAACGTTCTCGCCGGCATGCTCTTCCGCCTCTTCCACTGGCGCCGGCACTTCCGCGGAGGCCACAGGCTCGGTCCCGACGGACGCGGGCCGCTCAGGTACTTGCTCCCTAGTAGCGAGGGGCTCCGTTCCTTCAGTTCTCCGGACGACGGCAGTCAGTCCCCGTTCGACTGCCTCTCTCACGTCAGCAACCGAAAAACCGTTCTCGCGGGCGAGAACACCCAGCCGATCCTCAGAAGTTGTCCTGGCAGGCAAGCCAAGCTCCCTGGCTAGGTAATCGACTGTCAAACCCGTGGATTCCACAACATCGCCGAGCGTCATCGAGCCCAGGATCGCCTCCGATTCCTCGCTCAAGCCCCACCGGGGAGCCACGCTGGACCGAGTGCCGTCAGTATGCTCGACCGGGCTCACGAGAGGAGCGACAGCGATCGCGAGCAATGCCAGAAGGCCAAAGACCCCGAGACCGACACGCACACCCGAGCCCTCCCTGGGACGCTTTCTAACAACGGACACTATCCACTTCCAGTGCAGATACACGTGGACGGCTAGAGCGGCCAGAAAGGCCACCGAAATCCAGAAGTGGATACTCCCCCATCCGTGGCGGTCCAGGCCCCAGAGCGTAGTCCAGTGACCACTCCCCGCAGGCAACAGGAATTCCATGATCACTCCGGTCGCCACGAGGAAAATGAAGGCCGCTAATGCCACCGAATCCACGACGAAATTCAGGTGCGAACGTTTCATCCCGTTTCTCCCTTCCCAACACCGAGCAATGCTCAGCGAAGGTTGTTCCAACTGCCTCTACAACCGAAGGTGGTGAAACGTTGAATCCAG
>CAZOJI010000011.1:0-28645 GCA_964580055.1 uncultured Gemmatimonadaceae bacterium | reverse complement strand
CTCTACAACCGAAGGTGGTGAAACGTTGAATCCAGACTTCGCAGCGCACGCGGTAGGACTCGAACCGCCCAACAGGGAATCAGGCGCTTGATTCGTGGCCGCGGATCCGCTGCCACGCCTCCCGGCCAGTGCCGGACACGAGCCAAAGCAACAAAGTCATTATCACCGAGGAGGTCAGGCACCACGCACATGTAGCTCCGATGACAAACGGCTCGAGGAAGGTCAAATAGATCGAGAACAGCGTTCCCCCAAGAGTCATTACCAATAGCGATAGCCGTGCCCAGGCCGCAATAGAGCTGGACACGTACCTCGACACGACCCAGGCTGCCGATATCGCCGCGTAGCCGAAAAGACCCAGCAGACCGATGGGCAGCACACCGAAGAGTTTGGCATACTCGCTCTGATTGACCGTGTTGCAGTCTCCCAGGGGTCCGCACACCGCAAGGGTACCGGTGACCTCGATGTAGGCCAAATAACTCGCCACCACGGCCCCAATCACCGTCAGAACGGGGATAGCGAAGCTCAATCCCCACGCGGAGGGAACGAGTTGCGGCTTGAACAACAGGGCGATTACACTGGCCATCATAAAGAGCAGGATCACGACCGAGAAGCTGTTGCCCACCGGGTCGAGCCGGAAATTCTCCAGCATCGACAGCCGCTCCGGTCGGATCATTTCAAACACTGAAGGCTGTGCTTCCGTAGTGTCACGGGGCTGCTGGACACGCGGCGCGGCAGAATCTGCGGCAGGCTCCGGTCCAACTCCAGACTCGCGTTCTTCGCCAGGCGATGGAGCCTCGCTGCGACGTCGGCCGGCGGTATCGCTATCCTCCGCAGGCATCTGTCCTGGTTCTTCCGACTGCACCGCCGTGTCGACCTCGGTCTCCGGGGCAGTGTCCGGTGCGGCAGGCGGAGTGGTGTCCTGGGGGGCTTCCAACGCCGTGTCGGGCGCCACCTCATCGGATCTCGCCGTGTCCTCTCCGGCCGCGCCCTGAGCCTCGGTCGCTGCGGTGTCTTCCGCCTCGCCGGCAGTCTCGCCTGCCGAGTCGACCTCCTCCGCGGCAACCGTGGGGCCCAATCCGGGTATAGATGCCACTGCTTCGGTCAGGCCGTCGACGTCAGGCCAACCGATCCCTCCCTCGGCCAGACCCTTTCGGACCAGTTCTCCGGTGCGTTCTGGGATCTCTAACGAACCGACTAGCCATTCATCTCCGATCACCAACCTGGGCACACCGCTGCGTTGTGGTGGAATATCCTGGTTGACGGTCGATGACCGATAGAGCCTGGAACCGTCCGGTTTCGATGCATCAACCAGGAGGATCTCGAGCCGGTCGTTGTGGAATAGATAGAGACTGCGCTGCCGCTCGGGAACCGACTCGTCGGTGGTGACAGTCGGCATGCCACCGTATTCATCGAACAAGACCGGAAGGTACTGCGTGATGATCTGGTGGCAGTGGTCGCATGTCGGCGAGAAGAAGAGTACCGCCTGAACAGTCTGTGCCTGTACGGGCCGCATTCCGCCCGCGAAGCCTAATAGCAAAGCCGACACAGCGGCCGAGGCGGCGGTTCGCAATGTCAGACGGAGAACAGCGGTCTTCACCCGCTCTGCCCAGGGTATTATACGCGGCCTACAATCTCTCACTTTCTTCCACCCAATCTGCAAGGCCAATACATTTGCTCCGCAGGCAAACATACGGCCTCAACCATATCACGGCAACTTTGGCTCAGTTGACGGGGAGATACACTGTAAAACTCAACTCACCATCACTGTCGTTCTCCCAGCGCATCGAGCCTCCCTGTCCCTCAATTATGTCTCTAACTACAGAAAGCGGAAGGCCCACTCGCACCTGTGACACGTTCGAGACCCTATCAGAGTCATCGCGGCCGGCATCACCGGCCACAGCCTCACAACCCCGTGTTGACACCTTGATTTCCACGGCGTCCTCGGTATTGCAGCCGGAAACGATGCTCACCACACCACTGCCATGCAGATGGCTGACGGCGTTCACTATCATAGAGAAAAACACGTACCTCAGCAGCGACCTGTCGGCTCTTACGGACTGAACCAACGGGTCGAGCGCCTGAACCAGCTCTATTCCGGAAAGAGACACTCTTTCAGCTACATATGACTGTGCGGATTCGATCACCTCATTGACTAGGACCGATTCCATTTCTATCTCACCTCTAGAGCAGGCACATCAATCGTATGCCCTGCGGATCTCCTCGGTTGCCATCAAGGCGTGCTGTTGTTCGAGCACGGGCCAAGATGACAAAGCAGAGTGCACTTCACAGTAGTTTTCAGGTATCGGGTGCGTCCCGACAACCACGGGAACGCCGAACTTCTTGCTCACGAACTCCTTGAAGTAATCGACGTAGGGACACGGAGGATAACCCACGACCAGGCCGGTTGCCAAGTGTATTGCCTCCGCCCCGTTTTTTGTCATCTCCTCCGGCGCGTATTCGATGTTGCCACCGGGGCACCCGCCACAGCTCGTAAACCCCACCACCTCTAGATCCTCGGTCTCGACATAGCCGGAAAAAGCACCGGTTCTTTCTCGGACTGAGCGAAAACACTTGCCTCCGGCACAGTCGCTGTAACGGTCGCAGATGATTATGCCGATTTTCATGGTGTTTCCTTTCTCGGTTTGACGACAACTAGTTCAAAGGAACCACTCAATGATCACAGATGTTCTCACCCGTAGCCAAGGTGCCTTTGACGTGGCCCAGCACCAGTGTGTCAGGCGTCTCCGAGGGCGCTCCGATAACCACCTCTATGCCGTGTTCGGCAAACAGCCCTTGAGCACGCCCGCCCATTCCCCCGGCGATTATCACGTTGGCGCCGCGTTCGGCCAGCCATCGCGGCAGAAGCCCCGGTTGGTGTGGCGGCGCATCGACCTCTGTCGAGTCTACGACTTCCATCTTTTCCGTGTCTACATCTATTAGCGCAAAACTCTGGCAGTGGCCAAAGTGTGGACTGAGCCTGCCGTCTACCAATGGAATTGCAAAACGCATCCTGTTCACTCCTTGTTTGTTCCTGTTACTGTAAGGTGCCAAACCGATGGGCACTTTCTCTTTATAGCCGGATTCCCAGAGACGATCCTACTGCCTGGAGCGTACTCCACACTGTGCGGACATCGCTTGCCGCATCTCCGCCGACCTCAACCACGGCCTTCGCCTGCAGCTGAGCCGCCGTGATCTGCTCGTCATATCTCACGCGGCCGGCGAGGCTCGCGCCTTGATCCTCCGCGAGCCGCTCGATCCTCTCCGTCATCTCGGGATTCGTATCCCATTTGTTGATGCATACTGCGGTCGGCACGGCGAAGTGTCTCGTGAGCTGCATGACGCGATTCACGTCGTGCTCACCTGAAACAGTTGGTTCCGTAACGAGCAGAGCCAGCGATGTTCCCGTCACCGATGCAATCACGGGACAACCGACACCGGGAGGTCCGTCAATGATGATGAGTGACTTCTGCTCCTGAGTAGCGACCCCCTTAGCCTCGGAGCGGACCGTAGCCACCAACTTGCCCGAGTTGCCGGCCGCGATTCCCAATCTCGCATGAACCATGGGACCGGCGCGTGTGTCCGAGACGAACCACTGCCCACAGTGACGATCCGGGAACTCGATTGCCTCCACAGGGCAGAATCGAACACACACTCCACAACCCTCGCAGGCGATCGGATCGATGAAGAACGGAGAATGACCTTCCCGTTCCCCGTTGGTGTGGATCGCATCGAACCTACAATGCTCCACGCAGTCTTCGCAGGCGATACAGAGTTCTTCCCTGATCCTCGCAACTCTGCCGCTGTAGAATTCCTCGGAACGCCTGACCTCCGGAGAGAGCACCAAGTACAGATCCGCAGCATCCACGTCGCAATCTGCTAACACCGCGTCTTTGGCAAGCACTGCGAACGATGCGACGATACTCGTCTTGCCCGTGCCACCCTTCCCGCTGATTACTACGAGCTCTCTTGCGCTCTGTCCCCTCGCATCCGCCGTCATTGCGACCTCACACGTGGTTTCCCATGTTCAGCAAACGAGGCGGCGGTGCGTTTCGACTCACTCAGCGTGCCCTGAAACTCTGTGATTCTGCTGAACAAGTCCTCGAACCAGCAACTCAGCTCAGGAACTCCCTCGATGATGGTTTGCCCTCTGGAGTACGACTCAGCAACCCGGCGATCGTTGGGGATCTCGAGAAACACCGGTATTTTCTCGCTGTTGCAGTAGTCGACCACACGGTCATCCCCGACGCCGGACCTGTTGACGACGACGCCGAAGGGGATTTTCAACTCGCGCATCGCACCCACCGCCAAAACGAGGTCCTGCAACCCAAAGGGTGTCGGCTCCGTTACCAGCACCACGAGGTCACAACCGCGCACCGTTTCTATGACTGGACAGGAAGTCCCGGGTGGAGAATCGACAATCGTTACACCGTCTTCCGAAATGGCGCGTTTGACGGCTCCGATAAGAGGCGGGGCCATGGCTTCACCCACATTCAGCCTCCCCTGAACGAAGCGTATACTTCCGGCGCGCCCGCTCTCCACGACTCCAATGGGCCGTTCTACCTCTTGGATTGCCAGTTCCGGACAGACTTTGGCGCAGCCTCCACAACCATGGCAGAGCTCCGGAAACACCAGCGGCGTATCACCCAGAGCAACTATCGCATTGAACTCGCAGAACTTCCCGCACTCTCCGCAAGCAGTGCACGCAGCCTCATCCACCTGTGGAACGGGAATGCCAATCGTCTCTGTTTTCTCGATTTCCGGATACAGAAACAGAGCACAGTTCGGTTCTTCAACGTCGCAGTCGAGGAGAGTGACCGGGCCTTCGATCACCTGAGCGAGATTGACTGCAACCGTCGTCTTTCCGGTACCGCCCTTGCCTGACGCGATAGCTACTATCATGGTGCCGCCTCGAACTGTGCGGTTTCCGGTCGCCAGTGCTCGACTACCCAGTCTCCGACCTGGGCGCAAAGGTCCCTGGCTATTACGGGACACTTGACCTGTGCCAAGAGAAAGACCTCGCGATCACAACCATGCAGCGTTTCCACGTTCGCTTGCCCCTTGGCTATTACGGTGTCGGCTGAATCAAAGATCCCGCAAAAATCAGGACTGCACAGGTCCAGAATTGTCCCTGGAGCGTCAGCACCGTTATCCACGATCCTGGCAACGCGGTCGATTCCCGCCAGCTCCGCGTCCTCGCGGGTCGCATCGTTGATCACCGGGGAACCCTTGACGGCATAAGTCACCGTGCCAACCGGCAGGCGCTCCATGAGGAGTCGGTCGAACACCGTTTCGCCCGCATTATCGCCGATGAAAAGCAGGTTCCGTGCTGCCATCGCGGATTCTTCGAGGGCTAGCAGCGCGCTTTCTTCCAAGGGCTTGAAGAGAGCCTCCACGATGCAATTGTCTATCTTCTCCGCATCCCAGCCTGAAGTCAGCGCATAGTCCATCACGTTTCCCGCGATGGCGAACCTAACTGCCGCTTGGAACGGATGTGGAGCTTGTTCAATGCGTTCTCTAACCTGTTCTGCCATATCCAGAGCTGACTGCGTTGACCGCCGCTTCAACGCAGCGTAGGGATCCGCAACACCCGTTATCTCACGGATTATCCGATGGATCTGACGGCCCATGTAAGGAGGCGGCAAGTCCATGCGCATGAAGTGAGTTGCCTCCAGCACGCGGCGGAGGACCCGCTCCGCTACTGCGTCATCCCCGGACACCAACCTGGCGGCGTCAAGCGCTTGACGAAAAAAGCACGGTACGCAATCGACATAGGTTCGCACCGCTCAGGCCCAGTGCCCGTCGACGTCTGCCCCGCGGCTCGGTTGGACCTCCCCTGCCTTCAGTTTCTCTACCGCTTCATCTACGGTTCCTTCAATGCCGAGTACCACCTTGATACCCGCTGCATCGAGTGCTCTGAACGCCTTGGGTCCACAGTGGCCTGTCAGCACGTACTCGACCGAATGTCCGGCCACCGTCTGCGCCGCCTGAATACCGGCACCCTGCATGGCGTTGAGGTTTTGTGCATTGCTTATGACTTGGTGCTCACCGGTATCTGTGTCGACGACAATGAACTTGGCTGCGCGTCCGAAGCGCGGGTCTACGGCAGAATCCAGTGTATCACCCACGGAGGAGACTGCTACTTTCATGGTTGTCCTCCTTCCAATCTCAGTTTTGCTGCGACCAATGCGGGCCGGATAGGAACCGGTGCCGCCATCTTCCCACAACGCAGCCCTCGATGAACGCTTCTCAATCGATACGCCTGAAGTACTTGCCGCTGCAACTCGGGCATCCCTCAGGCCTTCCCGTGCCGAACGGGGCTCTCCATTCGTGCTCGCACTCCATGCATCGAAAGGCCCTCACCTCGGCAACCTCTATTTCCCCGCCCTCGATGCGCAACACCATGCCTGCAACCAAAGCTTCCGCTACCTTCCTTCTCGCTTCCGAGACGATCCTGCCAAAGGTCTGGCGGGAGACCTTCATCTTCTCAGCCGCCTGCTCCTGGTAGAGGCCTTCGAGATCCGCGAGGCGGATCGCCTCGAGTTCATCGATACCGAGCACTTGTTCGGTCAACCGTGACGCAGGTATTCCGGCCGGCTTGAACTGCAAGCATCCGGGGGGGCCTCCGATTGTCCGGCAACGGCGTGGCCTTGGCATAGCTCCCTTGAGTTGAGCACTGTAATGATTATGAGCATATGCCCAAAACAAATCAAGCTACGTATTTACCGAGACACGTAACTTGCGGTGACCGGTCGACTGGGGAATTTTACGTCTGGGCAGTGCCTGAAACGCAGCCGCGCCGAGTTGAGGGCTGCAGAATTCACTAAGGAGTATGGGGATGAGCGCAGGCGAGCGTTTTTCTACATTGTGGAAGACAGAAGATTGGTGGGCGGTATGGGTGGGTTTCGCAATCCTACTGTTTGCCGTCGCCGCGGCAGGATTCGATCTTGGAATCAAGGCGCCCAAGATTCAGCGCTGGACGAGCAGCCCGCTGGACGCATTCTACAGCGACGTTAGCGTGAGTGCCGCCAATTGGCCAGCGACTCTTCCGTCCGGTTCCAGATTCACTAGTGAGTTGCCGGCGTCTACGGCAAATAGGTTCAAATACACACGCAGCGTGGGGTACCAAGAGGGCCGCCGCACCGTATCGGAGACGATCGGATGGAAGTCGCGTTATGCGATGACCGAGGCAGATCGTGACGCGATGCTGGCGCTGGTATCAGATCCGACTCACCGCGACGCCATAAACGACCTTTACGTCAAGGCACAGTCGCCCAGAGCGAATTTCGTCGCGGTAGCAATATTACTCTTCGCCATTGGAGCGGCTTTTGTAGTTGCGGTTTCCATGATGGGCGAGAAAGCGAAGGCGTTTTCGGCTGGCTACGTTGTCGTCTTCCTGCTTGCTATCCTCGCCTATTTCGTTTCTACTCAAACCGCAGTGAGTGCTTACGGACTTCCCTACGCGATGTGGGCACTGCTTTTCGGACTGCTCATCAGCAACACGATCGGAACCCCGAAGTGGTTGTTGGCAGGTTCGAAAACGGAGCTATTCATCAAGACAGGCCTCGTACTACTCGGTGCGGAGATCTTGTTCAGCAAGATCATCGTCCTCGGGGCACGTGGTCTAATGGTGGCATGGGTGGTTACGCCCACGGTCCTGATATTCATGTACTTCTTCGGTACCCGATTGCTGAAGATGTCAAACAAGGCCCTGGTGATCATTATCGCTGCCGCGACGAGCGTCTGCGGGGTGTCTGCGGCAATCGCCACAGCTGCCGCAGCCAAGGCCAAGAAAGAGGAGCTGACTCTGACCGTCGGGATGACGCTGATCTTCACGGTGCTGATGATGGTTGCAATGCCACCGGTCATCAAAGCAGTCGGGATGGACCAGCAAGTGGGCGGCGCATGGATGGGGGGGACCATCGACGCGACCGGTGCCGTGGTGGCCGCCGGCGCCCTGCTCGGGGACAACGCCGAGGTGGTGGCCGCTGTGGTGAAGATGATTCAGAACATATTGATTGGTGTAGTGGCATTCTTCGTAGCTATCGCATGGGTTACGCAGATCGAACGAGACCCAACAGCACCGCGGCCCAACGCGATGGAGATATGGTACCGATTCCCGAAGTTCATCGTAGGTTTCGTCGCTGCATCATTGGTATTCTCGTTCCTGTTGATTCCGGCGTTCGGCGGTGGGCAGCAAGGCCTGAATGCAGTGGACAGCAACGTCATCGGTGCGATCACCAAGACCTGTCGGGGCTGGCTGTTCTGCCTCGCATTCGTGGCCATCGGACTCGAGAGCAACTTCAGACAGTTGGCAGCGCAAATGGCGGGTGGCAAGCCGATCATCCTGTATATCGTGGGCCAGAGCTTCAACCTTATTCTGACGCTCTTGATAGCATACATCGCATTCGGGGGTTGGATACTCGCAGCAGTAGTGCTGGAATAACAGGCGAGTGGATTTCTAATGGACGAGAACGCAATGGAGAACCGCAATCGATCCACCGCTTGGGTGCGGTTTGTGACGGGCGCCGTGCTCTTGGGTTTTCTGGTGTTCCTCCTCATGCAGGGTTACGCTCCGCCCGGCCCAGCAGGCGAGGTGTTTCGTAACAACTTGGAGAACCGAATCGACGCCACACCGCTGTTCTACACTGATCTGGAACCGGCAATTCCAAGCGACTGATCGGGGGGTCGCCCGATGCGATGAACGGGGCGCCGAAATGATTCTCGAGACACTTTCGGCGCCCCTCTTGCGAATGATCCCAAACGCAGATGGATTAACGACTACTCGTCGTAATTCCTGCGCCAGAACCTGAAACCGCGGCCTCTGCCTCCAAACCCGCGGCCTCTACCGCCTCGGCCTCGGCCCCAACCGGCACCTCTACCGGCGCCGAACCCGAACCCGAACCCTCGACGGGGACCCGGATCCGTGAAGCCTGGCTCGTCATTTCCAGTGCAGTAACCTTCACCACGGCCTGTCTTCGGTCCTCTGCCCTCGGGCCCTGTCCTATCTCCACCGGGCATCTAACTCACCTCCTTACTCGATTCTTCTGTTTCTTTGCCTTTGTCGCCTTCCCTCTCTTGCATCGCTGAGAGAAGGCGATCGATCTCACCTCGTGCATTCTCCAAGTCTTGCTTCCAAGCGGACACCACATCCTCGCCGTCGGCGGTGATGGAATAGACTCTGCGTCGCGGCCCGAGACTCTCATCTCCCCATTGCGAACTGACCAGACCTTCATCTTCCATGTCTCTCAGCGCCCTATACACCACGCTCGGGTCCATGCCCTCGATGTCAAAGCCAAGCTCGCCCAGCCCCTGCAACAAATTGTATCCGTGACCGCTGTCGTTACGGAGCAATGTCAACAAGCCAGGGCGCAGGTGACGCATTCCCTGCCGCCGTCTCCGCCCAGCACCGCGACCACCGCCGGGTCGTCCTCGGCTACCGGCGCCTCTACCAACGCCTGTTCCGACGCCGCGACCTCCACCGCGACCTCCACCGCGACCTCCACCGCGACCTCCACCTCCGGCTCCACCGCCTGCACCTCTTCCTCTGCCTCCGGCACCTCCTGGTGGGCCCATGGTATTTGTCCTCCCGCTCGTATAGCGTTGTTTCCAGTTACAGTACTTGCTACGCAGTGCACATCAATATTGCGTTGCGATCTCAAGATAAACTAGCTATAGATGTAATGTCAATAGCAACCACAATAACCGATGCACCTCTGAGGAGACTACTATGAGGATCTTGAATGACCTGCTTTCGACCCTCGATATGGACACAACGGTTAAGGACGTTCGCTTGGGGTTGTTTCACACGGGCGTATTGTCTCGCTACTGCGGTTTGGCTTCGACGCTTCCCCATGACTCTCTGAAGGAAAGGCGACTCTTTGCGCCGCTCGTGAGCGAGCCTGGCTACTTGCTGGATAAGTCGATACAAGAATTGACCCGCCTCGCACATTCGGAGAGCATCCCCGAAGCGGCGATTGGTATGGCTACGGTGAACTCCTTGCTGGAGGTGAACGAGGAACGCTGCACGGTCCTCAACGCGGGCGACTTGATCGCGGAACAAGGGAGAGGCAAGCGAGTGGCCATTGTCGGACATTTCCCGTTCGTGCCGAAGCTGCGCGATATCGCAAAGGAGTTGTGGGTAGTAGAGAAGAATCCGGTAGAAGGTGATCTTGGTGAAGATGCCGCCGAGCGTGTCCTTCCCGAGGCTGATGTCGTGGGGATAACCGGAGCTACCCTGACGAATCACACCTTCGACCACGTCATAGGGTTATGTCGGAGTGACGCCTTCGTGGTGTTGCTGGGAGACTCGACACCGCTATCACCGGTGCTGTTTGATCACGGCGTAAACGCCGTCTCGGGAACCCTCGTAGTCGACCCGGTGTTGGCCATGAATTGCGTGGGTCAGGGAGCCACATTCCGTCAGATCAAGGGCAGACGGCTCCTGACAATGACCAAATGACACATTGCCGGCCAAGTATTCCGAACCGCCGTTCGCACGGCTTCAATCGCCGATTCGGGCGGCAATCAAATCGGCCGCTCTTTTGCCCGACATCAGCATTCCACCGAAGATGGGGCCCATCCGCGGGCCACCGAGGAGAGCAACGACGCACATCCCGGAGACCCACAGGCCAGGATAGACCTCGCATACCTCGTCCACGACAAAGGTCTCTCCGGCAGCGGCATCCATTGGCCCCTCGGCGGCTTCGGCCGCCGGTCCTTCGAGGAGTTTTCGCTCGCGAAGCATCTGAATGAGAGCCGCCTCATGTCCGGTCGCGTCCAGCACTGCCTTCGCCTGGAGCGTGATTGGGTCGAGCGGTAATGATTCGGCCAGTCCGGTTCGATTGGCGACGACGCCAACAACGACTTCTTCATGAATGCAGAGATCTTCGGCAAAGGTCAGGTTCAGTATCGCGACCCCGGATTGCACGGCTGACAGAGACAAAGCGCACGCCAGCTCTATCGCATCGGCGGTGCAAAGGCCATTGTCCACCGACCTGTGGCGGACACCATACTCCTTCAAGACCGGCAAAGCCGCGTCCTGGACGACGACTTCGTTCATGGCCATCGCTCCGCCCCATATTCCACCGCCCGTTGCCAGCCGCTTCTCGAGAAGCGCAACCCCCAGACCTCGCCGCGCAAGTTCTGTGGCGGCAACGAGACCGGATGGCCCGGCCCCAACCACAATGACGTCGCTGTTCACGCACTCCAACAGCTTCTCGTGGTAAGCATTTATGATCGCGCGTGAGATTTGGACTTCATTGAAATCGCTCATCGTTTGATACTCTCTACACTGATTGTCACATTGTCACTGCCGGAAAACGGAATACACCGCAACTTAAAGCCAGGATTGCAGTGCCAAGGTGCGGGATTGTCACGATCCGGCTACGTACACTTCGCAAGAACCCTTATCCCGCTCGATACAAAAACTACGCAGACCTGCCGAGCGGGCAAGCAGGTCCATTATCATTGGAGGAACCCAGGTGCCACCCTATCCCCCAGTAGCCACGCAGAGTGGTGCACCGGCTGTAAGTAAAGCTACTCTAACCCAAGGGATGTGGTAGGGATCCTCACAGCAAGGGAGAAATGTCTACATGTCCGATGAAAAGAAGTTCTCGTTGAATCTCGAGCGGACCACCAACTACCAGTTCTTAACGCGCTTCGACAATGAAAAGATGGAACCATTGCTAGTGGACGAACCGGTTCCGCTCGGTGACGACAAGGGTCCAAATGCATCTAGGCTGGTCGGCACGGCGGTGGGCAACTGTCTCAGCGCAAGCTTGCTGTTCTGTTTGGAGAAGGCGAAGCAGAAGGTGAACCGGCTCGCAACCGACGTTGTGGGAGCGATGCGCCGCAACGAGCGAGGCCGGTGGCGAATCGCCGAGCTCGATGTTCGGATAACCTTGGACGTTGGAGACTATCAGGCACAACGGCTCAACCGGTGCCTCGACCTGTTCGAGGATTACTGTGTCGTAACCGCCAGCATTCGCAAAGGCATCGCTGTCAAAGTCACAGTCGTCGACCCACAAGGCAATGAGTTGATGGTCGGCGACAGTCCGGACTGATAAGACATGATTCGACAATCGCGGCGTCAACCCACCTGTGTATGCGGAAGGGCGTCGCGCAATTTGGTGCTCAACGATCTCGGGGCGCCCAGCCGCGGGCATCTTTCGACATGAGCACCGACCCATCGCCGCAAGACATTCCTGCCGGCAGCGCAATCTCTCCTGCACGGTTTGAGGCTGTGCTGAGCAGCATCAGCGATGGCGTCTTCACGATCGATGCATCAGGATTGATCACTTGCTTCAACCTTGCGGCGGAAGAGATCACCGGATTCACTCGCGCTCAAGCCATCGGTCGGCCCTGCCACGAGATATTCAGGGCCAACATATGCGGTGAAGCATGCGCGTTGCGCTACACGATCGAGACAGGCAAGCCGGTAATGAACCTGATGGTGCATATCACAAACGCTGATGGCGTTCGAGTTCCTGTCAGCATATCCACGTCGCTATTCCGAAACGAGCAGGGAGAACTCGACGGCGGAGTGGAGACATTCCGCGACCTCGGGCAGGTTGAGCACCTTCGCAAAGCACTCGAACAGACGTACACGTATGGCGATATCATCACCAAGAGTGAAAGCATGCGCAGAACGCTCGATGTCCTCCCCACTGTAGCCGGGAGTGAGAGCACAGTTCTGATATTCGGAGAGAGCGGAACGGGCAAAGAGCTGCTCGCTCAGGCCATTCACAACCTCAGCAGTCGGAAAAACGGACCTTTCGTTGCCGTGAACTGCGCCGGCATTCCGGCAACTCTCATCGAAGCTGAGTTGTTCGGACACGAGGCAGGTGCGTTCACGGGTGCTCTCAAGGCGCGTCAAGGGCGCTTTCGGAGGGCCGAAAAAGGCACTCTCTTTCTGGATGAGATCGGCGACTTACCGCTCGAGATTCAAGCCAAACTCCTGCGCGTGCTTCAAGAGCGAGTTTATGAGCCCCTTGGAAGCTCGAAAACAGTCGCAGCGGACGTGCGCATCGTCGCAGCGACAAATCACGATCTCGGCGCGATGGTCAACGAGGGCGGGTTCCGCGAAGACCTCTACTACCGTATCAACGTCATCGGACTCGAGCTACCGCCTCTCCGCGAACGCCACGGAGACATTCCACTGCTCGTTGACCATTTTGTAGCACACTTCGCGGCCATATCAGGGAAGAACGTAGTTGGCGTATCACCGGATGTGCTCAACCTCCTGGTCGCGCACGATTATCCCGGCAACATCCGAGAGCTGAAGAATGTCATAGAGCATGCAGTCGTACTCTGCCCGGGCGCTATGATTCGTGAGGAGCACCTACCACGGAATTTGCAGCACGGCTTCACGGGAAGGGTACCAAAGGCAAGATCCTCCGGTCGCTTGGAAGACTGTGAGCGACAGATGATACTCTCCGCGCTCGAGGAGAACAACTGGAACCGGCTGGCGGCTGCAAGGTGTCTCGGTATTCACAAGACCACGTTGTTCCGAAAGATCAGAAGACTCGGGTTAGAACTCCCCAAGACGGATGGTCGCTCTAGCCAACCTTTCGAGTGATGCCGGCAACTCGTCGTATCCGTTCTCACTAGGCGGGCCAACAACACAGGTGCAATCCTGCTACTGTAGGCAGTAGCGTTTGCGCAACTCGAGCATCGATCATCGAGCCCACCGCCGCGCGGCAACACGCTGAAACGCCACGCATGTCCTGGGTATTGCGAATGGCAGCTCCAAAAAATGCGCCTGGTACGGACGATGCGATAATAGCTGTCGAGCGTGCGCATCAGGCTAGCTGGCGCAGATGGCAAACGACACGCAAGGAGGATAAGATGGAACAGAAAGAGAAGACTCAAGAGACGGCGGAGGCGCACCTGGCGGCACGGCCATTGAGATTCATCAGGGACCGTGACGGTAACGGCTGGCTTTGCGACAAGGACATCGATCCGGACCGCGACCTGAAAAGCCAGGGTTGCTGGCGTTGTGATGAAATGGCGTTCCCTGGTGGTGGTCGTTGAGCCTCTCACATCGCAAAGTGCAGTTGAAGTGTAACGGCAAAGCCGAGGGTTGCAGCGGAGGAAGACCGAATGAATGTGTTTGAAGCAGTGCGCATAGGAGGTGTGGAGCTACCCAACCGCCTGTTGATGGCGCCGGTGAAGACCGGGTTGGGTGGAACTGACGGGTCCGTGAACAACCAGTTGTTGGCCTACTATCGACGCCGAGCCGAGGGAGGCGTCGGCGCCATCATAGTGGAGCCCATGTATGTAGATCCGGCAGGCAAGGAACACCCTCGCCAGCTTGCGATTGACGGTGAGGAAGCGGTCGATGGACTCCGGCGCCTCGCCCAAACGATCCATGACGGCGGCGCCAAGGCGGTTGCTCATTTGAATCACGCGGGGCGCGCCGCAAATCCAAAGGCCACCGGTGGACCACCGGAAGCACCGTCGGAGGTTGTCTGTCCCACCACCGGTGCGGTGCCACTAACACTAACAAAGGACCGCGTTCGAGAATTGGTTGAGGCTTTTGCCGCATCTGCAAGAAGGGCGAGAGAAGCCAGCTTCGACGCGATAGAGTTACAGTACGGCCTGGGGTATCTAATCGCCCAATTCTTATCGGATCGTACCAACCACAGAACCGACGACTACGGGGGCGATCGAGACCGGAGGGATCGCTTTGCCAGTGAAGTCGCTGAAGCAGTGTTGCGAGCTACCGAGGGCGCGATCCCAATCATCGCGAGGATCTCGGCTACCGAGCAGGTTGACGGTGGTCTCGAACTCGACGATGCAGTACGCTTGACCCGGCTATTGGACGACTGCGGCATATCAGCCGTCCACGTCGTGACAGGTTCCGCGTGCGACTCACCTCCCTGGTACTACCAACACATGGGCCTTCCGGACGGCGTCAACGAGCGGTTGGCAGCCAAGATCAAGTCGGCGACGGGCGCTCTCACCATTGTGGCAGGACGCCTGGGCGATCCTGAACGTATCGAAGAAGTCATTGGTGACGAACGAGTCGACATGATAGCCATCGGTAGGCCGTTGGTGGCCGATCCGGACCTGCCCAAAAAGATGGCGGCAGGCCGCACTGAGGAAATTCTGCTCTGCGGAAGCTGTCTACAAGGTTGTCTAGCCAGTGTCAAAGCCGGCAAGGGCATTGGATGCATCGTCAATCCCGAGGTAGGGCATGAGAGCGAGCCGATCGAACCAGCCAAGGAAGAACGGCATGTTGTGGTCGTAGGAGGTGGCCCGGCGGGACTGACAACGGCCCTAGTGGCCAGGCGCAGAGGTCTCAAGGTGACGCTGCTGGAGCGAAACCAGCTGGGCGGACAGTTCTCGTTGGCTCCACTCGCTCCCGGCAAATCCGCTATGGCACGCCCGCTGGAATCTCTCCTGAGGCTCGTCAACAAGTCGGGAGCAGATATCAAAACGGGGGTGGAGGCGACTACTGAGCTGGTCGAAAACCTCGAGCCCGATGTAGTTGTGCTCGCGACTGGCGCTGAACCAGCAGAGCTGTCGGTACCGGGACTCGACAGAGCGCTCACGGGCAGTGAGGTGTTGACCGAGGCAGAGGAGACAGGAACCGACGTGCTAGTGGTGGGCGGCGGCATGGTCGGTATCGAAGTCGCCGAGTTCCTGGCCTCGAATGGCAGGACGGTTACTGTCATCGAGATGCTGGACGAGGTGGCTCGCGACATGCTGCCGATCACACGCAAACTGACACTCAAACGGCTGGAAGATCTCCCCGTTTCTATCCTGACCAGTACGCTGCTCGAGAGTGTAAACGACGGCATGGCGGTGGTACGAAGCCCCGAGGGACAACGCGAGCTCGGACCATTCGACTCCATAGTGGTTGCGGTAGGCACCCGCTCCAACAACGAACTCGCTGAGCCATTGAGCGCCAAGGGCCTTACAGTCGAGACTGTCGGCGACGCCGCGGAACTGAAGCAGATTCTCGGGGCGGTAAAATCTGCGTGGGAGGTGGCATGCAGCATTTGACGCAGCACGTGCATTCTCTATGAGCGCCACCCTGAAAGCGTCCACCGCGCTACGGTTACCGGGCCGGATCATCTCCTCCGGAATCTGCCTCGGCGTTGCGCGCGTAGAGCAGCCTTTCTCGTTCATTTCGGCGCCTGAGAAAATCAGTGCCCTGGATGTGGAGAGTGAGCTGATCAAACTCCGCAGGGCCGGCGACCTAGTGCGCACGCATCTTCACGACCACATTCGTGGCGTACACGCTCCTGCACAGGAAGACCTGGACCAGATCGTGGGCGCCCACCTTCTCTTGCTCGACGATGCAGAACTGTTCGGGTCCATCCAGGAACAGATCAGGGAGCGACTCATATCGGCCGACCGAGCAGTGAAGGATGCTTTCACGACCGCGGCATCGAGGTTGGCCGCGAGCGGCGACTCCTACATGCGTGCCAGGGCAGAGGATTTCAAAGACATCTGCTTGATCATCAGGCGAGCGTTGGCACAAGACACGGAGGCATTTGAACATCGAGAACTCGGCGACGACCCCACCGTGATGGTGGTACCGCACCTTCGTCCAAGCACGGTCCTTCGTGCGCGCCGACAAAGGGCCATGGGATTCGTGACTAGTAGCACGGCGTACACATCACATGGAGCTATTCTGCTTCGGACAGCCGGCATCCCGGCTCTGGGAGGTGTTTCGCTCGACGAATCCGGCATCGAAGACGGCACGACATTATTCGTCGACGCCATACGCGGCGAGTTGATTGTTCGGCCGCAGGACAACGATGTAACCGTTGCAGATTCCGCGACGGAAGCGATCGCCTTGCCTTCGGAGTACGAGGTTCGTCCGCCACTCGACGCTGAGCTGAAGGCGGGTGGCTCTGTGAGGTTGTACGCCAACATCGACCATCCGTCTCAAGCTGCTCAATGTCTGGTGCACCGTCTTCGCGGCGTAGGTCTGTTCAGGACTGAGCTGCTCATGTCTGACGACGGAGTGGTTCCTGACGAAGAGACCCAATACCGGACCATCAGCGATCTCGTGGATGCCCTGACAGGACGGCCGCTGGTGATTCGGACGTTTGATTTCGGTGCGGAAAAGGAACTTCCCGGCTTCTATCAGTGCGAAGGTCAGAACCCGGCACTCGGATTGCGGGGAATAAGGCGCCACCTCCACCGCTCACCTGATGAGCTTAAGATTCAGTTGCGTGCGATTCTCAGAGCCGCGGCGAATTCTGATATCGCGATCCTAATACCTATGGTAACCGACGCCGAAGACATAAGAGCTGTCAGATCTTACCTTCGCGAGGTCGAGGAAGATCTGTCGCAAAGCCGCGTGCCATTCAACCCCGAAATCAGACTGGGCGCGATGCTCGAGATTCCGGCGGCCGCACTTGGCGTCAGTCAGATCTTGGAGGTCGTCGATTTCCTCAGCGTTGGAACAAACGATCTCGTGCAATACCTCGCAGCGGCCGACCGGGAAAACCCGGCCGTGGTCAGGTATCAAGACGTGGAGCGTTCGGGCATGTACAGGATCCTCAGTCTCGTAATGGGTATGGCGTACCAGGCTGGACGCGAGAAGGATATCTCAGTGTGCGGAGAACTGGCCTCAGACCCGAAGGGCGCGTCTGAATTGGTGAGGCTCGGGGTGCGATCTCTATCGGTTACCCCCTACGCTGCCGACAGTGTGCGCGAGGCTCTACGTTCTCTCGAATGCCAGGAGACCGACTAGGTATTGGCCGCAGCCGTATCGTGGGAAGCCCGGATGTCGTTGTTTGTCAGGGCTTGGCTATGGTGAGAGCTTTCGCTCATTTGTCCGATTGAACCCACAACTTCACAAAGAACCAACACCAGAACCCAGCAGCACCACCAGACTGTGGCGACTGGTTCACCGTTGAGATTATCAAACTCAGAGAGGACATACTGAGGTATGGAGACAGGTGAAGACTTTGAGATGAAGCAGAGATTGGACAATCGTCTCAGCCTCATCAAACACAAGATCCTCGTGCTCTCCGGCAAGGGAGGCGTGGGCAAGAGTACGGTCGCGGTCAATCTCGCCGTGTCACTGGCCCGGGCCGGCAACAAGGTCGGATTGCTCGATATCGATGTGCATGGACCAAGCATCCCGACCCTGTTGGGAATGTCGGGGTATCGGCCGGTCGGGGGAGAAGAGGGTTTGTTGCCGATAAGGTTGACCAGGAATCTGGCAGTGATGTCCATAGGCCTTCTGGTGGATGACGACCGTGCTGCGGTGATCTGGCGAGGCCCCATGAAGTTCGGCATGATCCGCCAGTTCCTCAGAGACGTGGAATGGGGGGAGTTGGATTATCTGGTGATGGATGCACCGCCGGGGACCGGGGACGAACCGCTTGCTGTAGCTGAGCTGGTCGGGTCAGGTGCGCGCGCATTGATAGTGACCACGCCCCAGGATCTCGCAATCGCTGATGTACGCAGGAGCGTGACCTTCTGCAATGAGGTGTCACTACCGATTGTCGGGATCGTGGAGAACATGAGCGGATACGAATGTCCCAAATGCGGGGAGATTGTCGCTATCTTCAAATCCGGAGGAGGCGAGAAGCTGGCGCGCGAGATGAACGTCCCGTTCCTTGGTTCGATTCCAATCCACGCGGGAATCACCGATTCGGGGGACGCCGGAAAACCGTTTATCGAACAAGACGCTGAATCCGTCATGAACACCGCGATCGACCGAGTGGCAAACGCTATAGCCAAGCGGTTGAACAATGTCCCCGCCGGACAACACGAGAGTGCAGACTGATCATGGCACGAAAGACCAAGATACGCTGCAGCTTATGCAACAAGCACGAATGCAAACACGACAAGAAGGACTGCTTTGACTCCGCAGAGAAGCATGTAGAACTGTACGATGAGCGAACAAAGCAACTCCATCGTGCTGCGACTGCGATCGAGGGCAGGCACTACTGCCGGGCGCCGCGCCTTCAGGAGATCGTGTTGTTCGCCAAGGAGGCAGGCTTCCGGAAGCTCGGCCTGGCATTCTGCATCGGGTTGGCCGACGAGGCCCGGGTGATCGACAAGATCCTCTCGAGAGAATTCGAGATCGCGTCGGTTTGCTGCAAGCTCTCGGCGGTCGACAAACGCGTATTCGGGCTGGAACAGATTGACCCCGACGCCGAGGAAGTGATGTGCAATCCTATCGGTCAAGCCGACATGCTCAACCGCGCCCGGACGGAACTCAACATCATCTGCGGACTCTGTGTCGGCCACGATGCTGTCTTTTCACTCCATTCCGAGGCACCTGTCACAACGCTGATAGCCAAGGACAGAGTGCTTGCACACAACCCCGTAGGCGCAGTGTACAATCAATACGTGCACAAGCGCTTCTTTCCAGAGGAAACGCGGAAGTAGTCCAGGTAGAGTACATACGCCGTCAACCAATTATTCCGGTCCCGCCATCGTTATCGGCACACTGTTCTCCCCCACGTGCCGTGCGCTACGTGTAAACCGAGGTCACCCTGCGAACTAATCCGAATTGCGGGCAGTGGCACCTGCCCTAGGATATCGGGGTAGGCTCGGTTTCGATTGAACGCAAATCGAGAGCAGAAACCGCACAGTCGTGACAGCTAGTGAAAGGCCATACACGTGACGACCTCGACCGGCACATCCACCGATCAGACAGCCTCGGCAACGGACTCCGCCGAGAACGGTCACTCCCCAGAAGAACCGGAGATAATTCGAACGTCCGAAACCACGGTTGAAATCGTGTCCGATTCCGGCGAGGGAGCGCAGAAGTGCGGCCAGATTTTCGGTTCGGTTTGCGCGAAGATGGGTAACGGGGCATGGACCGTGGAGATCATCCCTGCTGAGATCCAGCCTCCCCAGCGGACCCCAACCGGAGGCAGCGGCAATCGCGTTCGCTTCGGCACAGACGAAATCACCAACTGGGGAGACGCTGCTAATCTAGTCGTGGCCTTCAATGAACAAGTACTACTGGGACGGGTTGACCTCGGCGCTTTGGCGGACGGCGCAATCATCCTCTTGGACAACTACTGGGCGACGCATTCGGACGTAGACATACGCAACGAGTGGGAGAGCGGTCTAGCGCGAATCCGCGCATCCGGCAACTACAGAATCGTTGAGGTTCCGATGGAGGAGCGGTGCCTGACGATCGTCGATGATACGCGCCGCGGCAAGAACATGTTCGCGCTCGGCCTTCTAACCTGGATTTACTATCGTGATCTGGAGCTTATGAAGGCGCAGATCGCCCACCAGTTCCACAAGAAAAGTAAGGATGTCTACGAACGGAACATCCGACTCCTCGAGTTGGGATACGCATGGGCACGCGAGAACTGTGATTTCCGCATCTATGTGCCGACCGTACAGTCGGATGTGAAGAAGGTCGTCATGAACGGTAATGAGGCTATCGGCATGGGAGGTATTGCGGCGGGCATGCATCTCTGCTCCATGTACCCGATCACGCCAGCGACGGCCGCATCACATTACCTTGGCGAGGTCTTTCACAAGTTCGGTGGCATTGTGCACCAGGCCGAAGATGAGATCGCAGCGATAGGGGTAGCCGTGGGAGCCTCTTATGCCGGCAAAACCGCCTTCACCATCACTTCGGGTCCGGGACTCTCGCTGAAGCAGGAGTTCATTGGACTTGCCGTGATGCTCGAGGTACCTCTCGTCGTGGTCGACGTTCAGCGTGGAGGACCCAGCACCGGGCTTCCGACAAAGGCAGAGCAGTCGGATCTCCTGACCGCCACCTTCGGCCAGCACGGAGACGCCCCTCACGTGGTTGTTGCACCCGCATCAATAGAGGAGTGCTTTCATGTGATGATAACGGCGCGGCGCATCGCGGAAGCGTTCCGAACAGTCGTTATCGTTCTCACCGACGCCAATCTCGCGACCGGCGTACAGCCGTTCCCGCGTCCCCGGCCGGACAAATGCTGGCACCAGCCCGCTCTCGACCTCTCACCATGGCCCAAGAACAAGCCGCCATACGACTGGGACCAGCGGACGGGCCTTTCACGGCGAGCAGCTCCCGGACAGTCCGGGGCACTGTTCACACTCACCGGTTTGGCTCACACCAATTGGAGTAAGGTCGCGTACGATCCGGAGAGCCATCAACACGGTTGCCGTATGCGGAGCCGCAAGCTGGCCGTACTCCAAAAGACGCTGAGGCCACCGAGAGTGCATGGTCCCGACGAGGGAGATATGCTGGTCGTCGGCTGGGGCAGTACCAAGGGAGCCATCGAAGAGGCCGTCGACCGGGCGCGTGCCGAAGGGTTCTCCGTCTCTTCGATGCACATCTCTTTTCTCTCTCCACTGCAGCCCGGACTGCAACGCATCTTCAGTCGTTTCGAACGCGTTATGTGCGTTGAGGTCAATTACTCCGACGATCCCGGAGACCCTTACATCGATCAGGAGAGTCGGCGGTACAGCCAACTCGCCCAGTTACTCCGCACTCGAACCCTAATAGATGTCGACTGCTGGAGTAGAGTACCGGGGCAGCCGTTGAAGCCGGGGGAGATATTCGATGCGATCCAACAGCGATTGAGGACCGAGGTGACAGCATGACTATGACAGCAGGCTCTCTTTTGGGCCGCGGCGTAGAAGACGATCGATTCCTCGACATGGAGGACTACCAGAGCGCCTCCGCCCGTTGGTGCCCCGGATGCGGTGACCACGCTGTCCTGACCGCGTTCCTGCGGCTCTTGGAAGACGAACAACTCAGCCCCGAACAGACGGTTTTCGTATCCGGGATCGGCTGCTCTAGCCGCTTTCCACATTACACAAACACCAACGGAATTCATAGCTTGCACGGACGGGCATTGCCTATTGCAACAGGCGTAAAACTGGAGCGCCCCGACCTCAACGTCTTCGTAGTGATGGGAGACGGCGACTGTTGCTCGATCGGAGGCAATCACTGGCTTCATGCTGCGCGCTACAATATGGACATTTTGGCGGTTGTGCTCGACAACGGTATGTACGGGATGACCAAGGGACAGACATCGCCGACGACCCCTCAGGGATTCCCCAGCAACACGCAACCGCAAGGCAGCTACCTCCGTCCCGTCAATCCAATCTCTGCTACTCTCGGGATGACAAACGCTTCGTTCGTAGCACAGACAGCCGACTGGATTCCGTCACATCTCTTTGAAACCCTCAAGGCCGGGTATCATCACGAGGGATTTGCGTTCGTGAGGATATTGCAGCGCTGCCCGATCTGGACTGCAAAGCTGTTCGAGGAAGCCGTTCGCACGCCCGACAAAACCGAGTTCCTCGTGCACGGAAGAGGGTTTTGGGCCAGCAGTCCGGACGAGAGCTACAAACGCACGATGTATCACGATCCCGCAGATCTAGATATGGCGCGCTGGCTCGCCGAGCGCAGCGAGAGGATCCGTCTTGGAATCTACTACAGAAATGAAGAGATCCCCGACTATGAGGAGATCCGCAGGCTTCCGGCGCACGCATCGCAAGAGATAGTCGAAACACTGGAAGAGGAGTTGGATCGATTTGCAGTGTGATGAGCGCCCGTGCAATTCAAGGCCGCTTTTCTGGGGAAATCGCCACCGGGCGAGTCGTTGCGAGCGGAGCCTAATCTCACCGGCCCCTATTGTTCCGCCCCGAACCTCTCACGCAGGTTGTTCAACATGTCTTTCGTCATGGCGTGCAAATCGTACTCGGGGATCCAGTCCCACTCTTCCCTGGCAGCGCTATCGTCGATTGAATCGGGCCAAGAATCGGCAATGCCTTGGAGCACGAGATCAACATTGTAATCGACTCTAAACTCAGGAACGGTCTTCTGGATCTCGGCAGCCAGCTCTGCAGGCGTGAAATTGATGGCGGTTATGTTGAATGCGTTCCTGTGTTTCAGTCGAGCTGAATCTGCCTCCATGAGCTTGATAGCAGCGTTGATACCATCCGGCATGTACATCATGTCCAACCGTGAGGACTCGCTGAGACGACACGTGTAGCGTTTATTCTTGACCGCCTCATAGAATATTTCGACCGCGTAATCCGTCGTGCCACCTCCCGGAGGTGTTACATGCGAAATCAAACCGGGGTAGCGCACTCCGCGAGTGTCCACGCCGTACTTCGCGTGGTAGTAGTCGCACAACAGCTCGCCCGCCACCTTCGTCACACCATACATTGTGGTTGGACGCTGAATTGTGTCTTGGGGGGTATTCCCGACCGGCGTTGTAGGTCCAAAAGAGCCAATAGAGCTCGGGTGAAACACGGAGCAGCTCTGTTGGCGTGCGACTTCCAACACGTTGTAGAGCCCGCCCATGTTCAAATCCCAGGCAACGTGAGGTCGCTCTTCAGCCACAGCCGAGAGCAGTGCCGCCAAATGATAGATGGTGCCTATCTCGTATTTCTTGACAGTATCAAAAAGCCGGTTCGGCTCGGTACAATCCAGGAGCTCGGACGGCCCGTCGTTGGCAATTTGTTTGGGTGCGGCTCGAATATCGGAGGTCACGACATTGTGAGCCCCATAACGCGCTCGCAGAGCTGGAACGAGTTCCGAGCCAATTTGGCCCAACGCCCCGGTTACGAGAATTCTGCGGTGCAGCGGCACGCTCAGAACTTCAGGCTCAAACCTACCGGGCATTGCCGACCACGCTCGCCGAAGACATCCGCAAATGCGAGGAGGCCGCGCACACCTGTGCAGTGTCCCACGTAGGCGTAGAGTACACCGTAATCCTTAGCAGCGATAACACTCTCTCGAAGCGTCGGGTAGTCGGCGCGCGCGAGATGAGTACCGCCCATTATTGCGTGCACTCTCTGAGAGAAGGTTGATCTGATATGGTCCAGCGTATTGATGAGCCCTGCGTGACAACAACCCATTATGACCACTAGCCCTTGCCGTGTCTCTATCACCAGTGACTGGTCGTCTAGAAATGGATCCGCGACCCACTGATCTCCGCGCCTCGCCATAAGTCGGGAATCCGGGGGCTCTGGGCCTGCACCTCTGGGCACCTGTCCGCTTGTGAAGACGCCATCGGCCACTTCGACAGGATCTCGAGCCAAACGAAGGTTGCGTCGGGCTTCCACGTAAGCTCTGCTGAAGGGAATTCCGATTGATTTATCCGGGGCATTCGCGTAGCGAGCAATGCGTTCGTCAAACACCGCGGGGTGGGCAACGACTTCCAGATCACCGCCCATGGACAGCGCCAACTCGAGTCCACCCGTGTGGTCGTGATGTCCGTGGCTCAGCACGACGGCCGCGAGATTTGACAGATCCTTCTCCAGAACCGAGAGATTGTGGGCAAGCACTTCACCGCTCTGCCCGGTATCGAAGAGAACCTTTGAATCGCAGGTTTCGACTAGAAACGCCGAACCGTGTTCCGCCCACAAGTGGGAACTCAGATCTACCGAGTTATCCACCAGGCAGGTGACCCGGTAGTCACCATCCGATTCGGCGGTCGGTCGGGTATCGGTCAAGTGACACTCCTCGCCAAGTTTTTGCGCCAACTCCAACTGCCGGTGTTTGTGGGTGAGTTCTATGTATCCCCGAGCGACACTGGACAACTGCCGGCTTCTCAGTATGAATGGGTGCCCAACACCACCTCGACATCGAACTTGTTCTCCAATGTCACCTTCAGCTCGTCGAAGTCAATGGGACATTCAGCTGTCTCCATAGCCAATTTCATACAAGTGCCCAAGTGGATAGTATCGATCTCACGTCCGAGATTTTTGGCTTCGCTCAACAGCTTGACGCGCGGTACGCCCAGGCCGGAACAATCGGAACGGTCGGGTCACTGGCTCTCAATGGAATGATCAACTTTCCCAACCGCTACCGGGCACCCACTTACTCTTTTCAGTCGCGAGGAAGGTACTGTAAGGACGTAGCATACCGAAGTTGGAGCAACGCACCGCGTAGGACGCAATCTCCTTGTTGTGAGCCAATTCCTCTTTGACTTCGTCGGTCACCACGACGCTGCTCTTTTCGACCGAATGTACCTGATCGATGATATACGCCTGATCTTCTTCGGTGAGGAACGAATACAGTGGGGCAACCGCATTGCGGTCCACGATGTCAACCAGTTCCTCCGGAAAAACGTCGGCATCGGACTCGATCTCTATTTCGAAGATGCTCAGCTGCCCGAAGAGCCCCCCTGACTGTGCAAGCGAGGAGGAGGGATAGGTCGTGATGCACGGCACCTCCATGCGCATCATTCTCTTCGGGGCGGAATGTGCTGAGTGCAACTTGGCCGAACTCGTGCACATGTACCTCACTAGACACTGCTCCTGGGACACAGGTGTCAGCTTTTCGACAAAGAAGGGGAAGGTGAAGTCGATTCTGACCATCGCGGCGTTGAGCTCATCCAGATAGGCTTCCGCATGTTGTGCCACCTGGCCTGCTCCGATTTCATCCTTATGCTTGTGCAACACGCGTATGAAGGCGTCGATCCACCTGGCTTCGAATCGCTGCATTACTCGCGCTGATATCTCGATACTGGCAACAGTCGGCTGACCGCCAGGGCACTCTCTAGATGCGACCCTGATTGGAAACGGCAGATCTTTGATACCGACATCAACCAGGAAGCGTTTGCTGCTAGACATCTCTACCACCTCAACTGGCTATTCTTCGCCACCATTATTTGACATACCCGAAAAACAGGTGACTGGCTCTGCTTCACATACACCGAGCTTGAGCCGGTACACACACCGTTTCAATTCTGCGGCAGTGGCTACCGAGCCGAAATGAGGGATTTTACGTGTCGAGTGAGGGTGATTACGTATAATGCGCTGAACAGGTCCAACGGCGGGTTGGCCCGGCATCTGTTGCTGAAATCCGCCATGAAGGTACCGGAAGAACCGTGGAACGCATGTCTAGGTGTTGTCCGCAGCTAGATTGGGAAAATCCCTGATTACGTCGCTAGCGATCTGCTTCTATGCTGATGATCGAGATAGAGGTCGACGACGATACAGCCATCAAGCAGGTCGTGGTTGATAGGACCACCGGAGCAGTGACCTCATCCTCGTCACTCTGACGCCCCTCGGCTTAGAACAAGAGCATGAAAGGTTGTCCATGAAGAACGTTTTCGGGCCGGTACCGTCATGGAGACTCGGTCAGTCGTTGGGTATAGACCCCGTCCCGCTCAAGACATGCAACTGGAATTGCGTCTACTGCCAGTTGGGGAGAACTCAACCGGTAACGATGCGGCGCGCCAAATACGTTGCGGAGCATGCGATCATCGAGGACGTGAAGGCGGCGCTGGAAAGCTCAGACGCACGAGGAATCGATTGGGTAACGTTCGTCGGGTCCGGAGAGACGTTGTTGCACGCCAAGATCGGCTGGATGTTGAAGGAAGTCAAAGCATTGACGGATGTCCCGGTGGCAGTCATCACCAACGGATCGCTGCTGTGCCAGCCTCATGTACGATGGGAATTGGCTGCCGCGGACGCGGTCCTCCCCAGTCTTGACGCCGGCAGCGAAGAACTGTACCGACGCATTAACAGGCCGCACCGGCAGGCCACATTTCAACGTCACATCGAGGGCCTGATGGCGTTTCGAGATGAATATGCCGGAAAACTCTGGGTGGAAGTGATGCTGGTTCGAGGGATCAATGACGGTGACCACGAGCTCACTGACACAGCCTCGCAAATGACACGACTGCACCCGGACGAGATACATCTCAATAGTCCCAAACGTTCTCCCGTGGAGCCTTGGGTTGAAGGCGTCGATACGAGCGCTTTCGATCTAGCGCGCAAGATCTTCGATTCGATCGCGCCGGTGAAAGTGGTTCACTCCAATGGAGCGGAGGTCAGCCTCGCGCCTGATTCGCCGCCTGTCGAAGCGGTCGCCGAGATCGTCACGCGGCATCCGCTCAGCCAAGCCGAACTGGAACGGGCACTTGCACAGAGAGAACCGGGCCGGGTGCGAGAAATAGTGGCGCAACTGAAAAAGAGCGACCAGGTTCGTGAAGTGACGCGCGGCGGGAAGCACTACTGGGTATCGGCACAAACGCATTTTCCTGCGACCGGTTAGATTCCGGGTCGTATGGTGGCTGCAGCTTCAGACATGGCCGAGCCGAATCCAAACCTTCCGGGGTCGTACGGGGCTGTCACATTCGAGCCCATCGGTTATGTGAAGAGCGAGTTCTCCTGGCCGGACAAGTCGCCTCCGGGATCCGCCGCAACGGCACAGGTCGTCTTGGATCCAGCTCACGCAGGCGGGCTCAGGGGGCTCGAGCCTGGAGACGAAGTGCTGGTGGTATTCTGGTTTCATCGGTCTTCCGGGTACGAGCTTCTGCAGCATCCTCGAGGTGATGAGACGCGTCCCAAGCGGGGAGTGTTCGCGCTTCGCAGTCCCCACCGTCCGAACCCAATCGGAATAACGAAGACTCGCGTCACGGCGATACGGGATCACGTTCTCACGGTGACCGATCTCGACGCCTTCGATGGTACTCCGGTGCTCGACATAAAACCCGCATAATCCGGTATCGGAAGTTCGGGCGGCCAGCGAAGAGCGTCCAACGTCACCGGGCCGGCACTCTCGCTTTGCAGAACTCATCTGCACTGATCCCGGCCAGCACGTCCGCAACGGAGCCTTGGGCACCAACAATCACTCTGATGCCGGCTGCGTGGAGTTGCTCGTAGGCCTCGGGCCCACAACGACCAGTTATCACCAGATCGGCCCCCACACGACATGCCGTATCTGCCGCCAGAACACCCGATCGCTCAGTCAGATCATGATCTGCACTACTGCTGACCGCTGACAACTCCTCGGTATCGGTGTCGTAGATGATGAACTTGTCCGCACGCCCAAATCGAGGATCAACCGACGAATCAGGTGTTTCGCCATTGGATGTGACGGCGATCTTCATTGGATATCTGCCGCGGCGCCTAAGAGAAATCGAGCACTGTTGTCGGCATCCTCACCAACCGGCCTGAGCAAGGCATGCTTCAGGCGTTGGAACAGCACCCGTGACACGAACCATGCCAGAACCCAGGAAGCGGATGCCGGCGCCGAACTCACGGACCAACTTGAGCACGGGCGCATTGTCCCAGGACACAAATGCAAGGAAGCGTTCCACTCTGTTGCTTCTCGCTGACTCAGCGAGGATTGCGAGAAGCGTTGTTCCCAACCCTCGACCCTGGTGGGAATCTGCAACGGTGACCGCAACCTCTGCAGCCGTCGGATCATTGTCGAGTCTGATGTATCGTGCAACTCCCACGACCCGATCTCTTCCCGAGCTCGAGTCGATAGCCACCCAAGCCACATGGTCTTTCTCGTCGACCTCCGTCAGATATCGCAGCTGCTCCTCTGAGAGTTCACGTACAACCGTGCCAAAGCGTCGGTACAACGTACGTTGCGAAAGACGAGCAACCCCCTCTCTCAGAAGCGCCTTATCATCCGTCTGAATTGGCCTAATGACTACGGATGACCCGTCACGAAGCTTCAACGACCGGGAGTGAATTCCCGGCTGGGAAGCAACCATAGCTGTATCCATGGGTACCATCCGGCTAGTGGATCTGGCGTTTTACGGCATTTCCTGTCGTGCCTTTGATCGGCACTTCGGTTTCTGCCTAGTATTCAATCGTAGGTGGGTGGAGACAGGGAAATAATCCGCAGATGCACCTATTGCGATTGCGGTTTCCGCGTATTGGTCGATTGCAAAGCCAGCACCCTCAATGCAGCAGGGCCCCGGAACAGACGATTCGGGAGGTGTCTAGC
>CAZOJI010000010.1:0-101524 GCA_964580055.1 uncultured Gemmatimonadaceae bacterium | reverse complement strand
GTTGCATGTCTCTTCCTCTCTCTTCCGGTGTGAGCTGCGGGGGGGGTTGAGCCCCCCGCAGACTCTTCTGCTACGCGCTACGCCTGAGTCTCGGAAGCGTGCGCCGATAGCAGTGACAAATGCACAAGTCAAGCTTCGTGCCGAACTCGAAACGCCATCCCAAGTCTCGTTGTGTTCCGTTAGCAGGTGTTGTAAGGCTTTGCCAGATAGTGACTTATGTCACAACAGCCAGAAGGGTGGGCTTGCAATAGTCGGTTGCGAACGGCATAGCCAGTCCTGCCTGGCAGGACCGTTTCGTTGTCTTGGGATCCCGACCGTCCTGTGGCGCAGGAAGAGATGTTTCTGTACGGCGGATGGCGGCTTTACATTTCGACCGCAGGAATCTGCTATCGCGCAGGTCGGCGGGATCGTGACACTCGCGTACCACCGGAGCCTGGGGGGCATCGTGACCGCCCCCTATTGCCGGACCAAACGGATGTCAGGAAGCATGAATCGGACAGGGAAATCTAGAAGCCGTCTACTGCTGGTGCTCGCCGCAGTCGGAGCCGTCGCCATGACCGCCGCGGGTTTGCTAATAGTGGCCTCCGAAGACACCATATCCGCCGACGACATCATGGCCGAGTCGTTCGCGGCTCTGCAGGAAATAAGACTCGAGAAGGAACAGGAGGTACAAGAGCTTCTCAATCAGTTGAAGGCTGTTGCGTACGGGGTGGCAACCGATTCGAGGATGATGGAGTATTTCGATATTCTGCTTCGCAACGGAGGCGGGATAGGGACATCGCTCCAGACGGAGATGGACGAGCACTTCCTTACGGCATACGACAACTTCTACGACGTCCTCTTCGTGGATTCCACCGGTTTGGTGTTCCACTCCATGAAGCACGAATCCGACTTCCGGTCGAACCTGTTGAAGGGTCGCCTGGGGGATACTCGATTGGCTCGGCAACTTCGCTCGACGGCTCAACGTGGCTTCGTGGAATACGACTTCTACCCGCCTTCGGATGAGCCGGCAGCTTTCTTCGTGGTATCGGTGGAAGACCGGCTGGCGAGGCGGGGCTGGATCGTGTTGCAGTGCCCGGTGAATCAACTCAACGTGATTCTCACTGGCGGCACTTTGCTGGGCAGGACCGGCGAGGTTTATCTCGTGAGCGAGGATAAGCTCATGCTCACGGATTCACGGTTTTCCGGAACCAGCACCATTCTGACGCTCGAAGTCGACACCAAAGCGGTCAACCGGGCTCTGCGGGGCGAATCCGGAAGCGCCGTCATCGAAGACTACAGGGGCGAGCGCGTCCTGAGCACCTACGAGATGCTCGAATTTCTGGGTGCAAAATGGGTTTTGATCGCCGAGATGGACGAGGACGAGATCGTTACGGAACATTATAGGGACCACAAGCGGTACTTCCGCGGGGCAATAACCTCACTCCTGCGCGAAACTCCGACCGTACTCGACAGCACAGACGGGTATACAGACGGGTATCGGGAAAGCGGTCACAGGGTCGATATCAGAGAATTCGCGAAAGGCGCCTCAGGCAGCCAGCTCTACACGCTTGGCCTGTCGACCTGCACCGGAGCGGTGATGGTAATGCCCCAGCGGTTCGCCTATCTGGCCCATATACCGCCCACGGACGCCGCCTATTCCTCCGAGAAATTCGATTGGCTGATGTTCCGTGACGAGCGGCGCAATCTCTTGAACACGGTGTTGTCGAGAGCCGCCTATTACGACGTCTCTCCCTTTGAGTTGCGCGAGATACAATTCTATCTGGTGGCGTCCCACGACAGGAGTTTCACGAACGCGGTGGACGAAATCCTGGACAGCGGCGTGGAGCTATCGAACATCCATTTCATATACAATCCCGAAGCGCAGAACGCGAACATAGTGGTAGATGCGAATGGCCCCAGGATGGATGTGGTTTGGACCGTGAACGGCGCCGAGTTCACGCAGCACGGCACTGAAGCGGACGACCTGGGAACCATTGTGGAAACCATAGCGGGATTCGGGAACTGAACCAATGGAATCGAACCGCAACACCGGCAGCGAGGTCCTCTGGCAGCCACTAGCCCGCAGATGCGCTGCGCCCCCTGGTGGCACAATTGTGGTGCAGGACCGCCGATTGACCAAACCCGCGCGCTCGGAGCCTTCCTAGAACGCCGCTGTATCCTGACTCGCCTCAGCCGAAGAACAGGACCCCACCAGCGGACACGCTGAACAATCCTTTCCGTTCCCGTTTGACTTCGCTCGGACTTCCTGAAGGCTCGTCCGGAGCTGATCCAAACCGTACGGTTTCTGAAGGAACCCGTCGAACCGTTTGGTTCCGAACCTGGCTTCGATGTCCGATTCGGGATATCCGCTCATGAGTATGACCGGCACTCGCGAGTCGATCTTGCCGATCTCCTCGCAAACCTTCTCTCCGCCCATTCCCGGCATCGAGAGGTCGATGAGCGCGACATCGATGTCCTCGGCTTGTTCCCGGAAGCTCGCCAGCGCTTCCTGTCCGTCGCTCGCGGTCTTCACCTCGTAGCCCAGCGACTCCAGCATCAGCCTGCCCACGTCGAGCACGGCGGGTTCATCGTCCGCCAACAGAACCTTGCCAACCGTTACGCAGTCCTCGGTTACCTCCGGTGCGCCGGCTGGACGGTCGAGCGTCTCTTCAGCCGCCGGGAACAGCACTCGTATCCTGGAGCCTGTGCCCGGTTCGCTGTCAACCTCGATTGCGCCCTGGTGGCCGCGAACGATCCCGAATGCCGCCGCAAGCCCCAGACCCCGCCCGGCGAACTTGGTCGAGTAGAACGGCTCGAACATCCTATCGACGGTGTCGCGGTCCATTCCAGCTCCGTTGTCGGACACCTCCACGTAGGAATAGGTGCCGCTGGGACGCTCGTCGACCACGAATTTGCGGTCTCTGCCGGCGCTATCGCATTGCATGGCTCCGGTTGTAACCGCAATTCTGCCCGCTGGCCCGGCTATAGCCTCCGATGCATTTGCAACCAGCCCGAGCAACAGCTGGCCTACCTGCGTGACGTCAGCCTCGACTTCCGGAACCGAATCATCGAGCCGAAACTCGAGAGAGATACCCTCATCAACAGCTCCTCTCAACAGATCTTCCGCATCCCGAACGATTTCGCCCAGCCCGCGTCGTTCTACCACGAAACGCCCTCTGCCCGAAAACGCCAGCATCTGATAAGCGAGATCGGCAGCGCGCCCGGCCGCGACCTTTATGCTATCCACGTTCTCTTGAAACGATGACTGCTGAGCCAGCCGGCTTCTCAAAATCTCAGCGTTCCCAGACACGACCATCAACAGGTTGTTGAACTCGTGAGCTACTCCCCCGGCAAGTACACTCAGGCTTTCGAGCCGCTGTGCGTGCATGGCTTGTTCCTGCAGGGCGCGACGCTCCTCGGCAGCTTCCTTGCGTGCTGTTATGTCACGGAGCACTGCCAACCCGCCGGAGTATTTGCCCGAGATATCGTTCAAGAACGAACCACTAAACAGCACGGTGCGCCGTTTACCTTCGAGTGGGATCTTCATCTCAATGCCCGCGAACTCGGAGGAGTCTCGGATTGCGGCTCTCAGGGGGCACGGGTCGCATGACTCGCAACTCAAGACATCCCAACATGGTCGCCCGCACATATCCGATGCAGAGGCGCCCAGAAATGTCTCCATGGCCGGATTGACGTCCATCACGGTCATGTTGCGGTCTACCACGAAGGACGGCTCTGCGGCCGCACGGAAGAACGTGAGATACTTGTTCTTCTCGTTGGTCATGGACCGGTTGGTTTCCTGCAGCTCCTTGAGCAGATCGGACTCCGAACACCTGACCCATTCCGCGCTGAAGCCGAGTTCGAACTTGTCCCAGAACCTATGGGTGATGTCGAGGGCCAGACGCCGTTCAGCAAGTGTGAGGTCGGTCTCGTAGACGAGATCCACGAAAGCCTGCCTGGCAAGCTTGCAGAGCCCCAGGAACATGTCGAACCCGACACCACGCTGCCGGTGAAGCTTGGCCTCCAGCACACCGAATGCAGCGCTCGGGTTTTCCTCGAAATCCTCATCTACGTGGATGAGTTCCGGGGTGTTGTGGGAATCGAGGTACTCGAGCAGTAGACGAGCGGGTTCCCGGAGAGTCATGCGCCAATCGTCCTCTTTGGTGCTCGCGTAACGAGTGTACTCGGACTCCGTTGCGTAGTCGCGGAGCCTGCCCAAAAGGAAATCCTCTCCGGTCTTCAAAGCCGCCTTGAAGGAAGCCAGATCCACAAAGCCGTCTATCTCATCCTTCATTTCTGAACCTTTCGCGTCATCAGAGCGTTTTCAGCAGGTTTCGACGAAAACAGTCAAGGTTCGTGCCCGGCCCGAGTCTCTGGGGGGCAACAACGGTAGAATCTCACCGAAAGCAACCAACCTGTTGAGTTGCAAGAAGTTGCCGATCCGGTCGACCAACCAGACTTGGCGATTACTGGCGCTTGGCGATTCGAAACTGTCCTGTGGCACAGGATAATTCCCGTCACTGAGGATTCCTGACGCCGCGTTGCCGGCGTGGATTCGGCTCTCGAGGTGGGTGGCGAGATTCCTGCGTCCGCACCGAGGCGCAGCTTGCACCGTGGCCCGTTGGAGAGAGGCTACTATCAGTACTTGATGTCGTATTTGGCGAGCAGCGCGTAGAATCTGGACCGCGACAACCCGGCGGCCTCCATGGCCTGCTTGACGTCCCCGTCGGTGCGGCTCATCAACTCGGCGAGATAGTGGCTTTCCGCGTCTGCCAGCACGCGTGCCCTGAAATCCTCCAGTGTCGGAATTCCGGTACCGTCGATAGTAACGTTGGGCGCGGGTGCGGGTTGTCGAGCCGGCGCCGGCATGTTTTCCATTGAGTTCCTTGCCAGCCGGATACGCATGTGCTGCGGCAGGTGCCTCGGATACAGGGTGGGCTCATCCCGTGCTGCCCCAACGGCCATCTCGACCGCACTCACCAATTCGCGCACATTGCCGGGCCACTCGTATGAGTCCATGGCCTCGAGAAATTCGGGACAGATCCCCTTGATCTCCACTCCGTACCGCTCACAGACCTTCGAGACGTAGAATAGAGTGAGATCCTTGATATCGCCGCGCCTGTCTCTTAGCGGAGGCAGCTCGATCTCGAACGAGCGCAGCCTAAACAACAGATCCTCTCTGAACGCTCCCTCGCTCGCCATGGCATTTAGATCCCGGTTCGTCGCAGCGACCAGGCGGAAATCACTCTCCTGTTCCTTCTGTGCCCCGACCAACCTGAAGCGACGGTCCTGGAGTACGCGGAGAAACGATTTCTGTACCTCCATCGGAAGCTCTCCGACCTCGTCCAGAAACAGGGTCCCTCCGTCGGCGTGCTTGATGAGCCCTTCTTTGGTTCGATCCGCGCCGGTGAAGGCTCCCTTCTCGTGCCCGAACAGGGTGCTTTCAACCAGCGATGCCGGAAGCGTGGTGCAATCGACAACCGCGAAGTTGTTGCCGGAACGCGAGCTGTTCTCGTGAATCGCGCGGGCCAGTAGTTCCTTGCCCGTTCCGGTCTCTCCGACGACCAGAACGTTGGCGTCGGTGGCTGCCGCCTGAGCCACCAGGCGAAGACAGTCCCGCAACGCTGGACTCCTCCCGACTACGCCCTCCGCATCCAGGACCACGGGGCTGACCCGAAGCCGTCCCTCGCGGAACTGAAGCACTCGCAACAGCTCCAGTTTGAGTGCGTCGAGTGAAGCCGACTTGGGGAGATAATGCCATGCGCCGTTTCTTATGGCCAGCTCGGCGCCTTCCGGATCCCCCGCACCGGTCAGGATTATTATTTCCGGTGCGGATTTGACCGTTCGCAGATCCGGGATCAGGTCCAGGCCGTTCCCATCCGGCAGCCTAACGTCGAGGAGTACGATGTCGAATTCCCCCGAGACCGCCGCAAGCAAGGCGTCCTTGCAGGTGTAGACGCACTTTGTCGAATGACCGAGTTCTTCGATGTAAGCGGACAGCATGCCAGCCATCCTGGTGTCGTCGTCAACAATCAGGATATTCGCCATGTATTCCTATCTGCGTGGATCTTGCTGAGACAATGCTGAGACAGGCAAAACGGCCTTGATGAGTTCGTGGATCGACGGTAGGGTAGCAAATTCCCCAATATGAGTCAATGCGTTTGCCTGCCACGGATAGCGGTATATCGCGATTCCTCGAGGATCTTCGCACCGTATTACTCGGATGCGCCACTCGCAGTTTCTTCCCGCTGCATCGGTGCGTGGTAGTGATTGCGCCACCCCTGGGCAAGTGCTTCAAGATCTGGAAATCATTACGGGGCTCGGAGAGATCTCGTGTGCGGAGAAACATCTGAATTGCCGCGGCCGCTCGTCCTCGAGGCTTTCCGCCTCGGCTGCCAACCGTTTTGCCACCCAACCACACCCTAGCCTCCTCCACCCAGGAACCATAGAATAGAATAGCTTACCGACGTTCCCCCCGTCCCAGGGAAGTGCACCATGAGGATCACCATACCGGATACAATGAGGACCCGCCTCGTGCTCGCGGCGATCGGCCTCACTCAAGGTCTCGTCTACTACCTCACCTACGAATTCTGGCCCCACAATGCAACGTCAGTCGCATGGGTAGTGGCATGTTTGTTCTTCGCCAGCGGGACTGCTGTGCTTTTACAGCTGAGCTGGACCGGAAAGGACCTGAAACGCCAGGCCGTCGTCACTCCCCTGTTGCCAGTCGTGTTGGCCCTCGTCGCGTTCTGGGTATGGATTCAGATTCCGGTCGACGAGGCGCCATACCGACTCGACGATGCCCGGGCTCCCACCTGGATCGCAGGCTCGCTGATCGCGCTGTTTCTAGTTGCACCGTTCCTACAGGTCTTCCAGCGAATTGGCCGGCGAGTGTACCCATACCACGAGCTGTTCCGTCGTTTCTGGGACAACCTGTTCGTCGTGGCGCTGGGCGCAGCAGTCGTCGGAGCCTTCTGGGCGATCATTCTGCTGTGGAGTGAGCTGTTCAAGCTCATCGACGTGACGTTTTTCGAAGAAGTCTTCACCGACCCGGCGTTCGTGAGCATGAGTCTCACCACCGTCTTCGGGTATACGGTGGCGCTCGGGCGCGAGTGGGACAAGCTGACGTCCACGTTGCGTGGGGTTTTGCTGACCGTCCTCAAGGCTTTGATGCCACTTCTCGCGGTCATCGCCTTGCTGTTTCTGGTGACCCTGCCGTTTACCGGGCTGCAACCGTTGTGGGATACCAGGCACGCTTCGGCCACCCTGCTCTCGATGATCGCACTCACGATTCTGTTCTTCAACGGCGCCTATCAGGAGGGTACGGGAGAACCTCCGTATCCGGTGTGGGTGAGATATTTGGTGGAAGCAGCCGTCGCAGTGGTTCCGGTTTATGCGGCAATCACCCTGTACGCTCTCTATCTCCGCGTCAACCAGTACGGCCTCACCTTTGAGAGGTTCTACGGGGTGCTCTTCGCCTTGGGTGGAATGCTGTGGGGTATCGGGTACGCTGTAGCCGTGTTCAGAAGGCGCGGGAAATGGCTGGAGTCAGTGCCGGTTGTGAACATGCGAATGATCTGGGTAGTAGTGGTTCTAGCCGTGTTGACGCACACACCGCTTCTGGATCCGCTCAGGTGGAGCGCACGCAATCAGTTCCACAGACTCACGAGCGGCATTGTGGACGCGTATGATTTCGACTACGGCTACTTGAGGTTCCAGCTCGGCCACGTCGGCTACGAAACCCTCGAGAGACTCGAGTCACTCTCAGATCACCCGCAAGCCGCAACGATTCGGGAACGTGTCGCGGCTGCCCGCGCGGCCGGCTCCTACACCGCAGTGCGCTCCCAACCCGTCAGCCCGATGCCGGCAAGCGACATTGTTCCACTCGACTCAACCGTCTCGCTTCCGGTCAGCTTGGTTCGGTTCGTGACCACCGATCTCACGGAATATGAGGCCGACGAGTGCGAGGAGAACGGCGACTGCACCATGTTCAGTATCAATCTGGACTCAGAGCCTGATTTGGAGTACATCCTGCTGCTGTCGGGTAAACGCGACTACGGCATGCTCGCCTACGATCGTGACGGGGAGGGCAGATGGATGCGGGCCGGCCGATTCAGACCTCATGGGAGCGGCGCAAGGCTGCCTCCCCGGGGACAACTCCTCCACACTCTGCGACGCGGCGGGGCCGTCACCGAGCAACCGCAGTACCGCGACCTCAAGATCGGCGGGTTGTTGCTGCGACTGCTGCAATAGCGGGACGCCGATCAATGCTTCCAAGCAACCGTTATCAGCGTCTAACGCGTTGTCCCGAGGCCGCGAACATGGTCGCCTTTTCCAGAGCCTGATCCAGGCGCGGTTGGAACCCCGCCACTGGACCGACACAGCTATCGCGCAACTGCCGCAGCCCGGAAACCAGCAGAAGGGGCTGTATGGGAGGATTGCTCACCAGGGTCTGGCGCCAGAACTCCTCCGACAGGTCGTGAAAGGTGACGACGGCATCCATCTCCTCGTCCGTGAACATGCCTCGCTCGACCATGTCGCGCAGATCCATGACGATCCCTCCCACCATCATCTGAATTGCCTCGCGAGTGCCTCCGCCAACGGTGGAGATTCGCTGCAGAAAGCGGTCCCGACGACTTTCGATCATGGCTTCTCCGTGCCGCTCCTCGTTGGAAGCGTACCAGTTGTCTTCATCCGCATGCCACTCTACTCAGCCCGTTTCCCACCAGGCAATTTCACCTTCATGCCGGCAGTTGGGGCACTCCTTCCGCTCAGGCTCGCCGAACAAGGCGAACCGGTGGAGGCAAATAGATCACCTCATCTAACTCTATTCCCGCCGGCATCGAGCACGATCGGATTGCTACACAAGTGGACAGCACCAAGAACACAATACATGCCCTGACCTGATCGTGGTATTCTACGGCGCGGACGCTCTACTGCAAGGCGATCGCTACAGGCAGCAATCCCGCGCCGGCCTGGATCGCGCAGCGATCGAGCTGCGCTGCGTTACTAACTCGACTCAGGGAGGCGCTTTCGCATACGGCTCATGGAGCGGGCTACATACCCAAGCGGACCGGCCGCCTCCTTCCCTCCCATGAGCCCGGAGGTCCGTCGAAAACACCGGCACAGCGAGTGTCGCAGGTGGTGCAGTGCCCGTCTTCCGTAAGCTTCCACTCACTTATGATGTAGCCGTTCCGGGAAATCAATCTCTCGCCACAGTTATGACAGAGTGTCGTCTCGCCGTCGGAATCACGGACGTTTCCAGTGTAGGGGTAGCGTACACCGGCGCTCAGTGCGGTTTCGCGGGCTCTCCTGAGTGTCGAGATCGGAGTCGGCGGTGCGTCGAGAAGCTTCCATGCCGGGTGAAAGGCAGAGAAGTGCATCGGCACGTCCGGTCCGAGATTCTCAACGACCCAGTCGGTCATGCGCTCCAGTTCATCGTCGGAATCGTTCCTGCCCGGAATCAAGAGCGTGGTGGTCTCGATCCAGACGTCGGTCTCCTGCTTCAGGTAGTGCAATGTGTCCAACACCGGCTGCAAGTGGGCCTTGCTGAGCTCCCAGTAGAACTCCTCAGTGAACGCCTTTAGATCGACGTTTGCCGCATCCATGTGCTCGTAGAACTCGCGGCGCGGCTCTTCGGTGACGTATCCGGCAGTTACGGCAACGGTCTTGATCCCGAGTTCGTGACACGCTTTGGCTACGTCGATAGCGTACTCATGGAAGATCACGGGATCGTTGTAGGTGAAAGCCACACTGCGGCACTTCATACGCTCCGCCGACTCTGCGAGCACCTCCGGTGATGCCCAATCAGCCAATGTATCGACTTCACGCGATTTACTGATATGCCAGTTCTGGCAGAACTTGCACGCCAGGTTGCAGCCGGCGGTGCCGAAGGACAGAACCGATGAACCGGGCAGGAAGTGGTTGAGCGGCTTCTTTTCGATAGGATCGACGCAGAATCCACTGGAGCGCCCATATGTTGTGAGCACGACTTGGTCGCCGACATTCTTGCGGACGAAACACATGCCGCGCTGACCGTCACGCAGCCTGCAGTAGCGCGGACAAAGGTCGCACTGGACCCTTCCGTCGTCGAGTGTGTGCCAATATTTCGTCGGGAAGGCGGTATCAACGTTGTCGGTCATGGTGCATCGGCTCTCTTGGGTTCCATCTAACGATAGGTCAGAACACGTCGAGCGGACAATACCGAAATGGTTTAGGGTGTATCTCCGAAGTTTTCACCGGGAACTAGTTATTCGATGTCGATGCCGAGCGCCGCTGAGTATCTTCCGCAACTGAGAAACCATGACATACGTTGCTAACTCTGTGATCGGCATGCTGCTATTCGCGGCACTGGTGTATGCTGCGATAGTATCGTTACTCGACGGAGAGCAGCGGGCCGCGTTCGTGAGCCTGCTTCTGTCGCTTCTCGTACCGCTCCCGTTCATTGCTGCAGGTACGCTCCACTTTCCCAATCGGCACTTGGTCGCGGTATCTCTTTTGGTGATTGCGGCTGCGGCGGTGCTGGTCATGCTGGTTCCCGTACCCGGCCGGCACGAAAGGATGGACGACACACCACGAGCGCGCATCGACGAGCGCGACATAATGTTCTCCCGCCGGCTCCTGGAGCCTGGAACGACCCGTTTCGAGGAGTACTACGGGCGCAATCCCGAAAAGAAGAGCTGGGACGACAAATTCAGAAGCCGGCCCGGGCTGCTTGCAAAGGGTGCCGCATACTACGAACCTTTCGCCTTCAAGGCCGCAACGGCCAGCTTCGATACCATCGAACGATTGCGGCCGCACGTTGACGGCCCGGTCGCCAAGAACGGGATCGACACCGATCCCGCCGAGGCCACTCGGTTCCTCCGCGCGTGGGCATTGAAGCTTGGTGCACATTCCGTGGGCATAACCCAATTGCGCGATTACCACGTGTACTCGGTTGCGGGGCGGGGACCGGACTACGGCCTTCCAGTCGAGCGCGATCACGCCTACGCGATCGCCCTAACCGTGGAGATGGACAGTGCCATGCTCAGGGCGGGCCCGCGCGGCTCCACCGTGATGGAATCGGGACAGGCGTACGTGGATTCCGGCACCATAGCTGTACAGATGGCCATGTTCATTCGCAATCTGGGATACGGTGCGAGAGCTCATATCGACGGCAACTATCGGGTCGTCTGTCCCCTGGTTGCGCGCGACGCGGGGCTGGGCGAGATCGGCAGGATGGGGCTGTTGATGACCCCTGAATTGGGACCGCGCGTCAGAATCGCCGTCGTGACAACCGACCTTCGCATAATACCCGACGAGCGGATACCAGACCACTCGGTCTTGGATTACTGCGTTCATTGCAAGAAGTGCGCGACCTGCTGCCCTCCCTGGGCAATTCCGTTTGAGGATCGCAAGGTGATCGACGGGGTCGCGCGCTGGCAGATCAACCAGGAGCTCTGTTATATCTACTGGTCTCACACCGGCACCGATTGCGGGCGTTGCGTTACGGTTTGCCCTTACTCCCATTCGCAGCGTCTGCTCCACAATGTGGTGAGGTGGGCGGTGCGGCGTTCCAGCGTGTTCCGCAGAATAGCGATCCCGCTAGATACTCTTTTCTACGGAAAGAAACCTCCTCCGGCACAGGTGCCCAATTGGATGCGTTTTGACCGCGACACACGAGCCGGCGGTCTCAGCTGACGGTAATGCCCGCGAGCACATCCAGCCTGTAGCAGCTTCTACGATCACCCTCCGCTCTCGCCGGTCTGCTCCTGTTCTACGTTCAGCTCCCAGATATCCACCTCAAAGCGCTCGTCGCCAAGCAAGTGCTTGACGAAGTACTCCGCCCGGAGCCAGAACCAATAATCCCCCATGTCATCGTACCCATGCCGCTGCCCCGGGAAAATGAAGAAATCGAACCGCTTGTTGGCGCGAACCAAAGCTTCGGCCATTCGCAGAGTGCCCGCCATGTGCACGTTGTTGTCCACGTCGCCCGTGGTGAGCAGTAGATGCCCTTGCAGGTTCTCTGCAAGCTCGGAGTTCTTCTCGATGTCATACTCGAAGGAGACGTTGCCGGAGTCGTCCACGACCTCCTCTACTCCGTGATGCTTCTCAGACCACCAGCGGTTGTAGACGTCATTGCTGTGGTTGCCTGATGAAGACACTGCCACCTTGAAGAAGTCCGGGTACACCAGCATTGCCGCCGTGGACATGAAACCGCCGCCCGAATGACCGTAGATACCCACACGATCGATATCGACGAAATCGTGCCGGTCGGCCAGCTGCACGATCGTGGCCTTCTTGTCTGCGAGTCCGTAGTCTCTGAGATCGCCGTAGCCGTAGTTGTGATACCACTTCGATCTGGCCGGATGTCCGCCGCGGTTGCCCACCGTGATCACTATGAAGCCAAACTGCGCCAGCGCAGTAGCCGTGTGGCGAATGCTACCGAACGACTTCGGAACCGCCTCCGTCTGCGGCCCCGGATAGACGTAGGCGATGATCGGATATCTCATATTTGGATCGAAGTCGAACGGCTTGAACATTACGCCGTACAGATCCGTCACGTGGTCGGCCGCCTTCACGTTGTACGGTTCGGGGAACCGGTAGCCGGCTGCCAGAAGCTGCGAGAGATCGGCATCCTGCAGATCGAGGATTCTTCTGCCGTTCGTGTCGAAGAGCGCCGCGGCGGGCGTGGTGTTGACCCGCGAGTAGTTGTCAACGAAGAAGCGATTCGACTCGCCCAGACTCACCCTGTGATCGAAATCGCCCGGGTCCAGTATCGTGAGCCCGCTTCCGTTGAGGTTCACCCGGTACAGATGCTGATAGTAGGGGTCCTCTTCCTCTTCGCGTGCATTCGCCATGAAGTAGACGACACCCCGCTCCTCATCGATGCCGAGGACACTTCTAACGGACCACGGTCCCTCGGTCAGCCTGTTCTTGAGCGTTCCCTCAGCTCCGAACCTGTATAGATGCGCCCAGCCGTCGCGCTCCGACCACCATAGCAAATCGCCGGACTGCAGCAGCTCCAGCCTTTGCGTTTCGACGTAAGTGTTGAGCCGCTCCTCAATCAGAACCTGTACCTCACCGGTGCCCGCATCGGCAACGCACACGTCGATCCGGTGAAGATCGCGGCTGCTGCGAATGAAGTACAGTTGGTCGGAGTTGTCCGCGAGCCACAGAGAACGCCGCGGCTCCTCGCTGCCGGGGTACTCGAACTGCCGTGCTTCAGCAATGGAAAGTGATTGATCCTCGAAAGCGTCGGCCTGCACTTCGGTCATTTCGCGGGATTCCAGATCGTATATCAGGATCTCGGATTGCGTCACGTTTTCTTCGCCCGGCATGTCATATGGGTAAGTCTCCAATTCGGGCCGTTTGTTGCCGGCAGAATGGATTACCCACAGCTCGCCGGATTCACGCTGATCACGTCGCACCAACGCAAAGCGCCGCGAGTCTTTCGACCATACTATATCCGCGCGCTTCCGTTTGTCTTTGTTCTTCTCACGCTCTTTGTCCGTGTCGCCGCGCTCGAAAACAGCGTAGCTGTAGCGTTCCGCTCCGCCGGTAGTGAGTTGCACCTCTTCGACCTCCACCAGCTCGGCGACGCTGTCGGCCTCTTCACCATCCTTGCCACGACGCGCATCCAGGATCTCCTCGTATGCTTCACCGGTCATGGAGTAAAGGTTGTGATTGCGAGCGAACACTACAGTCTGGCCGTCCGGCGAGACACTCGCCCACGACGGGTGGTCGTCGGGCTCCTCATAGTCCTCGAGTTCACGCAGCGTCCTGGAATTCACATCGTATTCGAAATGGAAGACCTTCTTCTTGGCACCTTCACCATCCTCACCATCCTCTTCCTGCCGCTGTTCCTGCTCCTCCTCTACCTCGTCTTCCCCGTCCTCCTCATCCTGCGAAGACTCGACCTCGAAATTGAGAGTGTTGGCGTCGATGAACCTGATTTCTCGAATCGGAAGATGCTGGGCGTCCCATGGATCCTTGGTAATTCGCGTCAACTCGGCGGCGATCCGGTCTCTGTCGAATAGCTCCCGCTGTGTACCTGCAATCGGATCTACGATGTAGAAGAACTTGCCGTCCGAAGTCTCCCACTCGTACCAGAACTTCTCGCTACTCTCTACCCATCTCGGCGTCACGGAGGTGCTGTATATGAGGTCTTCCATCTTGTACGGCGCGAACCGCGCCGCCAGGCGGTAGTCCGGTTCGGAGATGGTGCGCCCGGCCTGACCGGCGGACGAAGCGGCATCTTGCGCAGATAGTAAGGCAGGCGACAGGCATGCGCTCATCATGGAGATGCCGAAGATCGCCAAAACCGCGATCGCGAGAGACGGAAAGCCTACCACCTCTCTCGCGCGGGTTGTAGATGAAGGCTCTGAGAACATCACGGAATCCTCTTGGGTTCAATTGGCTTCCAACGCGACCAGCAGCTGGATGGTGAGCACTGGTTGCGGTGTTTCGGTGTTGGAGGATACTTCAGTAACCCGTCCTAGCTTCGAGGCAACGGTAGGCGTCGACCGCAACAATGGATAGCGGTATGGTCACGAGCAGGCCGATTATCAGCGCCATCGTGCCGAGCAGGTTGATTCCCGCAAGGAGAAGACCGAGTAAAAACAGGTTCCAGAACGACCCCCCCGCCACCACGATCCCCTCATGAGGCTTCGGCTTCTCCTATGGCCTGGCGCCACCGTTCCATGGGGTTGTCGAAGCGTATCTCGTTCTCGTCGAACTGCTCCGGGTCGAACTCTCCGCCCACCCACTCCAACATGGATTCGTGCTCCGGATGAGACGGATCCCCGAGAGCCTTCAAGAGATCGAGGTATCCCTGAACCCCTCCGCAATCCTCCGGCGGACGATGGCGCGCGCCATCCAGGCATCTCGGGTAAGTAACGCCACGTTCCGCATCGAGCATACCCTCGAACCGGACCTCATGCATCCATGAGCTGCCGAAATCGTACTCGTAAGCCGCCAAGGGAGACTGGGCTGAGAAATAGTCGAGTACCTTGAGCTTCCAGCCCGGCCTGGTTTCGAGCGGGTCGTCCCCTTCCGTATCTGGAATCCCGATGACGTCCTCCGACCCGATCACACGAAACGCGTGGAGATGATAGTCACGCCACCCCATCGCATCCTGTATTGCGACATGCAGGTCCCAAAAAGTGTAGCCGGCCGGTACCTGAATGCGGCGCCATATGGGAGGCTCCACTCCGAGTAGCTCTATTCTGAATTGAATGATCTGCTTCTTGTCGCTCGCTACACTGGCATCGGCCATGTCAACACCTCACGTTCGCCTGGTTTTCAAACGATCCTGATCTAAAGGTGCACGCTCGTCGGCTCCATGTGAAGAAGTCACCGGATTCCATTACGAGGCCCGCCTGGTTTTCACTACGAGAAAGGTAGCAGCCAGGATCCAAACATCTCGGTACGCGTCATTATCATTGCACACGTTCCAAACGCACACCCAGCGCGCTCAACCGACAACGCGACCAGCATCGCTCATGAATGTCACTTCAGTACCGTCGTCACGAGCGAAGAATACCGAATCCGACTCGGGCAGCGGCTCCGCCTTTGCTCGCAGCCACCACGGCACGACACGGTGGTATGAGAAATAGACAGCTCGCCGATCTACCGATTAGAAACGAGGCGAATGCCGCGGTGACACCTACTACGTCCAGCGTCCAAGCGAATATCGGGAAACAAGCCATGACGCCGCCAACCTCGATTATCGTGGCCCAGGTTATCGGACCCGTATGCTTTCCATTCACGAGGATGCCTCGCTGCACCGATAGCACAACGGTCAAGCCTGGTACGGGCGCGAGCACGATCAATGGAATGATAGCGAATCCGGCGAGGTCGGGTGTAAGGCCCGACACGGTGACCAGCCAGAAATCGGCGGCCGGGGTCAGCGCCATCACCGCCAGGCCAATCGACGAAGCCAGGCCGAGCGTCCAAGCAAACCGGCCCAGTTCCGGTAGGTGTTCGCTCCTGTCCCCCAGCAGGGCTATGACAACTTCTTGATAGCTCAGGCCCATGGAGCGAAAGATGAAGGAGACAGCGGCAACGACGGGGAAAACGGCAAGCGACTCCAGGGGCGACGGAGCACGCCCCATGAAGAAGGTGAGCATCGGTTGCAGGGCGAGCCCGATAATGGATGTCAAAGCCAACGGGTAGTAGAAGACAGCGATCCGGCGATATCCCAGTTGCTCTCCAACGTCGCGCTCCTCTCCAACGACGGTGAGCACTCTCCGGACCGAATCGCGGGCCATGAACCTGCTGGCCAGAGCCTCCAACGTGACCCCCAGAGACAGCGAGGCCGCACCGACGTATGCACCGGGGATATTGAAGAAATGGTAGAGGGCGAGCGCGGTTGTCGTCATGGTGGACAAACGCACCACCGTCCCGTACGCCACATATCGCGTGCGTCCGTTCCGAATCAAGAGACCGTGGAAGAACCTGCGGTAGCCTATTGCGGCAGCCCACGGAAGGTAGAGCCACAGCGACACGTAGGTCAGGTTCGCTACCTCGCCGGGTAGAGCGATGACGTCGCGCATCACGAAGTCGAAGACCGGAGGCAGCAGCAGAAACAGGAGAACACCGGTGACCGCGGCGTTCATAGTGAACGTGAAGTTCCTGAGCCTCCTGTAATTGACGGCATTGTTGGCGAGCGCTGTAGAAGCGCTCATGATCATGATTACCGGAGCTTCAACGACCAATGCGAAGGCAAACGCCACACCATGTGCGGCGAGATTGAACTTCGGGTCAGCCAATCTCGCAATGACGGCGGCCAGGAACGGCCCCTCCACCGCCATCATCAGCCACGTGGCGGCCAACGGCAACCAGAACAGCAGTATGGATCGCTGCGACAGCTTCAGTAGGAGACTCCCGTCAAATGACGGCGAAATGTACCACCTTGCCGGGCCAACCCCCCCGCCCCCCCTACAGTGAAGATTCAACGTGCGCTCAACTCCCTGCTGCCCGCACGCACGGTTCCACCGGCACCAGCACCCGGCCAGTCTCGCGGTTCTGGGCTATCATCTTTCCACCGCACCAACTCTTATGCATCTTGTTGCCAACATGATTCGTGAGGATCGTATGCAGCCAAGGATAGTCATACCTGAAAACCCGTTGGCGAGATTCCGCTCCCTTTACCAAGCTCTCGAGAGGGACCGGCGTTGGTGGCGAGACTCTGCGCGATTGCGGTACGCTGCAATGGCTGCGATATGCACGCAAGGTGATCCGGCGACAATTGCCAGCGGCATCAGGAGCATGGAGAGAGCGCTCAAGGAAGCGTCTCCTTGGCACATGGATGTCGGGAGCCACATCCGTTTCATCGTCGGTGCCATCCTGTACCAAAACGGTGACGGCGCCAAGAGCTTCATCAATGCTTTTGTTCGCACACGGAAGATGTTCAGAGACGAAAAACTGCGCCGGGCATTGGCGATGGAGCTACTGGCTTTTCTGGTGTTGCGTATTCAGGCCGGCGGCGGGTCGGTGACAAAGCAGAAGATCCGCCGTTTCCGCGAGATCTACGACGAGATGAAGCAGCACCATAAATGGCTGACCGGAGCCGACGACTTTCCTGCGTGCGCCATTTTGAGCGGTCAGGACGGCACCCCCAAGCGGATCGGCGACCGGATCGAACAGATCTACACGGAATTGCGGTGTCAAAAATTCAGAGCCGGCAATCCACTCCAGACCGCCGCCAATATCCTGTTCATAGTAGACGGAACTCCGCAGATACTGGCTGAAAGGGCAGGTAACCTCAGAACGCTTTTCAACGAGCACAAAGTCCGCGCCAGCGAAAAACATTATGATGAGTTGGCGCTACTTTCGTTCCTCGAGGTGCCCGGCGAGAAGATTGTGGGACGGGTATTGGCCATCCGAGAGGACATCAACAATAAGATCCGGCCGCGGTTCGACACTGTAACCGCCTTCAATGCTGCAGCAGGTATTGCCTTCGTGGAGTTCGGTGGGCACGAGGCGGATTCAGTTGCGCTAACAAACGCCAAATCTTTGATCGACATCCAGGCGGTAGTCGCGGCGCAACAAGCTGCGATTGCGGGTGCCGCGGCGGCGTCCACTGCCGCCTGAGCGACCCTGGAAGCCGATCAGTCAGTTTCGGCAACGGCGAATCTCTCCTCGACTTGGGAGCTAGTTGATTGCCCTTCCCGCCCCACCGCCCGTCCCGCTTAACGCCCTGCCGAACTCGAATAGCCTACCGCCGCTCCACCCCGTCTGGGATCCGACACACCTACTAGCGTTCCATCCGAGCGCACCAGAATTGCCTGAACATCCCCAATATACGGATACAGAGACTCTGGGTCGTATCGTTCTTCCACGGTGTGCCCCATGGATTCCAAAGCTGCAACCGTTGCCGGAGACAGCGATCTGCGTTCGTATTGGATTCGATCGGGCAGGTGCTGGTGGTGGAGGCGGGGAACTCGAACGGCCTCCACCAGGGTCATATCGTAGTCGATCAAGTTGACCAGGTTCTGAAACACGTTCGTGATTATCGTCGCTCCCCCTGGAGTGCCCAGAACACAGAACAGTGAGCCGTCGGGTCGAGTCGCGATAGTAGGAGTCATCGCGCTGAGCATGCGTTTGCCGGGCGCGATCGCGTTGGCCTCGCCCTGCACCAAACCGAACATGTTGGGCGTACCGGGTAGAGCGGAAAAGTCATCCATCTCGTTGTTCATGAAGAATCCAGCTCCCGTCACGACTGCCTTGATGCCATAGAACGAGTTTATCGTCGTGGTTATCGAAGCCGCATTGCCTGCCGAATCCACAATGGAAAAGTGAGTCGTTTCGGGTTGAGGTCTGAATGCGCCAAACCCCGGTTGAACTTCCGCCGAGGGTGTGGCGCTATCGAGAGAGATGGAGCTTCTGCGCTCCGCGCCGTATTCGGCGGAGACCAGTCGCTGCAGAGGGATCTGAACGAAATCCGGATCGCCGAGGTATTCGTTCCTGTCCGCGTAGGCTCGCTTCCAGGCTTCGGCCAGGAGATGGACCATCCGCGGAGAATGCCATTTCATATTGCCCAGGTCGTAACCTTCCAATATGGAGGCCATCATTGCGAGCGTGGCGCCCCCGGACGATGACGGCGGCATGGAGATTATGGTATGACCCCGGTACGGAAACGACACAGGGGTACGCCACGCGGCTTCGTAGCCCGCGAGATCTTCGTACGAGATCAGGCCGCCTCCCCGCTCCATCTCCTCAACCACCAGACGAGCAGTCTCACCGCGGTAGAAACCATCTCTGCCGCTCTCCTGGATGCGCCGCAGCGTTCTAGCGAGATCGGCCTGTACCAGTGTGTCTCCAACCTCGGGTGGAGCGCCGTCGTCTCCCAGAAAGATCGCGGCGGTTTGGGGGTATTGGCCCAGCGCATCCGTGTTCGCCTCGAAAGACCTTGCCTGCCGCCCCCGCACCACGAAACCTTCCGCCAACCGAATTGCCGGTGCAAGCAAATCCGGCCAATCTTTGCTGCCATACCGCTCGTGCATGGTCCACAGCCCTGCCACCGTTCCCGGCACTCCAACCGCTCTATGCCCCGCCCGGGAACTTTCGGTGAGATCACCACTCTCATCGAGATACATGTCCCGTGATGCCCTGAGCGGAGCGCGTTCCCTGAAATCGAGCGCTGCAGTGGATCCGTCAGCGAGGCGGGCCACCAGGAATCCACCTCCACCTATGTTGCCGGCCTCCGGATTGACGACCGCCAGTGCAAAGGCGGTGGCGACCGCCGCGTCGAACGCGTTGCCTCCGTCTCGGAGCACGGCGGAGCCCACCGCGCTCGCGTACGCGTCAGTGGAGACTACCATCCCGTCTCGGGCTACCACCGCTTGTTCACTGAGATCGTAGGGCCAGTCCGCCGGGACATTCGCTTTCCAGGACGCCTCGCCGCAGCCCGCAAGCAAGACGGCCAGCGCCGCAAACAGCAGTCGTGTACTCCTCATGCGCTTCTCACGGAAAGAGTCATGTTTGTTGAGCAACTTGGTTGCGACCAGCAAGGATAACCTAAGGCAGCGCCTTCTGTTGCACCATTTCTCCGCGCAGTTGGGCAATTCAACGCGTTCTTGGTCGAGTACCCGGGTGCTCTCGTGCCACTCCCCGCTGGCTGCACACACCTGAACACTCGTGATGCAGCACCACACAATCCATGTGGCCGGCATGGACGAGGTCCGGCGTGCGGTGCGTACCAATCTCAAGCACGGCCCCGACTTCGTGAAGGTCCTCGCCACGGGAGCCGAGCTCTCTCAAAGGACGAATCGGCGCCTGCCTCGCACCGAGGAGATAAACACGAAAGCCCCGGTGAAACGCCGGGGCTTTCGTGTTTTGCATCAGTTCTACTGCCTGTGAGGGCGACTTCGATAGAGTTCGTACAGCTCCAGGTGTTTGTTGTCCAGTGGAGCCATCCTCCCATTCACGACCAAATGCAGGTAATGCGTGGTTATCTCGAGCGGATCGCCGTTCGTCACGATCATGTTGGCTATCTTCCCTGGCTCGAGTGTTCCCAGCCGGTCTCCCACGCCCAGGATTTCGGCGTTGTTGACCGTGATTGCCCTCAGCGCCTCCTCCCGTGGCAATCCAAAGGGGACGGCACTCCCGGCTTCATACGGCAAGTTGCGCGACGCAGAAGCGCCGAACGTGGCGATCCCGAATCTCACCCCCGCGGCATAGAGCTGGCCGGGCGCCGCGAAGACCTGGTCGTACCAACAGTCTTCTTCTCGAGGCAGCGACTGGGTTGGGCCGAGTATCACTGGAACGTCTTGTTCGGCCAGCCGCTCCGCCACTTTCCACGAGTCGTTCGCCCCCAGTAGCACGACGCGCACATCGTTTCGGTCTGCGAAATCGAGCACTGCATTGATGCCGCGTTCCGTATTCACGGAAACCAAGAACGGCAGCTCGCGCGTCGCGACTTTCACCAGCGCTTCGAGCTTGAGATCTCGCTCCAATTCGGTGCCTGCTTCGAGTGCGGCCGCATAGTTACGGGCCGCATCGAGCCACCCTTCGATCTCCTCGAGTTTTTCGTCGTATTCCTTCTTGGCCTCCCGATAACTCCGTTCGTTCACGGACATCGTGGCATAATCGAAGCTGCGCAGCCGCATACTGGGCCATGCCAATACGATACCCACCGAGGGCTCGATGATCATTTCCTCGACGGTCCAACCGTCTGTGTGCATCAAAGAGCCCTGTCCCAACATCACTCCCTCACCACCTCTGCCTCCGCCGGGGGCAGCGACAGTGTGAGTGATGCCGTTGGCGCGCGCGACGGGAATGTGGGCGCTCGCCGGATGCACGGCCCACATCGCGAGCAGGTGCGGGTTGTAATCACCCAATTCCGAAACGTCATTGGTGACCGCGACCGCGCCAACTTCCGTCAGTCCCAGTTGTGTGAACGCATCGAAGAAGCCGGGATAGACCTGCAACCCGCTCGCGTCGATCACGTCCGCACCGGCGGGAACTCGTACGCCGGCTCCCACGTCAGATATCAGACCGTCCTCGATGACCACCGTACCCCGCTCAATCGGTGCGCCGGCCAGTGTGTGAACGGTACCGCCTCTGATTGCGATCGACTGTGCCGTAAGCGCTGCAGACATTAGAAGGCCGACGCCTACCACACCGAACAAGATCCGGATCGATTTCATCGTGACACCTCCTCACCGGCGACATCGGTAGTGACTCTTGGGCTTCCGGCGCCTTCTCCTCGTTCCTTCTCGAGCAACGCCTGCTTTTCCCGCTGCAAGTCATCGCGCAACGCCAGGTCGTGCTGTCGATCGAAGTATACCTGACCATCTATGAGCGTCTGTTCCACCCTCGCATAAACACTGAGCGGGTGATTGGTATAGATCACCAGGTCCGCATCCTTGCCGGCCTCGATCGAGCCGACCCGATCGTCGATCCGCAAAATGATGGCTGGATTGATAGTCACCAGCTTCAGGGCCTCTTCCTCCGACATACCGCCCCACTTCACGGTCTTTGCGGCCTCCTGGTTCAGGTGCCGCATCTCTTCATCGCTGTCCGAGTTGATGCACGATAAAACACCGCGCTCGGTCATGAGTGCCGCGTTGTACGGTATCGCGTCGTAGGCTTCCATCTTGTAGGACCACCAGTCCGAGAAAGTGGAACCTCCTGCACCGTGTTCGGCTATCTCATCGGCTACCTTGTACCCCTCCAAGACATGGATCAAGGTAGAGACGGTGAACCCGAATTCGTCCGCGACGCGGATGATCTGCAGCGTCTCATCCGCTCGGTAGGTGTGCACATGCGCCATGGTTGATCCGTTCAGCACTCCTACCAGGGGCTCGAGTTTGAGATCACGACGCGGCGGGATGGCATTGCGACGCTCGCGTTCGCTCAGCGCTCTGTATTCCTCCCAATCCTGTTCGTATTCCCTGGCATCGATGAAGGCTTGCCGTATTACGTCCATGGTTCCCATGCGAGTGGCCGGATACCTGTCGGGATCGCGGTCGCGCTTCACGTTTTCTCCCAACGCGAACTTCAAACCGGGAGCCGCGCCTTCGAACCGCAGTCCATCTGCGTCTTCACCCCAGCGCATCTTGATCATCGCCTTTTGCCCGCCGATCGGATTCGCGCTCCCATGGAGTATGCTGGCCGAAGTCACTCCTCCAGCGACTGCCCGGTATATCGCCACGTCGGTCGGGTTGAGCACGTCATTGATGTCAACCATAGAAGAGACCGAAACGCTACCCTCGTTGATCGCATCCGCGGCGGTGTGGGAGTGCTCGTCGACGATACCCGGCATGACGTATTTCCCGGTGGCATCGATCACCTTCGCTCCACGCGGAACACTGATGTCAGTGCCTACCTCAACGATCTTGCCGTCGCGGATCAACACAGAACCGTTTTCGATCGTGCCGTGTGTAACGGTGAGTATCGTACCGTTTTGCACAACCGTCACGTCAGCCGGTTCGATGGGCCCGCGATCGTCGGTCATCGGTACCGGCGGCAGGACCTCCTCCGGTTCGTCCGCTTGTTCCTCCTCTTCCGCCTGCGCATCAGCCCGGCGGCCGGTCTCCATTCGCTCGGCGCCTTCGCTACCCACCTCGAGCCTCACGCCATCCACGAACACCATTTTCACTTGCGTACCGTGGGCAAACAGATCGCCGTCTGTTACCACCAGGTTGGCTATCTTGCCGACATCGAGGCTCCCCACGCGATCCGCCACTCCGAACAACTCGGCCGGACTGAGAGTGAATGCTCGGACTGCTGCGTCGTGTGGGAGCCCGAGAGCGATAGACTTTCTCACGTTCGCCATGAGTTTGCTCGGCGTGGCGCCGCCCGAATAGAAAGCATACTGGACGCCTGCATCGTGGAATGCGGCAGGCGTCGTGGGTGCGCGATCCCGCAACCGGAGCACTCGCAAGGGCGGTTCCGCCTCCGGATCGCCGTCATCAGACGGTTCCGGCCAATTGGCGTTCAGCAGCACAGGTATGTTGTGTTCGGCCAACTCGCCGGCCACCCCATATCCCCCGTGAGCGCCGTAAATCATAGTATTGACGCCCATCTGCTCGCCGATGCGGAGTGCGCGCTGTATCTCGTAGCCCCAGGTTCCCGGCAATAGGACATAGCGACCCAGCTTCACGCCCTCTCGCAGTGGCTCGAGCGTCCGATCGTATTCGGGCCGGTTCAGGCCGGTAGGTGAGTTGTTGTATATCGTCCAGGCCTGGTCGTAATGCTCGGCGTCGAGAAACATCTGTTTCACGTACGCGATCGCTCCGAACAACGAACCCGGGAAACCGCGGTGTCCCGGACCACCTTCCCAGTTGATCCGCAGGGCCACGGGAGTGCTCACCACCATGTCGCGCGGGCGTTCACCGCCCAAGTTTATGAACGCCGCCTGGCCGGCGAACAAGCCCCGTTCGGGAGTCGCCATGACCGAAGTGAATCCGGCACTCCTCCACCTCTCGATGCGGCTATCGTCCAATGTGAGTTGGTCTGCGGCATTGAGCCAAGAGTACGTTGCAGGGCGGTCTTCCGGCCCCCATGAATGCGCAGTCCGCTGTTGACCGCTCCCGTTGCCTCCCCGCGCTTCTCCCTCATCACCAACACGTAGTGACGCCGGAAGTCCAACCGTCGACATGCCGTCGACCAGACCGGGGTAGACGGTCAATCCCTCTCCGTCTATCACCCAGGCGCCCTCAGGTATCTGGATTTCACGACCGACGGCTGTGATGAGGCCTTCCTCCATCATGATGGAGCCCCGATCGAAGACTCGACCCGACACGGTTACGATCCGCGCGTCTTGGACGGCCACCAAGGGAGGTTGTGCCGGTCTCTGTGAGCGGACGGAGTCTGGCAGGCCGAAGAGACCAATGGCCACTCCGAGCAGCACAAGTCCCAAGTGTGGTCGTCTCTGCTTTGAAAGACGATGTTGCATAGCGTTCTCCCCAAAAAAAGAGCGATTCGCTTCATTCAACTAGAAACAAATCCCGCGGAGGCACAAATGCTTGCCTGAATCCAACAATAAGAACACGCAGCCGCGTACGCCAGCACCGCACTGAATCACTCGGAGCGCATGGCCAAGCTGGCTGCCGGACGTTATTCTTACCGCGCCAACTCAGCGTAACACTCAACCAGGTCATCGTCATGATACACCGCGCCTACTCTGCACTTGCCGTAGTCCTTGCGTCCACGCTCACAGCTTGCGAGCGACCCGAACCAGTCATCGAACAGACCGGTGTCGAGCGTGTGCTCTCCACACTGAGTTCGGACTCGATGATGGGGCGTGAGGCGTTTACTCCCGGGGCGGAGATGGCGGTTGATTTCATTGCCGAGGAGTTCTCATCGATCGGGCTAGACTATTTCAATGGACTCGATGGTTACAGGGAGAGATTCCCGGTGTACTCGGTGAGCGCTGATAGTAGCCGGGTGACCATCAATGGTCGTGTTTATCCTGCCGAGCGAGTGGCAGTGAGGGTAGCTGCACGGTCCCTGCATTGGACGGCGGAATCGAACGTGCAAACCGTGGTGGCCGGACCCGAATCCGATCCCATGCAGGCGGCGATGGCGACCTTTCGGAACGATGCCAACACTCTGCTCCTGCTGCACAGCAGTCACGAGCAGGTTTTTCGGCGCTTCAAGCAGTATTTCTCAGGGCCCACCCGCACACCCAGCATCGAAGGCACAGCCAGTTCGGTCCTCGTGTTGACCGACGATCTCGACGTTTCAACGTTCGACGTGGACGTGGCGGCAACAGTTGAGGAAATGAGCTTGACCAACGTCGTCGGCGTGATCCCCGGTAGAAGAGCAAACGAGTTCGTTTTATTCGGCGCGCACCACGATCACATCGGAGTGATCGAACCGGTAGACGGCGACTCGATCGCCAATGGAGCCAACGATGACGCATCCGGCGTGACCGCGGTCATCGAACTGGCAAGGTACTTCGAGGCCAGAGGGAAACCGACTCGGACCCTGGTATTCGTGACCTTCGCCGCGGAAGAAAAGGGTCTGATCGGCTCCCAACACTTCTCGAGGCTGATACCCGCCGAGCAGGTCGTCGCCTTGTTCAACGTGGAGATGATAGGCAAGGTTGGCCCTTACGGCCCCAACACCGCCTGGATAACAGGCTTCGAGCACTCCGATTTTGGTGAGATCCTCCAGTCGGCCACTGAGGATTCGGTGTTCTCGTTCAACCCGGATCAGCCCGACACGGACATGTTCTTCCGATCTGACAACGCTCCCTTCGCCAGAATGGGAATACCCGCCCATACGATAACCACGACCGACATCAACGACGGCGATTATCACCAGGTATCAGACGAAATCGAGACCCTGGACCTGACACTCATGACAAACACCATACGCGCAATCGCCCGCGCCGCCGCTCCGATCGTGTCGGGAGATGCAACGCCCACGCGGGTGAATGTAGAGAACCTCAATTGATCGACCCGGTCCGACCGGCATAGTCGCACCGGACAGGAGAAAAGCCGCAAGCTGATAAGCCAGCACTCCCACGATTGATGTCGCAAAGGTTCCCATCAACATTGCTCCGGCGACCGCATGCACCGGCAGTCGATACAAGGTCACCAGAATTGGTGCCACGATGGCCTCGCCACCCAGGCCGCAGGCTCCGCTGATGACACCCACCAGCAGCGAGATCACGATGATACCAGAGGTAGAACATCGAAACTCCTGCCCTCGAAATCGAAACGACAGTTGCCGACGATCGTACCCCAAAACCTCAGTGTTCCAGTCGAGCGATTGTGGGCCATGGCCTAACGAGCCGCCCTTCCCTCAGGTACCTGTAGACTCCACCGGGAATGTTGTACACCATGTTGGTGGGATTCACGGAGGGGCTCTCGAAATGCAACACACTCATCTGGAAGGGGAGTAGCAGAAAAGCCCCCGACACACCGGCCATCGACGTGAACAGGCTCACGACGAAGGCCACGAGGGGCGGCAGCCGGATTGGTGTCTCCACACCTGATACTGGAAAGACATATTCCATGATCCGTCCCGAACCGCACAGTCGAAGAACGAAGATCTCCACTCGTCCATGCAGAGCACAACCTAATTCGCTAGGTTGGTATCATTCCGAATATGTCACGAACCCGAGCCACAACACTCAATTGGCGGACTATCGATGGCTGAAAAGAAGAGACAGATCAGAACTAGAAAGGGTTTCAGAGAATACTCGTACCTTGGCTGCCCGCTGACACGCAACAGGTCCGCCTGGTGCTTCCGGCTCTGCGTACCCGACGCCGACGGCCATGGCCGGTGCGGCCGGGTGGCACCGCACAGCCTCAAGAGCAACATCCAGTCGGCGATCGAAAAGCATGCCAAGCGACAACTGGAAAAGCGTCTGAGGTCGCTGGAAAAGGCCTATCTGGAGGGCCCCGGCAAGGGCGTCAGAGGAATCGGCGTTAGGATTTCTGAAGGCGAAGCCGACATCGTCATTCCCGCATCCGCGAAGGATCTCGATGAGTCCGGAGGCGTGCATGACGCCGTCTGCTTCAAGACAATGAGGGACTCTGCCGCGGAAGCGATCAAATCGCTCTTCGAGGGTGACACGGTATTTGCCGCGGAGTTCTCCTTTACGTTGACGCACTCGACGGCTTCTGGCGATCTCATCGCCCGAGGGCGTTACGTTGGACGGGCCGGGAACCACTACCTTGCCGACACGATGTTGACCGATGTGGAAGGGACCGAGCTTGGCAGGGGAGAGGGAGTCTTCTACGCTCAATCTGCGGGTGACTCTTGACTACAGATCAGCTATTCTGGGAGGGGGATGACATATGACCGACACAAGACGCGTCGTTTTGGCCTACAGCGGGGGACTCGACACATCTGTCATACTCAAGTGGCTCATCGAACAGGGGTACGAGGTCATCTGTTTCGTGGGAGACGTGGGGCAGCCGGAAGACTTCGAAGCCGTTGAGTCGACGGCTCTTGCCGTCGGCGCAACCAAGGTCTACGTAGAAGACTTGAAGCACGAGTTCGTCACCGATTATGTTTTCCCGGCAATCCAGGCTAACGTCATTTACGAGAGCCGATATCTCCTTGGCACATCGCTCGCTCGTCCGCTGCTAGCCAAAACTCAAATCGATATCGCACGCCGGGAAGGCGCTACGTACGTGGCTCACGGCGCTACAGGAAAAGGCAACGACCAGGTACGGTTCGAACTCTCGTACTATGCGCTCGCTCCGGAAATCCAGGTAATATCCCCCTGGAAGGACGAAGACTTTCTGAAACGCTTTCAGGGACGTTCTGACCTTCTAGAATACGCCGAGGCCAGGGAGATTCCTGTCAAGGCGAGCACCGAAAAGCCATACTCCGAAGACGCCAACTTGATGCACATTTCCCATGAGGCCGGGATGCTGGAAGATCCCGGCTTCGCATGCCCGGAGGACGTTTACAGCTACACCGTTTCCCCGCGAGAGGCGCCCGACAAAGAGACGGTCATCGAGATCCATTTCCGAGATGGCATCCCAATCAAAGTACGCAATAACACAGACAGCGAGAGAGCAGTGGAAAAGACCGATCCCCTCGAGCTGTTCACCTATCTGTGTGAGGTCGGCAGCGCCAACGGCATCGGACGAGTGGACATGGTAGAGAACAGGTTCGTGGGCATCAAATCACGGGGTGTCTACGAAACGCCGGGTGGAACCATATTGCGAACCGCTCACATGGATCTCGAAGCTATGGCCATGGACCGAGAGGTGATGCGCCTCCGGGATCAACTGAGCCCGAAGATGTCCGAACTCATGTACAACGGTTTCTGGTTCAGCCCCGAGATGGACTTCCTGATGGCGGCTGTTGCCAAGAGTCAGGAATACATCGACGGCGTCGTGACTCTTTCGATCTACAAGGGAAACGTGACACCATTGGCGCGTACGAGCCCGACATCACTCTATGATCAAGAGCTCTCTAGCATGGACATCGAGGGCGGTTTCGACCAGCGCGACTCATTCGGTTTCATCAACGTCAACGCGGTACGTCTGAAAGCGCATGCCGCAATCGTCGAGCAACGTCGGCGGACACGCCAAGACACCGACTAGCAGTCCGAAGGCGGCCAGATGATGCGCGACAAGCTGTGGAGCAAAGAGAATAGCGCCAAGTCGCCGGACGATCGAGTCGAGGCGTTCACTGTTGGTAACGACCACCTCATCGACAGCTACATCCTCGCCGACGATTGCTGGGCAACCATCGCACACGCTGCGACTCTCGAGCAGGCCGGGATACTGTCCTCCGATGAACTGCAAGAGATTCAAGGCGCGGTCCTGAGGTTGATCGAGAGACACGAGCGGGACGGCGTGCCTATAAAACGATCTCAGGAAGACTGTCACACGGCGATCGAGCAGGCACTCACAGCCGAACTTGGCGACCTCGGCAAGAAGATTCACACAGGACGTTCACGCAACGACCAGGTGCTCACAGCACTCCGGTTTTACACAAAAAGGCGTCTACTCGACGTCGGGGAAGCACTGTCCGAGGTCGCCGCCAAGCTGCTCGAACGCGCAATGAACGGCCTGCGAATCCCAATGCGCGGATACAGTCATACGCGACCCGCAATGCCCACCACGGTGGCCGTCTGGTTGGGGAGTTTTGTGGAGCTACTGCTCGACGACGCGGTGGTTCTCAAATCAGCGTACGATCTCAACGATCGTTCGCCTTTGGGCAGCGCCGCAGGATTCGGATCCGTCGTCGCACTCAACAGGGAATTTACTCAGCAATTGCTGGGTTTCAGCGGCATCCAGGTAAACGCGCTGGCTTGTCAGACTAGTCGTGGAAAGGTCGAGAGTACGGTCTTGCACGCCCTGTGCTGCATCCAGTGGACGTTGGAGACGCTCGCGCGAGACATGATTCTCTACTCGACCGACGAATTCGGATTTCTCGCTCTTCCTGAAGAGTTGACCACGGGCTCCAGCATCATGCCGCAGAAACGCAATCCCGACATCCTCGAGTTGGTGAGAGGCAAAACAGGTATCGTAGTCGGAGCTGCGGCGCAGGTGCGCACAGTCGGATCGGGGCTCACCTCCGGTTACCATCGCGACTATCAGCTTCTCAAGGAGCCCTTGATCACTGCCCTCGAGGCCGTGGAGGCCTGCGGGCAGATCATGGCCCACATAGCGGATGCGATGGTGTTCGACGAAACAGCAATTAGGGCTTCGTGCACGCGGGAGATCTACGCGGCCGACATAGCCTCTCAAATGGCGCAGGAAGGAACTCCATTCAGGGATGCCTACCGAACGGCGATGGAGCAACTCTCGCAACTCCAGATCGACAAATCGTTCATCGATGCCCGCATTGATGCCTACAAGACCCTGGGCTCGATGGGCAATCCGGGTTTGGAACGCTACGGAGTCATGCTGGCGGACCTGCGCGCATGGCTCTCGGCACAACAAGAATCCATTGCCCACACACGTGACAAGCTGCGGAACCAGCTTCATACCTGAGTCAGACGCATCCTTGACTCAGATACCACCTCAACACTACGGCAGCTCAGTCACGAAGATCTTCCTGAAGGATACCGGACTGCGATCATCGTGGCTTTGCAGTCCGATGTAGCCCCGCCTCGTCACCATCAATGCGATGTTTACCGCAGGTACAACGAGGCGCAAGTGCTCTTGCGGTTCAACTCCCTGATATGCTCCTGCGACGGCCCGAAACTGCCACAGCCTGCAACTCGTTTTTTTCGTAGAAAGTCTGCGGCTCGTATATCCAACCTTCTTTGAGCCGGCGGGCCTCGTTGCGCAATCTCAACCACACCACTCTTCCCCCAATCGAGGCAGCCAAGCGGGCTCCGAACCCAAATTCCTTGCGGAAGTCCTTCAGCAGCATGGAGATCTTCTTCCTCAGCGCGGGGTCTTTGCGAAACCAACGCCGTGAAGCCCAGAGCACGCTGGTCCAACCGAAGCGCAGATCACGTCCTTCCCATCGAAACCGCTCGCGAATGCGTTTGTTTGCGTGATTCTTGTACCTCTGCCATCCCCGCAGCATTGTGCGTGCGATCCTGATGACGCTCGGGCCGTTGACCGTGAAGTCCCGTGTGAATGCCTTTAGTAACGCGGCCGTTTCCTGGCCTCTTTCGAGATGAGGATGTATGTGACGGAACTGCAATTGCCCGTGAGTGTCGGCTTCGGGCACTTCTTCTGAAGAAAGCAACGTGCCGTTCGATTCATGCTCTTCGTAGAGCGGTGTTCCCGCAACTGGAGTGTAGAGCATGAATTGATGAAAGTCGGCGTCGTGCTTCACCGCATATTCGATGGCTGCATCGATGTTATCGGGAGTGTGGTCCTCGAGCCCGATGATCGTCGACCCCAATACGCGGATTCCGTGAGATTGCAGATCGCGCACCAGTTGCCTCGTATCGCTTCCCCTCAGCTTCGAGTAGTTGGCGTCCTCTCCCTCCAAACCCATCCAAACCCAGGACACACCGAGCGCAACCAACTGGTCGATCGAATATTTCTGCAGAGCATTCGCAGAGCTGAAGATATAGAACGCCCAAGACTTTTGATGTTTCTCCATTAGCTCCAGTAACCGCAATACGCGCTCGCGATACAAGAGAAAGTTCTCGTCCATCACGAAGAACGATCGTACCTCGAGAGCACCCTCCAGTTCACACATCACCTCGAACAACTCGTCTCCGGTCTCGAAAAAATGGACGCACTTGCCCTTTCCACCGAACATCGCCGAGGTCGCGCAAAAGTTGCATCCCATCGGGCAACCAACAGACGGAATCAGAGTCGCGGCGGTATCTCCCGATTTTTCGGATATGGGCATACCCATTGTTCTGGCGCCAAAACCTGAGATTATGTGCGGATGCCGAATGGGCCGGCCCACGTCCTCTCCCAGGTACTGCCTCATCCATCGGACACCTTCGCCTTTGACAATGAAATCCGCGTCGATGCGGTCTTGGAGGTCGGGGATGCCGGCAACATGGCCACCAACAACGATGGTCGCGTCGGGGAGAAACTCGCGGACGAGTTCGCACATCTTCCGTACTTTCAGCACGTTTGGCTGGATGGCGCCGATTCCTACTACGTCGTACTCGTTGGATTGCAGCTCTTCGATGAACCGATCCATCGTCGGAAAATCGAGGAGTGTACACGCGGCTTCGAGGTTCTCTTGAATCAGCATGAGCCCCCAGGAGCGATGGAACATCCTCACCGAGAAGGCTCCCTGCAGCCGTGTCACCTGATTGTGATAGAGTTCCATGGGGTTGATTGCCCTGCTGCCGTACTCGTCGTCTCGCGCGTACGGACCGAACACGCTGCTTAGCAAAACTCGTGCGTTCGGGCCAGAAGGATGTGTCGAGAACTCGCTCGATGGAGCGGAAACTACTGATGCCGTCATGGATGTATTGGTTACCTAACCGGTAGGATGGTTCTGATTAGCGGACTTTCCGTAAGAGCCGGAATACTCTGGAGATGACCGATGGCATTGTGCGCGAAAACTAACACCATTGGTGCCGCCGTGCGTCATCCGCATATATTATTACACCATTGAGACGTTCCGAGTGGAGTATTGGGGAATAGTCCACGAACCGCGAAGTCGGTCTCCATCCCCGACCAGCCGGACGGTCCGCAAGCTGGAAACCGGATGAAGCCATCCGCTCTGGACCGGCTTATCAAGTCCCGGCAACCGCCATTTCTCCTGCCGTCTCGAATTTCTGTAGACGCTTGATGTGTATCATCGCCCAGGTGAATGCAATGGGAACATAACCAACGCTAGCGATGGCAATCCCAACCCACACCCCCCTGAGACCCCAGTCGAGCCGCACTCCGAACAGGTAGGCAAGTGGCACGGTGAACACCAGAGTACGGAGCAGCGTCATGCTCAATGCATACAATCCCTTGCCCACGCCCTGAAACATCGCCGAGGAGAGCATTCCAAACGCTGTCGCAGGAAGCATGAGCCAGAGAATACGCAGACAGACAACCAGTTCGCCTACGATCCTCTGGGAATCATTGGACCAAGTGAAGATCCACGTTATCTGGGGCGCGAAAACAACCATCAGCAGTGCGAACAAACCCTCTACGGCGACACATAGCTTGAGCGCGTATGAGTAGGCGATCTCTATCTTTTCATATTCATGTGCTCCATAAGCGGCGCCGGAAACCGAGGTAACTGCGGTTGCCACGCCGAGCACCGGGAGTGCGGCGAGCGCGATGATGCGCCAACCGGTGGTGTATATGGCGACCCCGTCGGGCCCTCCGACACTTGCGACAATGGTCGTCACCGCAAAGGCCATGATCGCCATCGACATCTGAGAAACTGACGCGGGAAATCCCACTCTCGCGATGTCCCAGACGTGAGCACGACAGAACCTGAAGCCCTTGAAACGGAAGGAAACGTACGTTTTCCTCTCAACAAAGAGCCAGTATCCAGTCAACGCCGAAACCAGGAACATCGAGAAGATCGTAGCCCAAGCCGCACCGGCCACCCCCAGGTCTAGCACGTAGATGAAGATCGGATCGAGCGCCATGTTGAGGACCGCTCCTCCAACCATGGCGTACATTGCCCGCTTGACGTCCCCTTCGCTCCTCAGAATCGATGTAGCAGATTGCTGGAAAAACACGAACCCGATGCCCGCAAAGAGGATTCGAGCATAGCTCACCGCAGGCTGAAGCGCGGCACCGGCTCCCATCAGCCGAAGTGCCGGTTCGGCAAACACCAACATGGCCACCGTCACCACGCCTACATGTACCAACATCAGCACGATCGTGTGGACCGCAATGCTGTCGGCGCCGGTTTTGTCTCTAGCACCGATCTTCCTGGATATTGCAGCCCCACCACCGATACCCACCCCACTTGCTATCGCCATTGCGAAAAACAAGAAAGGGAAGATGAAACCCACAGCAGCAAGAGACTCCGGCCCCAATCCTGACACCCAAACGGCATCCGTGAGGTTGTAGAAGGTGTGCGCAGCCACCGCGACAACCATCGGTATTGAGAGCTTGATGATCGCCTTCTTGGGGTCTCCCAAGAGGGTCTGCACCCCTCGCGTGTAACCGGTCGCGTTAGAGGCTGTCATATGAAACGACCATAAAGGTCACCAATGCTCATTCTCTGTCCTATTATTCTCACACCAATATGTTTTACTCCGGCAGCCAACTTCGGTCGCCGGCCGATTCGACAGACGAATCATGCAAAGGGAGTCCAATGACCGTGCTGATCTTGTCCGTGACGGCGTTCGTGCTCTACCTGATCCACGAGCGCAAATCGGTCGACCGTTGGCGCAAGCAAATTCCACAGACAGTCATAGTAACTGGAACCAGAGGTAAATCTACCACTGCGCGATTGCTGGCCTCTGTTCTAAGGTCGGATGGGCGAAGAGTCCTCGCCAAGACGACGGGGTCACAGCCGACTCTCCTCTGGCCGGACGGCTCGCAAACAGAAATCCGGCGACGGGGACAGGCTTCTGTATTGGAGCAGAAGGGCCTGCTCGAGCTAGCAGCCTCACTAGAGGTGGATTGCCTGGTCGCGGAAGTCATGAGCATCCACGCCGAAAACCACATAGCTGAAGCGCGGCAACTACTCAAACCCGACGTCGTAGCGGTCACCAACACATGGCCCGATCACACCGATGCCCAGGGTGAAACGGAAGACGATGTCGCGGCCACCTTGAGCCTCGACGTCGTTCGGGGAGCCACGGTTTTCTTGACGCGGAACTGCCGGCCCAGGCCATTCGAGCAAGCGGTGCTCAACGCTGGGGGAAGAATGGTTTTGGTCGATGAGAACCGCTCTGCATCTATACTGAGCCGGAACCCCGATTTGGCCGCAAGCGAGTTTGCCGACAACCTCGACCTCGTCTGTGCGGTCGCCATCGAGCTCGGCATGAGCGACGAGGTCATCGAAGCCGAGTTGGCTTCCACTGCGGGATACCCGGGGGCATTCTCGGTACGGGAGATACGGAGCGGCGAATCGGGAAAAACGGTTTACTTCGTTGACGCCTTCGCAGCGAACGATCCAGTGTCTACCGAGCGAGTGTTTCAACGGGTAGCAAGTGCTTTCAAAGCAACCTCACAGGAGTTCGTGGGCTTGCTCTGCCTGCGCCCCGACCGTGGCGATAGGACCAGACAGTGGATCGACGCTATCCGAAGCGGCCGGCCGGGACGATTTCGCAGGGTGTACGTGGCCGGTGGTCACGCCATGGCAGCGGCACGGAGTCTGGAGTCGGCGCAGTTCGTCGGCCGGAGGTCGGCCGAGCGCATAACGGCATCCATAGTGACTGAAGTCGAAGACAACACGGTAGTGTTCGGCTTCGGCAACTTCGTTGGTTTGGGACAAAGGCTCACGCAACACTGGGACGCTGCAGGAGTCGTGTATGGGGTATGAGATTGCGTTCGCGGGATTGCTGCTGTCCCTGCTCTATACAGGGATCACAGGCTTATATCCCGGTGGGATCATTGTCCCCAGCTACCTGGTATTGTTCATGAGTGAACCGGCTCGGATAGCTGGAACGCTCATCGCAGCCATGCTCACGCTGCTTGTTTACAAGATGACTTCGCGCTATTTGATCCTCTTTGGGAAAAGACGGTTCGTGTTCCTGATATTGACCGGAGGCGTTTGGGCACTGCTCTGGCTGCGCGTATTCCCGTCACTCTTCCCGCTGTCTCTCGAGTTCAGGGTACTCGGTTGGGTCATACCGGGGCTCATTGCCAATCACTGCGACCGCCAGGGAGTCACTCTCACGCTGGCATCACTCGTCACAGTCACAGTGACCTTGCATTTTATCGGACGACTTCTCGGGTTATGAGGTGTTCGCCGTTTACGCTCTCCCGACGCTCCGCGGTTGGGTCGGGTTCGCCATTTCCGATCGTCGCAGCGGGGATCGTGAGCCTGCTCGCTTTGTTCTCATTGCGCCTGGTCTCTCCAACCGGGGCTCTGCGCTACAGCGAAGAGATGCTTGATGCGGCCGTAATCATGCAGGGGGCAACCGAGACCACCCGTGCATTCTGCGACTCGACAGGCATCGAAATCGATGAGACAATCGACCCCAACCGCACCTGCCTGATCGGCCCCGAATACTCTGAGTTGATGACAACGCTCGGCCATCTCGACGCGAAGAGAACCACTGCCGACCCCGCGATGGCGAGCATCATCGTCCACATGCTTGACCGGATCGGCGTCGCTCCGGGTGATACGATAGCTGTCGGAAGCTCCGCGTCGTTCCCCGCGCTGCTGATAGCGACCTTGGCTGCGGCTCAGGCAATGGACCTGCACGCAGTGGCATTGATCTCGCTGGGAGCGTCCTCGTACGGAGCAACCAATCCGCAGTTCAACCTCCTCGACATCTACACCTTGCTGCTGCGAGAAGGCGTGGTAGCAACACCGCCGGCCGGCGTCTCGTTGGGGGGCAGAGGTGACGTCGGCGGCGGGTTCGATCCGCATCTGAGGGAACAGCTCCTCGGTCGGATCGCTGCGAGCGGCATCCAGTTCATCTACGAACCCGACTTGCGCAGGAATGTCGCCCTACGCATGGCAGAATACGGAGCCACTCCCCCAAAAAACCCCGTCACCGCCTTCATCAACGCGGGCGGAAGCCACGCGAACCTCGGCCCCAGCCCGCTGGCACTAGATCTCGATCCAGGCCTCAACGTCGAAGTAGCACTGCCTCCCGTCCAACAGCGCGGAGTGCTCCACGAAATGGCTGCACGAGATGTTCCGGTCATCCATCTGCTCTTCATCAGAGGCCTCACACTCGAATACGGGATCACCTGGGACCCGATACCGTTGAAGGAACCCGGCGAAATGCCGCTGCACTACAGCGGGTCCGACGGCCATTTCAGCGTCTGGCTTATCGGTATTCCTTTCCTGCTAGCAGTAGGGGTCCTGGTTACCCGGTACTCGAGGTCGGCAGCACGCCGGAGTCCGCGAGCACCCGGTGAATCGATCTAGCAGGTCGCTGTAGCTCGCGCAGTGTGCGCTCGCCCGGCACGGTACTCGCCGGCGCCGCGACTTTGGGGACCGCCGGAACCTGCGCCGGTTGATCGGCAGTCAAACATCGGATATCATACCCGCGTCCTTCCCAATCCTGGTTTCTCGATCGCAGGAGAGCCACATGAGACGTGTACGTATGGTGGTGCTCGGTGCAGCACTGGCAGTCTCCCTCTGTGCAGTTGTCAAAACGCCGATTCACGCGCAGGAGACTGCCGACCTGCCGGTTTTGGTTACCTCGATCGGTCAGAGTCCCGGTCCAGTCTACTTCAGAGTATTCATGAACAGGCTCGGCTACGATTTCGTATTCAAGAGCCTGTCCACCGTCGAGGATCTTGCTGCTGGGCATGAAGAGGCGGGACCGTTCAAGTCAATCATCATCGTAACGGGTGCTAGCGGTAAGGGCATGGGCGCCGCCGGCATATCCATCGAGGATGAGCTGGCTCGGGCGGAAAGGCTGATCGCACAAGCACGAAGCCTTGGTATGACGATCATAGGGGCGCATATCGAAGGGATGGAAAGGCGTGCACAAGGAGCCGCACAAGGCGACAACACCGATGAACTATCCATCGATGCCGTCTGTCCCTTCGCCGACATGCTGCTCGTGATGGAGGAGGGCAACGAGGACGGCAGGTTCAGCGCGATCGCCAATGAAGCCGGTATTCCAATCGTCCTGTTCGAAAAACTCACCGATCTGAGCAATGTGTTGCCCGAGATCTTCGGCGCATAGGAGCACACAGTTGTGAGCATGTTCGCCTCGGCCGGGATAGTGCTCGGCGTGATGGTGGTAGTCTACGTCATAGTCAAAGGGCTCAAACTGTCCACCGAACTGGCGATGCTCTCGGCCGCCATGGCCGGCGGGCTGGCGGGTGGCTTCGGATTCCCGGCTCGTCATTACGCCGAAGGCGCCATAACCTACCTCGACATCAACCTGATATTCGTCACTGCAACGTTCTTCATGAATATCATGAAGGAGTCGGGAGCCGTTGCCTTCTCTGTAAGAGGCATTCTGAAGCGGTTTTATAGAAATAGGGCGTTGCTCCTCGTCCTGCTGACAGTGCTACTGATGCTCCCGGGAGCGTTGACTGGCGCTGGTAGCGTCACCGTCTTGATCACCGGCGGCATGGTAGCGGTTGTCCTCTACTACATGGGTATCCCCAAGCTCAAGACGGCGGTCATCGTGTTCATCATAGCCGGCATGGCAGCGGCCGCGCCTCCCGTAAATCTATGGGCAATGATGACCGCGGCGGGCGTAAACATGCCCTATGTGGGTTTCTTCTGGCCGCTGCTGATACCTTGTGTCCTGATTTCACTGCTCACGATCTTCATTGTCGGTTGGAAGGGAAGCGAGCCGGACATCGAGAAGGCGCTCGAAGAGCTCCCCGAGCCCCCGGCGCAGATGAACTGGCTCAAGGTTTTTCTGCCGTTTGTCGTCTTTGGAGCGCTGATCCTCGTCGGGAGGCTGTGGCCACACTCCACACCGATTCTGGGACTGCCACTTATGTTCCTGTTCGCGGCAGCGACGTCGTTCGTCCTGTCGCCCGTAAAACTGAACATTTTGAGAATCTCAGAGGACACGATAGACCAGCTACTGCCCTTGATAGCGACATTGACCAGCGTTGGCATATTGGTGCAAATAATGACGCTGACCGGGGTGCGAGGGCTGCTTGCCGTCACCGCCGTGACGTTGCCAGCCTTCGTTGTGTTCGCCAGCCTGTTCTGGCTGATGCCCGTATCCGATGCCATACTAATGTACGGATCGGGGCCCGTGATAGGCGTGCCACTCGTACTGCTGTTCGAGAACATGGGGTTGGATCCCATCGTGGCCCTGGCCGGCATGACGGTCATCTGGCCGCTGGGCGATGGACTGCCGCCAACCGCGATCATCGGTCGCCTGACCGTTAGCGTGCTCGGTTGCAAGGAAAGCTATGGCAGGTTTCTGAAGGCCTGCATAGTACCGGCGATCATCATCATGGTTGTTGGAACACTGATGGTCGTCTATTCGAAAAAACTCAGCTTCCTGACCGGTCTCTAGGAGGCTCGCAATGATACTGCTCGGTGGAATAGTCGCAGCCATCTATTATGTCCTCGTGGCGTTCATAGTATTTATCATGATTCGCAACTTGATCCGCACCAAGAGCTGGGAGAAAGAAGTCCAGTACGCCGTCGTGCTGCTACCGTTCCTCCTGCGTCTACTCAGATTGAAATAGGGGAGATTTGAGATGACGGCCGATTCACACGCTAAGCTCCGAAAGCTCGCGATTTGCTCCGTGGGACTGGCGTGGCTCGTCTCCTCGGGCACGAGCTTCTATCGTAGCAGGCACCTCGAAGAACCGGTCGTTCTCAGCGAAGGAGTCACCGAGGTCAAACGGCTGAGCGACTACTACCACGGCGTCCGTGGTACGGTAAACGACTGCAACGTATACATTTTCGATGGAGAAGAAGAGGGTGGCACCATCTTCGCCATGGGAGGCTCACATCCAGAGGAGCCGGCGGGCCGTCTGGCCGCATGGTTGTTCGCGGAAAACGCGGTCATGGAGCGCGGCAGATTGATCCTGGTGCTCAGTTCCAACCGCAGCGCCAGCACCGCGACCAGATTGGGCGGGGCGTATCCTCCGGATTTCAGCATACCGACGGATTGGGGGGAACGCAGGTTTCGCTTGGGAGACCGATGGTCCAATCCTCTCGATCAGTGGCCCGACCCGGAAGTCTACATCCACTACCCGAGCAAGCAGAGCCTCGCGTGGGTGGACATCCGGAACCTGAACCGCTGTTGGCCCGGACGTCCCAATGGTACACTGACAGAGCGCACTTGTTACGCGTTCATGGAACTGATCAGACGGGAGCAAGTCGACATCTTCATTGATTTGCACGAAGCAGAACTGCAGTATCCGGTGATCAGCACCATCGTCGCCCACGATCGCGGCGAAGATCTCGCCGCCTTCGTATCCATGATGCTATCCGACATGGAGGGTTTCGGAATGGGTATGGAGTACTCCCCCAAATCGCTCCGGGGGCTTTCCCATCGTGAAGTCGGCGACTACTCCGATGCCGTGTCATTGCTGTTCGAAGCACCTGAACCTTTCCTGGATGCCACCAGGGGACGAACCACCCGTGAGCAATTGCTGACCGGCAAAGACGAGTTCGTAGTCAAGGCCGGCGAGCACGGATTATTGTACGAGAAGATCGACGAGAACGGATGGCCGATAGAGGTGCGCGTCGGCCGGCATACATCAGCCGTGCTTCAAACGATGGAGAGCTGGACCGATCTCAATCCCGACAAACCACTCTCCTGCCTGAACGTCCCGAGATATGCAGACATAATCGCGAACGGCATCGGCCATTATTTGCACGATCCGTCGAACGCAGGCAGTCGACGAGTAGTGATCGAATAGAACGCCGGGCGTGCATCGCCGTCGGTGATCACTCAACGAAGCAGCCTCAATAAGGAGTAGTCAGGTGAAAGAGAGACACCTCTGCAGAACCGCGGTCGAACTAGCGCTGCTGGTCATCTTTTCGCTGGTCACAGGATGGGCGTCTGCGACAGCACAGGTACCCGACGCAGCCGTCACCGTGCCAGTACCCGTGGCGCAGGACACGTGCATAACATGCAACGACGGCTCTACCGGAGGATGCACAAGCATCATGGTCGGCAAAGAGGCCAGCACCGATGGCTCAGTAATCACATCTCACACGTGTGACGGCAACTACCGGACCTGGCTCAACATCGAGCCTGCGGAACACCATGGCGCCAGTTCCACGAGACCGATCTACTGGGGCAAGCTGCACAATGAAACACCCTGGGATATGAGGGGGCTGCGGCTCAAGGGTGAGATACCGCAGGCTGATTCCACCTTCGCCTATTTCAACGTGGCCTATCCTGCGATGAACGAGAAGGGCCTTTCGATCGGGGAGACGACGATTGGAGGGAGGAATGAACTCCGAAACCCGGAAGGACTCTTCCTGATCGAAAACCTTCAGGCGATCGCGCTGGAACGTACGACGAATGCGCGCGACGCGATTCGCTTGATCGGTGAGTTGGTCGCGGAATACGGTTACGGAGATTGGGGCGAATGCCTCACGTTCGCTGATGCCAAGGAAGTCTGGCACTTCGAGATCCAAGGGGCCGGCCCGTTCGAATTGGGAGCTGTTTGGGCAGCCGTGCGAATTCCGGACGACCACGTCGGCGTTTCTGCCAACATTCCAAGGATCGGCGAGCTGGATCTGGACGATCCGGACCATTACATGGCATCTGAAAACGTGTATTCTCTGGCGGAAGAGATGGGATGGTGGGACCCGTCGAGCGGAGAGCCATTCAAGTTCTGGAAGGCCTACAGTGGCAGAGCGCCGTTCTCCATAAGGGAGTTCTTCATTCTCAGCACGATGGCACCGTCATTGAATCTCCTCAGAGATGCCGAGGAGCTTCCGTTCTCCGTGAAGCCTGACCGGAAGATCTCCGTGAGGGAAGTGATGCGGTACTACCGCGAGACCTACGAAGGCACCGAGTACGACATGACCAAGAACCTCCTGGTCGAGCCCCAACGCGGCCGAGGCCAGGAGGATTCGGGAGAGCAAGAAGGTGTGGTCAAGAGTCCGATGGTGAACAACTGGACCGTGAGGGGGGAAATGGCGAACCTCCTCAACACCTTGAAGCCAGGCACGGTCGAGCCACAGCGGACCATCGCCATTGCCAGATGCTCCTACTCTCAGATCATCCAGAACCGAGACTGGCTCCCGCCCGAACTCGGAACTGTCGCGTGGTTCTCGTTCGACAATCCGGGCCAAAGCCCGCGCATTCCGGTGTTCGCCGGCACGCTGTCTCTTCCCAACAGTTTCCAGATATGCGGGCAGCATCGGTACCGCGAGGATGCTGCGGTGTGGTGGTTCAGGCGAACCAATCGTTTGGCGATGATAAAATGGGGTGAGATGCGCAGTCTGATCGAGGACGCGTCGATGGAGTTCGAGGACAGAGCCTTCATGGAACTCCCTTCGATAGAAGACATCGCCATGGAGTACTACAACAACGGCCAATACGATGAGTTCAGACACTACCTGACCAAATACACCAATGACTTCGCCCACGCGACAATGACCAAGTGGTGGGAGCTGGGCAACGAACTATGGGGAAGGTACGCGCGGGGCTTCTAAAACCGGAGTCTTTTCGCGCCCTTGGATCATTGAGCCGCGGACAGTGCTTCGATAGCGAGGCTGTTGAAGACCGCAGAGGGTTGGATAGAATTTAGACAATCACAGCAGGAAAACCCCGTCGACCGCTGCGCGTACAAGAGGCAGCCCGTTTCCCGAATCGCTGGAGATGGCTTGGTGACTGCCCCAAAACTCGAGTTGATGGTATCAGCCGACGTGAAGCTGCTCTTGGGAGCTGCCGCCGACGGTTTCCTCCAGCCACTCAGCGCGACACCCGACGACCCATTCCCTACACCGCAATACCTACTGGCCCTGCGCCAGGGAGCATTGCGCGACGACGTCATTCGATTGGCCGCTCGGAAAGGATGCAAGGGATGGTTCTACCCGCCACTTTGCATCTTTCATGAGTTGCCTCTATGGCTGGGTCAACCGGCGGCGGCGCCCCTAGGAGACGTTGAACGGTTGGCACTCCTGGGCAGCATCGTCCGCGGTGTCGGGGGGGAAGTCTTCGGACGCCTGCGCAGACTCGACTACTATCTCGAAAGTCTCGACCGGTTTATTGGCGAGTTGATATCGGAGGGCACGACCGCAGAGGAATTCAAGACAGCCACCGCTGCGGCGGCGGCTGGAGTCCAAGGGTCGTTTCCCAAACGCAAGCAATCGGAGCTCGCGAGCATCTACGCAGACTATTTGGAGGCGTTGGACAGAGAGGGAGTGCGGGACGGCCGCGACGAGTTGGCTTCAATTGCACGGCTGGTAGCGAAGGATCCCGAGGCACTGTCAGAGCGACTGGGCGGGCGCAGGGAAATTCGCCTGTACGGCCTGTCAGATCTGCGTGGTGGGTGGAGAAGGCTGTTGACGTCTCTGGTCGATTCATCCGCGACCGATCGTGTGCGCATCTACGTTACGCACCAGTATACCAGTTCCGAGCTGCACGATCTGCCCCCAGCCGCCGTCACTTACCTGGAGAAACGAGACAACGTCTGGGCGAGGTCGATCTTCGGAACAAAAGAGCCAAACGGTAACTCCCGGCCGCGTGGTAGCTTTTCGATCATCGAGGCACCCAACACCGAGAGGGAGATGGGCGAGGTCGCGAAAAGGGTGCGGCGCCTGGTAGACGCTGGAACGCCCCCGCACCGCGTATCGATTGTGGCCCGGAGCGGCCGCCCTCACGTGGATCTGGCCGTCCGAGCTTTGAAGGTCTTCGGCGTTCCGGCGACTGCACGGCTCAGAACATCCTGCAGCGAGATCCCGGTGATCAAGGCCGTCGCGAGCCTTCTGGCCGCCGCTTCCGACGGTTGGACTCGGCAGAGACTGGTCGACCTGGCAAGGTCGCCGTTCTTCGGCCCGCTGTTCGACTCAGACGTTTTTGATTTCCTCGGTTTCAGGAGAGCGATAAGGGGGTTGTCTGCGTGGAGAGCCGCCATATACGAACTCAGCCGGCAACCCGACGGCCCGCTTGAATCCGAAGATAAAGTCGGTTCGGGCTCGGTGCGCCGCCCGACAAGTGCGTGCGCGGCCAAGACCCTAGAGGAGTTCGACGCATTCCGCGGCCACGCCGGCGACCTGGATCGCCGCCAGACTCTGTACGATTGGGTAGCATGGCTCGAGGACTTCATGCAGCGGGACCCGTTCGATTTCGAAGCGAAGATTTATGATGCACCGGAGGGCGAGTACGCGTCTGTGAAGCGAGATCTGGCCGGCTGGCACGCGCTCAACGGCCTTATTAGTGAGTGGAAATCCGCGGTTGCCCGTTGGGGAGATGCCGGCGTAACGGATCCTGTCAGGAATACCGCCATTTCGGTGAGCGAGTTCTCGAAGCGATTTCGAGATCTGTTGGACGGGCAGATCGGAGTCTGGACTGAATCTCCTCGCGGAGTCCAGGTAATGGAGGCGTTGGCGGCAAGCCACCGTGGATTCGACTACGTGTTCCTCGTTGGCATGGAGGCCGGATCCTTCCCTCACCCAGCGTCGCGGTCCCCGATCCTGGATGACGATGAAAGGAGTCGCCTCCGCAACGCCGGAATTCACCTCGATACCAGAGCTGACTGGGACCTCCGGGAACGCGAGCTGTTTCGCTCAGTAGTCGGAGGAGCCGGACAGCTCACGATCAGCTACCCGAAAATCAACCTCCGCGGCGCAGAAACAATCAGATCCTCCTTCATTGAGGCGCTAATCGAGGTCGCCGACGCAACAACTGTCCCGGTTGACGAGTACGCTGCAATCACTCCAGATACTCCGCTCGCCCCCACAGCCGCGGCGAGAGACCAGGCCTTTCACGGCGCGCAGATCGAGTACGACAGAGTACGCGGTGTCGAATCGCCGTTCTCCGGAATCATCATCGACCGAGGTCTCCTATCACACCTTTCCGAGCGGTTTGACGACAACAAACTATGGAGCCCTTCCCAGATCGAGACTTACGCAAAATGCCCGTGGGCATACTTCTCCATCAGGCTGCTACGACTCCAGAAACTCGAAGAACCCGACGAAGAGATGGAAGCCACCGTTCGTGGCTCTTTGCTGCATGACGCATTGGCGCGGTTTTACGACCGAGCCGGTGACGAAAGGGGAAGACCCGTCTTTCTCCGGTCGTCGGATCTCGAATGGGCTGAGTCGCTGATGAATGATGTTTTGGACACCGCGTTCGACGACATGGAGCAGCTCACATGGCTGGGACACCCGACACTACGGCCGTTCAAGAGGTCTGAGCTCAAACGCGATCTGCTGAGATATTTGGCATGGGAGGTGGAACACCATGACAGAATGGAGGACGTGAGGAAGAGCGATGCCGCTATCCTCCGAACGGGAGCTGATTACCACGAGTTGAGATTCGGCGAGGACGGCGACGTCGTTTTGGAGAGGCATGGTGTGGTTTTCAGATACCGCGGCATCATCGATCGTGTCGATCGAGGCGTGGACGCACGAATCGAGGATGCTTCACGATTTGTCGCCGCTATCGACTACAAATCGAGCATTCGTGGCGTACCGGGTGAAGGCAGGAGTGTAGCCTGGGATGAAGGCGTGGTACTCCAGGTTCCCCTGTATGCTCACGCTCTGACTCAGCTAACCGACCACGCCGAAGTCTCCCGCGTTGAATACCGCCCCTTGGGTGAGACCAAACCCGGCGCGTCGCCCGGCAAAGCTCGCGCTCACTGCCTGCAGCTGTATGGTGTGGACAAGAAGACAGGCGATCTGGTTCGAAACGAAAATGACATGGCGAAGATGGATAATGCGCTAAACATGGTATGCAAACACGTCTCCAGTGTCAGAAAGGGAAGGTTCCCTGTCCGACCGGCCCCAAGCTGCGGCTGCCCAGCATATTGCCCCGCTTATGACGTGTGCAGAGTGCCGCCGCATGTGAGAGAGGCTGGAACATGACCGCACCGAATGCGACGGATTGGCAATTCTCGCGCCAGCAGTGGGATGCAGTGGTCGCGGTCGACCGGCATATCCTGGTCTCGGCGGGCGCCGGAACCGGGAAGACGCGCACCGTCGTGGGCCGGATTCTATTCTTGCTCGGCGTCGACCTGGAACCGCCCGAGGGAGCCCCAGAAAAGACCGTTGGCAGAATGCAGTGCGGCATCAAGGACATCGGCGCAATCACATTCACGAATGCCGCGGCCGCCGACCTCAAACGAAAGCTGAGACGGGCCCTGCTGTCGATGAGCCGTACCGCCGAGGCTTACGAGATAGAACTGGCTCGGATAGGGACAATTCACTCATTCTGCCTAGACTTGCTGCGTGAATTCGCACTGCAAGCGGGAGCCAATCCCCGCGACGAGGTCGTCGACGAGCCGGTTCTCGAATCGATCCGTTCGCAGGTGACCCGCGACACGATCTTGAGGGTTTTGGAAGGCAAGGGCGTACCAGGTTTGGCAACCGTGCTGTCACGCTTCTCAGCGAGACAGATTCGCGAAATGGTGGAAGATCTGTTGCGCAATACCGATCGTCTGCGTCGCATCGCCGCGAACGAGAATCTGCCTACCCCGGAGCGCGCGATACTAGATGTCGCGTTGCTCGCCGCTGCCGCCCTAGACGAGGAGCTTGCCAGTTCGGAGTTGATCGATTTCGATCGGGTCATAGTCCAAGCGCGAGATTTGCTCGCCGAACATCATCAGATACGATCCGCCCTGAGACGTCGCATCAAAACTCTGATAATCGATGAGTTCCAAGATGTCGATCCCGTGCAGAAGGAAATCGCTTATCTACTCGGAGACCCGGCGTCGGGTCGCTCGGACACAACGCGCCTGATGCTGGTTGGCGACGCCAAGCAGAGTATCTACCGCTTCCGGCGCGCCGACGTGAGGGTTTGGCACGAAGTAAGAACAGATTTCGAGCAGAAAGGGTGGGGGCTCGTACGTTCCACGACCAACAGCTACCGCTGCTCCAAACAGATACTCGGCATCGTGGACTCAACCATCGGCAGGGCATTCGACACTCCGACCCAACCAGGAGGGCTGCAGGATTTCGAAGTGCCGTTCGAGGCACTATCCACCGGCACCAGTGAGCAAGACGTGGGGCCGCCGGTGGAAGTGATCATGCTGCCGGCCAACGAAAAGGGCAAAGACCTCAGTAGCTCGGACCGTCGGAGACTGGAGGTAACAGCTGTTGCCAAGAGAGCGGTAGAGCTGAGCCAAGAGGGTTATGAGTGGGGCGAGATGGCTGTGCTGCTCAGAAACTGGTCCATGGCACCAGACTACAGAGATGCTCTCGAAGCTGTAGGAGTGCCAGCATTTTCCCTCAGAAGCTCGGGCTTCTACGAGAAAAGAGAGATACTGGATCTCTTGCTGGCGTTGGAGACCCTGTGCGACCCATCTGACGATCGGGCACTGGTGGGTTATCTCAGGAGCCCGTTCGTCGGCATTTCAGATGAGACTCTACTGCAGCTGCGCTCCAGCGCGGACGGTTGCCTGTGGGAAATGGTTCGCCCTTCATCCGATCAGTATGGCTCACTCATGCCGGAATCACTGGCAGAGGCGGAAGCTGAGCGCATGGCAGCCGGCACTGCAATGCTGTCTCACTACGCCGCCATGCGTGACAGAAAGCCGGTGCATGAACTGCTGGAGGACCTTCTTTATGACACTGGCTACATGGCACACCTACGAATTCTGGGACACGATGAGGACGAGGCGTTCCGCAACGTAATGAGATTGCTGAGGCAATCCCGCAAGGCCTCGCGCCTCAGCACCAGTGAGTTCGTTGCACATATCCACCGTTGCAGAGAAGCGAACAGAGACGACGGCGAGCCCATCACTCCTCGTGGAGATGCCGTGACTATCAGCACCGTACACAGTGCCAAAGGCCTGGAATGGAGGATCGTCTTTTGGGGTGGGCTGGGCTTGGCACTGAATACCAGGAACTCCGGCAGGATGATCGTCGGGAGCAAAACGATCGCGTTGCGAGATCCCGCGGCCGACAGTCAACCTGAAAACTACGAATCGCTGCAAGCACGACTCGCCTTCGAGAGCATGGCAGAAGAAAAACGGCTCTGGTATGTGGCTGCTACCAGAGCAATCGAACGGTTGATTCTGTGCGGCATCTCTGCTGCCCGGGTTGGAAAGCAGGGATCCTCTCAAGCAGCCGATTTCCTCCTGCAGGGATTGAAGAACGTCGCTGCTACTGACGGCAGACGCTTTCACTACGAGAACGCGGCCGGCGAACGGTTAGATGGTATTGTGCGAGTTGTCGATGCTCCCCCCTCTGCAACAGCCGCCAGCGTTCTGGAACCTCCACCACCCCGTGCGTTGGACACCCTGCCTCCCATAGTCGACCCAGTATCAGTATCGGCCAGTGCAACGAGGCATTCCGCCACGGAGTATCTGACCTTCTCGGCATGTCCGCGTCGTCATTGGTTCAAATACACGCTTGGAATCCGTGAGCCGACCGTCCCCGAGAGACGTCGTGGGTCTCTGATCGACGCACTGACACGGGGTTTGATAGTGCACGATGTGCTGGAGCGACTCCGAGAAGAATCCGACCTGGAACTGTTACTAGATGATGCGATCCAAAGGCGCGACCAGGACGCTCCGAGAAGCGGTACACGGCGCGGGGAGCGTTATCGGATGCATCTGCGAGAGGAGATCGAGCGGGTAGCGAACGAGCCCGGCTATCGGACGATCGCCGACCTGCCCGATTCTCGCAGGGAGTTGGCTTTTCTGTATCTTGCCGCCGAGGACGAGTACTACGAGGGCAGCATCGACCTCGCGGCTGTGGAAGCGAACAGACTCGCGCTGTTGGATGTGAAGACACCGCAGTGCAATGAAGAAGTCGCGCGCCGCAAGGCCGAACTCTACGAACCGCAACAAGACGTCTACATAACCGCTGTGGAGGGAATCGCCGGAATGCGGGCCGGCCGGTTCGCCTTTCAGTTTTCGCGGGCACAGGTTCAGGTTTCCCAGCCGGTGGACGACCGGCTGCGGCGCCGCGCAGCGCAGTCTGTATCCAGCATCGCACGGCGCATCGAGGGAGAGGCAAATACCGCGGCTGAAGACCCGCTGGAATGCCGCTACTGCGGCTTTGCCCCGGTAGGCTGGTGCTGCGGGAATGCTTCATCAGACTGAAGCGCCCCTTCGCTCCCAATGTATCCTCGCTAGCGGACCGGTACCGAGATCGAAAACTGGTGCGTCATCACGGTGACATCCTGAAGCGTCAGCGGGCCACTGGGAGCAAGCAGTATGTCGTTCCCCCCGGCGTCAGCCGCCAATCCCACAGGTGCTCGCCGACCGTCGCCCCAACCGACTCCGGGGCGGCCAGTGCCGGTCGTGACTCGCCCGGCATAACGCAACTCGAGATCCTTCAACTCTACTCTTGCGCCCCAGCTTGGCACCCATTCCATCCACTGCTCGTCGTCCCTGCGCGTGTCTTCCTCCACGTGGTCCCACTGATCGAGGTGGTAGTCGTACGCCCTCAAGCCCAGGCCGAACTGGAACGCTGCGGGCCCTACTCGTCGTGTCACTCCCACGTTGACGAAGGCGTTTGAAAAGCTGAACTCATTCTCGATGGTCTTCTCACCCACGCGGATCGTATCGCCGCTGACCGTCTCGAGCCGCTCTTCCGCTTCGGCCCATGTGTCGCTGCTGCCCGGCTCGTATACGATATCGATTCCAAATGTCGTGGGGCCCGCGACCTTTGCTATCCCAAATCCCAGATCGAACGCCGCACTGTTGCCCGGATCTCTCGGGATATTCATGATCTCGTAGTTGGGGATCTTAGGATGCGACTTCCAATTGGCGGTGAGGATGCCTCCTATGCGCCATCCCTCGGTACCTACCGGCTGTACGTAACCGAAGTGGATACCCCATGTGTCGGTCACATCGAGGTTCTCCTCGGTCCTGACTTCATATTCCCACTCCCAATCGAGGGTGTCGATAGGCAGCCAATCCACGTATGTGACGTCGTGCTGCATGTGAAAACGCCGATACAAACCTACAGCTTCGAATGTGCGGCCGTCTTCGAATGTCTTCAGTGCACCGAACCGCACGTCCTTCAGATCGCCCCTCTGCTCGATCGCGGCACTGTTCGCGTAGAGATGCTCGACGCCGTCTATGGCGTTGAAATCGGCCAGCAGAGCACTTCCTCCAACCGCCACGTCACCGGGCAACACGGCTCCCAGAGTCAAGAATCCGTACTTATTCGTGGCTGACTGAGATCTCAACGCATCTGGCGGCAACACATCAGTTACTCCCCACCATCTTCGAAACCACTCTCCTTGCTTGACCTGCTGGAGGGATACCATGCCTCCGCCAAACAAATGCGCCGATTTGATTGCGAGGCCCACGGGAAGCGCTCCTGCACTCCCCGCTTCCTGACTCACGTGGTAGTAGGTGGGTGACGTGAAGACGTGAGATTCCCGAATGCGTGTCCCCTTGGCGGGATTCGTGAAGGGATCGGCGATCGAATCGTCAACGGCGATTCCCACTGACCCCATTCCGAGGTTGTGGGACGGAAACAGCAGGAACTGGTCGCCCGTTGCCACTGGCACCGTCTTGAGAGAGATCAACTGCGCATCGATCCCGTGGAAACTTGCCGAGAGAACACCGAGAATCATCACAGTCCGGACAGAAAGAGCAAACCGTTGCTTCATGACTACCTCCATGAGGGAATCCACGAGGCCGAAGTCGCCGGAAGTGTCACCGAGAACGTGAAATCCTCGCCGGCAACGATTTCGACTTCGTGGACCAACAAGCCTCCGAAAAGCTCGTGGCTGGGAGTTTCCAAGCGGAGTAAGTAGGTCCCTGGAAGGAGGAACCCGAGCTTGTAGTACCCGCCTGAGTCCGTATGGCCGAGGGCGACCTTCGACCAGGTGTCGGGTGAAGCTGACGGATCGCCACGGAACAACGACGCCAAGGCGTTATGCAACGGATCCGGCGCACCGTCGCCCCCGCTGTCCCCGCGAATTGTCCCACTGAGCGACCCCGTGCCGCCCGCTTCGACCGCCCTGATCACCGGAGTGAAAACGAAGTCGTGCAATGGATCTCCACGCGTCGCGGTGAAGCTCTGACCCACGTCGAAGTCGATCACGAGTGACGCGCCGGTTTCCGCAATTGATATCGGTGCCTCTACCTGGGCCAGTACCGTGACGCTGCCGCCGTGCGGCCATCTTACATTCGCCGTCTCACCATCCTCGTATCTCACCATCGATGAGTCGCAGTCGATGGTGACCCGCACAGCGTGAAGACGGCCGGTCGAGATTTCTGTCTCGCTCAACAGCGCCAGCTTACTCTGTTGCAACTGCATCAAGTCGAATCGGGCCATGGGTGCACCCAGCACGCTCCACACCCGCGTGTCACTTGAACTGTCGGGCACCGTGGACGCAGCGATTTCGAGCACGTAGACTTCCACGGAACCGACACTGCCAAAGGGAAACGGTGCGTCAGTCAAGAACACTCGTGTCCGGACCCTTCGCAAACCGGGCTCCGAAAGAGCATCTTGATAACACCCGTTTGCGAAGCCGAGCAACGAGCACGACAACATCAAGCACGGCACTAGCCGCTTCACCCATGCTCCTTTGTTTGTTGATCAGGGTTCATCTGAGTCACCCGTTGATACCCGACCATGTATCAACACGTCACACCACGTCCCCTGTTTCGGGACCGAGTGACCATTGTCGTCTACGATGGGTATTGAGGCCGTGAAGGGGGAGAGCGATGCAGAGCTCGTCGGGCGCGTGCTGGACGGCGACAGAGAGTCGTATGCGGGACTCGTGGCCCGCTACCGCGACCGTCTCGGACGCTACGCGGTGCGAATGCTCGGCAACAGTGCCGACGCGGAGGATGCATTACAGGAAACCTTCGTACGAGGATACCGTTCGCTCGCGAGGTGCACCGACCCTGATCGCTTTGGCGCATGGGTGTTCGGCATCCTGGTCAATCGCTGTCGGACCATCGGCGGTCAGCGGGCCAGGCGCCAGGAAAGGGTCCAACAGAACGAACCCGCAATTGCCAGGGCATCGGTGGCACACACGGAATCCAGGGACGCCCTGAGAGAGGAAATAAACTGGGCGATTGCTCAGTTGTCGGATACATACAGAGAGGCATTCCTGCTGAAATATGTGGAGGAGCTGAGTTACGAAGAGATGATGGAACTGACCGGCGCCGGGCTCTCGGCATTGAAGATGAGAGTCGCCAGAGCACGCGATGAACTGCGCCAGTTGCTGACGGAGGTCGATGGTGACTGAGGGCACGGACAAACTCGAAAGTGCGATCGGGTTGCTCAAGGAACCGGTGCGTTTAGATCCGGCGCTGGACGCGCGCGTGATGGCGTCCATCGAGTCCGCCTCCGCACCAAGAGGTTGGGCACGGAGGCTCCGGGGCGTATTTGACTGGCTCTGGCGCGGACGTACCGTGAATGTCAGCCCGCTGGGCGGCCTGGCTGTGGCGGCGGGAATAGCCGCCTTGGTCGTGTGGGGACGGGGAGGCACTGTGCCGGAAGAAGTGAGTCAAATGCACCTGGCAGAAGCTGAGCGGCCCGCCGTACAGTTTGTGATCATTGCACCGTCCGCCGAAGCAGTGTCGTTGGTCGGAGATTTCAACGACTGGAATCCTTCGGCCACCCCGATGGAGCTGGTGGACGACAGCCGTGTCTGGTCGGTGACTGTTGCACTCGTAGAAGGACGTTACCGCTACGCGTTCTTGGTGGATGGCGAGACCTGGCTGCGCGATCCATCGGCTCCACCTGCGCAGGACGACGAGTTTGGACGACCGGGATCGGTTGTTACTATTGGTGATACATGAGATACAGATTGACCCACTCGTTCTTGGCACTGGCAATGGCGGCAGCGGCCCTTACGGTCACTTCCCCGGTCTACTCCCAGGAGCCTCGCCTCCAGGGCCGGGTGCCCGAGGAGATCAGAGCCGAGATCGAGATCCTGCTGGATTCGGCGAAGGCTCGCGGAATCCCAACCGAACCGCTGGTCGATCGTGCGCTCGAAGGGGCTACCAAAGGCGCGAGTGCCGGCCTGATACTTGCCGCAGTGCGCAGGCTTGATGACGAGCTCCTAGAAGCCCGCGAGGCCCTGGGCCCCGCCTCTTCCGGTCCTGAAATCGTTGCCGGGGCCAGCGCACTCAGGGCTGGAGCCGACGCCGATGATCTCGAAGCTTTGCGGATGCTGCGTGTCAATCAATCGCTGACGATCGCCGCGGCGGTCCTCGCGGACCTCGTAGCGGTAGGGGTGCCGGCCGATACGGCAGCCGCTGCCGTAATTGCGCTCGCCGGAGGAGCCGAGGATGTCGAGTACATAGCATTCCGACGCAACGTCGAGCGTGACATCTCACTGGGAGCTTCTCCGGTGTCTGCCCTGGGTGTAAGGTTGAATTCCGCAGTGGAAGGCAGGGCGGACTTCGCTCCTGGAGCGGGATCTGAGCGACGCCGCCCGCGAAAACCGTGAACTCCACCTAGCCTGTGACGCGACTCAGCCCGTCTGTCGCCGCGGTGACGACGGCTTGGATCCTGAGCGGCATCTCCGCGCTCGGAGCCCAGACCAGCGGTACAGTGGACGTCGGCGGATCTTGGGTCGACTACGAAGGGTTTCTTGGCTCGGGAGCGTTCTCCGTCAGCCCGACACTCCGTTATGACGCACCCAACAGCTCACTCGGCGCGAGCGGCAACTATGTCGTGTTCGAGAGCGGACGGCGCGTCGTGCAGGGGCTAGCCGCGGGGGCCTGGCGGGCACGCCTTCACAACGGGATACAAGGCGAAATATCCGGGTCCGCGGGCATAAACGTATACGAGGACAATCCGGGGTACGGTCACCTGCTCGGCAGAGCCCGCCTGCATGTAGCAGGCGTATCGAACGGTGTTTGGCTCGGAGGAGCAACAGGCCAGTCGTATCAAGGCTCCGCTGTGGCGACGCCAAGCCAGATCGAAGCTGGCGTTTGGACCGTGCACGAAGGTGTTGCGATGGGCGCGATTGCCACGCGCACCTGGGCCGCTAATACGGAGTACCTGGACATCGTCGGTTCCGCTCGCTGGCGAGACGAATCCTTGGAAGTCGACGGCTCGATTGGTCTGCGCGGCTGGAGCGAAGGCGGTGGAGAGGGATTATACGGGGAGCTGCACGCTCAAGTACCACTCTGGCGGCGGATCTCTGTTCTCGTTTCCGGGGGCCGTTACCCATCCGACCCGGTGCGCGGAGTCATCTCCGCGAATTACGTAACCGTCAGCCTGCGCATCGAAGCCTTCAGTTCTCCCTTGCTGCCAACGCCATCGCCGCTCAGGGCATTGTTCCGGGAGCTGGAAAGACCCGAAGAACCAGGAATGGGTGAGGCGAGGATGAGCGTTCAGACATCACTCGACGACCTTCACGTCATTCGTGTGCAAGCGCCGGGAGCACGGTCAGTTGAATTGACAGCGGACTTCACCGACTGGCAACCGATTGCGCTCCAGGAAACAGGCCGAGGCGTCTGGGAATTGACTGTTCGAATATCCTCAGGCGTGCACCGGGTCAACGTACGGCTCAACGGCGACTCCTGGATAGCCCCCAAAGGGCTCCGCGCAGAGGAAGACGATTTCGGCGGAAGCGTGGGGATGCTGGTAATCCGCTAGTCGCGCCAACGCTCCGTCTTCGTGTCAGCGAGAACTGACTCAAAAGGATTGAACACTATCCGGTCCGGCCTCATTGGCAGTATCGGTAACACCATCTCCGTCTCCGGGCCGGTGACGTCGATACGCACCCATGCGCTGCCTTCCGATCCAAAATCCAGCATGATCGGCACGAGCATCCTGAAATCATCCGGCACGTCCGAACGTCAGGCGGCAACCATCAGTTTCGGCCCTACCCCGTCAAGGCAATTTAACGTGATCACCTCCCCCCCCCTCTCGCGCCGAGACGTTCCCGGGTGCATAATGGCTAAGCCAAAGAACCTTTTCTGCCGAACCGGAGACAACATGCGCGCTCGAATTCGATCCAGCCTCTCGATTCTCACCATCCTTTTCCTTTTGCCGTTGGCATCTTGCGGCACGCCACCGGCCGAGGAAACTGCTGCGCCGACAGACAGCGAGTTTCTGTTCGTACCGGGTACCATGGGCGCCGATCCATCTAGCGGAGCCTTTGCCGAAGGTGTTACGGACCAGTTCCGCCAGGCCATGGAAAACATCAGACGGTTGCTAGATGCGAACGAGCTGGACTTCTCCCGGGTCGTGAGCGTTAACGTTTATCTCTCGGACGTCACGCATTTCGCCGAAATGAACGAAGCCTACGGCACATATTTCCCTACCGATCCTCCGACACGCGCCACCGTTGCGGTTGACCTCCCTGATCCGGCAGCACTGGTTCAGGTATCGATGGTAGTCGCCAAGCCCGGCGTCACTCGCGAGGTGATAGTGCCCACGGAACTCAAATCGCCCGAACTGCCGTACAGTTGGGGGATCATGGCCGGCAGCACTCTGTTCATCGCGGGAGCGACGAGCCGAGACCCGGAAACATATCAACCTGTAACAGGAGATATCGCCACACAGACGAGACGGGTTTGGGGCAACATCGGCGCAGTCCTGAGCGAGGTGGAGATGGACTACTCCGACCTGTCGGCCTGCAAAGTGTTCATGGCCGACCCAGCCGAGTTCGGCGACATGAACGCCGCGTACAGGGAATTCATGACGGAAGCCCCTCCGGCGCGGGCTACGGTAGGTGCCGAACTGGTGAACGAGCTGTTCAAGGTCGAGATCCAGTGTGTGGCCGGACGCGCACCTGATCGCGCTGTGGTCATTGCGGAGGGAGCTTCGCCACCGAGCAGCCCATTCTCGCCCGCGATTGCGGTCGGTGACAGGGTATTCACGGCTGGTGCGGTAGGATCCAGCCCTGATGGAGTAGCTGTCGGAGACATCGACGCACAAACCAGGCAAGTTCTGAACAACCTGGAGGCAACACTCACCGCCGCCGGTACAGGTTTGAGCCACGTCACCGCAATGTACGTATACCTGCCGCAAATCGCGCATGCGGAGCCGGTAGGACAGATCCTCGACGAGGTTGTCGGACCTGCCGCATCACGAACCTTCGTTGGCGCGGACCTGATGGGCCCCGACTACCTGGTCGAAATCATGATGGTGGTTGGGGGATAGCAGAGCGCCAACAAGCTGCGTTTCTCGTTCTTACATCCCGACAGGAAGGATTCATGTCTTTCCGACATTCATTGACGTTTGTCCTGTTCATGTTCGCTTTGCATTCGAGACTTCGCCCGCCGGTGCACAGCAGTACGACGCAGACCTTTTCCAGAGGATGCGCTGGCGCATGATCGGCCCATTACGGGAAGGGCGAGGCAAGGCCGCAGCCGGTGTGCCCGAGCATACCAACGTCTTCTAGATCAGTTGCGTGAAAGGCGGAGTCTCGAAGTCGACCGACATCGGGCTGACATCTCAACTCGTGGAGTCGATTGGTGAACTTGAGATCGAGTTGCAGCGAGTGCTGGAGCGGTGGCAAGCTCTCAAAGACAGATAGGACCGCGCACTCACCTGCGTCTGAGTGACGGGTCCAACTCCAGTATCAGTTGACGAGGGCGCTGGTCGTTCGGGAAGTAACGTAGCCATAGGCGCGCCGCCGCCAGCGCATCCTGGAGTTCGTCCTCTGCAACGAGTGCACGGACCAGGTTCAGATGTGCCTGCCCCAGGGTGGGCTGGAGCGAGATGGCACGCTCGTAATGCTCGATCGCCGGACCTAAATCACCACGCCTGAACAAGATGTTGGCCAGGTTGAAATGCCCGACGGCCTCGTGCTCGCTGATGCTCAGAGCGGTTCGGTAGGCACGCTCGGCGGCTGCCGTATCGCCGAGGCTCTCGAGCGAGAATCCGAGATTCACCCAGGCCAGAGGTTGACGCCTGTCGATCTCGATGGACCTCCTGAGGCAAACCACGGCACTGTCATGCCTTTGCGCGTAGGCCTGGGCTAGGCCCATATTCATCAGAATGGCCGGACGGTCCGGTGAGATCTCCAGCGCCTTGCGATACGTTCGTATCGCCGGCCCCCAATCGCCCAGTTCGAAATAGTGATCTCCAAATGTCCCTAACGCCGTCGCCCAGCGCGACCGGATGGGAACGCCTGCGTCCTCGGCCTCTCTGAGCGCCTCAGCCAGCAACTGACGGGTAGAGTCGATCTGCCCTTGCACGAGCTGGAGAGCAGCGAGTGCGGTGGCTTTCACGTCGAGATCGGGGCTGTCCGCCAACTGCCACAACGTCCGACTCACATCGGGATCTATTCTGGCCATATCCGGCCGTAAGAACCGCGTGACGAACACCCCCAGCGCCTCGATTTGTGCAGCAGGGAAACTGGAGGAGTCTCTTAGCACTGCAGCGGCGGTGCGTTTGTCCAGTTCGTCTCGCTGAACGAGAGAAGCCACGATCGGTTTGTGAGGCTTCAAATCGCCATACCACTCTCGGGTCACCCTCTCGAGAGCCGCGACAGAGCTGTCCGCGTGGCATTGCGCCTGCGCACACGCATTGACGATCCCCATACGATCGTCGACTCCGGGACGAGGAATCGGAATCGTATGGTCCGAACGCGCAAACCGGAGGTGGTATCCCAACTCCGGGTGTTGCAGGTACGGCATGTGACAGTCGACACACTTGCCCCCTTCGGTACCGGGCTCGTGGAACGTATGTGCTTCCGGATCTTCCGCTTTGCTGGAGTGGCAATCCGTGCACTGTTCGTCCGCGAAGCGGTCGCTCAACTCGCGGCCCCAGATGTCTCGGTATTCCTGCGAATGGGGATCGTGGCAATCCACGCATGTCATCGATCCATTCAAGTAGCAATCGCTGTAGCGGTGATTGCCTTGATACGCAAACGTACGTACCCGGCCATCAGGATAAAACGGGCCGCCACCGAGCATGGTAAGACCTACCGAGTAGTAGTCCGCTAGCGGTTTGCCAGGCAGATAGCCCTGACGCATCACGTCCTTCAGGGCGTGGCACCGGAAACAGACGTTCAATGAACTGTCCTTGGAGTAGGTGGCCAGAGGTTCCACGGCAATATCTGTGTCCGCAGCGATTGTCTCCGGCTGCGACCTTTCCACATGATCTGACATCGGCCCGTGGCATGATTCGCAATCGATCGCGAGAGTCGTGATTCGGGTGGAGTATTCGCTCGCCGAGCTGTCGAACGCGAGATCAACCAGAGCGGCATGGCATTCCTGACAGTTGGCGTACGTATCGTCGGTACCTAGTACTCTCACGGGTGGCCAGTCGGCGCATTCCGTGATCGACACGTCCATCGTAATCGGGATCCAGCCACGATCGCTGCGCGTGTTGGTATTGCAGAACCAAAGATCTTCGCGGCGAATGAAATCGAATGGAAGGAATCGCACGGTGCCATCGGGATATTCCGACACAAAACCTTGAGTGCCTCCCCCAACCATGTGCCCCCCACCAATCACACCGGACACCGCAAGCGTCTCAGGTTCGAACCCTTCCTGATCAACAATGAAGATGTAACTGCTATCGGCATCGACAGTAGGCGTCACTACGGCATCGGCAAAGCGAATGGGGTTGCCGTCGAATCTCGCTATTATCAGGTCCTCTGAAGGGTTGCCGCCGGCTCTACCGTGAGTCGAGTTCAGCCATACCGAATACTGAGCTTCGTGGCATTCTTCGCAGGTTGTCGCTCCGGCGAAGTCCTCGTACACTAACTCCTCGGAGGCCATGGCGTCCAAACTCGGACCGGGATATCCGCTCTCACGCAAGAAAGTGAACCAGTAAACCGGCACCACAACCACGAAAAGAATCGCTCCAACAACAGGGACGACTCTAAGGGTGCTGCGGGCCCTCGTCTTCTTCGGTGGCTGCTCGGTCTTACCGACCTGGCCGGCGGTTGCGGGCTTGCTGTCGGCCGGTGTACGAGGAACCGCCGGCTTGGGTTTCGAGGGAGCCTTTCGCTCAGCAGCACTATGCGGAGTCTTCTGGCCCTGTGATTTGGCCTTGCCCTTGTCCTTGCGTCTCTTCTTACGTCCCATCCATCCTTGATCCTGACAATAAAGCCATCAGGCGATGCGGTTAGAATCCCTCTGCTCTAGAGAACATAATAGGTATGGAGGTCAGCGGAGGAGTGGATGAAGGGTTCCCGCTGCGCCGGCTAGAGTGTACAGTTGAGCGTCGACTCAAAAACACTCTAGTCTGTTCCGAGGATACTGGATGAAGGGTTCCGTCAAAGTCGCCCTTGGCTTTTCGATTCCGCTGCTGCTGTTCGGAGTGGTTTTTTTCCTGCTGATGAGAGTTCTGACAAGGGATCAGCTCGTTGGCGTCACGGACGAACCACCGGTCACCATAGAGTATACCGACACGGAAATACCGCTCGACAACTCCGCTGAGTTCTGGGCCGGCATTCAGCCCATGACAGTTCATCTGTGGCCGCAGAATGCGAGAGTTCCTTACGGAACGGAGGAACGCGATATCCGGGTGCGGGGTGTCTACAACGATCGGGAGATCGCGTTTCTCATAGAGTTCGACGACGAGACGGAAGATCGCGAGGGACCACTGAACCGGGATGCTTGCGCGATCTTTTTCGGGCCCTCGACCTCACCCGGGACAGCCCAGATGATGGGGCACGGTGCGACCGGTAACATCTGGCATTGGGTGGCCGACCTGGACGCCGAGTCAAAGCTCGACGGCGGTGACGCCACAATGGCTGTATTGGAGCTCTTGACCACCGGCCCGGGCACGCAGACTCCCCTGGAGGAACAGACCGTGGTCGGAAGAGGAGACCATAGGGATGGGCGCTGGTTCATCGTGTTGAAGCGCGCCTTGGAAAGCCAACAGAAAGATGCGCTCCCCCTGCTGCCAGAATCGGATCTGATCGTTTCACTGGCAGTTTGGGACGGCTCGAAGATCGAGGCTCTCGCGCGCAAGTCCATATCCATAGTGACGGATCTAGTGTTCGAGAACAGCTAGCGGATGATGCAGAGGTTTCCCCCCGTAATCGCCGTCCTTGCAGTCGCCTGCGTTCTCACCGCTTGCAGTGATACCGAGCGTTACTCGGGGGAACTCGTTGGAAACCAGAGAACGGTCGAAGTTCACGTCAAGAGATTCGGGTATGATCCCGGCGTGATAACGGTTAGACGCGGCGAGACCGTTGTGCTGAAGTTGATCAGCGATGACGTCACACACGGCTTCTATCTGTTCGACTACGGTATCGAGGCTTCGGTGGATCCCGGTGAAACCAGGATAATAGGTTTTGTCGCCGACAAACCGGGACGATTCTCGTTCCGCTGCTCAGTGACTTGTGGCTGGATGCACCCATACGAATACGGATACCTCAGGGTCCTGCCGAATCGCAGGTTCTACGCCGGCTTGGGCCTGGTGGGGTTGGTCGCTCTCGGCTCCTTCCTCGTGGCCACCAGAAAGCGCAAGGGAGCAAAAGATGCCCTCTTCGGCATCGTTCCCCTGGATTGGCGTCTCGAGTTGACGAAGTATCGGCCCGTGAGAGAGCTCTTCAAGAGTCGTTGGTTTCCCACCGGTCTGATTCTCGTCAACCTCGTAATCTTCGTTGTCATACTGGTCTCGGCGCTGATCGGAGGATTGTCGCCCGGGAACCTGAACTTCGGAGTCATGATCACATGGGTACTGTGGTGGGTTCTCTTGATGACGATCTTCGTACCCATCGCGGGCAGGTTCTGGTGCATGATGTGCCCGTTTCCGTTGATCGGCGACTGGATACAAAGAGGCAAACTAATTGGCGTCGGTCGACAGAAGTCCTGGGGTTTGAACAAGAAATGGCCCAAAAAATTCAGAAACCTCTGGCCTCTGACGTTGGTGTTCTTCGTTACCACGTTGTTTTTCGGCTTCTTCACAGTGATCCCGATAGCCACCTTTGCGCTGCTAGTAGTGGTGATCCTCACGGCAATTGCCGTAGCCCTCGTCTTTGAGAAACGCACTTTCTGCCTCTACATATGCCCTGTCAGCGGTTTCCAGGGCCTCTACTCCAACTTCTCCGCAGTAGAGGTCAGAGCGAAAGACCCCGATGTCTGTAAGGCTCACAGACCCAAGACGTGCTACTTGGGCAATGAGAACGGGTATGGATGCCCCTGGTTGGAGCACCCCTACGACATGAACAGGAACACCTATTGTGGCTTGTGTCTGGAGTGTTTCAAGACCTGTCCTTACGACAACATGGCATTCAACCTGAGGCCGTTTGGAGCCGACTTCTTGACGGAACGGAAGCGCACGGACGAAGTGTACAACCGGCGCAGCACCGACGAAGCCTTCAAGGGTCTCACAATGATAGGAATCCTGGTGGTGTTCTTCCTGGTCATGCAGGGGCCGTACGGTTGGCTCCGGGACATGGTACGGGTAGAGACTCTTCCGGGGTACTGGCTGTTCGTTGCTGCGTACACCCTGATGGCTTTCGCGCTCGTGCCCGCGTTGTTCCTGGGAGCTTCCTGGCTCTCCAAGTTGGCCAGTGGCGTGAGAGACGTTCCATTGAAAGAGGTCTTCGTGGAGTTTTCGTACTGTCTCATACCTCTTGGAATCGCGCGCTGGGCTGCATTCAGCGTGGCTCTGCTATTCGTCAACGGCAGCTACGTGCCCACTGTGCTATCGGACCCGTTGTCGCTCGGTTGGAACCTGTTTGGCACAGCCGATCTGGGATTTCACCCGTTCTGGACGGGCGCGATTCCATATCTTCAGATGCTGCTGCTGTTCGTTGGGCTGGCCTTTTCGGTAGAATACGGTTACCGGTTTGCGGAGAGGTTGTTCGGCGCCGGCCCTGCCGCCAAACGAGGCTGGATTCCGATGTTTTTGTTTCTGGTGGGATTGAGCATCTCTTTCCTCTGGCTCTTCGAGGGATAGGCACTTTGCGAGGTATCACACTGCGCAGAACACTCATCTCGTGCGGGCTTGCGGCGACTCTCTCCGCCTCTGCGTGCGCAAAAGACGCTGACGGCACGGACAGAATACTGCTCCGGGCTCGAGCGCCGGAACGAGGCAATTGGTCTCCTCGGGAGATTGTGGTCGAGCGCGGACGTCCAGTGACAATCGAGGTAAGAAACGTCGACGTCGCTACACACAGCTTCTACGTGCCGGCGCTCGACATCGATACCGGTCCTCTCAAACCAGGTGAGACCGAGAAAGTGACCTTCACTCCCGAGGCTACCGGAGAATACCTGTTTCTCTGTGCGGTCTGGTGCAGCGACTACCACATGTGGGAGAGAGGAAAGCTGATCGTGAAGTGACTATCTTCTGCGGCCGTCACGAGACCAGGCTGGCCCCTGACAGTTGCAGAGTTCTCTGATGTAACCGACCAAACCCCAGATCTGATCGCGATCGAGAGTCTCTCCCCATGGAGGCATCCTGTGGCTCTTGTTCAGGATATACCCTCCGGAGTGGATCCCATCGAACAACGTGTCGTCCGGCCGGTCCGACATATACGAAGAGTCCGCGTGAGTCGTGGGAACGGTGGGGAGAAATGGAACGTTGTATCCGTCAGCCTGGCCCTCGATGCCATGACATGCGGCACAGTGCTTCACGAACAGACTCCGAGGCTCATCCAGCTCCTGAAAGAAATGCGGCGGGTTGTCAATGTGGGAGAGATAGGACGATTCCGCTCGTGGAATCTCCTGCCAAACCAGATAATTCATGAACAGCTTCAGGGTTGTGTCCGGCATCAGCACCTTGGGCATTATGGTCTCACCGAGTATGCCGACCGGATCGGTTATCACCTGAGACACGTATTCGGGCTGCACGCGGGAATTGAGCGCCGACAGATCGGGGCCTATGCGTCCACCGTCGTCGCCGAGAAGATGACAACCCAGGCAGGGTTGTTTTTCGCGCAACAGAGTCTCCGCTTTGTTGGCCGAGAACTGCAGGAACAAATCGGGTCCGACGTACGCAGCCGCCGTATCGAGATCGCCGTGTTGCCTCAGCAGGTATTCACGTAGAACCTCCACTTCGTCCTCGGTGAGCTGGTAATCGGGATGTCGACTACCCGCCCCCGGGAAGTATCCGAACGGTCGCAGCGGCGTCGGAGCGGGCAAGAAATCGTCCAGCCATTCCGGCGTGATTCTCTCCGCTTCGAAGCTCAGGTCCGGTCCGATCTTGGTGTCCCAAGTGACGGAAAACGACTGCTGATGGCACACGATACAGCCGAGCGACTCGAAGACGCTTTCGCCGGTTTGAGGAGTGATTTCGGGATGGGCATTTCTGGCTGATGCAAACGACTCCTGGAGCGGATAGACCGGAGGCTCGGCTCCCTGCGGCAACAACGTCTGCAGATAGAGCGCCAACGCCAGGCTCTCGCGTTCATCGAGATGGAGTATCGGCATCCGCGAGTAGCCGAGATACTCACGGATTGTCACAGGGTACTGAACGTAGCTGAAAACATAGTCGGGGCTGTATCTGAGCCCTGCCTGACTCAGATCAGCGGCTTTGTCGAGTATGTCACTCTCAACGTCGATGCCTTCATGACACGACCCACACGCCAGGTCGTTGAGTAGCTCCTCAGCCGTGGGCGGCTCCTGGGCAACGCAGATGTATTGATTGCCTAGAACCAGAACGAACAGCACCAGCATTGAAGCAGATCTAGCCACAAGCAGCACCCCGAAACGAACACAACTTCCAGCTTCCAAGTCCCAACTCACATCCCCCACACCAATCTCCCCGCCATCATGAGCAACGCAACACCCAGGACTATCCGGATCGGCCGTTCGCCGCCTTTGACCGAAACCCGTGTGGCCGCGATACCACCCGCTGCATTGCCGGCTGCCAAAGCGATTGCCGTGGCCCACGCCACATTCCCGGTTCCAACAAAAATAGCTAGGGCCGGAACGCTGAATATCATTACGATCAACACCTTGTGCATATTGGTGCGAACCAGGTCCAGACCAAGAAGGCTATGCAATACCAGCATCAGCAGAAAGCCTACGCCAGCCTGGATAAATCCGCCGTAAAATCCGATACCCAGAAATCCCAAGAATGCTAGCACGCGGGATTTCCTCTCAACTGGAGCAGACACCTGCCTGCTGGACCGCGGCACCAACAATCCGACTACGGCAACCGCGAGCACACCCGCCAGGATCGCGCGAAACAATCCCTCACTGACTCGAACGGCGAAGAAGGCTCCCGCAATTGCTCCCGGAATCGTTGCCGCCCCATAGGCGAGCCCGGCGCGGAAATCGGCGTATCCTTGGCGCTGAAAGCCTCCAACAGCTGCGACGTTCTGCACGAGTATGGCGACACGGTTGGTTCCGTTGGCAGCTGCGACCGGCAGGCCCAGGAATATCAGTAGAGGCAGAGTGATGAGCGAACCGCCTCCAGCCATGACGTTCAGAAATCCGGCAAAAACACCGGCAACCAGGACCGCAAATAGTGTCAGCACGGACTGAACCTAGCCATTGGCTCAGGAGTAGGCTACGGCGACAGAAGCGGCATGCAGCCGGAAGACCGGTTAATATTCTTCCCGACCGCAAAAACATGGAAACCGGCACGACAAGGAAGTGACTCGTCATGATAGAAGAACTCTTCACGAAACAACAGGTAGATCTCAGGAACCGTGCTCGGGAACTAGCGGAAACGGTGATGCGTCCCGTTGCGGCGAAATACGACATCGCGCAGGAATACCCATGGGAAGTACAGGAGGCCATCAAGGACGCTGGTCTCTCCGGGGCATGGATTCCCGAAGAGTACGGAGGACTGGGAGGTGGTGTCCTGGATCTGTGCCTGATCGTGGAAGAGTTTTCCCGTGCGTGCGGAGGCATGGGCGTGAGTTTCGCCGTCAACGCACTCGGGTCTTTTCCCATCATCGTCGGAGGGACTGACGAGCAGAAAGAGCGGCACCTTCCACCCATTGCTGCCGGAGAGAAACTGATAGCGTTCGGTCTCTCCGAGAAGGAGGCCGGGTCGGATGCAGCTTCGATGAAGACGCGCGGGGAACGTGACGGCGACGATTACGTGCTGAATGGCGAAAAGAAATGGAACACTGGTGGAGCGGTCGCTTCATTGAACACCATTTTTGCGGTGACGAATCCCGATAGAGGCGCGCGCGGGATATCCGGATTCCTGGTGGACAAGGATACGCCCGGCTACCGCGTTGGCAAACACGAGGACAAAATGGGCATCCGTTGCTGCCCTGTGGTCGAGATACATCTGGAGGACTGCCGTGTACCGGCAAGCGAACTGCTCGGCGGTCGTGAGGGACACGGCTTCAAGCACTGCATGACGACTCTCGACAGGGCACGACCCGGTGTCGCAGCTCAGGCGGTCGGATTGGCTCAAGGCGCGATGGAACTCGCTATCGAGTACACTCACGAACGCCAGCAGTTCGGCCAGGCGGTTAGCTCGTTCCAGGGCGTGCAGTGGATGTTTGCGGACATGGCCACGCAGATCGAGGCAGCCCGCCAGTTGGTGTACTACGCGGCGCGCGTGATCGACTCTGGCCACAAGCAAATCACCAAGGCGTCGGCCATGTGCAAATTGATGGCTACCGACGTCGCCATGAAGGTGACCACCGACGCGGTCCAGTTGTTCGGCGGCTACGGCTACTGTAAGGACTTTCCGATCGAGAAATACATGCGCGACGCCAAGATCACGCAGATCTACGAGGGCACCAATCAGATCCAGCGTTTGGTGATCGCCCGCAACCTGCTCAGGGAGGCGGCGGGAGGGGGGAAATAACACACCACCCTCCACTGGAGAAGCCGTTGAACACCGGGCCCACGCGATTGCTCACAACGGACGCGCGGCCCCGGCCGTCTTCCTAGTCTCCCTCCTCGGGCACTGTGCCCGGCTTAGCCGCACTCTCAACAACCGCCGGCAACGGCGAACCGATGCCGGTCATGGAAAGCACACCACCCACGACCGCTCCCACAACCGCCGGAACGATCCAGGCAAATCCTTCACCGGCAAGCGGTATGTGTAAGATCGCGTTGTTTACGGCCGTGATGGGCAAGTTCGCCGCAGTGAGCGCCTCGAAGATGCTCGTGCTCAACGCTCCGATCACGGCACCCGCGTAGATGGCCCTGTTGGCAACGATTCGACCCATGAGTGTGAGCAAGATCAAGCAAATCGCAACCGGATAAGTAGTAACCAGAAGAGGGACGGCCACATTGACAATGGTCGTCACTCCGACCGTGGCGAAAACACCGCTGAATAGCACCGTAACAACACAGATTGCGGTGTAATTCAACTTGCCTTTGGACAGAGTGTTGAAATAGTCACCTACGGTCGCCGTGAGACCGATGGACGTCGTGAGACATGCGAGGCTGACAGCCAGCCCAAGAGCAACCTTTCCTCCGCCGCCCAGCAGAATCTGGGTGATTCCGATCAGCAGATTGGTCCGCTCGACATCCTGCGGGTACTCAGTTCCCGCGGTGGCCCCGAGGTACATGAGCCCTCCGTACACCAGTCCCAAGCCAGTGGCCGCTATCAGGCCCGCCAACGAAGTCATCTTCACCTGGTCGCCGACATGGGAGTACCCCTTGAACACAAGCGCGGCAATCACGATCTGCGCGAACACGATCGACGCAAGAGTGTCCATCGTCTGGTAACCCTCTCTGAAGCCGCTGCCAAAGGCTCTATCAAAGCCTACATCGACGACCGAGCCTACTGGTGTCACTACTCCTTTGATGATGATCCAGGCAAGCGTGATGAAGAGAAACGGAGTGAGATATTTCCCAATCTTATCCACCACCGTGGACCTGTTGAGCGCGAAGAACAGAGTAATCACAAAGAAAATGATCGAGAAAAAACCCGGGTGGAAATTCTCGAATGCAGGACGGATACCCATCTCGTACGCCGTGGCGCATGTCCTCGGAATAGCGAGGAGCGGCCCGATAGCCAGAATTACCACGATGCCCATGATCCTTCCGAAGACTGGATTCACTCTACTGCCGAGATGCTCCACGGTTCCTCCGGCCCTGGCTGCGGCCATAATACCGAGCAACGGCATTCCGATGCCGGTGATCAGGAATCCCATCAACGCGAAATGCCAGGTTGTCCCAGCAAGTAGTCCCATGTAGGGCGGAAAGATGAGATTGCCTGCGCCGAAGAACATCGCAAACAGTGCAACACCAACCACAATGACGTCAGTTGTCTTCTTGCCCATTTACCTATCTCCCGAAAAGTCTCCTTGTTGCCCGCTTCCGAACCTAATGACATTCCCCTCTTTGCCAAGTCGACGAAGCTCGTTTCCGCACTCGGAACCAAGTCCCAGCACTGCACTATTGCCCGCAGGAGCGTCGCGGAGTCAATTAAAGGGTGTACAACCACGAGAGGAGCAGCGCGATGAAACGCGTTTCGGGCCCATTTCGAGTTCTGTTGCCGGTCGCACCAGTTGCCATGCTCTTTGCGGTTTCCGTGCCTGTTTCGGCACAACGGAGGCCCCTGACAGTGGCAGAGGAAAGTGAATTCACAGCCACCTCACGTCACGCCGACGTGGTCTCCTTCATTCGCGAATTACAGAGTAACAGCTCCCTGGTGAGAGTCGAGACCATCGCCACAAGTGCCGAAGGACGACGGATTCCAATGCTGGTCATCGGAGATCCTGTCCCTGCATCTCCGGCGGATCTTGCGCACGACGACAGAGCGATCGTCTACTTCCAGGCAAACATCCATGCAGGAGAAGTCGAAGGCAAAGAAGCTGTCTTGATGTTGGCGCGAGACATACTGGCCGGCCAAACCGCTGATTATTTGGACGAACTGGTCATTCTCTTGGTTCCCAACTTCAATCCCGATGGAAACGAGAAGATCAGCACCTCCAACAGGCGTAACCAGCACGGTCCCGAACAGGGCGTGGGAATCCGCTACAACGGTCAAAACCTGGACTTGAACAGGGACGGCGTGAAGCTGGAAACCCCCGAAGTCCAAGGACTCGTGACGAACGTGTTGTTGCGATGGGATCCCGTCTTCTTCTTGGATAGTCACACCCACAATGGCTCCTATCATCAGGAACCGGTCACTTGGACCTGGGGACTGAATCCCAACGGCGACACCGGGATCATTCGTTTCATGGAAAACGCCGTGCTGCCATACGTGACGAATCGCATGCGCGAAGTCTACGGAGTGCTTTCGATCCCACATGGTGATTTCATCAACGTGCGCGAGCCCCAATCTGGCTGGGTCCCGCTCGGCCCTCAACCCAGATACCTGAGCAACTATGTTGGAATGAGAAACAGGCTCTCCGTGCTTAACGAGCAGTATCCATATGTCGACTTCGAGACGCGGGTGCGAGGTGCGTACTCGCTGTTCCTCACCTTTCTCGATTTCCTTCACGAGAACAAGAACGAAGTCGTTGAGTTGCTGAGAAACGCGGACCGGCGTACCATTGCCCGAGGGATGGCGCCTGATGCGGCGGAAGGTTTCGTCGTGGAATACGGTCGCGCCGCTATCGACGAGACGCTGACGATTCAGGGATACGTCATGGAGACAACCGAAACCGGAGGCAGGCGGCCCCGGGTACGACCTACAGAGGAGGAAAGAACATACCATGACGTTCCTTACCTCTCGCGATACACGCCTGAACGGACGGTACCCTTACCGCACGGCTACTTCATCACGGCGCAGGATGAGGCGGTTATCGAGAAGCTTTTACAGCACGGCATCACCGTGGAGAGACTGATGGAGGCGTGCACCACCAACGTGGGTTCTTTCTCAGTGAGTTCCGTCACACCGTCCAGCCGACCAAATCAGGGACACTACACCAGCTCCATCGAGGGCGATTACAGCACGTCGGAGCGCGAGTTCCCGGCAGGCACCTACTATGTGAGCACCGCACAATCACTGGGCAACCTCGCTTCATTCTTGTTGGAGCCCGAGAGCGATGACGGTCTAGTAGTGTGGAACTACTTCGACCGCTATCTGGCTACCCAGTGGGGCAGCGAACCGCAGACGTACCCGGTCTTCAAGCAGATGGAAGCGGCAAACCTCGTCAAGGAAACGGTCGATCATTATCGCTGACCGAGAATGCTAATGTCTGAACTCAAGATCTCCCCTTTTCGCAAGACCAGGCGGCTTCGCGCCCAAATCGACGAGTTGCTGGACGTGGTTGCAGATGCCGCTCTAGCCTACAAACGTGGACTCAGCGAAGCTGTGAAACGCGGATGGAGCGCCGAAGCAGAGGAGAAATACGAACAGGTCTCCGCCTTCGAGACACGAGGAGACAAGCTGCGAGACAGCATCGGCCAGTCGCTTTATTCCGAGATGCTCCTACCGGAAACGGCGGGTGATGTACTAGCCCTTCTGACTTCGCTGGACAGTCTGCTCGATCACATGGAGCAGAGTTTCGTCATGATGCGAATAGAGCGCTGCGAGGTTCCACCTCAGTTCCGCGACAAATGGCAGGATTGTGTTGCGCTGGCTGCGGACAGTGTCGAGCAGGTCGTTGTCGGCGCCCGCAGCTATTTCCGAGATCCTCAGACCGCACGCGATCACATCCACAAGATTCACTTCTACGAAAAGGAAACACAGCGAACCGCGCTGCAACTCTTGGAAGATGTGTTCCGATCCGAATTGACGCTGGATCAGATGATGCAGATTCGCGGACACGTGTGGCTCTTGCACAGCTTGGCCGATCTCGCGGATGATGCGGGCGACTCATTGGCAATATACGCCGTAAAGCGCTCGGTATAGGGACCGACAGCGGGCAAACATGGGTCCAACCTTCTTTGTCTTTCTCACCAGCGGCCTGCTACTGGGATGGTCGTTGGGTTCCAACGATGCGGCCAACGTGTTCGGCACGGCCGTGGCCAGCCGAATGCTGCGGTTCACTACAGCAGCCACAGTCTGCGGCGTGTTCGTGGTAATTGGTGCCGTTACCAGTGGCGGAGGTCCAGCACGCGGCCTCGGCCAGCTTGGCGCCGTCAACGCGCTGGGCGGCTCATTCACCGTCGCACTTGCAGCTGCCGCTACTGTGTTCGGCATGACGAGGCTCCGCCTGCCGGTTTCCACAACACAGGCCGTGGTAGGTGGTATCTTGGGCTGGAATCTGTTCAGCGCGACCGACACCAACTGGACCGCACTGATCAGGATAGTGGCGACGTGGGTCGCATGCCCAATACTCGGAGCCATATTCGCGTTAGTGCTGTATCAACTCACCACGTGGACGATAAGGACGATCAAGCCGCACATACTCTACCTGGACCAATGGACCAGACTCGGGCTGCTGGCTGCAGGTGCGTTCGGGGCCTACAGCCTGGGGGCAAACAACATTGCCAATGTCGTCGGAGTATTCGTTCCCGCGTCTCCGCTCAACGACGTTTCCATCGGCGGTGTTGTCACCCTCACGGGCCCACAACAGCTGTTTCTGTTGGGCGGCCTCGCGATCGCTGCAGGAGCATTTTTCTCGCAAAACGTCATGATGACGGTGGGCAAGGAGATCGTGACGGTGGGACCGGTAGGAGGCTGGGTGGTCGTAATGGCCCAGGCAATCGTACTCTTCGTTTTCTCGTCGCGTGCGCTACAGGAGTTCGTGATCTCCGTCGGCCTGCCGGCAATCCCGTTGGTACCGGTATCTAGTTCTCAGGCCGTGGTCGGAGCGGTCTGTGGCCTGGCCCTGGTGCGCGGTGTGAGTGGTTTTCGGCAGATCCGTTGGTCCGTGTTGCGAAACATCGCCGTCGGGTGGATAGTGACTCCTGCTATAACAGCCCTCATCTGCTACGTGGCTCTGTTCTTCGTGCAGAACGTGTTCGAGCAGATAGTGTTCATCTGATCAGCGGCTCTAACACCTGCACTACCGTAACCGCATCCACACCTGTGAAGTGCTTGATCTGTTGGCGGCAGGAGAAGCCGGGTGCAACAACCACTGTGCCCCGCTCCCTCTCGCGGATAGCAGGAAACAGCTTGCGCTCTCCCACTGCCTTGGAGACTTCATAGTGTTCGCGCTCGTACCCGAACGATCCCGCCATGCCACAACAGCCGGCGTCAGTGTCGGTCACTTCGCAGCCCGGGATTCGCGACAGCAGTCTCGTCGCAGGTCCAATGCCCGTTAGTGCCTTCTGGTGACAGTGGCCGTGCAACAGGATCCTGGACGGCCCACCCTTTTCGCAGGCAACCTCTCCATCCAGCGTGGCGAGCGTCTCCTCCGCCCACTCCTCCACGGTGAGACACACGGAAGACACGGCTTCCGCTTTCTCCTTCAATTCACCGCGCAGCAACAGGGGATGGTCGTCCCGCACTGCCGAGAAGCATCCTGGCTCGCAGAATATGATCGGCACTCCCCGCTCCGCGATTGGGAACAAAGCCTGCGCTGTCGCGGCGGCCTGCTCTCTGGCTTGGTCGAGAAACCCTTTGGAGATCAGTGGCCTACCGCAGCAGACGCGCGGAGGTACGATTACTTCCCGTCCCAACTTGGCCGCTAGCCGCACTGCTGCGATTCCGTGCTCGGGCTCGTAGTGGTTCGTGAATGTGTCCCCGAACACCGCCACCTGCTTTGATGTATTGTCCTGATCCGATGCCTTCCGCTCCTGCCGCAACTCCGCCTCCAGCCCTGCGCCGTGAGCCTTCCACCATCCCAGGAACGTCCTGCGCGAGAACGCGGGAAGAACCCGCCTGCGGTCGATCCCCAAGGCGACCTCGCTCAACCACCGAGAAAGAGGATTTCTGAGCTTCCAGTTCGACAACGGCGCAAAGCGGCTCCCCCAAACTGCAGCGCGTTCGGCGGCCGCGAGAACACGCGACCTGAGAGACACGCCATGTTCGCGCTGATACTGGTACAGGAACTCGCTCTTCAGACGTGCCATGTCGACGCTGGTCGGGCATTCGGTCTTGCACGCCTTGCATTCGAGACACAAATCCATCACCGGGTAGAGTTCGGGATCCGTCAAACCCAGGGGGCCCAACTGACCTGAGATCGCGAGGCGCAGAGCGTTTGCTCTCGCTCGAGTGCTGTCGGCTTCCTCGAGTGTGGCCATGTATGAAGGGCACATCGTACCCGCAAGCGTCTTGCGACAAGCGCCAACTCCGCCGCACTGCTCTGCCGCACGCGATATGCCGCCAAAATCCGAAAAATCGAACGCGGTTTCGACCTCGTTCGTCTTGTACTGCGGACCGAATTTGAGGTTGTTGGTTATCGGCTCGGCGTGAACGATCTTTCCAGGATTGAGCAGCCCGGCTTCGTCAAAGGTATGTTTGATCTCGCAAAACGCGTCGTACACAATCGGCCCGAACATTTTGCGTTGAAATGGCGAGCGCACCAAACCGTCTCCGTGCTCCGCCGACAGGGCTCCGCCAAATTCGAGCACGAGATCCGCAACCTGCTCGGCAATGCGCTCGAACTGAGCGACGCCTTCTACAGTCTTCATGTTTATCGCGGGACGAATATGAAGCAGGCCTACAGAAGCATGGGCATAGTAACTGGCGGTAGTGCCATTCTCCCTCACGATAGCGTCGAACCTGTCGATGTATTCGGGAAGCCTCTCCGGTGCGACAGCGGTGTCCTCGACGTACGCGATGCCCTTGGTGTCTCCCGTCTCCGACATCGCGAGCCCCAGACCGGCCTGGCGCAACTTCCAGATCCGAGCCTGGGCATCCGATTCAATGGCGCGATGTACCTGACTGCTCAAACCTCGCTCCCTGAGATCGGCCTCGAGCCGATCGATTCGGCCGGAAAGGTCGTCGCTCGTCTCCCCCGAGAACTCGACAATGTGCATTGCCGCGGGGTCGCCCACGATGAAGTCGCGAAGCGGTTCGAACTCCCTCTTGCCACGCGTCTGCTCGAGCAGGTTCCTGTCCATCAGCTCCACCGCCGACGGCTCATGCTCCAGTATGAACTGCACCGCCCGCATTGCTTCAGAAAGACTCTCGAACTGAGGCACGCACAGGACCTTTGCCTTGGGAAGCTCGACGAGCCGAAGCTTCGCGTCGAGCACGATACCGAGCGTGCCTTCAGAACCTACCATCAACTTGCACAGGTCGAAGCTGCCGTTTGAGGGAACGAAATGATCCAAGTTGTAGCCGCCGACTCGCCTCTTGATCTTGGGATAACGTCGTTCGATCTCCTCAGAGTGCATCTCGGCAAGGCCGCGGACGGTCTGGTAACAAACACCCTCGAGGTCCTTCTGCTCACATTTGCGGTCGAGTTCCTCAGAATCCAGGGGACGTACCGTGATCACACTCCCGTCGGCCAGGAGCACTTTGGCCTCGAGAACGTAATCGATCGTGCATCCGTAGATAATGGATCGCGTGCCGGACGAGTTGTTCGCGATCATCCCGCCGATGGTCGCGCGACTCGAAGTCGAGACGTCTATTGGGAGCTGCAGACCGTGGGGCTTCAGACGATTGTTGAGCTCGTCCAGGACTATCCCGGGCTCCACAACCACGGTCCTGGCATCGACATCGAGGTCCAAAACCCCGTGCATGTACTTGGAGAAATCGATCTGCACACCGGCGCCGACAGCCTGTCCGCTCTGCGATGTCCCGCCGCCACGCGGCGTGATCGGCATACCGAACTCCCGGCACACCTTCAACGTGGCCATCACATCCCCGGCAGACTCTGGTACAACTACGCCGGCGGGGAATATCTGATAGACACTACCGTCAGTAGAGTAGATGGCCCTGGAGATCTTGTCGAAACGAACCTCGCCATCCAAAGCGTCCCGGAGTGCGCCCTCCAGCGAAGCGTTTGTTTCAGAATTTGACAATCAATCCTCCATAGAAACCGGCAAGGCAACCGCGCTCAAACCAAACCAGCCGCCCACATTAGCCAAACCGCGGCAAATGACGCGGTACCACCAACGAACGTCACACCACCAAAGCCGAGCAAAGCCTCTTTGACATCGAGCCTGGTGAGTGAAGTACATACCCAGAAGTAGCTGGAATTTACGTACTTAATTATCACCGAACCAGACGCCCCTGATAGCATGGCCGCTTCAGGCGACAGTCCCAGTGAGCCCAACATCGGTGCCACCAAGGACCCCGCGGTAATCACTCCCACCGTTGTGGAGCCGGTCAGAATATTGCCGATCACGCCTATCAAGAAGGGAAGCAGAATCGCCGGGAGACCGTGAGTGGTAAACACCTCGGCCACGAAATCCACCGCCGGTGTACCCTTGAGAATTGCGCTCAACGATCCGCCCAGACCCGTAACGACCAGGATCATCGCAGAGGTCTTCAGTCCGTCCCTTACCCACTGATTGGCCGTCTTTGTCTTGTCTACGTCGGGTCCGATGTTGCGAAAGGCAAGCCACAGCCCGATGGTCAGAGCGACAACCGGCCAACCCACATACGCCAGAACCATCCGGAGAACATGATCTTCCGCGAGCCAGAGCCTCGCGACGCTCTGGGCGCTGATCAAAACCACCGGAACTACAATGGGTGCATAAGAACTCAGCGTCGTGGGCACTCGTTCGTATTGCGTGGTTTCGAGTCCCTGTTGGTTCTTGAATTCATCCGAGGGCGGAGTCGGCAAGCGCGGTCCTATCACGTACTGTCCCCACACCCATCCGGCCACCGAACCGATGAGGCATGCAACGGCTCCGAACATGATCGTCTTTCCGATGTCGGCGCCAACCAGTGCCGCGGCCGCGAGAGGACCCGGTGTGGGCGGCACTATGGCATGCGTGAGTTGCAGTGCTCCCACCAGACCGATCGACATAGTCCCGATACTCACTCCCATCGCGTGAGCCGAGGAATGCACCAGCGGATTCAGGATCACGTACGCAACGTCGGAGAAAATGGCGACTCCGAGCACGAACCCTGTGAGTGTGAGAGCGAAGGGCATACGATGCGTGCCTACCAGGCTGACCATTGACCGTGTTATCACTTGTATGGCGCCGGTGTGCCGCAACGCCTCGGCAATGATCGAGCCGAGCACGATCACTATTCCGATCTTCCCGAGCGTGTTGCCGAACCCCTGCTCAAAGGCATCGATGAAGTTGTTCCGCTGAATACCTGGAATCACTCCAAACACCAGGATGGGAAGCAGGAGTGCCAGGAATACGTGCCACTTCCACCTGGCAATGAGGAACAACAGCAGGAAGATGCAGACGGCAAACCCAGCCAGCGCAACGATCACATTGGTGGTAACCGCGGTGTTCGGATCCATTACGCGTTGCCGAGTAACGCCGCTCTATGCTATGCTGGAAGACGCCAGGTAGTCGAGGGCTGCATTTATTCCGCCCTTGTTGTGCGGTACTCCCGCCAACTCGAGCCCCATCTCTACTCCCGATAGAGTACCTGCGAGCATCAGATCGTTGAAATCACCCAGGTGACCGATGCGGAACACTCGTCCTTTGACCTTCCCGAGTCCGGTGCCCAGCGACATATCGAAGCGGTCCAGAATCAACCGGCGCAACTCGTCGGCGTCATTACCGTCCGGCATCCATACAGCGGTCAGAGTGTCCGAGTATTCCTGGGGATTCGAGCAGCAGAATTCGAGTCCCCAGGCTCGCACGGCCTCGCGTGTCGCCTCCGCCAAGCGGTGATGTCTGGCGAATACGGCCTCCAGACCTTCTTCAAGCAGCATGTCCAGTGCGACATCCAAACCGTATAGCAGATTGGTTGGCGGAGTATAGGGAAAGAACCCCCGTTCGTTCATACTCAGCACCGGCGCCCAGTCCCAGTATGACTTCGTGAAACCGGCCGACTGCGACGCATGCAGCGCCTTCTGACTCACGGCGTTCATGGCGAGTCCGGGCGGAAGCATGAGCCCCTTTTGAGAACTGCAAATCGATACGTCCACCCCCCATTCGTCGTGCCGGTAGTCTATGGAGCCTATCGAGGAGATCCCGTCCGCCATCAGGAGGGCTGAGTGGCCCGCAGCATCGATGGCAGCACGGACGCCGGCAACGTCGTTGGTGATTCCCGACGAGGTCTCGTTATGGACCACGATGACCGCCTTGATCGTGCCCTCGCGGTCGTCCGCAAGTATCGATTCCACTACCGCCGGATCAACTCCGTGCCGCCAATCTCCTTCAACCCACTCCACGGAGAGCCCTAAGCGGGTCGCGACGTTGCGCCACGCTGTAGCGAACTGGCCCGTCTCGAACGCGAGAATCCGGTCGCCGGGCGAGAGTGAGTTGACCAGAGCCGCTTCCCAGACGCCGGTTCCCGATGACGGAAACATCAAAACCGGTTGTTCCGTCTGGAACACACTCTTGATCCTGTCCAGGATTCGCAGCGTCAATTCAGCGAATTCCGGTCCCCGGTGGTCGATGGTTGGCTTCGCCATCGCTCGCAACACGCGCTCCGGAGTGTTCGAGGGGCCGGGGATCTGCAGGAAATGACGACCTGATCTGTAGGGCGTTCGTGCGCTCATCGATCTCCTCCAAACTCCATGTAGAATCCGCTGCTGAAAGCCTGGTCCGCGCACCGCGCAGACTCTACCGCTTCTCCAACAACCTCTTGGCCCGAGCCGGATTGAAAACGCCGCAGGGACAGAAGCGCGCCATCGTCTTCGCGCCTTGATCCGGGCTGCGGGGGCCCTCCTTCGCCATCTCTATCATTTTCTTGGGCAAGTTCGAAGATACCATGCCGTGCCCACACATTGTCGAGAGTTCCAGTACCGGCCTCTCCGGCAACCGATCGTGCGGGTCGTCGAAGCCGAGCGAGTATTCGACGCTGTGACGTGGTATTTCACAGGCAGAGGCCAACTCTCGAGCCCCTTCCACGGAGGTGCTCACGTTTATCGAAAGCCCGAGATCCGCCTCGATCAGTTCGCGCCGCATTCGATGCATTCGTCGTAGTCGACGTTGGCGTGGTTCACTGAGACATCGATCGAAATCGCTCCCATCGGACAGATGGCACCGCAGTTGGCACAGGCGACGCATCTGGCAGGGTCTATACGCAACGCCCGGTCACCTCGTTCTACCACCCCTGCCGCCGCGCCTGGACATCACGGACCGAGCAGGCCGTTTGAGGGCCTCCGCGCGCTCCTCGGGCTGGAGCGGCATTATGTCAGGCTCCATGCCGGGCATAACATCGCGGCGGAAGCTCCGCCCCATGAGTTTCTCAACGTCTCGCATCAAAATCCATTCGTCAGGCGACATCAGTGTCAGACCGACCCCGTGGCCACCGGCTCGCGCCGTCCTTCCTACGCGATGAACGTAGATCTCGGGATCATGCGGCACGTCATAGTTGACCACCATGAGGATGTCGGTAACGTCAATACCGCGCGCCGCGACGTCGGTGGCGACGAGAGTGCTCACTTTACCATTCTTGAACCTCGCAAGCGCCTTGTCACGAGCATCCTGGCTCTTGTCTCCGTGCAGAGCGGATACGTTCAGTCCTTCTCGCCTCAGAAAGAACGCCAGCTTGTCAGCTCCGTGTTTGGTGCGGGTAAACACGAGTGTGCGGCCATTTTCGGGAACCTCTTGAAGCATCCGCAGCAATGCCTTTCGTTTATCAGCTTTGTCGACCGCGACTATGATGTGCTCCACTCCTTCCGCGACCTCTGCGCGCCTGCCTATCTCGACCTCTGCATGTTGCCTGAGCGCACGCCTCGCGAGCCGATCCACCTCCGACGAGATCGTTGCGGAAAAGCACATGGTCTGACGCTCAGAGGGCAACGAATCGATTATCTGCATCACGTCCGGGGCAAAGCCCATGTCCAGCATACGATCCGCCTCGTCGAGCACCAGGAATTCGAGTTTCGAGCTATCTACATGCCCCCTGCTCATGTGGTCCAATAGGCGGCCCGGCGTTGCTACGACTATATCGATCCCGCGTCGCAATGCGCGGGTTTGCGGTCCCAGCGGCACACCACCGTATATCGCAACGGATTCTTTCCCCGTGTGGCACCCATACGCCCTAACCGCTTGCAGCACTTGTTCCGCGAGTTCTCTGGTCGGCGTAAGTATCAGCGCGCGAAACACACCACGTTCGCTGGGATCGAGACGCTGCAGAATTGGGAGAAGGAACGCCGCCGTCTTCCCGGTGCCCGTCTGCGCGGAACCGACCACATCTTTCCCGGCCAAACCCATCGGGATTGCCTCTTGCTGAATCGGCGTGGGCTCGGTGTACCCCTGCTCTTCTACAGCCTTCACGAGCTCGGGCGCCAGGCCCAATGACTCAAATGATATCCTACTCAAAACAACTCCTCCAAATAACGAGACACCCGCCCCTAGGCACCATTGCCATGGGGTCGCAGTGTTTCAACATGTCTGAACCTGAGGAATGAAACGACGGATTGCCTAAGCGCCGGTACCCATTTCCTGAGCGGGAACCATTCTGTACGGAGAGAAGATGCCTGCTCGCGGTTCGCACAACAGGATGTATAGTAACACTCCGCGGCTGCTGCACCTAGTGCGGAGTTGCCTTTGTCCTCTCCGATCGGAGGCTGAGGATGCAAGCGTCTTGTGTCGCTTCCCGTCCGCGGACCCGGTCCGCAACCACTTCCCCGACACCTTCATCCCAATGCGAGACGCCATTTCAAGCGTCAGCGTCCGGTTCCGATCTCCACCTCTATCGACCTCCACTTGCCCTGCCGGAAGCGACCCAGGCTCAAGAGCGAGCGTGTCAGGTGGCCCAGAACGATCGCCAACCAGATCTCCCGCGGATCGAGTCGTCCGAGCGTATCAAACAGCGTGCACATGCTGAGAGGAATCAGCACCTGGGATATGATCGAGATGTAGAGGGGGCCCTTCGTGTCGCCCGTGCCTTGAAGCCCTCCAGTGTAAGCGAGTGCGCCAGTAACGAAGATGCCCGACACACTCAGGAAGGCCAGCAGTTCCACTCCCAAGGCAACGACTATCGGATCGTCCATTCCAAAGACGCCCAGCAACTGCCGCGGAATCAGCAAGAAAAGCGAACCCACAACCGCAGCCACCCCCAGGCCAACCCATGCGGCGACCCGAACGCCGTGCACCGCCCTTTCCGGTTTGCCCGCACCCAAATTCTGTCCGCTGAACGCCGCGGCCGCACCCATGAGTCCAACCGATGTCCACGTGATCAGCGAGAACAGTTGCGTATAACATACCGCGTATGCCGCCTGTGCCTGTCCGCTCAGCCTCAGCGAACCCACAAAGCCGAGCAGAACGACTCCCCCGATATTCATGACGATCCCCTGAATGCCTGCTGGGATGCCAAACCTGAAGAGCTCGCGAATGAGGGGGAAATCGGGTTTCAGGCTCATACCGCGGTGGAACTGAACAACCCACTTATCTGAAAGGAACAGGCGTTGCGCTGCGACGAGGCTCAGCAGACACGCGGCAATCACGGTTCCCATTGCGGCGCCTGCGGTGCCGAATGCCGGTATCGGACCGAGGCCGCGAATCAAGATCACATTGAACACCAGATTCATGATGGTTAGCGTGATTCCGTAACGGAGCGGCGTGCGGGCGTCTCCGGCCGAGCGCAGCGCACCGCCCAACAAGAAGAACACCATCATCCCGAAGCCGAACAGGAACATGATCCTGATATAGGGCAGTGCTTCGGCGCGCACCTCGGGGGTCGTATTCACCAACTCGAGCAGCGTTGGCGACAGGAAGTAACCAAGCGGCGCCATGATACCCACCATCATGACCGCCCCGGTCAAAAACGCCTGATAGACAGTCCGATTGACCTTGTCCGGCTCGTTCGCGCCGGCAAACCGTGCAACCAGAACTCCCATTCCAGTGAACACCGAACTGATGAAGACGATCACAACCAGGAAGATCTGCCACGACACGCCGATCGCGGCGTTGCCGGTATAGCCAACGTAGTGCCCCACCATCGCATGGTCGACTATGCCCTGCAGCCCGCCGATGACGTTCTGAAGCATCGTTGGCCAGGCGAGCTTCCACACGGCAGGAAAGATCGGGCCGTCCACGATGGAACGGTCGTAAGACTTGCGTTTTGTCCTCGGTGATCCCATCCGTCTCGGCGGTGGAAGTGTTCTCAGCGAATCGCCGCACGGCAAACGTCGAAGCCGGTCAAGCTACCACCTCCCGCGAGTTTGCGGTAGACGCGCCATCGCTGTGCCATGTTCGCCGTACGCGCCGCCCAGCGGAATCGATGCCCGTACGCCTCCTGCTAGCCGTTGCCGCGCACATACCTTCAGCTTACATTCGCAGCCGATTGCAGTTGGGCCGGCCCCGCAATCCATTTTGAACTCCGCTCCACCAACACGGCGTTGCAACCATGAGCCTATCACGCTACCGAGCCGAATTCCCCGTTACCGAGTCCCTCGTATACCTGAATCACGCAGGGGTATCCCCGACCTCCACCCGCGCCCGCGACGCAATGACGGCTTGGTTCGAGGGCTGCGTGAAACGGGGAATCCTGGAAGAGGAAGGTTGGATTGAAACAGCTGAAGCCTGTCGCGCCAGGTTCGCGCGGCTGATAGGGGCATCGCCGCACGAGATATGCTTCGTGCGCAACACATCCCACGGGCTCGCCCTGGTAGCAGAAGGCCTTCCCTGGAAACCGGGCGACCGCGTGGCGGTGGCTACGGAGATCGAGTACCCGTCAAATGTTTACGTATGGCAGCACCTCCACGACCGCGGCGTTGAGGTAGATACAATCGCCGCACCGGACGGCACGGTGACCCCTGAAGCTGTGCAAAACACACTGAAACCGGACACGCGACTCGTTTCGGTGAGTTCGGCGCAGTACGCAACCGGAGCCGTCACCGACCTCACCGCGATCGGAGCGCTTTGCCGCGACCGCGACATCCTCTTCTGCGTTGACGGAATCCAGACCGTTGGAGCACTCGAGACTTACGTCAAGGAGATCGGCGCACACTTTCTATCGGCTGACAGCCACAAATGGCTGCTGGCAATGCACGGTTTGGGCGCTCTGTACGTGAGTGAGGACGTGATCGACCGGCTGAGGCCTGTGCTGGTGGGTTGGAAGAGCACGACGGAGGCATGGAACTTCGATCGGGCGTACTTCGAGTTGCGAAAAGATGCAGCAAAGCTGGAAGAGGGAAGCTTACCATGGGCCTTGATAGTGGGGTTTCATGCCGCCCTGGAGCTACTGCAGGAGGCGGGAGTTCCCACAATAGCGAAGCATATCCACGAACTCGTCGACCACCTCGCATTTGGTCTCGAGGAACTCGGCGCGGATGTTTTCCCGGCTCCCGATGCCAGGCATCATATTCTCACGTTCAATCATCCCAAGGCTGACGGCGCCGATCTGCTGGAAAGACTGACCGCGCAGAACTTCGTCATTTCCAGGCGGCGCGGACGTATCCGGGTCTCACCGCATTTGTACAATACGATCGGAGAAATCGACCAACTGGTTGCGGCCGTAGAGGTCCACCTGAAACGCGCTTGAGGCCCGCGAATCGAAGATCGAGACCGCTTCGAGCGGAGCCGGTGATTACCGACTATTCTCCGGCGACCGTCACCACCAACTTGCGACGCCCCCCGCGGTCACGGTGCTCGCAGAGGTATACCCCCTGCCAAGTTCCCAGATTCAAGCGGCCGGAAGTGATCGGGACCAGTACTGAGCTGCCCAGCAACGATGACTTGATGTGTGCCGGCATGTCGTCGGCGCCCTCGGAATTGTGGAGATAGTAGGGAGCGTTCTCGGGCACCGCCCGGTTGAAGTGAGACTCGAGATCCGATCGTACCGTAGGATCGGCGTTCTCGTTGAGCGTTAGACTCGCCGAGGTATGCTTGATGAAGATCTGAGCGAAGCCGACTGAGAGCTCTCCAATCTCGGGCATCTCTCTCTCGATCACGTCTGTCACCAAATGGAAACCCCTCGGATGAGCCTGCAACCTGAATTCACGCTGATGGAATTTCATGTTCGACGCTCCCGTCTCACAAGCAGTTTCATCCTCTTGGACAGCCGATTACCGGAGAAGCACCAGGAATCCGCCGTCGTCGACATCCCGTGTCCATTCTCTGACCAGAATCGACATGCGCTTTTCCAATACCTGCCGAACCCGCGGTTTGAGGGCCGGAGCCCCAGGTGACCTGCGCCCCTTACCGGTCACGATATGCACCACGGACCCTGGCGCGCGTCGGTGCCACGTCTGAACGAAGGAGCACACTGCCTGCTCGGCCTCGGCGGCCGAAAAATGGTGGAGGTCCAGCACTGCAGCAGGAAGCCGGTCCAGTATAGGATCAGCGAAAGCTTCATTGTGCGTTGCCTTGCTCTTCCGTCTACGGCTTGGCATGCGGAATATTAATCGATTGCGGAAGTGCGAACAGCGGAAGCAGCTTCATTACATGTGCCGACAGCGGAACCGCGCATATGCCTGCGGTGTTTTCAGAACAGGCAGTGTCGACGAAAATAATCACGATCGAAAAGGCTGTACGGAGGCCAACACCATGACCGGACCAAGGAGAAGCGTTAAATGTGGGGTGATTATGGCGTTTGCACTGCTGCTATCCTCGCCCGGTGTAGTGGACGCACAATTCGCCAGGCGGCCCAGTCCCCCGATGCCGCCTCCCTCCATCGGGGCTAGAGGGGGATTTGACTGGGACGAAGACGTATGGAGCATCGGCGGATTCTTGCGGTTTTCGCTCCCAATGCTCCCTGGAATTCAGATACAGCCAAGCGGAGACGTCTTCCTGTTGGAAGGTCGAAACCAATGGCAGGTCAACGCGGATGCCCTTATCAGGCTCGCTGCAGTCGTTTACGGAGGAGCCGGGTTCGTAGTCGCATACGACAGTCTGCCCACGAGCTCCGGGCCGACAACCGAAACCGGCTACAACCTGTTCCTCGGAGTCGATCTCCCCAGATTCATGCTCCCGATCAAACCATTTGCGGAGGCGAGGTGGACCTACATCAACCGTAGGGTAAGTCCATTCAGGACCGTAGCCGGCATTTCCATCCCGCTTGGCGTGAGGCGAAGCAGGAGGCGCTAACCTGCCGTCGTGCTCCTTCAGAAACGCCTCGACTAACGCGGGGTCCCTGATCGACAGCGCGCGCAGGGCTGGCTCAGCTCGATCGCCCAACCGCGAGACGAGATTCTCGACGAGCAGATCTGGGATCTGGAGATCAACGTAGATGGACGTCTCGCCACTGCTTGGGTGAAGTACACCTTCTTCTTCGGAGGCGTCCCCGCTCGACCGGCTTCCTCGTCCGGGCTCTTTCTCAACAGACCGAACGAAAAGCTCGGTCGAGCCGATCCAGGCAATCTTGCACCTCTTCCTCCGTCACCAACATCGAGGGCCCGAGACGCAACACGTTTCCGTGCAACCCTCCGAGACCGACCAGCAGGCGCTCCCGTTTCGTTGCCTCGAGCATGGTGCGAGCCTTAGAAGCGCTCGGCTCCTTGGTCTCACGATTCTCGACCAGATCGAGTGCTTGCATCAACCCCATGCCTCGCACATCGCCAATACAGTCATACCGCTCGTGTAGTCTTTCGAGACCCGCACGAAGCTGACGCCCGCGAGACTCCGAACGCCCGGGCGTGTCCTCGCGTACCATCACGTCCAACGTGGCGTCCATTGCCGCCATGCAAACCGGGTTGGCGCCGAACGTAGAGATCGTTTTCGCCGTCCAAGCCTCAGCGATCTCCGGTTTCGCAATCGTCGCGCCCACCGGGAATCCGTTGGCGATGCCCTTGGCCATCACCATTATGTCGGGTTCGACATCCCAGTGTTCAATACCGAACCATTTCCCGCCTGTGCGGCCAAAGCCCGCCTGTACCTCATCGCATATGAACAGCCCCCCGTACTCGTGAACGATCTCAACCATTCTCTGGAAGTACCCTGGAGGCGGTACGACGTAGCCGGCGACTCCTTGGATGGTTTCGGCCACGAACGCTGCCGGTCTGCCGTTCATCACTGTTTGTATTGCTTCTTCGAGATCGCGAGCCAGCAGTTCGACGAAGGCCTCGTTGTCCAGGTCGCCGAAGGGACTTCTGTATCGGTCCGGCGACATGACGTGCTTGATGCCCGGCATGGTCGAACCAAGCGGGCGCCAACCTCCGTGCGCAGTCAGATTAGTGGCCAGAAAACTGCGGCCGGAATACGCTTGGCGCAGTGCGATCACTTCGCTGCGTCCGGTGTAGAGGCAGGCCAGCATTACGGCCGTCTCGACGGCCTCGGTTCCACTGTTCGTGAAGAATGTTTTCTCCAACTCACCCGGAGCGATCTCGCGAAGCCGCCGTGCCGCGCTCACCTGCTGCTCATTCAGATAAAGTGTAGAAACGTGACCCAGCACACCTACCTGCGCGCGCACGCGCTCAACCACGTCGGGATGGCAGTGCCCGACCGATGTGGTGAGTATTCCGCTGAAGAAATCGAGATAGTCGTCCCCCTCTGAATCGATCACATGAGCACCTCGCCCCTCCGTGAGAATCAGCGGATCTTCATAGAGTGGAGGTCCACACGGGAAGAACAGTTGTTTGTAGTCCGCCTTGACGCGATCAGCGCCTGTTTCCTGTTCGGTCCTGCTAGTTGTTGTCATGTCAATACCTCTTGGTCACGACCCATCGGCCAATAGAAAAACAGTCTTGTCCCGTTCCTGGATTGCGAGAACCAGGTGCCACTACCCCGTTGGCTCCGCGCAGGCGATGAATGCCATCGCCCTATCACGTCCGCTCCCAAGCCGAGGGTGTCGGTACCGGCACTCGCCCTTTGATATCAATCCCGGCGTGACGCGGCTGTCGCAGCGTTGCACCGCTCTTTATGTTAGAACAATTCCAAGCATTCTCCATCCATACCGGAACACTGAGGCAAATGTGCTATGCGGCATCTTCCGAACCTTCTCGTGATCATCGCACTTCTCACTGCGACGTCTGCCGGCGCACAACAGGAAGAAAACTACGATTACTTCCAGTTCAACAGGGACATGATACAGCATGGTGTACAGGCAATATTGATGTGCAATGGTCTGTTCACCTCCAATCGGACGCTCGAGCAGGTATTTGATCAAGAGCTGGCATATCTGCGGAATCCGATTGGCACGGCGCGTGGAGGGGACTATGAGATCGACTGGGAGCGTAAGGCCGTGGCGATAGGATCGCCGGGAGGCATTCCCGTCATGCGAGCAGCATTCCGCGACGGACTGGGGTGTGTGATAATGGCGCCCGACCAGACACTCGAGGACATCGAGAGCCTCCCCATCCTCACGACACCGCCACCTCCAGGTGATCCGGCCACCATCCCCTGGCCCATGGGAGACGTGGTGGCTGAAGAACCGCTTCCGCGGGCAGTAGATGCCGACGCGCTCGCTGCCGCATCCGACTGGGCGTTCGACCGTGAAACTCCGGAGCAGGTTACGCTGAGCCTCTTGATAATCCATGGAGATCAGATAATCCACGAGCGCTATGCGCCCGGCGTGAATATGTTCACCAAAACACGCACATGGTCCACCGCCAAGAGCATAGCGGTCACGCTCATCGGAATGCTCGCGGACGAAGGGCGACTTGCTCTGGACGAGCCGCTCGGGTTTTCCTGGCTGCCCGAATCGCCGATACCGGAACACGACCCCAGGAACGCGATCACGCTTCGCAACGTGCTCAATATGTCGAGCGGATTGTACACGGTGGACAGCAGAGGCATGGAATACGCGACTGGCTCGGGTCTCGCGTATTGGGCCGGTGCGAGTTCAGTCAACGGAGCACGCAACCGGGGTTTGATTCACGAGCCGGGCACGTATTGGGACTACGAGAACTACGATACGATACTGGCCGTATACGCAATGAAGCTTGCGCTGGGTGACGATCGGACCTACCTGGAATACCCCCGGCGTGCCCTGCTCGATCGGATCGGCATGCGCAACACATTGCTGTCGGTGGACCGTTTCGGCGATTTCATTCTCAGTAGCCAGGTCTACACTACTGCTCGCGACCTTGCAAGGTTCGGTATGCTGTATCTACAAAACGGTATCTGGAACGGGGAACGATTGCTCTCGGAGAAGTGGGTCGAGTTCGTTCGCACACCCGCTCCATCCACGGCCGAGACCGGCAACTTCTACGGCGGCCAATGGTGGCTCGTTCCTGACGACCGTACCGACGTTCCGCGTGTGGCGTATTCGACTGCCGGCAATCGCGGCCAATACGTGATTGTTGTTCCCTCGCACGACCTCGTCATCGTACGCCGAGGGCTGGACTGGGGTCAACAGGGATTCAACCGCTGGGACCTGACCAGAGAAGTACTGAAGGCATTCAGCAACTAAATAGAAAGGGTGCCACACGATGATCCGTCTTGCCTCCACATGCAAATCGATCGGTTCAAACGTAATCCTCGCCGGCCTTTTCTGGGCGGGATTGCAGGCTCTGTCGCCGCTGCAGTTGGACGCGCAGAATGAATACTTCTTCTCAACGGGCGTCAATTTCTCATCCGGGATTCCCTCACCTCAGGAATTCCTTGGCTACCCGATCGGGACTTTTCACACTCGCCACGATAGGATGGTAGCTTACATGCAGGAGCTGGCGCGCTTGTCTGATCGCGCCACGTACCAGTCGATAGGTATGACGTACGAGCACCGGCCCATGCCGGTACTCACGGTCACTTCGCCGGCGAACCATGCTCGCCTGGAGCAGATCCGCCATAACCATCTTGCTTCTTTGGAGCCTGACGCATCACCCGACACTGACCTCCCGCTCATCGCACACCTTGGATACAACGTGCATGGCAACGAGGCGTCGGGTGGCGAGGCAGCCTTGCTCACGGCTTATTGGTTGGTCGCGGGCACCGGCCCTGAAGTAGAGCGGTATCTGCGGCAGGGCATTTTCCATATCGAGCCGGCGTTGAATCCGGATGGCCGAGCCAGACATACGCACTGGGCAAACATGAACAGGGCCCAGCCATTCGTGGCCGACCCAAACGATCGCGAACACAACGAAGTCTGGCCGGGAGGACGCACCAACCACTATTGGTTCGACCTGAACCGCGACTGGTTCCCGCTCGTGAATCCGGAGAGCAGAGCGCGTGTGGAGTTTCACCACCAGTGGCGTGCAAACGTCGTAACAGACCACCATGAAATGGGAACCAGCAGCACGTTCTTCTTCGAGCCGACGGATCCAGGCGCATGGAACCCACTGATTCCTGAGCGGTTGTACGGAGATATCACTGAGATCTTCGCAGAACGGTGGAGTGCTGTGTTGGACGATATCGGCTCGTTGTATTTCTCGGGGGACGTATTCGACAACAGCTATCCAGGTTATGGCTCCACCTACCCGAACTTCTTGGGAGGCATGGCGGTTCTCTTCGAGCAAGCGAGCTCTCGCGGCCACGTTCAGGAAAGCTCGCATCACGGACTGCTCACGTTCGCCTTTACCATCCGTAATCAGTTGCGCGCCGCCATGGCTACCGTTCGCACCGGCATAGAGAACCGCGAGCTACTGCGTAGTTACCAGCGCGATTTCTTCCGCTCGGCGATCGCTGAGGGAGAAGACTACGAAATCGAAGGCTGGGTGTTCGGATACCCCGACAACCCCACCTTGAACCGTGAGTTCATTGATCTTCTGCTCAGGCACCACGTGGAGATTTACGAGCTCGCCACGATGATCACGGGCGACGAAGTAGACTTCGAACCCGGCAGTGCCTGGGTGGTGCCGGCCAGACAACCTATGTATCGGCTTGCGCGTTCCGCCTTCGAGCGCACCGACACGTTTCCTGACAGCGTGTTCTACGACGCGTCGACATGGACGATCAGTCTGGCATACGGCATGCCCGATTACCCACTCCGAGGAAGGGGCCTACCGCAGGGAGATCGACTCGCCGAAGTACCGTCTATGGGAGGTCCCTTCACCGTCGAAAGGAGCGGGATCGCTTATCTGATCGACTGGAGCAATTCTGCTGCACCACGCGCCTTGCAGGAGCTACAGGCGGCGGGAGTGCGCGCCGAGGCCGCATTCAGTCCCTTTACAGCGCGCACCACGGGTGGAGAAGTCTCATTCCCACGTGGCTCGATATCGCTGCCGGTGAGCACGCAGCATGTGAGTCCCGACTCGCTCTTCACGATAGTCCGCGACGTCGCACGCGATGTGCGGGTGCCGATTCACGCCGCTAGGACGGGCAAATCGGTCGAAGGGATCGACTTGGGAAGCGGCAACTTCCGACCCGTCCGCGTACCGAGTGTATTGATACCGATGGGAGAGGGGATATCCTCTTATGAAGCAGGTCAGTTGTGGCACCTGTTGGATCAGCGCGTAGCCATGCCGGTGACCAAGGTGGACGTAAACGACCTGCGCCGCGTAACCTGGTCCGATTACGATGTACTCGTGCTCGTGTCTGGAGATCTGAGCTTCTTCTCCGGTGACAAACTCGATGATTTGAAGGACTGGGTCCGAGGCGGTGGCACGTTGATCGCACAGAGGGCCGCTGCCGCCTGGGCCACCCGCAATGGACTCACCCCCAACATCGAAGCTCCGGGAATGGGGCGGCCCGCTGACGAGGAGGCGGAGGATGAAGAAGGTGAGACACCGCGGCGTCGCTACGCCGACGCCCGCGACTTCGAGGGTGCACAGGCCATTGGTGGGTCAATCTGGCAGGCGGACGTAGATATCACTCATCCGTTGGGGTTCGGGTACGTGCGCAGGAACCTGCCAGTGTGGAGGGACCACAGCATGTTCTTCGCTCCCAGCAAGAACCCGTACAGCACCGTTGTCAAATTGCTCGATGACGATCCACACTTGAGCGGCTACATCTCCGAGGAGAATCGCGAACGCCTGAGCGGGTCTCCTTCAGTCCTCGCTGATCAACTCGGCGGAGGTACTGTCGTGTTGTTCGTCGACAACACCAACTTCCGTGGCTACTGGCGGGGTACCAACAGGCTCTTTATGAATGCGCTCTTCTTCGGCGACCATATCAGGATACCGTAACGGTACGGGAAACAGGACTGTACACTGGAGAGCTCTGGATCACTACGGGACGGATATGCGAATACAGGCGAATGCCGCTTGTGTTGTCTCGATTGAGGCGTACTAGAGGATGCCGCGGGCCCTCGCCAACGCCGCTCACCGTGAGCAGGCAAGGGGGCCCGCCGCTTCACCTAGTCTGCAGTTCAGCCAGTATCTCGCGCCTTCGACGAAAGACCTTTATCGCCACCTTACGGCTGTGTTTGAGATCTTGCGTCAGGCAAACTACCGCCATTCCTCCCACACCCAACTCGCGTTCGACCGAACACCTGTCAGCAAGAGCTGATCGAAGCACCTCAACTGCGTCTTTCATCATTTGCCTCTCAGTGCAGCCTCCACCTCCCCCCGTCCCGCAAGCTCCCTGTCGATCCGGTCGCCTATATCCCTTGCGTGCTGCAGATGAAGAGTGAGATCCTGAACCGACCCCTCACCCGCCTGAAGCCGCATCAATGCCAAACGCAACCTCTCGAGCGCGGCGACCGTCGCGGTGAGGTGCTCCCCGCTGTCCTCTCTGCCACGAAGCTTTTCGGCCTGGCTTTCGAGCTTGTCCACCACCTGCGGCATGTCACTCAGCCGCGACCTGTCCGATGGCGGAAGCTCGCGATAGAGATCCACGGCCGCCCGACTCAACACCAGTTCGGTTGCGTCCGCCGACGGGTGAGCCGAACGTTCCGGAGGCTTGACGCCGGTGCCCGCGACGCCGAAGAACCATCGTCCGAACTTCCCGGCCCAGAGACGGTGCCACATGGTATTCAAACGCTTCAACCAACGCCGCTTCGTGGCCATCTCTGCTTCTTCTTCTTGCACCGCCGCCTCGGCCAGTAGGGCGGCACGGATGTCTTCGTACGCATACCCCTCACGAAGCAGCCGGCGAGCGAGCATGACCAGTTGTATGATCAGGATGAGACCGATGATGCCGGGACCGCCGATAGAAATGTTGAAACCCTGCGCGCCCGCCGAAGCACTCTGGCCACCAATAGCCAGAGCAAAGATCACCATGGTGGTAACTTCGGCGTTGCGCACGAAGCCACGAACTAGTGGAGGCGCTCTCAGGTCGCGGCCTCTCGCGTCGCCAATCTCCTTCGCGACTTCATCACCTGTCTGCATCCGGTTCTCTGGCGCCTTCTCCAAACAGCGGTCAATGATCGCCCCAAGTTTGTCCGATGCCTCGGGACAGGCTTCCTGAAGAGCAGGTGCGGGACTCGAGACCTGGAGCGCCAGCATCGCCGGGAGTGTCGGCGCATCGAACGGTGCCCGGCCCGTGAGCGCGTAAAACATGGTTGCGGCCAGCGAGTAGAGGTCGCTCCTGCCGTCCAACTTGTCGCCGCATGCCTGCTCCGGACTCATGTACCGAGCCGTGCCTACTATCTCGCCCGATGATTCTTCTTCCCCGGTTCTACCCACCTGGGCAATGCCGAAGTCGGTGACCATGGCGCGGTCGGTGGCTTCCTCTATCATGATGTTGTCGGGCTTGATGTCCCGATGCACGACGCCCCGCTGGTGCGCATACGCAAGCGCCCACGCCACTTCCTGCATTACCTTCATGGCGTAGCGCGGGGATATCGCTCCCACCCGTTCCACGCGTTCTCGCAGTGTCTCTCCGTCGACGTAGCCCATCACGAAGAACACGAAGTCGCCGTGCTCCTCTACTGAGTGAATCGGCACTATGTTGGGGTGGGACAAGCCGGCTGCAGTACGCGCTTCTGCTAGGAAACGCGCTCGATGATCCGGGTCGGCCGCGAATGTGGGCGGCAGCAGTTTGATCGCCACCAATCTGTCGAGTGCAACGTCGCGAGCGAGGAAAACGATGCCCATCCCCCCGCGACCCAACTCGCGTTCTATCGAATAACGTCCCGCGAGAACGTCTTGGAGAGCGAGCAGTTCGGAACCGATCCGTCCGGACATGAACTGAAGATTACAGAGGCAATGCCTGTGGGGGAAGAAGAAGTTTATGTGAGCCGCACGCGCAAGGACGCGCGCAGATGTGGCGGCACCTATGTACAGAAACGGGAACGGTAGTACTGTCGGACAACTGGACTGAACTGGGAACCAGCCATTATGATGGTGTGGCAGGAAACCGAACACACCAATCCGGATCCACACGAGTCAACTAAACCTTCGAGGCAACCAGAATGAACGAACCAGTCATAGCACAGAAGGGACCCTATCTGGTAGATGTCGAGGCCGGTAGAACCTACAGATGGTGCGCGTGCGGCAAGTCGACCAGACAACCTTTTTGCGACAACGTGCACACAGAGGATGACCCACAGCCGGTGATCTGGAAAGCCGACTCCAGCGGCAAGAAGGGGTTCTGCGGCTGCAAGAAGACAAACACCCCTCCCTTATGCGACGGAACACACACCTCGCTCTGACAATCCGACTCAGAACCCGACGGGCTCAACCGTCGAAGCGAGTTTTCTGAGGAAGAGGCCTCAGTTGCAGGCCTCTTCCAACCCCAACTCACATGCTCTTCTGATAAGTGCCTCGGCTCGGTCCGCATCGAGGTCTATGCCGTCCCCGACGTTCAACATGAGTCCCAGGTTGAAGCTGCTGAAACGGCCCACTTCAATGCAGACACAAACCAGCTCTACGATACGTTCCGCGAGCCCGTCCGGTACTCGTCGAACCAACCGAGGATGTAGGCGATCTTGGCTATCAGGTTGCTGGGTTTGTTCGCAATACCGTGGCCCGCGTCCGGGATGCGGACCATGGTCGTCTCCACCCCCTGAATCTTGAGAGCGCCGTAGAACTGCTCGGTCTCCGACATGGGCGTGCGGTAATCGACTTCACCGGTGATCAACATTGTCGGAGTCTTCACATTGCCGGCGTAATGGAGCGGCGAGCGCTCCATGTAGTGTTCGAGGTGATCCCAAGGTTTCCCGGGGAACCAGTAGCGCCAGAAGAAATCGAGCCCGTCGGCGTTGAGCACGAACGAATACCAGTTGATCACAGGCTTCTGAACCGCCGCAGCCGTGAATCGGTCGGTGTGTCCCACCGCCCAGGAACTCAGAACACCGCCACCGCTCCCTCCAGTAATGAACAGGTTGTCTTCATCGACATATCCCTGAGCGATCATCGCATCGACGCCCGACATGAGATCGTCGTGATCCTGGCTGGGATAATTGTGGTGGATCAAGTTGCCGAACTCTTGGCCGTAGCTGGTGGAACCGCGCGGATTCGCGGACAATACCACGTAGCCGGCAGAGGCATAGAGCTGGTTCTCTGCGGAGAAACGGTCTCCGTAGTTGGAGAACGGCCCACCGTGAATCTCCAGTATCAAGGGATAGTCGTTGGCAGCATTGAAACCCGGCGGCTTCGTGATCCAACCTTGAATGCGGCGGCCGTCGAAAGACGATTCCCACCAGATCTCCTCCACCTGCCCCAACTCCTTGTGGCCGAGCAAGTCGTCGTTCAGTTGCGTGAGCTGGTGCACATCTCGCCCCCGTGAGCCCACGGCCAACTCGGCAGGATGGTACGGAGTGCCCAATGTGAACGCGAACGTACCGTTGGATGCGACGGTATACTGGCCGCCACCATACGGACGACCCAAGGAAAGCCCGCCCACGTTCTCGGCGAGCACCTCGACGTCGCCGTCGAGTGTCATGTAGCCGATCTTGGTGTTGCCCCGGTCGTCGTATTGGATGAACAATCCGCGCCCGTCGGCGCTCCACCGCGGGTTGGCTACGTCGCGATCCAAGACGCCCGAGATCAACCGGCTGTTGGAGCCGTCGCTGTTCATCACATATAGCTTCGTGACCGAGTAGCCCTGAAACGTGTCATCGTAACCCGTATAAGCGATCATGCGGCCGTTGGGAGACAGGCGCACATTGCCGTCCGGACCAAACCGATCGGTCAACTGGGTATAGGAGCCGTCCTCGAGAGTTAGACGGTAAACTTCACTGTTTCTCGGCTCTTCCGAAACGTTCTCGCTCCTATTGACCGAGATTATCAGAGAGCCGCCGTCGCGCGTCCACTCGATGGCGCCTCCATGGTCGTGAGGCCCGGAGGAAACCTGGCGTGGCGTCCCTCCTACTGCGGGAATCACGAATAGATGGTCGTACCCTTCGTCGAGGTAACCGGCGCCGTCGGCCCTGTAGTTGAGTTGATCTATCACCTTGATCGGCGGCCCCCACTCTGCTCCCTCCGGCCTTCGCGGCATCTCCGCCGAAAGCGTTCCTTCATCGTGCGGCACGAACATAGAGAAGGCAATCCACTCACCGTCGGGCGACCACGATATCCCACCCGGTGACTCCGTCAGATTCGTGAGCCGGGCTTCCTCCCCGGTGTCCATCCACCTCACGAAGATCTGCGAGCGTCCCTCCTCCTGGGAAACGTAAGCCAGGCGCGACCCGTCGGGAGACCAGCGCGGTGAAGAGTAGTTGTTGGGGCCCGTGATCAGTGGACGGTGCTCCGAGCCGTCTGTGTTCACCACCCACAACGAGGTGCGGGTGCGGTCGGTCATGATATCGAAACCGGCCCGCATGTAGACTGTTCTGCTCCCGTCGGGCGATATCTGCGGGTCGATCGCCCGCTCCAGTTGGAACACGTCCTCGGCGTTGAAACGGTCGTCCTGGGCGACTGACGACGCCGCCAGTAGAGCGAGAACGCATGTCGAGATCACTGTGCGCATGAGATTCTCCAAAGAAGTGCGCGGAATGGCGCGCGGGTTGTCACAAACCTCGCGAGAGGATTTCCCCAAACCATTTCAAGTATGGTTGTTGGCCCGGTGAGTGTCCAGATGATACCTGCCGCGTGATTCAACCGAAGAACAGGTACGCGATGAATATGCCCGCGACTATCGCAACGAAGTCCGCAATCAGGCCGCATTGTACGGTGTAACGGGTGTTCCTCACTCCCACCGATCCGAAGTAGAGCGCAATGGCGTAGAATGTGGTGTCGGTGACTCCCTGGAAGGTGCTAGCGAGACGCCCCACAAAAGAATCCGCGCCATGGGTTTGCATGGCGTCGACCATCATCCCCCTGGCCCCACTTCCACTGAGCGGTTTCATTAGAGCCGTGGGTAGTGCCTCGATGAAATCGGTGTTGATGCCCAGAGCGACGAACACCCTCTCGATACCGCCCACCAGGATGTCCAATGCCCCTGACGCACGGAAAACGCCGATCCCCACCAGAATTGCGACGAGGTAGGGAATGATCTTGATAACGACGGCGAACCCTTCCTTGGCCCCGTCGATAAAGGCTTCGTAGACGTTCACTCTTCGCACCATTGCGAGCGATATGAACCCCGCTATCACGCCGAAAAGCAAAACATTAGCGACCACGTTGGATATCGTCTCGACCTGTTCCTGAGGAAGCTGAGCGAAGTAGATGATGATGCCCAAGACCACGGCGGTGAGCGCCACGAGATATGCCATGACGGTCTTGTCCAGGAGGTCGATCCTCTGGATGACCGCCACCGAAATCAACCCGGCCAGTGTCGAAAAGAAGGTGGTCAGGAGAATTGGGAGAAAGATGTCCGACGGATTGGCTGCTCCCAGTTGCGCACGGTAAACCATTATGCTGATTGGGATCACCGTCAGTCCCGACGTATTGAGCACCAGGAACATGATCTGCGCGTTGGTGGCAGAGTCTTTGTCGGGATTGAGATCCTGCAGCTCCTGCATCGCCTTGAGGCCGAGTGGTGTTGCTGCGTTGTCGAGTCCCAGCATATTGGCTGCGTAGTTCATCACTATGGAGCCGTGTACGGGATGATCCTTCGGCACGCCGGGAAACAGTTTATTGAAGAACGGTCGGACGGCCCAAGCGAGTATGGCTACCGCACCACCCTTCTCGCCCACCTTCATCAGACCCAACCACAAGGTCAGCACCCCGATTAGGCCGAGGCAAATATCGACACTCACACCGGCCATTTCGAAGGTGCTGTTGACCATCTCGGTGAAGACCTCGGTGTCACCGAAAAAGATCAGTTTAACCAGGCCCAACACGAGCGAGATCAGGAAAAAGGCAATCCAGATGTAATTCAGGACCATTGAGCCTCGCCTGCGAGCAGCTCCGCGAGCACCGGCACGTGTTCGCGAACCAGCGCGTCGGTAGTGGTGAGAGGAAACTCATAGGTTATGACCGGGAGGTCCCTTTCACCTCCCCAGGTGCCGAAAGAACCCGGCGTTGGATACCCCACGTCCGCCACCAGAGGTAGCCCCGTCTTGTCAGCCAACCAGTGAGCCAGGCGGCCCTGGTTCGCGTCATCGATGCACGCCAGCGGGGCGTGCAATGCAACAACCTCCCGGGGATTGAGATCATCTATGAGTCTGACGAGCGCCTTGACCTCCGGTTCGGAACCGGGACCGGCGCCCGGACTCAGACGTACGTCCCTGGGATCTTCCAGGGTCGAGCGATGATGGACGGGGTCCGGCCGCCAGTCGGACGTTGGAAAATTCCGATTCAGATCGACTCCGGCCGCATTGCCGCGGGTACCGCGGATCAACCCGTCGGGATTAACCGCCAATACAACGGCACAATGTGGGGACGGCTCCGGCAAGAGCCGCAGGGCGCGGGAGAGCGCGATCGTGGTCTCCGCCTCTTCACCGTGAATGCCTGCATGAATGAGGAGATCGCAGTCCCCACTGGGGCGCCAGTACTCCAAAGGGTTGCCCAGGTTCGAGCGCCCATAGATGGCCGGGTTCCAAGGGATGGTCCCGATCTCCTCACGCGGTCTACGGTTCATTCCGGCACCCTGCAGATGTTCGTTACGAAGCGTTCGCAGATCTCGTCGAGCGATAGCAGGACGGCATCCTTGAGCGCGAGGTCCGCACGGCGAAGCGTATCCCTCAAAACATCGACTGAATGCAGTTGCTCGAACCTTGCAGCCACAGGGGCATGACTCAGATGCCAGCGCTCGGGAGCCACGCCGTTCAAGTCGCGCTCGTACGGCCTGAAGAATCCGAACGCAGCTTTCGCTGCGATTCGCCGATCCAGCCAATCGTGCAGCGGGCCGAACATCCCACCGGAATCCACCTCCTCGGGGAGAAGCTCTATCGCGTAGCCCTCGGGCTTGGCCGCGGCATCGAAGACGTCCAGATCAGTTCCCCAATGGTGACGGGAAGCCCCCGGCAATGCCGACCATCTGAGAATGGCAAAGACGAGTTCTTCTTCACTCAGGCTGTAGATATCGAGGGGATCCGCATTGCTGTCCAACACCGCCTGCGCCCCGCTCGCCTTGCGATTCCAGATCCCAAGCTGCCGCTCGAAGTCACGGAACCCGCTGAGGATCGCGAGATCGAACCCTTCGGCCCGCGCGGCGGCTTTCAGCTCGAGAAACGGCTCGACGACCTCCCTGTGAACACGCGCTCCCAACGGGGCGGCGTCTTCAGTAGAACAAAGGTGAGAATCGGTTTGGCCGGTGAGCGGAGCGAAGTCCGCAACATCGAGATTGGAGATTTTCGCTCCTGGCTCTAGAACGGGTTCGTCGCAAACACCGAAAACTCCGGTACGAACCCGCGATTGTCCACCTTGAGCGCGCCGATGATTGCGTCGGCAATCTCCTTACCGCGCAGCTTCTTTTCAGAGAACTGTTTCTCACGACCCAACTTGGAGAAGAAACTCGTCTGCACCTCGCTGGGATTGACGAGCATCACACGAACGTCGTGGCGCCGCAGCTCGTCGCGCCAACACTCGGTCATGCCCCTCAACGCGAACTTTGACGAGCTGTAGGCCGTGCTGCCGCCTCCGCCTTTGAGACCCGAGGTGGAAGAGATGTTTATGAGCTCGCCACTGCTCTGCTTCACAAACTGCCGAGCAGCTTCACGTGCCATCAGGAATGCGCCGAACACGTTGGTGCGGTATACACCCTCCAGCTCACTCAACTCCATCTCGATGAGCGGTTTGGAGAGCCCGAAGCCCGCATTGTTCACCAGGATGTCGAGCCGGCCGTGCTTCTCGACCACCGACGCGACGGTTCGTTTCGCGTCCGCTTCTACACCAACGTCCCCAGCGATCCACTCCACGCCTATCTCCTCGGCGGCGGCACGCAGCAGCTCCTCGCGTCTGCCGGTGATTGTGACGATCCCACCCTCGGATTCGAGAGCTTCCGCGATGGACCTGCCTATTCCTTCGCTTCCTCCGGTTACTATTGCGACTGCGCCGTTCAGATTCATGAATTCTCCTGAAGTACAGATGGTTCACGTAATCAAGATGCTATCTCTTTATGCTTTCGCCGCCCGTCAGACGCAACCTTCATCATGAAATTCTCGTATCACTCGGAAACAACTTACAGCTCAATGATGTGCCTTCCACCTGTATCCGGAAGCTCCTCGCGAAAGACACATTTTCATGAGCCTCGGCCGGCGTCACCACACGCTTCCGATCGGACTGCTGCCCAAGGAGTCCAAACGAAGTCGGGGTGATGAGCTGCCCGCCGTATTCGACGAAATGAGGGCGGACTTGGGAACGAACCCCGGGCCGGTCGGGAAAAGCAGGCTGTACGCTCGCTTGACGGTCGACCTCTTGAGGCAGATACCGACTGAGCGCGCCCGTGTGGGACGCCGTAACAGAGTCGTCTCAAAGAGACCAAATGAGCCAACCATGTTCCCGCGAGCAGGGTAAAGCCGGTGCAGACGTTGAGGTACGAGTAATCAGCGAGAATGCTCGGGAGTCACCTGGCCAGCCGAACGCCCGCCCCTCACCGCTCCTCGATCGACAGGTTCACCATCGCACGGAATCTGTCGATGGACGGGCGGCCACGTGGCGTCTGCGTGAACACGAGGCCGATGATCTCGCGCTCGGGATCGATCCAGGCATTGGTGCCGTCCGACCCGCTGTGCCCGAATGTACCGTCCACGAGTCGCCAGCCGTAACCGTAGGCGCTTCCCTCCGATATCTGCACCTTCGGGGCTGTCATCAGCTCAACCGTCTCGGCCCGCAAGATCCGTTCGCCGTTGTAGATGCCGCCGTTGAGCATCGTCTGGGCGAAGATCGCGTAATCCCACGTCGTGGAGATCATCCCGCCGGACGCGCGCGCGAACGGATAAGCAACCGGCCCTCCCGGCGTTCCGGCCGGCTCCCAGTCGCCGTCGTTGCCACGCCGGTAGTAGGCTGGCCCCATGCGGTCCAGCTTTCCGTCAACGTCATCGCCGTCCACGTAGTTGTAGCTGTCCTCCATTCTCAGCGGCTCGTAGATCGCCTCCTCGAGATATCCGTGTAGAAGCTGACCCGAGGTGATTTCGACCAGCGCACCGAGGGTGTTGTAGCCCGGATTGCTGTAGCTGTAGCTCGTTCCCGGAAGCACGACTGCGCCCAACGCGCCGAACCGCGCTGACTCACGCTGCAGAGTTGGCTTCTCCTCCAGCGGTTCCAGAAACAGACTTTCGAACCGCAGCCCGCCCGTGTGCGACAGCAGGTGATCGACGGAAATGAACCCTGCCCGATAGTTATCCCACTCGGGTATGTAGCTGCGGACCAGATCGGTGTACTTTAGTTTTCCCTGCTCCACGAGCTGCGCGACCGCCGTCGCCACCGGTGGCTTCGTGTTGGAAGCCATGCGGAACAATGTATTTCGTTCCATTGGCAACCCGCGCTCCTTGTCACGCATCCCCAGCGCCTCATGGACGACAACCCTGCCCCGCCGCGCTACCAGCACCACGGCGCCGACCACGTCGCCGCGCGCAACCGCCTCCTCGTAGACACCCACCGCACCGGCCAGCACCGCTGGGGACATACCCACATCCTGCGGTTCCCCGTAGGATAGAGTACGGACCTCTTGTGCGAACGAAGTCGACGCGGCCAAAACGAGTACTGCGGCCGAGAGCAACGATGAGAATGCGGATCGTACGGTCGGCTTGACAAATAACATAGCGATTCTCCTTACGCGGATCATCGAAAATATCACGTTGAGTGAGGTCTTTGCGAGGGAGCGTTTGGCTATGAGGCCAACGACTGAGGTGTTGTATCGCCCGCCTCACAAACACGCAAGCAAACCGGGTAGAACGCGAAGAATGCTGGGGAGCCTTTGTGATCATGCTGAAAGATCGCCGAGTTGTTCTTTGTACCCGAACTACCTCACGTTGTCGGGAATTGCGCGACGCCGATCATCGATGGCAGATTGACCGGCAGCGCAACTAGCGAACACGCGATGAACATCCCCCGCTCCCCACACCGCTGGAACGTCACGCCCCGTCAGGCGATCGAACATAGTCTGTCCCTGCGAGGTCTCAAGTGGCGCATCGAAGCGTGGCGCACCGGAGTCCCATACCCGCAGATCGTCATCAAGCACGCTCTGGTCTACAGGGTCGAACAGGTCTTTCTGATTCACGGCGAGACAGGGCTCCTGCTCTGTCACGCGACGGCAGAGAACCTCGAAGCTCAGGACGCAGACCTGATATCGGGTATGGTCACGGCTATTCGCGACTTCGTTCAGGACTCGTTTGGCACCGCTGAGGTTGGCGACGGCGGCCTGCGAACGTTCAGCGTAGGCGAGCGTACGGTTCTCGTTGAACAAGGGCCGAAGGCGCTGCTGGCCGCCGTGGTCAACGGGCAACATCCGACCCCGCTGATCGAGAAGCTCCAGGCAACACTCGAAACGATTCACCTTCACTTCGGCTCTGCCCTTGACGAGTTCGAGGGTGACTCCGCTCCATTCGAAGCTGCGCTGCCGCTGCTGCAAGAGTGTCTCGAGACTGTCCTCACCACCGATCGCCCCGTCACGCGCGGAGCCGCCCCTAAAGTGGCGTGGGCGGCAGCAGGCATGGTTGTTTTGATTGTAGGAGTACTGTGGGTTGTATCGACCGTGCGGTGGAACGCCGCCGTGTCGGCGCTGCAGGCTGAACCGGGCATCGTTGTCGTGGAGGCGGAGCGCGGCCTCTGGGGAGGAGGTCGCGTCTCGGGGCTTCGCGACCGGGTCGGCTACGTTCGACTGGATTTCGAATACACAATCGCTGAGTGTGCTGGTGCCGGGAGTGGCCGTTGTGGACTTATCGGAGGTGGTGAGAACAACGGCGGACAGATCATGGAACAAAGTGAGTTGCTGAACACGGCGGGCACCATCGACACTTGCGGTAGAACCCATGCCGGGAAGGTGCGGGAGCAGAACGAGGACCAGTTCTTCGTGGCCTCGCGTCTACATCGTACACGTGGGGGACAGCCGAGCCTACTACCTGCGCAAGGGCCGGCTGCGCCAGATTACACGCGACCAGACAGTGGCTGAGTTGATGATCGACCAGGGTGTGATGACTGAAGAGCAGGCCTCACGCTCCAGCCTGGTGAACACTCTGTCCAGCGCCGTCGGGGGCGAACTCAAACCGAGCGTGGGTTTGATCGACCTGCAGTGGGGAGATACACTGCTGCTCTGCACCGACGGGCTCACAAAACACGTCTCCGACGACGAGATCAACGGTTATCTGCAGAATGCCACAAGCGCCGAGTCGGCATGCGATCAGCTCGTCGAAGCCGCTCTGACCGGAGGAGGGCGGGACAACATCACGGTGGTTGTTGGACGCGCTGTGGGCAAGGGCCAGTGAACCGAAGGGTGGCGGACAACGAACATATCAACTGATATTGCAGTGTACGGAATGCAGTGTGAAGGCTTTTTGCAGACTTCAGTTCCCGGCTGAAGACCGCCGGGTTCCGATCCTAGATCGCAAGCCGACAAGCACAGATCTTCAATTGTTTCGGATGGTTTCTTCGATGAAAAACACTCTCGTATCGCTCGGTGTCTTTCTCGCCGCCTTGGCGGCTCCCCTGACCGGCCAGGGGTCTCTCTTCACGCCGGAGATCGCAGCCACTCCTCTCGCCAGCGACGTGTTCGCGTATATCGAGGAGAACAGGGACAACATCATCGAGGAGTGGATCCACGTTACCGAAATCCCTGCGCCCTCCGGGCATGAGGAGGAGCGGGCGCGTTACTTCGTCGAGCAATTCGAGGCTCAGGGACTCGAGGACATACGCATCGACGGCGGCGGCAACGTGGTCGCCGTCTGGAGGGGATCCGGAAACGGCGAGAAGACCGTATTCGCCCCACACATGGACACGGTGTTCCAAGAACTGTGGGACATTCAGGTGATTCGCGAAGGGAACGTGCTCAAGGCACCCGGCATCGGCGACAACACCGCGAGTTGCATCAACCTGCTCTGGACGCTGCGTGCGCTCAAACACGCCGGCTTCGAGCCCGTCAACGACTATTACTTCCTCATGACCGCGGGCGAAGAGATGGGTAAGACCGGCATGAAGTACCACTTCAACAACACTCAGACCGACTACGACAAGGTGATCGCGCTCGACGGCGGCCTCGGCGGCATCACCTACGGCGCGTTCGGGTTCGGAGGACGGAGGGTCACGTTCCGGGGGCCTGGCGCCCACACTCTCAGGAGCAAGGGGATTCCCAACCCGAACCTGGCAATGGCAAAGGCGATCCAGGAGATCTACGAGATCCCGGTACCTGCCGAGCCCAGAGACAAGTGGACCGTAATCAACATCGGCCTGGTACGCGGGGGCCACGCGCGCAACGCTGTCTCGCAGGAAACCATGTTCTACGCGGATCTGCGATCGCATGACCAGCAGGAGCTCGAGGCGGCTGGTAGCCGGATCGATGAAATCGCCCGGAGAGCGGCGGAGGAAGAAGGCGTGGAAGTGGAGATCTCTCGCAGGGACGACCCGGCAGCTCAGATTCCCGGTGCACGCAACTCCACTCTGGTGCGCACGGCGGAGGACGTGCTGACATATCTGGGGGTTGAACCCAGGCTCAACCAGTGGGGCGTAACCGACGCCAACATCGCGATCCGCAAGGGCATTCCGGCAATAAGCCTGGGCCGCACCTACAGCCGCGGCGGCCACACGCTCGAGGAGGAGGCCGAGATCGACGGGCTGTTCGTGGGTATGAAGCAGGTGGCGTTGATGTTTCTGGCGCTCAACCAATAGTCGCGTTAGGGGCGGATGAAGAGGAGCGGGGAGCGGGGCCAAGTCCAGGTAGTGAAAGCTCCTCGAGTGGGGTGCTACCCACTCTGGCGCTCACCTGGAGGCGTCCTGCCCCGCTCCCTGCCTACCGCTCCCCGGGGTGGAGGGGCGAGGTGGGTGAGAGGCAGCGGAGAGCCATATCCGCCAGCTCCGCCAGCAGGCCCTGCGCCGCCTCGCCGAGATTCGTGTTTCCTCTGCCGTAGTTGCGCAGCAGGATCACGGCGATCTCGGTCTCCGGATTGAACACCACGTGGGCGTTGTAGCCTGCCACCGATCCGCCGTGACCCGCGAGTCGAACACCGTTATCGGTAGTGCGGATGGACAGGCCCAGCCCGTATCCGCGGGTGGAGTCCTCGGGTGTCTGGATGGTGAGCATTTCGCGTCTTGCCCTGACCGACAGAATCGTGAACGGCGACGCGCCGCTCAGCGCCGCCGCGAAGCGCGCCAGGTCTCCAACTGTGGAATAGACGCCGCCGTTCGGGACCTTGTAACCACGCCCGGCATGCTCGCGGGCGGGGTACTCGGCGTCAATGGTTCCGTCCCGCCGGTTCGCGTAACCGATTGACATGAACGGTTCTATTTCCGGTGTCAGTACGAAGGTGCTTTGTGTCATTCCCAGCGGCTCGAAGATCAGGTCGGTCACTAGATCCATGAATGAGCGCCCTGCGGCGCGCGACAGAGCCAAACCCAGAATTCCGAAACCGATGTTCGAGTACGAGTACTCGCTTCCCGGCTCCGACTGAAGCGAGGTCGTGGGTATCGAGGCAATCACCTTGGACTCCCATGCTGCAAGCGGCCCCGATGCGGCCAGCGGCAGCTCGGGCTCGCGGACCAGTCCGCCGGTGTGGCTGGCGAGCTGCCTGAACGTAATCGCGCGAACCTGTTCCTCCGGTCCCTCGAGTTGGGCAAACTCCGGAAAGTGGTCCACTACCGGATCGTCCAGCGCCACCACGCCGCGTTCCACGAGCTGCATCAACAGCACGGCAGTGAAGGTCTTTGAGATAGAGCCCGTACGGTAGA
>CAZOJI010000009.1:100430-106073 GCA_964580055.1 uncultured Gemmatimonadaceae bacterium | reverse complement strand
CCCCCGTGACACAGGCATGAATCTTTCGTAATATTACGACATGACCTGCCCCCGCTGTGCTATCGGCAACCTGGACGAGGACACTGGAAAATGTGTTCTGTGCGGCTTCGTGCCGGGTGCATCGTCAAGTGTCGCCGTGGACAAGTCCGCGGTAGACGAGGTCCAGGAAACCGTACAACGGGAACTCGAGGGGCAGTTCCAGATCAATGTCCTGCTCCGCCATGGCTCCCGTTCTTCCGTATACCTCGCTGACGAAGTCGGTACCAACCGGCTCGTAGCTCTCAAGGTCATACCACTGCAACGCGGCATGAACGTCGATCTGGCGGCATTCGAGAGGGAAGCGGAGCTGGCGGCGTCGCTGTCACATGCCCACATAGTACCGATATTGGGGTTCGGTCATACAAAAGCGTTGCTTTGGTATTCGATGGAATACATCAAGGGACGCTCCCTCACGGATATTCTCAGAGAGTCCGGCCCGTTGCATCTGGATACGTGCCAGAGAATCCTCGAGCAGGTCGCCAGCGCCCTCGACTACCTGCACCGGCGCAGTGTTACACATGGTAACGTCAAGCCTGACAATATCTTGGTTGATGCGGACAGATGGGCTATGGTCAGCGACGCATGCGTGATGAGCGCACTCAGGCCGTGCGCGGAACAAGGCAACGCGAGGGCCTTTGCGGGTAGTCCGGAATACATTGCTCCGGAGCAGTTTCGTGGCCGGTCGGTAGGGGGCAGCGCCGACCAATACTCGCTTGGCGTGGTCGCGTACGAATGCCTCACCGGCACACTACCCTTTGTCGGCGACTCGCCTGAAGAGATGGAGCGGATGCACAGCGCCGAGGTGCTGCAACCGCTGAAGAACCTGGTTGAGGATATCCCCGACCACGTCAGCCATGCCGTACAGCGGGCCCTCGGTAAAACTCCTGCCGTCCGGTTTGCCACGGTCCTCGACTTCGTGGCCATGCTGCGTCGCGATTGGGCTCCCCGCACGAACACCGCACCGATCACTCCCGAGAGCCGGCCCAGCCGGCCGTCACACGTATTCGTAATAGACTCGCCAAGGCGGCGCCTGCGCTGGCTGTGGTGGCTGGGCGCACCGGCCGTGATTGCCTCCGCGGTGGCAATCTACTTCTGGCTCGGTGCCGGTAGATCTGACCATTCGGTGCCCGTGATGACGGAGCGATTGGAACCTGCAGGCACAGCTCAAACTGATCGGATCGGGGATGACGCCACACCTACTGATGTCGCTGCGGAGAATCCGGCTTCGCCGAGACAGTCGATAGCCACACCTGATGCATCGACAACGCCGGCCACGCCTCCCGAGCGAACCGGGCAACCCGTCGTGACGCCTGCGCTCCCGCAGCCTGCTCCGGTGGCCACCACTCCCGATGAGCCGGCTCCGCCGGGTGAGTTGTTCATCAATGCTCGGCCTTGGGGCAGGGTATATGTCGACGGTGAATTCGTCGGTAACACACCTCAGGCCGGCCTTGCGATCGCGGCGGGCGTGCACGCGATCCGCGTCGTGCGCGAAGGGTTCGAGCCCTACGAAGCAGAGATCGAGATCTTCTCCGGCAGACAACGCCGGATAACCGACATAGTCCTAAGGCCCCGCCAGCCGTGACCCGCTTCCGCGCGCTACTGCTCTCGGTAGCGATCGCGACGACCGTCTGTCAGGCACCAATATCTGCGCAAACAGCTACGGATTTGGTGGAACAGGGTGTCCGGGCCTACGGTGAACTCGAGTTCGAAGCTGCTGCGGCCTCCCTGCGCCGTGCACTCAGAGCCACCCCTGGTTCCGGGATACCGGGCGAAGACTACGCTCGAGCGCTCATCTACCTGGCGGCCACTGAGTACTACCGCGGCGAGGCCGACTCCGCTGAGGCACTCTTCCAACAGCTCGTGCTGTTCGATACACGCAGGAAGCCCGATCCCTTGGTCTTCGAGCCGGGCGTCACCGATATTTTCGAGGCGGTGAGACGAGAAACCAAGGCACTCACCGTGGTTGTACCTCCACGAACCGCGTTTCGGGTCGGATCCGGACACATCCCGGTGTCCCTTTACGCCAGTTCGTTTCTCGGGACCGTGGTCGAGATCTTCGATGAGGACAGCTCATTGGTACGGCTGGTGTACGACGGCCCTGTGAGCGACAGCCTCGTAGTGACATGGGATGGACTCGACTCACTGGGGCGCCGGCCTGACGACGGAGATTACACGCTTGCGGTTACTTCCAGGCGCCCAGGGGGCGTATCGCTGCGGTCCACGAGATTCCCTCTGGACGTTTCGACCGTGCAGCAAGACACGATACCGCATCCTCCTGCGCCGGCCGATTCGCTCCTCTTGCCCGAACGAACCAGCGGCGGCCAAGGCTTCGAGACCCTGTTCGGGGGATTGTTCATCGGCGGAGCGGTAATGCTGCTGCCCAGCGCAATCGCTCCCGACGCCGATCTGGCAGCCACTCGGTTCCTCGTCGGTGGAGCTGTGAGCCTGGGTGGTTTGGCGGGCTTTGTTTGGAGGCGTCCCGGCGAGATGATCACTGCGAATGTGGAGGCGAACAGAGAACTGCGCGAAGACTGGAGGGAACGGCTCGACAATGTTGTGTCGGAGAACGCCAGCCGCATCGCTAACATACGGATGGTGGTCGAAGCAGGGGCGCCAACGGTCGTGGAGTTACGGGAACAGTGAGACGCACCATGTCGCGGCGAGTGATCGGCTTCGTCGGTGCGTCGATTTTGGTGGCGTCGCCGTTCCATGCCCAAGCAGGTTTGCGGTTCTCGGTTGGCGGCGGACTTCAATCCACGTACCTCAACGCGGAAGGCGCATCCGGAATCGAACGGTCTTCCGGATTCACAGGCGGCGCGCAAGCGGCAATCTCGTTCGGACGTCTGGGTGTCGGGCTCAAATACCTCGAGGGTTCCGTCACTCCTGCCGGCGCGGGAGCGGGCAGGGACATAATAGAGGGTGAAGCCCTCCTGTCGCTGCGCGCCTTCCCGTGGCTCGCACTGAGATTCGGTCCGCACATCAGAAGCGTCATCAGAACCGGGACGACGGAACGGTGGGTACTATGGGAGGGGAGGGTCCGTACGAGAGCACGGCTGGGGTCGCCACGGCTCACCAGCAGCCTGGAGCTGTGGTATGTCCTCTCGGGGGACGTGAGTGCGGCAGAGGGGTTCGACGGAGGACAGGGGGTGAAGGGATTGTTGAGGTGGGAGGTCACTACAACGCCAATCTGGCTGGGAATTGGGTACAAGGTAGACCGCACCCGTCTGGGCGGGGGATCGCGCGCGGAAACGTGGGAGCATTTCGTCTTTGTGGTCGGATTCGGGAGCGCCGCGGCCAATTGACGTAATCCGCCGGCTGGCGGCCTTTTTTGACACTGCGCCCGCAGTGCCACGCACCTCGATCTTACGATACGCCAGTGCTGCTGCCTACCTGGAGAAGACACTCCGCATGACAAACCAAACGTTGGCGGGCCTTTCGGCCAGGCGCCGCATATACCATGGGAACCATGAGGCGCCGTAGCTGATCAGCACTCGCATCTCGTGGCCCGACGCAGCCAGCTCGAGTTGGTATTCCCTGGCAATACCGTACAACATCTGGATCTCATACGATCGCTTGCCCAATCCCAAGCCGGCTGCATACTGGAAGGCCTTATCGAGCAGCTTCTTGTCGTGAGTGCCGAACACAGGTAAGCCGCCCTCGCCGGCGGCCACCGCCTCCAGCAACCGCTCGGCCAAAGCTAGGAAGCTCGCATCCACATCCTGCTTGCATTTGAACGCCAGATCGGCGGGCTCGTTGTACGCGCCTTTCACGAGCCGTACGGCGGCCTTGCGAGTAATTAGGCGTTCGACGTCTCGCGGCGTGCGGTGAAGGTAAGATTGCACGCACAGGCCAATGTTGTCGTATTCATCGCGAGCCGATTCGAACAGCTCCAGGGTGCGGTCGACGTAGTCCGAGGCCTCCATGTCGACCCAGACAAAACTCCCGGTGTCTTTGGCCCGTACCAGCAGAGCCGAAAGGTTGTCGCCGCAGAGACGCTGGCCGATATCGAGCCCCAGTTGTGTCGGTTTGACCGAGATGAAACAGGGCAGGCTCGAATCGGCGATTCTGTCGAGAACGTGGAGATAGTGAGCCGTCACCGCCTCGGCATCTTCCGCCGTTGTCACATTTTCACCGAGCTGCGTAACCAACGCGGTGAGCCCTTCCTTGCTGAAGCTCTCGGCGGCGCTCAACGCTGCATCGACAGTCTCCCCGGGAATGAATCGCGCGGCCGCCCGCTTGGCGAACGTCCGCCTTCTGAACTGCTCACCCAGCCAGTCCTGCTTGGATGCCCAGAGAAGTGCGCGCCTGCCTAAGCCCATGGTACCTCGCTGCCGGTTTCTCCGTCAGGACGCCGGAAGTTTCTGTGCTTCAATCTTCATGCACCTGTTCTGTACAACGGTTATTCCAGCATCCGCAAGTTCTCTCGCTGCCGCATCGTTTTGAATACCCAGCTGAAACCAGACCGCTTTGGGTTGCTTTGCGATTATGTCCGGCAGATGCGCCGGGATGTCGTCGGGCTTCCGAAACACGTCCACGATATCCACGTCTCCCGGGATGTCCGCCACTGCCCTAACTACGGGTTCGCCCAGGATCTCCTTCACGCCGGGAAAGTAAACGGGTACGGGAACTATCTCATATCCCAGGTCCTGGAGGTATTTGGGAACCTGGAACGCCGGTTTGGCGATATGCGATTCCGGTTTTATGCCCAGCACGGCGATCCTTTTCGACTCTCGCAGCAGATCGAGGACCGCTTCGTCGGTTTCGAGGATTCTGTCGCTATGGTCCGTCATGTGAATTCGCGTTCCTATATGGATGTATCGTTCGGTGGATTCGATTGGTCCGGTTCGCACTCCAGATCCTGTATCTTCGCTCTGATGGAATCGGGAAGCGTCACCTTCTTCCCGGTATTGTAGTCAAACCACACCAGGGTGGCTCTGCCGTCGGCAGCTAGTCTGCCTTGCGACCGAGAAACCACAGCGTATCCCATCACAAAACGATCGCTCTCGATCTGAATTGTCCGAGCGCCCACCAGAACGGAGTCAGGGTGAAAAAGCGCCGCCCTGAACCGGCATTCAGTGGAGTAGAGAATTATGCCTATGCGCTCACGGTCGTAGTGCTCGAGAAGGCCGGAATTCTCCAGATAAGCCATCCGGGCAGACTCGAAGTACCTGAAGAACACGGTGTTGTTGACGTGACCATATGCGTCCAACTCGCCCCACTGCACCGGAATCTCGATAGAGACCGGATATCCCGCGAGTAGGTCATGGTCCGAAGCGATGCCGGTCATGGGCGGAAATCTAACCAGGCAGCCAGCGTACCGCCCTCCATCGACCACGTGCTCTGAACACGGCCGCATACCGCGAGACCTTCATCGGTGCCTGGCGGCGGTGCGAGGTGACGCAATACTGCCCTGAGCGATGGTGCTGGAGAACCGTACTCCGGTCATCCAGCGCCCGGCAGCGGTTTCTACGAGTGTTACGGACCGGCCGGGACTGCGGTGATTGGAGAAACGATACGGAGAGGGTGGGATTCGAACCCACGGAACCCTTACGGGCTCACCGGTTTTCGAGACCGGCTCCTTCAACCACTCGGACACCTCTCCTT
>CAZOJI010000009.1:0-100330 GCA_964580055.1 uncultured Gemmatimonadaceae bacterium | reverse complement strand
ATAGCCGGCGGATCTGTGGTAGACCCGTCGACGGGTCCCACATCATCATTTGCAGCACCACAATACATCTGCCGCAAAGATTGTGTCCTACCGCCCTACCGCCCTACCGCCCCGCCCCTTATCTTGCCGCACAAGCCTATGACAAAATCAAATCGACAATCCCTCCTCGATGCTAAAGCCATCGCGCGGGTACTCATGCGCATGTCAACGCAGGTGGTAGAGCTGGCAGGAGGAACGGACAAGCTGGTGCTCGTGGGCATCCAGCGTCGCGGTGCGGAACTGGCGGAACGGTTGGCAAAACTGATCGCTCAGCAAGAAGGTGTCGAAGTACCCTGTGGAGCCATGGACATCACCCTCTATCGCGATGACCTCCAGACGGTCGGACCCCGCCCGATAGTAGGCGAGACAAAAATCCCGTTCGATCTCGAAGGTAAGTGTGTGGTGATCGTCGACGATGTCCTGTATACCGGCCGAACGGTGCGAGCGGCACTCGACCAACTTGCAGACTTCGGTCGTCCTGCGCGAATCGGTTTGGCCGTACTGGTCGACAGGGGCGAACGAGAACTACCGATCCAGGCGGACATTGTGGGGGAGGTGGAAAGAACTCCACCAGGCATGCGGGTGGACGTCCTCGTCGAGGAACTCGATGGGTTGGACGCAGTTGAACTCGTCAAGGAGGCGGAAGAGTGACCCAGGTGGCTCTCGGCAAGGACCTTTTGGGACTGGAGCAGCTCACGCCCGACCAGCTACGTCTGGTTTTGGATACGGCGGAACCGTTCAAGGAGGTGAGTGAGCGAGCGATCAAGAAGGTCCCCGCGCTCCGCGGCAAGACCATAGTCAACCTGTTCTTCGAGGCGTCTACGAGGACGAGGATCTCCTTCGAGTTCGCGGAGAAACGGCTTTCGGCCGACACGGTGAACGTGGCCGCTCAGGGGTCGTCAGTGCAGAAGGGCGAGAGTCTCGTCGACACCGCGAGAAACCTCGAAGCCATGCGGATCGACATGGTCGTGATCCGGCATCCGTCTTCGGGCGCACCTGCCTTCCTTGCTGAGAGGATACCTTCCAACGTCATAAACGCAGGCGATGGAAAGCACGAACATCCCACTCAAGCCTTTCTCGATATGCTGACCATCCGCGACAAGCTGGGTCGTATAGAAGGGCTCAAGGTTTGTATCTGCGGCGACATCCTGCACAGCAGGGTGGCCCGCAGCAACATCTGGGGACTGTTGAAGCTCGGCGCCGAGGTAGCTGTGTGCGGGCCGGCTTCGTTGTTGCCCGTCGGCCTCCAAGGGCTTGGAGTATCCGTGTTCCGGCGGATAGAGGAGGCCATTGAGTGGGCGGACGTTCTCAACATCCTCAGGCTTCAACTGGAGAGGATGCAGGCCGGATATATTCCCTCGCTTCGCGAGTATTACCGTGTCTTCGGAGTGACCGTGGGGCGTTTGGAAAGAGCTCCCAAGGACATCGTCATACTACACCCCGGACCGATGAACCGCGGCGTCGAAATCGATTCGAAGGTAGCCGACGGTCCGCACAGCGTAATCTTGCAACAAGTGACGAACGGAGTCGCCGTGCGAATGGCGATCCTCTACTTGCTCGCCGGAGGAAAACCCGAGTTGGCCGAAGCCGCGAAAGGCCGTGGTAGGGAGGATGCCGAATGAAACCGCTGTTGCTTCAGGGGGGCAGGGTGATTGACCCGTCTCAGGACCACGACAGTGTAGCGGATTTGCTTCTGGTCGACGGCAAGATCGAAGCGCTCGGTCGAGGGCTTGGTGCTCCGGACGGCGCAGAAATATCGGACGTGTCGGGGAAGGTGGTCGCGCCTGGTTTGGTGGACGTCCACGTTCACTTCAGAGAGCCTGGGCTCGAGGACTCTGAGACCGTCGAAACCGGCGCCCGTGCGGCCGCGGCCGGAGGTTTCACTTCCGTATGCGCGATGCCGAACACGGATCCCGTGACCGACAACCAGGCTACCGTCGGTTTTATCGTCAAGCAAGGGGAGGCTGCGGGGGCGGCACGCGTTTACCCGTATGGTGCAATTACGCTGGGGCAAAAAGGCGAACACCTGGCGGAGTTTGGTGAATTGGTCCAAGCGGGCGCTGTGGCGTTCAGCGATGACGGTCATCCCGTGGTGTCCAGCCACCGTATGCGCACCGCCCTGGAGTACGCTCTCACTTTCGGCGTACCGATAGCAGATCATTGCGAGGATCCGGAACTCGTGTCCGGTGGCGTGATGCACGAGGGCCTGGTATCGAGTCGTCTCGGCTTGAAAGGGATTCCAGCGGCCGCTGAACAAATACTCGTTGCACGCGACGTCTTCCTTTCCGAATTGACTGGTGGACACGCACACATATGCCACGTGTCTTGTCGCGGTACGGTGGATCTCATCAGGCGCGCGAAAGAACGCGGTGTGAATGTCACGGCGGAGGTTACGCCACACCACCTGACGCTCACGGACAGGGCGTGCGAGGGCTACGATACAAACGCCAAGATGAATCCTCCGTTGCGCGAAGACACGGATGTGGATGCGGTTCGAGAAGGTTTGAGAGACGGCACGATAGACATGATCGTTACCGACCACGCCCCGCACCATTATGAGTTGAAAGAGCGCGACTTCGATGACGCTGCCATGGGCGTTATTGGCCTCGAGACAGCAATGGGAATCTGCCTCACTGAACTGGTCGGCAAATCCGAGTTAACGTTGCCGGAATTGATAGCGCGAATGAGCACGACACCGGCCAGGGTATTTCACCTGCCGGCAGGGACATTATCGGTAGGTGCGGCGGCAGATGTGGTAGTATTCGACACAAAGCAGCGCTGGAAGGTGGACCCGCTGAAGTTTTTCTCGAAGAGTCGCAATACGCCGTTCGCCGGTTGGGAATTGGTGGGGAAGATCGAGCGGACGCTGGTCGGAGGCAAAACCGTTCACTCGTCGACCGAGAGCTGATGCGACGCGAAACGAGTAGACAAATAGCGGAGTGTTGCCGAGCTCTTCACGATGCGGGGCTGATTGCGGGGGCTGACGGCAATGTCGCGGTGAGGTCGGGGATAGATCGGGCTCTCGTCACGCCAAGCGGCACTTTGAAGTGCGGACTCACCGCCGAGGACATCGTTGAGGTCGACCTGTCCGGGACATGCGTGCGTGGTTATCGCACTCCTTCCAGTGAGTTGGACATGCATTTGCGAATCCTACGAGCAAGACCGGATGTCGGTGCTGTGGTACATGCGCATCCTCCGGTCGCTACTGGATTCGGCGTTGCGGGACTCGCATTCGAAGACTGCGTTCTGCCGGAGTTGATCTATCAGGTGGGACACGTGCCGCTCGTTCCGTACGCAACTCCCGGCACTCCAGACCTTGGCAATGTGGTCGAGCCTTACGTGGCCGGTTACGATGCCTTGATCCTTGCAAATCACGGCGCGGTAACGCTGGGATCTACCTTGGAAGAGGCGCGAATTCGAATGGAGAGTCTCGAACACGCGGCGAAAATCATCCTGACAGCGCGGCTGTTGGGCAAGGTGAATACCCTCGATCGCGCTCAGGTCGAGCACCTTGAAGAGTTGCGCCGCAGCCGCGACATTTCCGGAGTCTACCCTGGTTGCCCAGAGGGTAAAACGGAGGTGTGAATGGGGGAGAAAGCAACTATGTCGGATTTTGAGCGCCTCTTGCAGGAAAGGGCCCAAATTGAGAAATGGCTCGAACGACTGTCTGCGTCGGGAGACAAGACGCCGGCAAATGTCCGCGAACGCGTCCAGAACGACTATCAGAAACGGCTTTCCGAGGTGCAGCAGGAGCTCAACGGGCATCGTGACGAGATAACCGATGCCTTGGACCGGCACCGTTCGGTGAGAGACGAATTGCTGAATCAACAGTCCGAATCTGAGGAAAAGCGAGCCGAAGCTGAATTGAGGCACACTGTGGGCGAGTACGACGACGCCAAGTGGGAAGGAATCAGGGACGAGATCGACGGCTCGCTGACGAAGATACGGGAGGAGCTGATCGGCGTAGACGCCGAAATAGCGGAACTCGAGAATGCCCTTTCCTCCATAGACTCAACATCTGAGGAAGACGTCGAAAAAACCACTGCAGAGGCCGAGCCCGAACTCACAGTTGAACCGGAGAGCACGGAGCCACCAAAGCCCGCAGACTTGCCGCCGCCGATCCGGGACTCACAACCGGTAGCAGCCGTCACTCCGACAACGGAAGCGACTGGCGACAGCCCGAGCCAAACACCACCTGGCGGAGATTTGGAATTCCTGGATGTCGATATCGAGGCGGATACACAACCGAAAGCTGAGGATGAGGGCACCGCGGTGCCCATGCCGCCCGACGCCGCTGAGCTACTCAAACACACTCCGCCTTCCCAGGGTTCTCTGGTCGGTTCAGAACTGGGAGCAGAAGGGGTAACCTCGTTCTCCAAGAACGCGGAACAACCCAAGAAAGGCGCTGCAAAGACGCTGAAGTGTGCGGAATGTGGGGCGATGAATCTGCCGACGGAGTGGTACTGCGAGCGCTGCGGAGCTGAACTCGCAGCGCTTTGAAGGGCTATTCAGTTCTTTGAAGCGACCAGCTTTCCAAGACGCCGCTTGCCTCTGGCTGCGGCGTTCTTGTGTATCAGGCCCTTGCGAGCGGCGCGGTCGAGAAGCTGTGCCGCGGAACGATACGCCGACTCGCCTGAATCCGCGGATGCCGTGCGTACCTTCTTGATGGCTGTGCGCAGAGCCTTGCGTGCTATCCGATTGCGCTCTCTGCGGCGGAGCGCTTGCCGCATTCGTTTCTTCGCAGAACTACTGTGTGGCACTCATACTCCTACGAGAAGACGCCGATTGAAGTTCAAATAGAGCACGAATTGTATCTCGCAAGTTCTGCAGAGTCAAGGCAATAGGGCTTTGACACCCGACCGGGCCACCGTTAGTATTCGGCCGCACTCCGACCAGTCAGGATAACAACAAGTCGTGCAGGAATTTCTCTTGGCATTGCCGGTGCTCCTCGTGTCAGTTGTGGCACACGAGTACGCCCACGGGTTCGCGGCGCTCCGACAGGGCGATCCGACCGCTGCTCAGCATGGGCGGCTGACCTTCAATCCCGTGAAGCACATCGATCCTTGGATGAGTCTGTTGTTGCCTGCAATGTTGTGGTTCGGCTCGAATGGACAGTTCGTGTTCGGCGGAGCAAAACCCGTTCCAGTCAATCCGGCCAATTACAGAGAATACAAACGCGGCGACATAATAGTGTCCGGCGCGGGGGTAGCCGCCAATCTCGCCCTGGTGTTCGTCTTCCTCGCGCTCTCGGCAGGGGTCGGCGTCGTAGGAAACGCGGCCGCTTTCGGGCGCGACGGTTTCATGATCTTACAGCGTATGTTGCTCTACGGAGTATGGCTGAACGCGCTGCTTGCGTTCTTCAACGTGATCCCCATACCGCCGTTGGACGGTTCCCACATACTCTATCATTTTCTGCCCAGCGAGATTGCCAAGAAGTATCGTGAACTGGGGCGGTACGGGTTTCTGGTGCTGCTTGGTATGATCATTCTGTTTAGGGAGCATTTCTTTCTGCTGTTGATACCGGCGTTGGCCCTTACTCGGTTCGCATTCAACATTGTACAGCCGTTTCTGCTGCAGCCGTCACCGCTCTGACAATGACGACATCCGTATTCGTAGACGCAGACCGCCCATTCCTGGTTGAGTTGGATGCTTTCTCCGGTCCCCTGGATCTACTCCTACATCTCATCCGAGAGCAGGAGATCGACATTGCCGAGATTCCGATAGCGAGGATAGCGGATCAGTTTCTGGAGGTCATAGAGAGTCTGGGACTCAACGAAGCCGCGAACTATCTGGAGATGGCGGCGTGGTTACTGAGAATAAAGATCCAGATGCTTCTGCCCCGGCCTTTCGACGAGGAAAACTGGGAGGATCCGCGGGCTCAGTTGGTGAGGAGGTTGTTGGAATACGAGCAGATTCGCGAGCTTGCGCGTTGGCTGGAGGTAAGGGCAGACCTCCGATCGGCTCAGTTCGGCCGCGGGTACGTACCTGAACCTCCCGAGCCGGATCCGGCACCCATTGAGTTGGATATTGCGGAGATAGTGGACGCCGTGGACCGCGTGCTGGAGGCAATTCCGACACGAGTTCTGCACCGCGTGGTGCCACGACCTCTCGATGTCGAAGGTGCCACGAACCGCATCGTGGCACTGCTGGAACGTCACGGGCGCATCCATTTCGCGGATCTGTTTGACGAGGACACCACGGTCACTGACGTTCTGTCGGCCCTGGTTGCTCTCCTCGAACTCGCGCGCAGAGGCAAGCTGCGCCTGCGACAACGGAAACCATTCGGCAAGATGGGGATCTCCAATGAATCGGCTGTCGCAGCTGGTTGAAGCAGCGCTGTTTTCAGCTGACAGCCCCCTGTCATTGAACACGCTTCGTACACTCGATCGCGACGCGAGCAAGACGGATATACTCGAAGCCTTGGAGTCTATTCGGCGAGAATACGACGCATCGGCGCACGGCGTCGAGCTGGTCGAGGTAGCTGAAGGATATCAACTGTTGACGCGCAGGGAGTTCGCTGAAGCGATCGCTCGTGCGCAGATTGTGACACGCCCCCGAAAACTCTCCAACCCGGCGCTCGAGACACTCGCCATCATCGCCTACCGGCAACCAGTGGGGCGAGCTGAGGTTGAAGAGATACGCGGCGTTTCCGTCGAGACCGTGCTCCGCTCCCTGCAGGACCGCGGCTTGATAGAGGTAGTCGGCCGCAGCGAGGGCATGGGCAGACCACTCCTGTATGGCACAACAGCGGGGTTCCTCGAGCTTCTGGGGCTGAAGAATCTCGATCAACTGCCCAGACTCGAAGAGCTCTCCGTAGCGTTGCGATCTCCAGAGGAAGCAAGCGGAATGGCTTAGACATGTCCGCGATGAGACTGCAGCGGTTGCTGGCCAGAGCAGGTCTCGCCTCCCGGCGAGGGGCTGAGGATCTCATTCGCCGCGGTGAAGTGCTGGTGAACGGCTCGATTGCCACATTGGGAATGAGCGTCGATCCCGTGGCTGACGTGGTCGAAGTCGGGGGGCACCGTATCCGGCCGGCGGACGCTACCTGGATCGCTTTGCATAAGCCCGTCGGGTACGTCGTATCCAGAAGCGACAAACAAGGCAGGCCAACCGTGTTCGACCTGGTGCCCTCCATTCCGGGCCTGACCTATGTGGGACGGCTCGACATGGACACATCAGGCTTGCTGTTGCTGACCACGGACGGCGCAGCGGTCAATATGCTGACCCATCCAAGATACGGCACGGAGCGCAGCTACCTGGTGTCTGTTAGCGGGGCTGGCGTTTCCGATATAGAACGGTCACTCGCCGAGCCGGTGACAATCGAGGGGCGCGCAGTACAGATAGTTTCGTCCCGCGTGAGACAGGTCGGCAGCGGTCCGGCTTGTGAAATCACTCTTGTGTTGACCGAAGGCAGGAATAGGATAGTACGCAAAACGTGCGAGGCGCTCGGTCTGACCGTGGAGAGGTTGGCACGATCGAGTCACGGCCCGATTCGACTCGGCAGACTCCGCAGCGGAATGTGGCGCTACCTCACAGAAAGCGAACGGAACGCCCTCGACACCTCTCACACGTCTTGACGAATAACGAATCCGTTCCGCTGCAGGGCAACCGGTTGACGGAGCGGTTAGCGAGCATCATCGTGCAGGCACAGCCATTGTAGCTGTCCTGGGGAACTGGAGAACGGGCATGACTTCACGCGCTTTACCAACTGCCACCGCCGAGTTACCTGCCAAGGTAAAGAAGGAGGTCGGCAAGCGCATCGTCGGTCAGGAGACGATGATCGACAGACTGCTGGTCGGTCTGCTGACAGGTGGACACATACTTCTCGAGGGTGTACCAGGCCTGGCAAAGACCCTTGCGGTCAGGTCAGTGGCCGAGGTCATCCGGACGGAATTCCAGCGCATACAATTCACGCCGGACCTGCTCCCCGCAGACATAATAGGCACGATGGTGTTCGATCAGAAATCGAATGACTTCTATCCGCGACGGGGACCGCTGTTTGCCAACCTGGTCCTCGCCGACGAGATCAACAGAGCGCCAGCGAAGGTCCAGTCCGCGCTGCTCGAGGCAATGCAAGAGATGCAGGTGACAATCGGCGGTGAAACTCACGCACTCTCGGAGCCGTTTCTGGTGCTGGCCACGCAGAACCCAATCGAGCAGGAGGGAACGTATCCCCTACCCGAGGCCCAGTTGGATCGTTTCATGCTGAAGATCCGTGTCGGCTACCCTGCTCGCGAGGAAGAAAAAGAGATCCTCTGGAGAATGTCCGCCGGCCGTCCCATCGACCTGCAGGTAGTCGCGGAACCAAGCGAGATCATGTCGATGCGGCGTTCGATTGCGGAACTCTACATGGATCAGAAGCTTGTTGATTACGTGGTTGACGTGGTTCGCGGTACAAGGGAGCCCCAATTGCTGGGACTTCACGAGCTGCGTCCCCTGATAGCCTTCGGAGCCAGCCCCCGCGCCACAATCTACCTGGCGCAAGCTGCCCGGGCGCACGCGTCCCTGCAGGGAAGAGCGTACGTAGTCCCGGAGGACGTGAAGGCAATGGCCCCGGATATACTGCGCCACCGCGTTCTGCTCACCTTCGAGGCCGAGGCGGAAGACGTGTCTTCTGATGAGGTGATCGCGCGGATAATGGAGGCGGTGGAGATTCCATGACCACACCCGCCAACGTAGTGGGTGCAGACGTTCTGCGGCAGGTGAAACGCATCGAAATCCGTGCGCGACGCCTGGTGACGACGCTCTTTTCAGGTGAATATCGGTCTGTGTTCCGCGGGCAGGGCATTGAGTTTGCCGAGGTTCGCGGATATGAGAGCGGCGACGATTTCCGCTCCATCGACTGGAACGTCTCGGCGAGAATGGGGTCGCCGTACGTCAAGACGTACGAGGAAGAACGCGAGCTCACGTTGCTTCTGGTGGTGGATCGCTCGGGGTCTGTGGAGTTCGGACAGCCGAATACCAAGGCGGAGCTGGCAGTGGAGGTAGCCGCAGTTCTGGCTTTGGCTGCGGCGCGCCAGAACGACCGTGTAGGCGCCGTCATGTTCTCTGAAGGCATCGACCACGTGGTCCCGCCCGCTAAAGGCCGCAGGCATACGCTACGCGTGATTCGCGACATGCTGGCGTTCACTCCCACCGCGTTGGGAACCAATATCAGTGCCGCCTTGGCATACGTCTCACGGCTCTTGCGCAACCGTTCCATAGTCGTCGTGCTATCAGATTTCAGGGCCAAGGGTTGGGAGGTGCAACTCCGCAATCTGGCTGCCAAGCACGAAGTCGTCGCAATAACCATCGACGATCCCCGGGAGACATCACTGCCAAAGGTTGGGTGGATCGAACTGGAAGACAGTGAATCCGGCGAGAGCTTGGTGGTAGACACCTCCAGCGAGGAGATTCGGCTGAAGCTCCAGATGTCGGCTGAAGAAGCCAGGTTAACGCGTGCGAGGACATTGAAACGCACCGAGGTAGACCACATCTCTCTCATGACGAATCAGCCTTACGCAGAAACGTTGCACAACGCATTTGCCGCACGCGCCCGCCGCTTGAAGCGATGATCCTCCTGGCGGCCTTGATACTGTCGACACAGAGCGCCACGTGGGTCGCATCGCCGGCAACCGTTTCGGTTGGCGATACTGTACGCCTGACGCGACAGATAGAGCTGGAGCCCGGAGCCGTACTCACCGCAGAACCGCTAATATCAAGGGAAGCATATCAGCCCCTAGCATCACCCGTTGTCGCCCGATCCAATGGCTCCGTCGTAGTGAGGTACCTGCTGGCGTTCTTTCAGGCGGGACGAATGGCGGTCTCTCTCCCCGATCTGGAGATCTCCTATCCCGACGGTAGGATCGCCGTTTTGTCAGGGGACACCGCTTGGGTTGACGTAGCATCAATCCTGCCGTCTGGCGACACGCTTCCTGCACCGGTGGAGCCGCTCGAGCCAATAGCCGGCGTTCAGCGTAGCTTGTTGCCTGCCATCTCACTCGTGGTAGTCGCTATTGTGGCACTGGCTATTTGGGCGTTGCGTCGCCGCCGTGTCGGACCACGCCCCGTCTGGGCTGGAGACGTTGTGACAACCGTGGACCCGCCTTTACAGCAGTGGATCATGGCGGGGGAGCTCAGAACTGTTGTGGGCGCACTCTCTGAACGACTCCGAGGCGAGATCGCCGCGGTCGTACCCGAAGCGGGGCGGCAGTTGAGCACCGCGGAATGCCTTGAAGTAATCGGAGCCAAGAGACCGGACCTGCCTAGACGCGACATAGAAGAGACACTGCGATCATTGGAACGCGCCCAGTACGCTCCGGCGGTGCCGAGCGACATCGCGTTGCTCGTAGATCAGGTCGGCGACATATTATCCGCCATTCGCGAGCACCACGATGAGGAGCGCGTTTCATGACGGTCGCGCGGCCCCTTCTGTTACTGCTGCTACTCGCCATACCCTTGATATGGTACTGGCGAGCGCGGCACCCCCGCGTAGTTGCCCGCTACAGCGACGTAGGGCCCTTGACCCAGCCAAGTCGGCAAAGACGTTGGATCGCGCGCATTCCTCCAGCCCTGCGATCGCTAACGCTCGGAGCCTGGATTCTGGCAGCCGCGGGGCCGCAAATCGGCGAAGGCGTAAGCGATGTCACGAGCGAAGGCATCGCAATCGTGCTCGCTATCGACGTTTCCAGCAGTATGCTCGCCGAGGATTTCACTCCATCTAACCGGCTGGACGTCGCCAAGCAACAATCCATCGCGTTCATCCGAGGACGTTCGTTTGATAGGATCGGCCTGGTGCTTTTCGCCGCCGAGGCACTCACGCAGGTCCCCATTACGGTCGACTATGCCGTCCTCGAAGAGTATGTGAACCGTTCTCGCGTGGGTGAACTCGACGACGGCACCGCAATCGGAACGGCGATCGCAACTTCGGCAAATCGCTTGCGCCGTGCCCCCGGCAAGAGCAAGGTCATAGTGCTTCTCACCGATGGAGACAACAACCGCGGTACGATTGATCCACACACCGCGGCAGAGGCTGCCGGCAAACTGGGGATTCGGCTCTACACAATCGGTGTCGGCACCGACGGCGAAGCACGGATGCCGATTGGCCTGGGGCCGCTGGGTCAAACGAGATATCAGACACTACCCGTTCAGATAGACGAGCGGTTGTTGAGGGATGTGGCCAGGATAACCGGCGGCCGGTACTTTCGCGCTACGGATGCCGAGGCACTGTCCAGGATCTTCCGGCAGATAGACGAATTGGAAAAGACTCCCGTAACCGTAACGCGCTACACCGATTTCGATGAAGCACTCGAACCGTTCCTGCTGTTCGGGCTCGGCACATTGGTCCTGGAGTTGGTGCTTGCTGCGACGGTCGTGGTGAGGGTCCCGTGACTGCCTTCGACAGCCCCCTGTTTCTGATATCTGCGCCGGCGGTTGCGCTGTTCGTCTCGGCACTTGCGTTCTGGGCGAGGCGGACTCGCGTCAATCGCGCATACCATTGGTCGACGTCTCTAGGTGCTGAGGCCGCGCGGCATGGAAGGTGGGGCATTCTGCTGCTGGGACTGGCGGCGCTGGCCGCCGCAGTCGGCTTGGCGGGTCCCAGATGGGGCACTCGAGTCGTCGAGACAGATACCAAGGGGCTGGACCTCGTGATCGGGATCGACATATCGCGCTCGATGTTGGCCGAGGACGCGGCCCCATCTCGATTGAATCGAGCAAAGCGGGAGGCACGGAGGCTGGTTCACGACCTGAGGGGCGACAGAATCGGTTTGGTGGCTTTTGCCGGACAGAGCTACGTGATGTCCCCCCTGACAGTCGACGGAAGCGCGCTTCACCTTCTCATTGACGCACTGGACCCGGATGTTGCAAGCAGCGGCGGAAGCAGCCTCGGGCTCGCGCTGGGTAAGGGCCGCGAACTCCTTCTCGCCGGTGACAAGGTCGCAGATCGCGTGCTCGTCTTGTTCAGTGACGGAGAGGCCCATGATTCCCTGTCGGGGATTCTGGATCATGCGGCGAAGCTGCGTCGAGACAGGATTCACCTGATTCTGGTAGCCGAAGGCGGAACCGAGGGAGTGAGGATACCTGTACGCGATTTGGACGGGACATTGATCGGTCACAAATTGAATCGCGGTGGCGAATACGTGGAGACCAGACGCCGAGACGATATTTTGACGGCGGTCGCTGATGCGGCACAGGGAGTAGTAGTGTCGGCCGAGGTAGGAGACCAGGCGGGACGCGTGCGCGAGTTGGTTTCTGCTTTCAAGCGCATGCCCTTGGCCACTACGACGGCAGCTCAAGACATAAGCAGGGCTTGGATACCCGTGCTCGTGGCTGTCTTGCTGCTGGTTGTTCACACGGTGACCCGAAGGACCACTGCACTGGCAGTATTCGTGCTGGCTGTTCTGGGTGTCGAGGGCGCAAATGCGCAGGGCCCGCAAAACGCTGCGGAGGAGGCATGGGTAGAGGGACGGTTCCAAAGAGCGGCTGAACTGTTCAGACTCCAGGCTCTGGCGGGTCACGGTGGAGACACTGCGTGGTTCAACGGCGGTACTGCAGCACTCGCCGGGGGAGATACGGCACTGGCCAGGTCCGCTCTGCGCATCGCAGCGCGGTCAATTGACCCCGACATTCGGTTTGCGTCGTTGTTCAATCTCGGCATACTGGAGTTGCGGCTCGCCGCGAGCGATAGTGCGAACCTCGTTCCACATGTCGAAGCCGCCAGAAGGCATTATCGCGAGGCCCTCCTCTTGGAGCCGAAAGACAGTGCGGCGAAATGGAACTTGGAATTGGCAAACCGATTGATGCCTGAGCCGGAGGATGTGCCCCCGGACAGTCAGCAGCGCACCGGTTCCGGACAGGAAGACTCTCCTGAGGCTCAACCCCAGGGACTCACGATCGGTCAGGCACAACAGATCCTCAATTCAATCGCAGAAGAGGAACGCAGCACGCTCATGAGGCGGAACCGGAACCGCTCTCAGATGCGGGAGGCAAAAGGGAGGCGGGATTGGTAGTAGCAATCCTGACCGCACTTCTCTCCCTGCAGCAGTTGCAGGTCGACGCCGCACTGGATCGGAACCGCGCCGAAGTGGGCGAAACGCTCGTGCTCACGATTACCGTTGAAGCCACCGCGAGTGAAGCCGTACGGATTCTCAATCCATCTCTGACGGCCCTCGAGTTACTGGCAGCGACTGACCACTCGGAGGTTTCGATACACGAGGGCGTGGCCACTCGTACGCTCACTCGAACCTTGCGGCTGCGTGCAAGCAGTGCAGGGGTGGCCCGCATTGGCGCGACGGTGGTGCGCGCGGGCGGCTCCATCGCTCGAGCCGACCCGATCGAGGTGACGGTTTCAGCGAATGAAGAAGCTGAGGATGAAACCCTCTCGCCACGAATAAGAGCCTTGGTGGAACGACATGTGCCCCCAGAGTTGTCGGACGATGAAGTCCTGGTAAAGGTTTTGACTTCAGCCGATTCAATCATTCTCGGCGAACAACTCGATCTCGCGGTCGTGGCCTGGTTCCCACAGCACATCCGCGCGCGACTACGGACCCCACCCACGCTGCAACCACCGCAACTGCACGGTGCTTGGACCTACAGCCAAGGTGTGCCGCATGCAGTCGATATGAGGTGGCGTGTTCGCAACTCTGTGTACCAGGTGTATGTCCACTCCGTCGTGGCATTCCCTCTGCGGCCCGGCGTGCTCACCATTGGTCCTGCCACCGTATCCTACAGCCTGCCGATGTCGTATTCGTTCTTGAGCCGTGAAATCCGCCACGAGCCAGAGAGCGACAGGGTCTTCGTGGATGTTATCCAACAACCGGCCGCTAACCGGCCCTCGTCGTTCAATGGCGCCTCCGGGTCCGAACTAGAGTTGTCAGTTGGCGCACAGGAGACCCGGTTATCGCTAGGTGATGCCACCGTGGTCACCGCCACACTCAGTGGCCAGGGGAACGTTGCACTGTGGCCGGAACCGACAATGCTCTGGCCCGACGCGGTGCGCGCATACCCGGAAGGAATCAACGTCGAGCTCGATCCGGGAACGGAGCTGATATCGGGCACCAAATCATTTCGCTATCTCGTAGTACCCGACTCCTCGGGGACCCACCGGATAACGGACGTCTCTTACGCATACTACGACTTGACAAGCGACCGTTATCGGATTCTCCGAGTTCCCGAACTCTCGCTGACAGTCGATGCCGCAAGCTCGTCTCGAGGCGAGCGCCGCTCGGCGACGCGGGTGCTCCTGCCTTCCGGGAACAACCTTTCCCTGCAGCGACTGTTCGCGACTCTGCCAACCTGGAGTTGGCTCTTGTTCCTCATACTTCCCCCTGCCGGTGCTTTGACGTTTTTGGCAGTGCGCAAATACCATAGCGGCACACAGCGTGAGAGACAGTCCTCAACCGACAAACTGGCATGCTTGGAGAAGAGCTTTCGCGATGTACTGCGCGACCTGGTCGGAACCGCCGAGAGAGCAGACTCGAAAACTCTGGCCGCTGCATTGAGGGCCGCCGGTATCGAGGCTCCTATAGCGGCTCATGCGGCGCGTGTGCGAGAGCGGTTGTGGTTGGCCAACTATGGCCCCGAAAGCGGTACTGACCCGGAAGAACTGTCTGCCGAAGTGGCTGAAGTATTGCGAGCCCTCCCGGGAGAAACAGTTGGTTACGCAGCGCGCGGTACCGCCGGCGCTCTGTTTGCCCTATTGTTTCTCGCCGCAATGCCGCATTCGCTCCTCGCACAGTCGGCGGAACGTCTCTATGAGACGGGAGCATTGCGCTCGGCGGCGGACAGCTTCGAGGCACGCGCACGGGCTGAACCCTGGGAAGTGTCTCATTGGTACAATCTCGGTGCCGTATGCGAGCGAGCCGGGGCAGTTCAGTGTGCCAGGCGGGCGTGGATTCGCGCAGCACGCCTCTCTCCACGGAGCGACCGGGTGCGTACGGCTTTGGCAGAACTCCCTCCCCTGGACGTTGCCTCCGCGCGACTGACCCGGGTATTTCCGCTTTCCCCGGCAGAGGCTTTCAGTGTGGCGGCGCTTTTTTGGTTGTTGGGGTGGCTGTCCGTTGCACTGCGGTGGCGGAGCTGGATTTGGTGGAGCGCATGCCTCCTGGCGGTGGTTTGCGCCGCGTACGGCATCCATGTGAGGGAAGAGTACAGGTCACCGGTAGCGTTCGTGGTCGCTACGGATACTCCGCTCAGAGTTGCACCTTATGGACCGGCCCAGACAGTTCGGATTCTCGATCCCGGAACAGCCGTGTCTATCAGAAGGCACAGAGCCCCGTGGATTCTGGTCGAACGCGCAGGTGACCCGGGTTGGCTCTTGCAGCAAGAGGTTTTGACACTCAAATGAGCCGGGTGAGGATATTACCGAACGCGGTAGCTGATCAGATTGCCGCAGGCGAAGTCGTTGAGCGTCCGGCGTCAGTAGTCAAGGAACTCGTAGAGAATTCGCTCGACGCGGCTGCCACGACTGTCGACATCGAGGTGGAGGATGGTGGACGGACTCTCATCAGGGTCTCCGACGATGGTGCCGGCATGAGTCGTGACGATGCGCTGCTCGCGCTGGACCGTCACGCGACCAGCAAGATCGGTTCGCTGGCTGACCTGGTGGGAGTGCCGACATACGGGTTCCGCGGTGAGGCACTTCCCTCAATAGCGTCCGTATCCATCTTCGAGGTGGAGACCGCTGCTCCTGGCGAGGGGGCATACCAATCCGAGGGAACGCGCCTCCTGGTGAAGGGCGGCAATCTGGAAGCGGTGGACGATATCGCACGGGACAGAGGCACTACCGTCACCGTCAGGAGGCTCTTCTTCAATACTCCGGCGAGACGGAAGTTCCTCAGATCCGTCAGGAGTGAGGCAAGGGCCACGATGCAGGCTCTTACAGTGCTGGCGTTGGCTCGACTGGATGTCTCGTTCAAGCTGACCGGCAATGGGAGAGTAGTACTGGACGCGCCGCGAGTGTCCAGCGTCGCGGATCGGATTGCGGCACTTTTTGGCCGTGCCACTGCCGAACAGCTGTTACCGGTCGAATTTGACTCCGGGCCCGTTTCCGTGCGCGGTTTCGTGCAGCGACCAGCGGACGCAAAGGCGAGCGGGAGGAAAGCCCATCTATTCGTGAACGGACGCCCGTTCCGTTCACCCTTTCTCATTCGTGCAGCCGAGGCCGGTTACCGGGCAACGTTGGAACCTGGCTGTCGTCCGACGATTTTCCTCTCACTGGCGGTGCCCGGCGACAGAGTAGACGTGAACGTACATCCCGCAAAGCTCGAAGTACGGTTTCTCGACAGCATGCTCGTGGAGCGTACCGTCGAAGAGGCGGTTCGGGATGCTCTACACCCCATCGCCGCCGCACCGACGATGGGGGCCAGACCCAGCAGTATCGGCGGCATTGCCGCTCCTGTGGAAGGGGAATACCCGACTGGCTCGGTGGCGGCGCCTCATTCTCCGCAACCCCGCCAGGAGGACGAGTTCATCGGGTCGCTGTTCCCATCGGCTGCGGATGAAAGCTCGTCGCACCGCGAATCTTCACTAATGCAGGTCTTCAGTACCTACATTCTGTTTGAGAGCCCGGACGGCATCGTTATCGTCGACCAACACTCTGCGCACGAGCGAGTACTCTACGAATGCGCAATGGCCGCACTCAAGGGAGAAAGCAGTGCAGCGCAACACCTGCTCCTGCCACTCACCATCGATCTGGAGCCCGGCGAGCTGGAAAAGGTGGACCAAGAGCGCGACCACCTCTCGGCGATCGGTTACGAGGTCGAAGGTTTCGGGGGCAGATCGGTGATCGTGCATGCAGTCCCCAATCCTCACCCGCGATTTGATGCACGCAGGTGCTTCGAGGAACTGGTCGCGGACCTGACCGGTGGTCGTCTGAGCGGACTCAATCGGCTGGAGCGCTTTGCAGCCACCTATGCGTGCCGGGCCGCCATCAAGGCCGGCCAGAAGTTGGAACATTCGGAGATGCGCCAGCTACTGGATCGTCTGTTCGCCTGTGCGCTTCCACCACACGACGTGCACGGTCGACCTACGATCGTTCGCCTTCCCAAGGAAGAACTGGAGCGGCGGTTTGGGCGAACCTAAACCACTTGTTCCCGTAATAGTGGGCCCTACCGCCGTAGGGAAGACTGCTTTCGCGATTGCGATTGCCCGCTACTTTCCGATTACCGTGGTTTCAGCAGACTCGCGCCAGGTGTATCGTCGTCTCGACATCGGGACAGCGAAACCAACCCCGGAGGAACTGCATACGGTCCCGCACGTTGGGATCGACGTGGTGGATCCCGGTGAACAGTACAGCGCCGGTCGTTTCGCTGCTGACGCTGCTGAATGGATCGCGTCGGTTCCGGAGAACAGGCAGGCCATCGTAGTGGGCGGCACGGGTTTTTACGTGAGGGCGCTGGCCGAAGGTCTGTTTCGTGAGCCGCCCATGGGAGAGCAGCGGCGCGCGAAGTTCCGGCAATGGGCGCATTCCGCCCAACGCCTGGGGCTTTGGGCAACCCGTCTCGACCCCGGCTTTTCTGGGGGGGGACGCCAACGAGCGGCTCGCACCGTGGAGGTCGCTTTGTTGACGGGAAAACCGCTCTCGTGGTGGCAGCGTCAGGCAAATCTCGAGAGCCCGATACACCCGTGGTATGTGAGACTGACCGCCCCGCGAGCGGTGCTACACAAGAGAATAGAGAGGCGTGTGCAGCGAATGCTGGACCGTGGTTTGGTGGAAGAGGTGCGTGATCTGCTCGACAGCGGCGTCTCAGTCGACTCGCCAGGTCTGGATGCGGTAGGTTATCGTGAAGTGCTGGATTACGTTTCTGGAGACTTGCCGTTCTCCGACCTGGCCGGCCGCATAGCAGTCAACACGAGGCGTTACGCCAAGAGGCAGGAAACCTGGTTCCGGCATCAACTCAGGGAATCTGATGTCGTGGTCCTCGACGTCACTGGCGGCACGGAGAGACTGGCGGCTCAGTTCGTCGACCTTTGGGAGAAGCGAAGGCAGCAATGCGTATCGGAATAACCTGTTATCCCACTTATGGCGGTTCCGGAGCCGTTGCCACAGAATTGGCCATGGAGCTGGGCCGACGAGGGCACGAAGTCCACATAATCTCCTATGCCGCCCCATTTCGGCTTCGAGGCATTTCAGAGAAGGTATTCCTGCATCAGGTGGACATGAGCGGGACTTACCCTCTTCTCGAGTATTTCCCCTATTCCCTCGCACTGGCCGTGAAACAACATGAGGTGGCACTGCGGGAGAACCTCGAGATCCTGCACGTTCACTACGCCATTCCACACGCCCCGGCAGCGTTCCTGGCGAAGCAGATGCTCGAAGAGGATCATGAGATCAAAGTGGTGACAACGCTGCACGGTACGGACATCACTCTGGTCGGCTTGGAGAGTTCGTTCTTTACGGTCACCAAGTTCTCGATGGAGCACTCCGACGCTGTAACGGCGGTTTCAGATTTTCTCAAAGAGGAGACCTACCGCGCATTTGGCTGCCGCGACTGCGAAATCGACGTGATCCCCAACTTCGTCAGTCCCGTGGAGTATTACCCCTCGATTGATGAACGCAACAAGCATGGGAGGCTAGCGCCACCCAACTGCAAGGTCCTGGCGCACATATCGAATTTCCGGGAGGTGAAACGCGTACCGGACGTAATACGGGTGTTTGCACAGGTCCGCGAAAAGGTCCCTGCCGTGCTGTTCCTCGCAGGCGACGGACCACAACGGCCCGAGACCGAGGCCGAAGCGGAGCGATTGGGAGTGACGTCGGACGTACTTTTTCTGGGAAAGGTAGATGCTGTAGGAGATCTCTTGAGAGCCGCCGACCTGTACTTGCTGCCGAGCGCGTTGGAATCGTTCGGACTGAGCGCTCTAGAGGCCATGGCATGCGGAGTACCAGTGATCGGGAGTCGCGTGGGAGGTTTGGGGGAGGTAGTCTCCGACGGGACGACCGGCTATCTGGCTCAGATCGGCGATGTCGATGATATGGCTGATAAAGCTACGCATTTGCTCTCGGACGATGCCTTGTACGCCGAGTTTCGCAGCGCGGCCATAGAACGTGCACGCCTCTTTTATCCTGAACGGGTCGTGCCACAGTATGAAGCGCTGTACGAGAGATTGCGTACCTGATGGTTTCCGCTGCATCGAATACCGTTGTGTCGAACGGAAGCGCGCCGTCCACGGGAGTCTAGCGGTCGTGAACCATGTAACCCTGCTATCCGAAAGAAACCGAGGAGATTCACTTGCCTCAGCGTGATCCACCTTTGTGGGCTCGATGCGTTGCGGTCGTACTGCTGCTGTTCGCTACTTGGTGGCTGTATGCTACGGGGTCCGTCCGCGGCTTCATTGGAGAGTCGGTCGGTGCATTGTGTCTGGGGGTAATTGCGATATCGGTCCTTCGAGGGATGCACATACCTCTGGGAATGTGGCCCAACGGTCCGTGGCGAAAGAGGTTTTCGGTACCCTGGGTGATCGGCACTGCCGCCGTGATGGGGGCTATTCTCCTGATCTCGGGCTCTGCGAGATCAGGAGTAATCGTGAACCAACTGGATGCCGGAACATTCGTGACCACCGCCTTGGGGACCATTGGTGTGGGATTCGGATTTGGATTCGTGAGACACCGAAGATACCTGCTTTGGTACGCAGCGGCGTTGTTACTCGGAATACTCCCAATTGCCGTGGAACTGCTCCTCGGATCATATGCCGGTGGCGTTGTCGCACTCCTTCCTTTGGTTGTCTTCCTCGCTGCCGTGGGTGTGCCCTCCAAGCTGGCTACGGAAGAGATTGCATTCAGGCGTATGTTGATCGGGATTGCACCGGGAGCAGGATTGGCATCGGTTCTGATTTCTGCTGTGGCGGTACTCTTGTGGTTGGTAGTTCTTCACCATGCAGGTGTCGGCGGTGCGGCTACGATAGTGATGGGCGCTCTCGGTGCATTGAGCGCCGGCTGCATATACGTTCTATCGGGTTCGTTGCTCGCGTCGGCACTGTTCAACGCGCTCCAGGGAGCGGGACTCCTGGCAGTGACTCTGCAAAGCAACATGACTGTAGAACAGGCAGGTCTCAGCGTTGTATCAGCCGCCACCTGGATAGCGGTGTTGCTCACGAGTGCCGGTTTGACTGCCTTGACCCTGCAGCGCAATGGTTTCAAGGGTAACCTGGGAAAGGTTGCAACGGAGAATGCTGCTCGTAGTTGACATAGGGAATACTGAAATCACCCTGGGGCTCTTCGTCGGCGAGCAGCTTGCCGCCCACTGGCGACTCACGACGGTCGTGAGCCGCACGCCGGATGAGTGGGCTGCTATGTTCACGTCGTACCTGTCCCACGCTGGTCTCTCTACTGACGAGGTTAAAGCGACCGTGACCGCTTCCGTGGCACCAGCGGTAACCGAACCGTTGACCAGTGGTCTCGAAAAGTCTACCGGAATCGAAGCCATCCATGTGGGGCCCGACCTCGATCTACCCGTTATCCTCGACGTCGAAGACCCTCGTCAGGTGGGCGCCGACAGGATCGTCAACACCCTCGCGGCGGCTCACCTGTATCAGAGCGACACGATAGTGGTTGATTTCGGTACGGCAACTACCTTCGATTGCATTACTTCCGAGGGCCGGTTCCTCGGCGGCGTAATCGCACCGGGTCTCAGAGCCGCGGCGGACGAACTGAGTCACAGGGCCGCCAAGCTGCCGGCCACTGAACTCACGGCTCCGGACAGGATCATCGGCCGGCGAACAGAGGAGTGCATAAGGGCCGGTGTGCTCTACGGCACGGCAGAAGCCGTAGATGGAATAGTTAGGAGGATTCGCAGCGAGTGGCCCACCGCCGCCACGCCTCATGTCGTGGCAACCGGCGGTTTGGCAAACAAGGTCGTTCCGTTTTCCCGGGAGATTCAGTCGGTGGAGCCCAACCTCACGCTCTTGGGTCTGAAGATCGTGGCCGCTCACCTGGATCTCAGGTGGTAGGCGGCCGCCGGATCGACGCCTAGCGTTTCTGGCCCGAGATGAATCCCGACATTCCCTCCGCGTCCCACTGTCCGGTGAACGAGTCACCGTCGAAGTCGAGTGCGAAGTAGACGACGAAATCCGGGGAGTCGCCCATGAAACTCAAATGCTGCCCATCCACGGCTATTTCGCTGAGCGAGAAACGACCGATATCACTGCTCGCGCTGCCGCTGTATGACCCCGGAGAGCCCGATATCGTGAACGTACCGGTCACGGTTGAGCCCATGGCCTGGGTTTGGAAATCGTATACACCCAGAGGATCGAGCGCGGTAACAGGTGGCGATTCCGGCTCAGGGCGTGGAGGGTTGTTGCCACTGACAGTAGACCGAGAACAACCTGCTATCGTCACGCCAATCAAGAGCAGCGCTGCGAGGCGTCTCATGTGCCCCCTCCTTAGCCAGTTGAGTAGAAGTGCAGGAATGGCAAAAGTATCCTTCAGTTACTTTGGTCGCCAGTCTCTCGGAGTTTGTCTTGGCTGTTGGAGTTTCCGGCTCCGCTACTCCCAGCGGTGAAGAACGGCGAGTGACCAAGTTTGCGCTCGTCGTATTGTGGTTGGCCACCCCCCTGGTGGTTTGGGCCGGCGCATTCGTAATGGGTTGGTTGGGAGCCTGGCTCGGAGGAACACTGAGCTGGTTGGTGATCGGCGGCCTCGCCGGTGGTCTGGTGAGTGTCGTGGGTTGGAGTTCTCTGATCCTCTACCTGAGAAACCGTCAAGTTCGGTTGGATTCAGGCGATTTGGACAACGAGCAGTAGCCGTCACTCCGCGAGGTGGTTCGAGGCAATCCTTGCCGATTCCGCCAACACAGCAGCACCAACGAGTACCGACGCATCTTCAGGCAAGAACCCTGATGAGTGAGCTGGCGTGTGCGGCTGCCCCACTGCGCACCCCCCGACCCTGAAGAAGCATCCGCGCATTCGCTCGAGATAGAACGCGAAGTCTTCTCCGCCGAGATTGGGACCGACCAGCGGCACGAGAGCATCCCGGCCAAGGATCGAAGCGACGGCCTCTCGCACCCAGCAGATGGCGGATGCCTCGTTTACCAACGGTGGAGTGCCGGCAAGGAATTCTATCGACGTTTCCAAACCGAGTGCGGTCGCAGTCTGTCGGGCGACGTTGGTCAGCTCGAGTCGGAGTACTTCCCTGGTAACGCTGTCGGCCGCTCGCAAGGTTCCGGTGAGCAGCGCGCTCGCTGGAATCACGTTGGAGACCGCCCCGCCGTTGAAGGTAGAAACCGTCAGTACCGCTGGTTCGCCCGGAGCCACGGCCTGCGGAACCACGGACTGAAGGGCGTTGATCAACGCGGCGCCGCCCACTATGGGGTTGCGGGCCTCGTGCGGTCTCGCGGCGTGGCCGCCCGCCCCGGACAGGGAGACCTTGAACTCGTCCGCCGAAGCGGCCATGTGCCCGGCCTGGGCGACTACTGTACCCACTTGGTAGTGCATGTCGACATGCCCACCCAAGATTGCACTGACTCCTTCCAGCTCTCCACTCTCCATCACCGCGCGCGCCCCTTGGGCTGTCTCCTCCGCGGGCTGCAACAAAACGATGACGTCACCCTCCGCTGGGGCCGCCGTCAATAAAAGCGCTGCTCCGACGGTCCATGCCGCGTGGACATCGTGGCCACACGCATGCATTACACCGTCGTTGCGCGAAGCAAAACCGACTCCCGTTTCCTCCTGAATCGGCAGTGCATCGATGTCTCCTCGCAATGCGATTACCGGTGCCGCCGGGTCCCGGCCCGAGATTCGCGCGATCACTCCCGTTCCGGCTACACGCCGCAACGCTGTGGGCCTGATCTGAGCGAGCGCACTCTCGAGACGCTCGGCCGTTCGCGATTCCTCGCAGGAAAGCTCGGGATAACGGTGCAGCTCGTGCCGCAACGATACGATAGTGTCGGCGATTTCCGGAGGCAGTAAATCGGCGAATGGAACACCACCCATCATTGGCCGTCCAAGCTGCGTTTCCTGACGGGCTTTGCGAGGTCGCTATGCATTGGTGTCCGACTCAGGGTCTCCAGCACCTTGCGCCTCCAAGATATACCAGCCACAGTTGCTCTTGGATTCAGTCCTGAATTCCGCGACGCGGTATCCCGCAGAAAGAAAGCTCAGGAAAGCTCTACGAGTACGTTCGCGCCATTCGGCTGCGGTCGAGGGGGCGGCCAGCTTGAGTTTCTGTATGTCTGGGGGAATTTCGATTCTCGCGTATCCGCGCTCATTACCTGAGCAATCAACTGCAAGGTCACTGCCGATGTCGCTTCGGGATGCTGTCGCGCAGGGAATATCCTCGAGCGCCGGCAAACGGGATCGCGATGGGCTGGAAGGTTCGAGCAAGTCCCATCGCACGATGAACCTGTCGGTACCGATCACCGTGTCCGTGTCGGCAACTGGGGAATATCCATAGAAATGGGGTACGTAGTCCGTCACCACGGCGTTTAGTTTGTTCAGGTTCAGGTGGGCATTACGGGCTTCGAGCGGATCGAATGTCCAATACATCTCCGTCACGCCCAATTCGAGGGCCTTGTCGCGTTGATGCCACTTGAGGCGCCCGCCAATGCCGCTGCCACGCCACGAATCACCTACGGCCAAGAGGTGCGACCAATGGACCGTGCGTCCATTCTTTACGCCCGTCAATCCAAACACGAATCCGGCGAGCACGTCGCCCTTCAAGAACGCCCCTTCCGCGATTCCTCCGACCTCCTGTGCAACCCGCATGATACAGATGGGAACCGTATCTCTGACGTCGGATCCCCAGATCTGCTGCTGCATGGATACCGCCGCCTCGTAGTCCTCTTGGCAGGAAAGAGAGCGCAAGTGGATTGAATCGTCGCTTCGACTCTGTCGATCTGTCATTTCACCTCAGCAGAATAGCAGGGCGCAAAGACACGACATGGGATCCGGCTGAGGAGTAATGATCATACCGTCAGCCCCCCAGGCCAGCCACATAACCACCGATCAGAGCACCAACCAATTTCATTGCCAGCCACAAACCGCCGACGATGGCCAGCGGACCACCGACTCCCTTGGCTTTCGTTTTCACCTGGTTGCCCAACGCCAGTACAAAGACATTCCACGCGCCGAACAGATTCAATTGATCTGTGAACTGAAACAGAAAGGGATTCTTTTCCTCATCGAAGAGAAATCCCAATGTGAGTTTGACCTCATCGAAGCCTGCAAAAGCCACGAGCGCCACACTCAGAACACCACCTGCTATCGAGATCATGTAAGCGTGCGCAACAATGGCGAATTCTTCTTTGAAACGGAGCGGCTCCGCCGTGGTGGCGCCGAACACCAGCATGAGCACCCAAGCCGCAATCACCAGGACCACAGGCCCGCCTATGGCAGTGGCCGCAAAAATGCTAATGCGACCCACCGTTCCCGACGCAGTCTCGACCCGTTCCTCAACTTCCTCCTCGCTGATCTGCTCTCGCTCCAGAACCGGGGCCAGGCTTTCGCGGGTCTGCTCCTCGAGGATCCGCGACGGCATCGCTACGGCGGTGAAGGCGCCGGAGACAACCAGGCATATCAGGGGAACCAGCGCCCTCGGCCGGACTGCCAGCTCTTTGAATACGGCCGTGGGTTCATCGAATACTCTGAATGCCAGCCAAATGGCACCTTTGCGTTGTTCGTCTTCTTGGTTGGGATCCACCATTTCGACAACCTCAGTTGAAGAGCACCGATACCGTCAACACGCTGGCACGCCTGAGTACGGCCCGCGGATCGACCTGGAGACCACTCGCACCTGAGTAACCACCCAAGTCAAATCGGCTCTGTCCCGCCCAACGACCGCAAGACGTCGTTCACCGTGGTCGAGAGTCCCGATTGCCTGTGGCTGCAGTTCGACCTGTACGTCAAAACAGCCATTGGGAGGCCGCAGTTCGATCTGCAAGATCCGGCGCGGCCGGTCATCGAGTGAAGGGTATACGAAGTAACCGCTCATCTCTCTCGGTTCTGGAGGGGCTGCGGCGGGCGGTTCCTCTGGTGTCCCCATCAGTGCCAATGCTCCTCTGGCCGTTTGCTCGGACATGCCGGTGTGCAAACCTCGCCAGCTGCGATTGGGGAGACGCAGGGTGATTGCGTAGATAACTCCGTTGGACGCGTCGACGGTCAGATCCGTACCGTATGTGTACCGGGCCAACCGCGGCGAATCCGGGTTGGACTTCGGAGACTTCGGTCCCAGCGTCCCAAACGCGGCCGTAATGTTGAGATTGGGACTCAACGGCAGAGGCTTCACGTCACCAACAGACTCCACCGGATACATGCCCTCGCTGAAGCGCGGCCCCGCGGTGAATAACAAAACGATTGCCAACAGCACTATTGTCGCAGCCGCGATGGCTCGGAATTTTCGCTTGAGAACATCTCGTGAAACCCAGGGCATCAACCCCGGCTTGGGGGCCTTGACCTCGGGAACCGGTTTCGTAGCAGTAGATGGTCTCCGGTAGGCGGGGTGGGTGGGGGGCGCACCTCGCGCTTCCAGTCGTGCCTTAGAAGTGGACGATCGCGGAGGCTGGGGGCTTTTCTCTGGGGGTGCCTCAGTTCGCTGTGCTTTGGCGAGTTCCTGCATAACGGAAACCCGCCCCTTGCCTTCCTTCTCGCGGGCGCAAGCCGGACATCCCCGCGGGTTGTCGTCATTGTAGGGTATCTTGTGAACAGGGCAGCGAATAAGTGCCATCTGCTACCTGAACCGGAAAAGGACGCTGGGTTGAGCGCCGCCGCTATCGACAAGCACAATTATCTGAAGGTGCACGATCCACAAATATCGTTGTCGAAGCCTGTGAAATCCACACCCTGCTTTTCGCAACCTCGTTGCTTGACACTTTCCGAAGCAGGTGTGTAACTTCACAGCGCGAAATTTGTGATTTCTTTCACGAAACTCACGGGTAACAATGTTACGGGAGTACACTCCCTTTTTATTGATGATTGGTTTGGCGATTGTCAGTGCAATCGCCATGATTGGGCTGTCTCACCTGCTGCAGGTACGCCGTCAAACCAATGTCAAAGGTATGCCCTACGAGTCGGGTATGACCCCGCTCGGGGGCACGCGCGACCGGTTCAGTGTAAAGTTCTACCTCGTGGCGATGCTGTTCATAGTTTTCGATATCGAGGTCGTATTCATGATCCCCTGGGCAGTATCCTTCCGCGAGCTCGGGCTTTTCGGGTTGGTTGAGATGCTGGTCTTCGTGCTGGTATTGCTGGTTGCGTTCGTCTACGTGTGGAAACGAGGGGCGTTGGAATGGGAGTAGCACCAACCGGCGGGGCGGGGAGCGAAGGGACTTCATTGGGAGTTTCATCCGTTTCGCCAAACTGGATGACAACTAAGCTCGATTGGTTGGTCAATTGGGCCCGAGCCAACAGTCTTTGGCCCATGCCTTTTGGTACTGCCTGCTGCGCCATTGAGTTCATGGCAACAGCCGCCGCGCGATATGACCTCTCGCGGTTCGGCATGGAGCGGATGGGGTATTCCCCACGCCAGGCGGATTTGCTCCTTTGCGCCGGAAGGGTACCATTCAAACTGGCTCCCGTGTTGCGACGCATATACGACCAGATGCCCCAACCGAAATGGGTGATATCTATGGGTGCGTGCGCGTCCACGGGAGGGGTTTTCGATACGTATTCGATGACACAGGGCATCGACACCGTCATCCCAGTCGACGTGTACGTTCCGGGCTGCCCGCCTCGTCCTGAGGGGTTGCTCTACGGGATTCTGCTCCTGCACAAGAAGATCCGCGGCGAGACCATGGCGGACCACGACATTCGGGAGGAAAGGCCGCTTGACCCCGGTGAGTTGATTTCGCCTGACAGCAAGATAGACGAATTGTCGAGCAGCTTTGGTTCGTCTGTGCACCAGACAAGGTCGGAATGACTGCATTGAACGATTCTGTCGAAGGGTTGAGAGCTGAATTCGAAGACAAGGTCGGCGAAGCCTACGTCTCGTGCGGCGACACGGTCGTCTTCATCGATAGAGAGAGTGCCCTGGAAATACTCCAGTGGTTGAGGGATACTCCGGAACAGAAATACGACTATCTCATCGATGTCACCGCGGTTGAACACAGAGAACCTCACAGGCCTATCGAGGTCGTCTACTTCCTCTTCTCGCTCAAACGCAAAGTACAACTGTGCGTCAAGATCGCTCTGCCAAAGGACGGTGCTCTCGTTGTGGATTCGGTGGTCCCGATTTGGCGTGGAGCCGACTGGCTGGAGCGCGAGGTTTACGACATGTTCGGGATCGAGTTTCGCGGGCACCCCGATCTCCGCCGCATACTCATGTGGGAGACGTACGCCGAAGGCCATCCTCTCCGCAAAGATTTCCCACTACGCGGGCGGTTCTCGCGAGCTGAGCAGGTTCGCCAGGCTCTGCACGCCAACCCCGAAGCTCACTATTCCATGGAGGAGTTGGAGATCGCCGACGCACTGGGAGATTTGCCCGAAGACATGAAGGAACGACTGGCCAGAGGCGAACGAGGAAAAGTGGCCCGGCCCGAGGTAGCCAAAGGCGATGGCTGAGAAGAGATCGGTCGAAGTAGACCTCGCCACTTCAGGCATGGACGCACGGGGACGTCCTATCAAGGTACCCTTGGGCGTAGCGGATTCGGCCGGGGAAGCAGCCCTTTCGGAGGGGGATATTGGTGGCGGGCACCTTCTCATAAACATTGGGCCTCAACACCCGGCCACGCACGGCGTGCTGAGGTTGTTGGTCGAGTTGGACGGCGAAGTCGTTGTGCGAGTGATCCCGCACATCGGCTACCTGCATACTTCTTTCGAGAAGCTCGGAGAGTACCGCCACTACAATCAGATCATACCGATCACCGATCGAATGGACTATCTCGCGCCCATGTCGAACAACGTCTGTCTGGCCATGGCCGCGGAGAAGTTGATGGGCATCGAGATCACCGAAAGATGCAAGGTCCTTCGAGTGATCGCTTGTGAGATAAGCCGGATCATCTCTCACATCGTTTGGGTCGGAACCACCGCCATCGACATAGGTGCGATGACCCCATTCCTGTGGGCTTTCCAGGAACGTGAACGGCTCTACGATCTTCAAGAGGCGTGGACGGGCGGCCGCATGACGACGACGCTCACGCGCGTGGGCGGCTTGGCGGCCGACATACCGGACGGGTTCGAAGAAGGCCTTCGCAAGTCCTGCGCTCGGCTCCCGAAGGTGCTGGACGAAGTCGAGGGATTGTTGACTCGGAATGCGATCTGGTGCAGCCGCACTCAAGGGATCGGCCTGATGACGGCCGATGAGGCAATAGACTATTCGCTCTCCGGACCGATGCTGCGCGCCAGTGGCGTCGATTACGATCTGCGCAAGGACAGGCCTTACCTCGATTACGAGACATACGATTTTGAGGTACCCGTCGGAGAACGCGGCGACGTGTACGACCGGTACCTCCTGAGAATGGAAGAGATGCGCCAGTCGGTTCGCATCTTAGAGCAGGCACTCGACCGGCTACCCGATGGCCCCATAAACGTGGCGGACCCGCACGTCATCCTGCCACGCAAGTCGGAAACGATGAGCGAGATGGAAGCGATGATCTTCCATTTCAAGCAAGTGATGGAGGGCGTCAAGGCTCCGGTCGGGGAGGCTTACATGGCTATCGAGAATCCCAAGGGTGAGTTGGGATTCTACTTCGTGTCCGACGGCTCGGCGAAGCCCGTGAGATGGCGCATTCGTCCGCCGTCTTTCATCAACCTCGCGGCCTTGCCCAAGATGGCCGAAGGTCACTTGATAGCCGACCTGATCGCGATCAATGCGAGCGTAGACATCGTGATGGGGGAGATTGATCGTTGATGCAGGACACCAAGGAATACGAACGCGTTTTCACTGGGGAGATGCGTGAGAGGCTCGACGAGGTTCTCACTCACTATCCGACGAAGCAGGCGGCGCTTCTACCCGCCATGTTCATGGTGCAGGAAAAGCACGGCTGGTTATCTGAACCAGCCATGGCCGAGGTTGCCGAGATTCTCGAGTTGACCCCGGCGTACGTGAGGGGTGTTGCCACCTTCTACACGATGTATCACCAACACCCGGTGGGCGAGCATTTCATTCAGATCTGCACGACTACTCCCTGCAATATCTGCGGCGCCGAGGATGTGGTAGAGGCATTCTTGGAGCACACGGGTTGTGGCGAGCTCGGTGCGACGTCACCTGACGGCAAATTCACCGTGATTGAGGTGGAATGCCTCGGAGCTTGTGGCTTTCCGACAGTGGTTTTGATTGACAACGACTTCATTGAATCGGTGACACCGGAGAAAGTGCCCGAGTTGGTTGCGAGGTATAGATAATGGGCTATCCGCACGCACCACACCCTAAGGAGACCGTCGTTCTCAGCAAGTACTTCGGTGATGCCGAAGCGCGCAGCTACGACGGTTGGGTGGCTCGTGGCGGATACAAGGCTCTGGAAAAGGCCTTTTCGATGGACCGCCAGGCCTTAATCGATGAGGTGAAGGAATCCGGTTTGCGCGGGAGGGGCGGGGCTGGCTTCCCGGCGGGCGTGAAGTGGAATTTCATGCCCAAAGAGAAGCAGGGACCTCACTATCTCTGCTGCAACGCTGATGAATCGGAACCGGGGACGTTCAAGGATCGTGAGATCATGCGCTGGACGCCTCACGGTCTGATAGAAGGCATCGCCATAGCTCAATATGCCATGCAAGCGGAAGTGGCTTACATCTACATCCGGGGAGAGTTCCCGGAGCCTCAGGAGACGATGAATGCGGCCCTTGCCGAAGCATACGACAAGGGCGTACTCGGACCCAACGCGATGGGATCCGGGAATCAACTCGACATATACGTGCACTCGGGCGCCGGTGCGTACATTTGCGGTGAAGAGACCGCGTTGATGAACTCGATCGAGGGAAAACGCGGCAACCCCCGCATCAGACCGCCGTTTCCGGCAGCTCGTGGCGTGTTCGGCAGGCCGACCACTATCAACAACGTCGAGACGCTGAGCGCTGTACCGCACATAATCAATCGTGGCGCATCTTGGTACAAGGGCCTCAGCCTCTCGAACGAGAGGAGCACGGGCACCAAACTGTTCTGCGTGTCCGGCCACGTTCAGAAGACGGGGAACTTCGAGGTCGAGATGGGTTTCCCTCTCAAAGAGCTGCTCTATGACCTCTGTGGCGGCATGCGCGAGGGACGCACGCTCAAAGCCTGTATCCCGGGCGGGTCATCGGTACCTATCTTGAATCGAGAGGAGAGCGAAGCCTGCCTGCTCGACTACGAAGGTGTACAGGAAGCCGGGTCGATGCTCGGATCCGGCGGCGTGATCGTAATGGACGACAGCACCGACATGGTTTACCAGGTAATGCGGCTGGCGCAGTTCTACGCGCATGAATCCTGTGCTCAGTGTGTCCCATGTCGCGAGGGTACAGCCTGGATGGTGACCATTCTGAGGCGCATCCTCGCTGGGCAGGGCAAGACCGAAGATCTCGACTTGTTGCTCGACTTGTCGGACAACATGACCGGTCGCACGATCTGCCCTCTCTGCGATTCCTGCGCGGTTCCCGTAGTGAGTGGAATAAACAAGTTCAGAGATGAGTTCGAAGCCTATATCAATGGTTCCAAACCTGCAGTCCTGGCGGCAGTGTGAGTGAGACGGCGGCGCAGGCAACGGTAACGCTCACGATCGAAGACATCGAAGTCTCCGTTCCCAAGGGGACCTCGATAATCGAGGCAGCGGAGCGCGCGGGAATCACGATCCCCCGCTACTGCTACCACCCCGGTCTTCCGGTTGCTGGTGTGTGCAGGATGTGTCTGGTCGAGATCGAAGGCATGCCGAACTTGCAGGTGAGTTGCGCGACCATCGCAGCCGACGGTCAAAACGTCCGCGTCTTCAGTGAAAGAGCAAAGAAAGCCCGCGAGGGCGTTCTCGAGTTTTTGTTGATCAATCACCCGTTGGATTGTCCAATATGCGACCAGGCGGGTGAATGCGAGCTACAGGATTTCGTGTTCCAGGAGGGCCGTGCGCGCTCGCGGTATTCTCCGACCTACGCGAAGCGCTTCGATCCCGTCGAGGATTTCGGCGGCGATATCATCTACGTGCAGAACCGCTGCATCATGTGCACGCGCTGCGTACGGTTCATGGAACACCTCGCAGATGATCGAATAATCTCCGTGCAGGAGAGAGGCGATCGTGCATTCATAGGTGTGCATCCCGATCGCGCAGTCGATCATCCGTGGGCCGGAAACATCGTAGATCTCTGCCCGGTTGGATCGCTCCTTTCCAAGGACTTCCTGCATAAGGCCAGGGCATGGGAACTCGACGCAACACCCAGCATTTGCCCCGGCTGTTCTCAGGGATGCAATATCGACATCGACACGTTGCATGATACTGTCGTGCGACTCCGGGCAAGGTGGAATCCGGATGTGAACGGACACTTCATGTGCGACGTGGGCCGGGTGCAGTACCCGCAAATGAACGAAGGCGAGCGAATCGAAAGACCGTTGGTTCGCGAAGGGGGAGTGCACAAGCCCGCGGAGTGGGATGCGGCTATCGATAAGGCCACGACGATCATCAAGGGATCCGGCGGCAGGGCAGTGGCGTTGGTCTCCCCGTCGGTGTCCACGGAATCGCTCTTCGTTCTCAAGGAGATGTGTTCCGAACTCGACTTCACCGGAGCATTCCGGGTGAATCGCGTCGAGGGTGAAGTGCCGCTACCGGGATTCAACAACCTGGCACTTCGAGAGGAACGGGCGCCCAACGCTACGGGCGCCAGAATGCTCGGATATGTGGACGACTTCGACTCTGCAGTTGCCGCGTGCAACGGTGCGAGCGTCGTAATCGTCTTGGACGAGTCATTGGAAGGCGTCTCTGAGGACGCCCTGAGCGGTGCTGCCAACGTCATCTACCTGGGTGCAAGCTCGACCGAAGCCGCTGGCACACCCTCGCTCGTTCTGCCGATCACGAGATTGGCCGAAGAAGAGGGGAGTTACGTCAATCGAGACGGCCGTGTCCAGAGGTATCATCGAGCTAAAGCCATGCCCGGGCTAGCTCGGCCCGCGTGGCATGTTCTCGGCCAGATCCTTACGCAGCTCGGTCGTGCCGAGTCGGTGGATTCGGCGGAACAGGCGTTTGCTCTGATGGCCGAAAAGGAACGAGCCTTCCGCGGCCTTTCGTACCGGCAGTTGGGACAGCACGGCGCAATGACCGGCGGAGCGGAGACGGCGGGAGGAAACGAATGACTCCAGAGCTCAAGGGCTTCTTACTCCTCTCCACCATCAAGATGCTGGCCGTCTTCGCCGGTTTGCTGGGCTCGGTTGTATTTGTCACCTGGATGGAACGCCGCCAGGCAGCCTTTCACCAGGACCGACTCGGGCCGAACCGCGTTGGTCCGGCGGGTCTCTTTCAGCCTCTCGCCGATGGCCTGAAGAATTTCGCCAAGGAAGAGGTGGTGCCCTTCAGTGCTGACAGGTCGATGTTCCTAATAGCTCCGGCCTTGATGTTCGCCCCGGCAATTTTGCTTTTCGCGGTGATCCCCTTTGCGTCAGCTTTGCCGGTTTCGTTCGATTTTTCGCTACCATTGATTGGCCGATTCGCGTACGAAGGCGCGCTCCCGATGATCGTGGCCGACTTGCCCATCGGCATCTTGATGATATTGGCCTTCTCGAGTATCACGGTATACGGCATAGTGCTCGCCGGCTGGTCGTCTGACAGTAAGTACAGCTTCTTGGGCGGCCTACGCTCTTCAGCACAGATGGTGAGTTACGAAGTGGCGTTGGGATTGAGCGTCGTTGCAGTGCTCATACTGGCAGGGAACGTAACTCTTCCCGAAATCGTTGCAGCCCAGCAGCAAAAGCTCTGGTACGTCTTCCCGTTGATCATTGGGTTCGTGCTCTTCTTCGTGTCGGCGTTGGCGGAGTTGAACCGTCTCCCGTTCGACCTGCCCGAGGCGGAATCGGAACTGGTCTACGGTTATCACACCGAGTACAGCGGCATGAAGTTCGCCATGTTTCCGATGGGTGAGTACATCGCGCTCGTTACCATGGGCGCACTGATGTCGACACTTTTCCTCGGCGGCTGGGACATTCCGTTCACCGCCTGGGATCAAGGCGAGCCCACGGTGCTGAAAACGGTGCTCACGCTGTGCGTGTTCGTCGCGAAGACATTTGCGTTCATCTATACATACATTTGGATTCGCTGGTCGCTTCCAAGGTTCCGTTTCGATCAGTTGATGGGTTTGGGATGGAAGGTTTTGTTGCCGGGAGGGTTGGGGTATTTGATGGTTCTAGCGTGCGGAATCTGGATTCTCGAGAGCTTGGGAATCGAGCAGGGGCTGCTCTACGGCGCCATTCTCTTCGTGCTGAACCTGCCTTTCGTCTACCTGCTGTTCTGGGTTCTGGATTCCAACAGGCTCGTAACCGGGCAATACCAGCGAAGAAGGATTGGCGACTGATGGCAATAACCGTCAAGGTGATCCGCCGTCCCGAAGGTGACGTGAGCTACTTGAGAGCTAGTCTCAAGGGCATGGGGCTCACATTCAAGCATTTCCTGCAAAAGAAAGTGACCATGGAGTACCCCGAACAGAAAAGCGAGGACGATTGGACCATCTCCTCGCGTTGGCGGGGCACTCATCGTATGTTGACGGACGAAGAAGGCCGCCCCAAATGCGTAGCGTGCGGCCTCTGTCCTCAGGTCTGCCCGGCAAACTGCATAAACCTGGTCCCCGGCGAAGACGAAGAGGGCAACCGAATACCGCTGGTCTACGAGATCGACGAGTTCCGCTGCATTTTCTGCGGATACTGCCAGGAAGTGTGCCCCGAGGAGGCGATTCACGTGGGCGTTCACTACGAGAACTCGGAGTATTCGCGCGATCGGTTCGTCTATGACCTGGAACGCTTGTGTGGTCAGCGACACCCCGAAACATCGCTGTGGGATCCGTCCGATCCCAAGAGTGAGTAGAGAGAGATGGAAGTAGTCACGTTCTGGATATTCTCGGCAATAGCGGTCGCTTCGGCACTGCTATGCGTTACGCGACGCAACCCAGTCGCCAGCGCATTGTGGCTGGTGCTGACCATGTTTTCCCTTGCCGGGATCTTTGTGCTACTGGAGGCCCACTTCATTGCGGCCATGCAGGTGCTGGTTTATGCCGGTGCGATCATGGTTCTCTTCCTTTTTGTGATCATGTTGTTGAACGTCGGCCGCACGGAAACCACTGATCTGCCTGGTTGGATGGGGCACGTTCTGATGCTCGCGATCGGTGCCGTATTGGCGGTAGAGCTTTGGGCGATTACGAGGATGGCGCCGGCCGAAGCCATCCGCCTACCCGCGGGGACAATGCAGCAACTGACCGAGCAGCAAGGGGCTGTGAAGGTCATAAGCGGGCCGCTGTTCAGGGACTACCTCGTACCGTTCGAGATCACGTCCGTGCTACTACTTGCCGCGGTTGTAGGCGCGGTTGTGCTCGCTAAGAGGAGGCTATAGCTACCGATGGTAGATCAGGGATACGCGCTCCTCGGCCCGGCGTTGACCGTATCAGCGTTGCTGTTCTGCATCGGCGTTGCTGGCGTCCTGCTGCGCAGGAACGCGATAATCATGTTCATGTGCATCGAACTGATGCTCAACGCCGTGAACCTCTCATTTATCGCGTTGGCACAGCAGTTGGGACACCAAGGACAAGTGTTCGTGTTTTTCGTGATGGCGGTGGCTGCGGCTGAAGCCGCCGTTGGACTCGCGATCATTATCGCGGTTTACCGTCACAAGCATACGGTCAACCTCGACAAGATCAACCTGTTGAGCGGATGATGGCGAACTCAGTCGGTTGGGTGTGGCTCGTCGTTCTTCTCCCGTTTGCCGGTTTCCTGGCAAACGGGCTACTCGTGTTCCTGGCGCCAAATGCCAAACGGGCGGTCGGAGCAATCGGGGTCGGTGTCCTCGTTGCATCATTCGTCGTGGCTCTTGGGGTCGTGGCCGGCCTGGCCGGCGATCCGCACGGCGCTCCATTCGTGTTCACTTACTGGTCCTGGATGCCAGCAGGCCTGTTGCAGATCGATCTCGCACTTCAGGTCGACCAGCTCTCGGCCGTGATGTTGATGGTGGTTACCGGTGTGAGCGCGATCATCCACGTGTTCAGCATCGGTTACATGAGGGACGATCCAGGTTATGCCAGATACTTTGCCTACCTGAACCTCTTCGTCTTCTTCATGCTCGTACTGGTTCTCGGGGCGAACTTCCCCGTGACGTTCGTCGGTTGGGAAGGCGTGGGTCTGTGCAGCTACCTGCTCATCGGCTTCTGGTTCGAGGACGAAGAGAAGGCAAACGCGGGCAAGAAGGCTTTCATAGTTAACCGGATCGGGGATTTCGGATTCCTGATCGCGATGTTCTTGATCTTCAACGCGACGGGAAGCCTGTCGTTCATTGAGGTCTTTGAGCAGGCGCCGCACGTGTTCGCGGTTGGTGGCGGCATCATAACGCTCATAACGCTCGCCCTGTTCCTGGGCTGCACGGGCAAGTCGGCACAAATACCTCTTTACGTCTGGCTCCCCGATGCCATGGCCGGTCCCACTCCGGTGTCGGCGTTGATTCACGCGGCCACCATGGTAACGGCGGGGGTGTACCTGATCGCGCGCACCAACGTGCTGTTCGCGATGGCTCCGGCGTCCAGTCTCGTGGTCGCCGGTGTCGGAGCCGCGACGGCTTTGCTCGCGGCGACTATCGCGCTGAAGCAGTGGGATATAAAGAAGGTTCTGGCATACTCGACTGTTTCCCAGCTTGGCTACATGTTCCTGGGCGTGGGAGTCGGCGCTTACGCAGGCGGGATCTTCCACCTTGGCACGCACGCCTTCTTCAAGGCGTTACTGTTCCTCGGCTCGGGCAGCGTGATATATGCGCTGCACCATGCATACCATGAGACGCACAGTCACGAAGACGCGCAGGACATGCGTAATATGGGCGGGCTCATGAAGCACATGCCGTGGACGGCCACGCTCATGTGGATTGCGACACTGGCCATTGCAGGCATCCCTGGATTCTCCGGCTTTTTCTCCAAGGACGGTATTCTCGCCGCCACATTCGCGCGCGGCCATGAGAGCCCCGTCTTTTACGCGCTTTGGGCAGTGGGCGCAATTGCAGCATTGCTAACCGCATTCTACATGACACGAATGATGCTGTACACTTTCCACGGCCCCAATCGTACGGGAGAAGTCGAGCGAAAACACCTGCACGAAGCGCCTTGGGTCATGACCGGCCCGCTGCTCGTTTTAGGTATCGGCACGGTGGTTGCTGGCGTGGCGAACCTGCCGCACGTTATCCATCTGCCGTTTCTGCCGGAGAGCCTATGGTTGGAGCACCAACTCGAGGCGGTCACCGAGTTGAGTGTGCGCTACCTGCATCCAGTGCATCTCTCGGCAGGTGTCGAGTGGGCGCTCATTGGGGTCGCTACCATCATTGCAGTCATCGGCATCGGAGCCGCTTGGCAGCTCCTCAAGCCGGCTCAACTGGTTGTGCCTCGGGATGCGCCGGTGGAAACCGGAATACAGAAGGTCTTGCTCAACAAGTGGTATGTCGATGAACTGTACAACGGTGCGGTAATCCAGCCCATAGTGGTTGGCTCGCGCAAGTTGCTTTGGAAGTTCTTCGACGCAGGCGTTATTGATGGTGCGTTCGTGAACGGGTCGGCATGGGTGGCTCGCGCGTTTGGGTTCGTAGGTAGCGCGATTCAGACGGGCCGCCTTGGCTGGTACCTGTTCGTTTTCGTAATAGGCACTCTCGTTATTTTGCGAGCCGTAACGTGATATCGGCATGACTGAGCTTCTAAGCAATATCGGCTACGGCAACTGGGTGATTGATGCCCTGCTGATTGTCCCGGTCCTGGCGGGAGGCGCATTGCTGTTCCTCCCCGAGAAGGACGCGAAACGGTACGCGTTGGTGGCGGCCGTGATCGAGTTCCTAATCTCCTTGCCACTGTGGTGGGTTTTCGAGATCGGGACTTCTGCAATCCAGTTCCAGCACGAATACCCGTGGATTCCCGCATGGGGAATTGCATACAGGGTCGGAATAGACGGCATCTCGCTGCTGATGGTCCTACTCACAACCTTCACTATGCCGTTGGCCGTGTTGGGTAGCTGGAATTACATCAAAAAGATGGAGCGGGCATTCTACGCTCTGCTGCTGGTGCTGACGACGGGTATGCTGGGAGTGTTCGTAGCGTTGGATCTTTTCGTGTTCTACGTCTTTTGGGAGATCATGCTGATCCCGATGTATTTCATCATCGGTGTTTGGGGTGGTCCGAGACGTATCTACGCGGCAATCAAGTTCTTCCTCTACACGTTTGCCGGATCGCTGCTCATGTTGGTCGCGATCCTGACGATATACTTCATGGTGGGCCGCGAAACGGGTGTTTACTCGTTTGCCTACACACACTTGCTGGAGAACGTGCACGCCGTGCATCAGTGGGCTGCATGGTTGTTCGTGGCGTTTGCGTTAGCGTTCGCTATCAAAGTACCCATGTTCCCGTTCCACACCTGGCTCCCGGACGCACACGTTGAGGCACCAACGGCGGGATCCGTCGTACTTGCCGGAATTCTGCTCAAGATGGGCACGTACGGTTTCCTCCGGTTCGCGCTGCCCTTCTTTCCCGAAGTGGTTCTGCACCCGACCGTGGTGGGCATCTTCGTTACTCTGGCCGTTGTCGGCATCATCTACGGCGCCTTGGTAGCGATGGTTCAACCCGACTTCAAGAAGCTGGTCGCGTACTCTTCGGTGAGCCATCTCGGATTCGTGATGTTGGGAATCTGGGCGCTGACGCTCCAAAGCATAGAAGGCGCACTCATGATCATGGTGAGCCATGGCATCTCCACTGGCGCCCTGTTCTTCATGGCAGGCATGCTGAACGAGCGGCGGCATACTCGAGAGATCGCTGCTTTCGGTGGTCTCGCGAAAGTAGTCCCCGCATTCGCCGCAGTCCTCTCATTGGTATGTTTGTCATCGATAGGGCTGCCAGGCACCAATGGCTTCGTGGGCGAGTTCTTGGTGCTGGTTGGTTCCTTCGGCAGGTATCCGTGGGCCGCTGCAATCGCCGCCACCGGAGTGATCTTCGCAGCAGCTTATCTGCTCTGGGCGCTGCAACGCATCATCTACAACAAGCTCGACAAAGAAGAAAACACCGGAATGGCCGACCTTTCTGTGAGGGAGTTCATCGTGCTCGGCCCACTACTGGCGTGCATACTCTGGATAGGTCTCTTCCCGGCGCCATTCCTCAAGAGGGTCGAGGCGTCGGTGGAAGCGCTCGTAGCGCACGTTGAGGTACAGAACGAGCAATCTGTTGCCGTGAACGCTGGGGAGCAGCATCCGTAATGGGACTGACGATCGATCTGAATAGCCCGGGCGGCCTGTTGGTTGCACTACTTCCCGAGATGGTCCTTACCGGCTGGGCGCTCGTGATATTAGTGGCCTCTGCATGGCGCCATCGTGACGATGCCGATCAACGCCTCGCCGGCCAACTGGCGCTGCTCGGTCTCGCGAGCACGTTGCTCGTCGTACTCTGGCTGTGGGGAAGAGGCGCACAATCAGAGACAGTGGCAACTATGATCGCCCTCGATGGATACCGGTATGCCGTTGATTCGATATTCCTGTTGAGCGCGATCCTCGTGGTAATGCTGTCTCTCGGTTACCTGGGCAGAGAACGGATCTGGATCCCCGAATATTACGTATTGCTGCTTCTGGCTACTGTCGGCATGCTCGTGATGGGCGGCGGAACCGATCTGATTGTGATTTTTGTCGGATTGGAGTTGATGTCCATTTCGGTCTACGCTCTGGCCGGCATCAACCGGAGAAGCGTTTTCGCCGCCGAATCCGCAATCAAGTACTTCCTGCTGGGAGCCTTTGCCTCAGGATTCTTCCTCTACGGCGTGGCTCTCATCTACGGTGCTACAGGCACTACGAATCTGACCTTCATACATCTCCGGATCGTGGAACTCGGCCTTCAGTCCAACATGATGCTGGTGATCGGAATCGGGTTGCTGCTCGTTGGCTTTGGCTTCAAAGTGGCCGCTGTTCCGTTTCACATGTGGGCTCCAGATGTTTATGACGGTGCCCCCACCCCGGTAACGGCATACATGGCCACTGCCGTGAAGGCGGCAGCATTCGCAGCACTGATTCGAATTCTCGTACACGCTCTCGGGGCCAGTGACATCGCGTGGCAGACAGTGATTTGGTGGCTCGCCGTCATAACCATGTTCGGCGGCAATCTCATTGCACTTGCACAGACGCAGTTGAAACGTATGCTGGCCTACAGTTCCATAGGTCACGCCGGCTATCTGCTGGTCGCGGTGACGAGCGGCGGCGAAATGGGTGCGGCCGCGTTCCTGTTCTACATCACGGCTTATACGTTGATGACGGTTGGAGCTTTTGCCGTTCTCGCGGCCGCAGGAAGAGATGGCGAGCGGGAAGTGCGCATCGACGATCTGAGCGGCCTTGCGGCGCAGCGTCCTTGGCTGGCGTTTGCAATGACGGTGTTCATGCTTTCCTTGCTCGGTTTCCCGGGTACAGCCGGGTTTATCGGCAAGTGGTACATACTCTCAGCCATTGTCCAATCCGACCAACTGTCGCTTGCCGTCGTCCTCGTGCTGGCAAGTGTCGTGTCTGCAGGTTTCTATCTGCCAGTTGTCATGGTGATGTACATGAAGCCGGCGACATCCGAAGACGCTCACCGAAACGTGAGTCTCGTAGGCCCCGCCCGATTGGTCGTCGCTCTTGTCGCTGTACTCCTGTTGCTGTTCGGCGTTTGGCCAAACCGTGCCATGGATCTCGCGAGAGACGGTGCGGAAGGCCTTCAACCCGCTCCGACGCAGGTCTTCACGGACTGATCGTTTCGCCGCGCAGGCGGTCAACGCAGCTAATCTCTCAGGGGTAGGAATGGACGTACCGGCAGTGATCTTTCGAGAGTATGACATTCGCGGAATCGTCGGTGACGAGTTGACTCCGCCGGTAGCGCACGCGATCGGCAGAGCAGTCACAACCGTGGGGCGCGCCAAGCTGAACCGCGACCCGAGGGTTGCGGTTGGATATGACAACCGTCCTTCCGGGGACCTCCTTTCGCGTGCAGTGCGCGACGGGATCGCGGCGGCCGGCGGCACCGCCGTGGACGTCGGGGTGCTACCCACGCCGGCCCTCTATCTAGCCGTTGAGGAGTTGGACGTCGACGGGGGTGTCCAGGTCACAGGATCTCATAATCCTCCCGAGTTCAACGGTTTCAAGATGCTGATTGCAGGTGAGACGCTGTACGGAGATGCGATACAACACCTCCGGGAGCTCATCGAAACGGACGCGCTCGATTCTGGACCGGGGACGATCGAAGGTGACGAATCCGTGCTGCGCCGCTATGCCGATGCCATAGTATCGCGCAACGGCCCAATCTCACAGCCGGTCAAGATAGTGGTGGACTGCGGAAATGGCGTCGCGAGTTTGTGCGCGGAGTCGATCTTGTCGCGCATCGGAGCTGATGTCGTTCCCCTCTTTTGCGACTCCGACGGTACGTTCCCCAACCATCATCCGGATCCGACTGTCGCAGAAAACCTCACCGATCTCCAGGAGGCCGTTCGCCGGACCGGTGCGCAGTTTGGAGTGGCATTCGACGGCGATGGTGACCGCATTGGCGCCGTCGATGAGAACGGGAAGATAGTCTACGGTGACCAACTCCTGATTCTGTTCGGCCGGGACCTGGTGGATAGAGGCTACAAGGGCAGTCCGTTCATCTTTGACGTCAAGTGCTCGGAGGTGCTCGCCGAGAAGCTCGAAGAAGCAGAACTAAAACCGGTCATATGGAAGACCGGTCATTCGCTGATCAAGGCAAAGATGGCCGAGATGAACGCGCCGATGGCAGGCGAGATGAGCGGCCACATGTTCTTCGCTGGAGATTATTACGGGTTCGACGATGCCATTTTTGCTGCGGCACGGCTGACAGCATACGTGGCACGGAAGGGTGGGCCGCTCTCAAAACTGTTTGCCGACCTCCCAAAGACCTTCGCTACGCCGGAGATCAGGGTCGCGTGTCCGGAAGAGCGGAAGGTTGCGATAGTGCGAGAAGCCGCCGATTACTTTTCTAACAAATACGAAGCTCTGACTCTGGACGGAATCCGGATCAAGTTCCCGAACGGTTGGGGATTGATTCGATCTTCAAACACGCAACCTGTGCTCGTGATGCGTTTCGAGGCTACCTCCCAAGAATCACTAGCAACGTACCGTGGCGAGGTCGAGGCCTGGCTGCGCGAACACGGCGTGGAAATCGACTGAGGGGATGACTGGTAGAGTTGCCTCACTCATAGCCGGTCCGACGCCTCCATGCTGCTTCGGAGGTAACGGATGAGTAACTATCCCGGCACGATTGTCGTAGCTTTGGGCGGCAACGCACTTTCTCCTGCAGGCAAGCGAGCGGACATACACGATCAGTTTCACCACACGCGCCAGTCTTTGGGAGTCGTTGTCGCGTTGGCTGCGGAAGGTTGGCGCATTGCCCTGGTGCACGGCAATGGACCTCAGGTCGGCGACGAACTCGTTCGCAATGAGCTAGCGATCGACACGGTGACTCCATTGCCACTCGGGGTGCTCGTGGCCGCCACCGCAGGTTGGATCGGCTACATGATTCAGCAATCGCTGCAGAACGTCCTGGCAAAGGCCGGCATTGACCGCGAGGTCCTCACTGTCATAACACAAACCGTGGTGAGCAATGAAGATCCGGGACTGTCAGAACCGACAAAACCAATCGGCCACGAGTTGCGTCCCGAGTCGGCTGAGAAGCTAGAGCGCCGCGGCATAGTCACAGGTCGAGATGGGGCCAAACGGATTAGAAGGGTGGTGCCGAGCCCTGGGCCTACGGGCATAGTCGAAGTGGCGGCAGTAAAGCAGCTCGTGGATGGCGGGAAGATAGTCGTTGCCGCTGGAGGAGGAGGGCCTCCAGTGTATTGGGATGCGGACGCCGGCTGGGAAGGGATTGATGCCGTGGTTGACAAGGATCGTACAGCAGCAATAATCGGAAGTGCCCTCGAGGCAGAAATCCTGTTGATTCTCACCGATGTCGACGGGGTCTATCGTGGGTGGGGCACCGACAAGAGTGAACGGCTTGATCGTCTGACAATGGACGAAGCAGCACAATTGATAGCAGAAGGGGAACTGGGAATGGGAAGCATGAGGCCCAAAGTTGAAGCAGGATTGAGTTTTGTGAGGGGAGGGGGGGGACGCGCCATTATTGCGGACTTGGCACGTGGATTGGATGCCATCCGAGGCGAGACTGGAACTACGATCACAAGGGAGAGCTGAAGTGAACTTGCACGAATATCAGGCGCGCGAGCTACTCCGGAACGCAGGGGTACCTGTGCCGGACGGGGATGTCGCGGCCAGTCCTGAGGAGGTCGAAGCCATTGCAAAACGGCTGGGCACCGCTACCGTGGTGAAGGCCCAGGTCCATGCAGGCGGTCGCGGTAAGGCCGGCGGAGTGAAGCTGGCAAAGGATCCTGCGGAGGCCCGGTCGCACGCGGAGTCGATTCTCGGTATGGAGATCAAGGGTTTGCCGGTGGAGAAGGTCCTCGTTGTCCCGGCAGTTGACATCGCAACCGAGAGCTACGTCGGCGTAATCGTGGATCGCGCGTCAGAGCGAGCGGTGATGATGGTGAGCCCGGCCGGTGGCGTAGACATTGAGGAGGTCGCCGCAAAGACACCGGAGAAGATCTTCAGACAATCGATCGACCCGCACATGGGACTGCTTCCTCACCAAGCCATGGGGTTGGCGTTTAAGCTCTACGACGACGTGAAACAGGTACGCCAGGCAGCCACTATCATGGGCCAGCTTTTCGACGCATTCATGAATGCCGGAGCGTCGCTTGTCGAGATCAATCCGCTGGTCACCACTGCCGACGGCGAGGTCGTCGCGTTGGACGCCAAGCTCGTTGTGGACGACAACGAGCTGGAGCGCAAGCCGGAGATCGAGAAGCTGAGAGATAAATCCGCCGAGGTCCAGTCCGAGATTGACGCACGCGAAGCGGGACTGTCGTACATCAAGCTCGATGGGAATGTGGGTTGCTGCGTGAACGGAGCCGGCTTGGCGATGGCGACTATGGATGTGGTGAAGTACTTTGGCGGTGAGCCCGCAAACTTTCTGGATATTGGGGGCAGCTCCAATCCGGAGAAGGTGGTCACTGCGATGAAGATCATCACTAGTGACAAGAACGTTAAGGCGATTCTCTTCAACATATTCGGCGGCATCACGCGCTGCGACGACGTCGCAAACGGCATTGTTACAGCTTTGAAGGAGATTGATGTCGACCTGCCGATCGTGATCAGGTTAACGGGTACGAACGAGGAGATAGCGTTGGAGATTCTCAAGGGCGCCGGTTTCGAAGCTCTAACAGACATGGACGAGGCGGTTCAGCAGGCCGTCAAACTCGCGCAGGAGGCAGCGTGAGCATATTCATCGATAAAAACACCAAGTTAGTGGTGCAGGGGATCACGGGACGTGACGGTTCCTTTCACACCAAACAGGCAATCGATTACGGCACACGAGTAGTCGCCGGAGTAACGCCAGGCAAAGGCGGCCAGACCTTCGAGGGTACGGTCCCGATCTTCAACACCGTTGCCGATGCCGTCGAGGAGACAGGTGCGAACACCTCGGTGATATTCGTGCCCGCACGGTTCGCTGCTGACGCCGTATACGAAGCGGCCGACGCTGGCATTTCGTTGATAGTGTGCATTACCGAGGGAGTACCGGTGCTGGACATGACCGGTGTCGTACCGTTCGTGCGCGATCGCGGGGTACGTTTGATAGGCCCGAACTGCCCGGGCGCAATTTCTCCGGGGAAGTCGAAGGTCGGCATCGTGCCAGGCGTGATTTGCACAGAAGGCAGTGTGGGTGTGGTATCGCGTAGCGGCACGCTGACATACGAGATTATCCACCAGTTGACCCGTGCCGGCCACGGCCAATCCACGTGTATGGGAATTGGTGGTGACCCGATTATCGGCACGAACTTCATCGACTGCCTCAGCGCTTTCCAGGCCGATCCGGAAACCGAGTCCATTGTGATGATCGGTGAGATCGGCGGAACCGCAGAGCAGGAAGCTGCCGAATTCATCAAACAGAACGTGACCAAACCGGTGGTGAGCTTCATAGCAGGCCAGACTGCTCCTCCGGGCCGAAGAATGGGCCACGCCGGGGCGATCATTTCCGGATCGGCCGGTACGGCGGCAGAGAAAATGGAAGCCCTTTCAGCAGCGGGGATCGGTGTAATGAAACGTCCCGCCGAGGTTGTGCAGTTGCTAGAGGAGAAACTCTAGGCACGTGAAGCTACTCGATCTTCTCTCTCCCGATCGGATACTGGTTCCGATCGGGGGAGAGACGCTGAGGGACGCAATCGCCGAGCTCGTCGCGGCTATGCAAGCAGCTGGTTCGGTAAGTGACCCCGAGCGCTTCGATGCACTGGTAGGTGATACGCTCCCAACCGATGTGGTCACGGTCCGGCAGGCTTTTGTTCTCTACTTCAGAACGGATGCCGTACCCAGTCTCACCGTTGCTTTGGGGGTGGCACCAGAGCCTTTGCACCGTGAGCACGATCCCAGCAAACGAGCCCGAATCGTGCTGTTGGTAACGGCGCCTCCGCAGGAGACCTCGCGTTTTCTCCGAGCCGTGAGTGCGTTCTCACATGCTCTGGGACGCGAAGAGGTGGTAGAGAAGCTGTTGGCGGCGGAGAAGGCCGAAGAGGTACTCAACATCAGCATGCTGACTGACATCGAGCTCCGGGATTATTTGGCTGTTCGGGACGTAATGGTACATCGCCGCGTGTACGTCAAACCCGACACCAAGCTCGGCGAAGCCGCTCGACTCATGGCTACTGCGAGCATTCCGTCACTTCCTGTTATCTCCGACACGGGCGAGGTGCTCGGGATGGTGGGTCAACACCAGCTACTCCGCCATCTATTGCCAATGTACGTGAAACGCATGACCGGAGAAGAGTCACCGGAGAAAAGCAAGAAAACCGTCGAGAACGAGGACCCGAACGAACTCGAGGTGAGAAAGGTCATGGATCGAAGCGTGCTCTGCATCTCGGAGGATCAGACTATCGGTGAGGTGGCTACCATGATGCTGAGCAGGAACGTCGATCGTTTTCCGGTTGTTCGTGAGGGTCGCCTGGTCGGATTCCTCACCCGCGGAGATATGGTCCGCTGTCTCTTCGGGCGTTGAGCTGGAATGGCATCAAATGGGGAACCAAGAAGAGCTGGGCTGGTTTTTGGTTGCATCTATTACCTCAGCGTCGGGAGCCGCAGATGAGACACCACAGCCGAACGGGGGAAGAATGCAGACGCTGGCGATAATCAAACCGGATGCGGTCGGTTCCAATCTGACCGGCAAGATCCTGGCGCATCTCGAATTAGCCGGTTTCAGAATCCGCGCCGCCCGCATGACACTGCTGACGCGAGTCGAGGCCGAAGCCTTCTATGAGGTCCACAGGGAACGTCCGTTCTATGGTTCCCTTGTAGAGTACATGACTTCTGGACCGTGCATGCCGCTGGTTCTCGAACACGAAAGAGCAGTGGATTATCTGCGCGAAGTCGTAGGGGCTACTGACCCGGCCGAAGCGGCCGACGGGACGATCCGCAAGGTGTACGCCCAATCAAAGGAACGCAACGCTATCCATGCGTCCGACTCCACCGCCAATGCCGCACTAGAAACCGCATTCTTCTTTTCTGCCGGTGAACTGAAACGACTATCGTCCTGAATGATTCGTTGACCTGCGGCCCAGGATTCAGATAGATTTATCGGCTATGTTGCCGATTGACCTAGGCGCACTACGCCGTGGGCCCATCGACATGGCCCAGACGGCGAGTGCGAACGATTCGTTGTTCGAGGACCTGGGATTCCAGTTGTCACAGGATGTACGGCTGAGTGGACGACTCATGGAAGCGGGTGGCGGGCGGTACTTCTGGCATGGCCGGTTGGAAACACAGGTTGTTTGCTCATGTCGCCGCTGCTTGGCGTCTGTGTCCGTCGATGTGTCTCAACCGTTGGAGGTTTTGTTCACGGAAGACGAGAGCGCTGATGATCCGGCTGTCTACGTCATACCGCCAAAGGCGATGGAGATCGATCCCGGCGTTGCTGTGCGGGAGGAACTCATACTCTCCGTGCCTGACTACGTACTATGCAGCGACGACTGCAGAGGAATATGTGCCGCGTGCGGCACCGATTTGAACTCGGGATCCTGCAGATGCGAGAAGGAGCCGGACCCACGCTGGGCCGCCCTCGAGGCACTGAGGTCGGACCTGGACAGAGAAGGAAGGGAATGAGAGATGGCTGTACCGAAACGGAGAACCTCGAAGAGCCGGAGACGCAAGCGCCGGACCCACTATCATGCGCCCGCCGTGGCCGTGCAACCATGCGAGCGTTGCGGTGACCCGAGGCGCCCGCATAGAGTCTGTCCCACTTGTGGTTACTATGGCGGCGAGAAGCGGATCGAAGTCGAGGACACCTAAGAGTGATAAGAGTCGCCCTAGATGCGATGGGTGGAGACCTGGCTCCAAGCGTTCCAGTCGCCGGGGCCTTGGCGGCGCTCGACGAGTTGCCTCGCTCATTTGAGGTGATTCTCGTAGGCCGCAAGGCAGATGTTGTTGCTTCGTTGAAAGAGCACGGTAAGGCGCCATCGAGTCTCACGGTGGTTGATGCGCCCGAGACGGTCGAGATGAACGAGAAGCCCCTGGCGGCAGTGAGAGGCAAGCGCGAATCATCGATTCGAGTCGGCCTCGAGCTGCAGAAGAAGGGAGCGGCAGACGCGTTTGTATCGGCTGGCAATACTGGCGCAACGATGGCGGCCAGCACGCTGATTCTCGGGCTTTCGCCCGGCATACGGCGTCCGGCTATAGCCACCGTCTTTCCGACGGCTGGTAAGTCGGTGATTCTGCTCGATGCCGGCGCCAATATCGATTGCGGCCAGCGCGAACTGCATGGCTTTGCGCATCTGGGTGCGGTGTACGCCCGGGCGGTCCTGGGGCGTGAAGATCCGGCAATCGGTTTGCTCAATATCGGTGAGGAGGAAGAGAAGGGCAGTCAGGCGATTCGGGACGCGTTTGAATTGCTCGCAGAGGATCCCAGTCTGCGTTTTGTAGGAAACGTAGAAGGTGGGGACATCCTCTATGGCGACTGCGACGTAATAGTTTGCGACGGCTTCGTTGGGAACGTCGTGTTGAAGTTCGCCGAATCGGTTGCCAGAATGTTCCTCAGCATCCTGGAACGGGAAGCTGAGGAGGGTTCGCTCGATCTGAAGGTTCTCTCCGGAGTCCGAGGTACGCTGGACCACACGGAGACGGGAGGAGCGCAGCTGCTGGGGGTGAAAGGAGTCTCTGTGGTCTGTCACGGACGCTCCTCGGCATTCGCAGTCAAGAATGCAATCAAGGTTGCCATTGATGCAGCCGAAAGCCGTCTCAGCGACTTCGTCGCTGCAGAGATGGCCTGTGCGGGGACGCATGACTGAGCATCCGGCAGTAGAGCTCGTAGGCACCGGCCGTTACACGCCCAGCAAGGTGCTCTCCAACGCAGACTTCGAACAGATGATCGATACGTCTGATCAGTGGATTCAAGAGCGGACGGGAATTCGGGAACGCCGCATATCGGATGACAGCGAAACCGTGGCTAGAATGAGCAAGATCGCGTGCGAGCAGGTACTCGAGTCTGTTGGACTCACCGTGCTCGACGTCGGCGCAATAGTGATGGCCACCGCTACTCCCGACCGCCTGTTGCCATCGACGTCTTGCGACCTGCAAGCCGAGTTAGGGGCAAAGAACGCAGCTGCCTTCGATGTGGCAGCGGGTTGCACCGGATTCATTTACGGCTTGTCTGTTGCCGAGGGACTCGTTCTCTCGCAAGTAGCAGAGAACATTTTAGTGATCGGTGGTGAGCGTCTGTCCAGGATAGCTGACTACTCTGACCGCACCACCTGCATACTCTTCGGAGACGGTGCCGGGGCTACGCTGGTGCGCCCTGCGCAAAAGGGCAAACGCGGCATTCTCTCGAAGTACCTCCGATCCGACGGAACGCTCGGCGAGCTCTTGTACCGCCCCGGCGGTGGAGGTATCCACCCCCCGGATGAGCAAATGTTGAGGGACCGCAGCTATTACATCAGGATGGCTGGCAGAGAGGTCTTCAAGTCGGCGGTTCTCTCGATGGCTGAGGCATGCGACGTTGCTCTCAAACGGGCAGGACTGACCGGCGACGACGTCGACGTTCTGATCCCGCACCAGGCCAACATACGGATCATTGAAGGAACGGCGAAGCACGCGGGCATACCGCGCGAAAAGGTCCATGTGAACATCGATCGATTCGGCAACACCTCTGCCGCGTCGATTCCGATCGCATTGGACGAGTGCGTCAGGACCGGCAGGATCAAGAAGGGAAGCCTGGTCCTTCTCGTGGCTTTCGGCGGGGGGTTTACCTGGGGAAGTATGGTGGTCCGATGGTGAAGACGGTGCTTTTGTGTCCTGGGCAAGGTGCGCAGCGCGTCGGTATGGGCAGAGACCTCGCGGAAGATTCTGAGGTTGCTCGAAGGGTATTCGAGCAGATCGATGAAACTCTTGGCGTCTCGCTCTCAAAGTTGATGTGGGAAGGTCCCGAAGAGGAATTGACCCTCACCCACAACGCACAGCCCGCGATACTCGCTCACACGCTCGCAGCATCTGCGATCCTGGATGAGGCTTTGTCGCCGTCGATTGCCGCCGGGCATTCGCTTGGCGAATACAGCGCCTACGTTATGGCTGGCGCGCTCGACCTGGTCGATGCGGCACGTCTGGTGCGGCGCCGAGGCGAATTGATGCTGGAAGCAGGCAGACGGCGCCCCGGCACGATGACCGCCGTAATCGGTCTGGAATCGGCTGAAGTAGAATCAATATGTGCGACGTGCTCGGCAGAAGGTGGCGTCGTCATGGCCGCTAACATCAACGCTCCTGATCAGACCGTAATCTCAGGGGATCCCGAGACTGTGGCGCGTGCGGGTGATCTGTGCAAGGGCGCAGGTGCCAAACGCGTTATGCCCCTCAAAGTAAGCGGAGCATTCCACTCGCCTCTGATGGCACCGGCGCAGGAGGGGTTGCATGCAGAGTTGGAGGCTGTATCGTTTTCGCACCCGGGGTTTCCCGTAATTGCCAATGCTACCGCTGAGCCCGTCACAGATGCGGAGGATGCGAGGAGATGCTTGGACGAGCAACTCACTTCCCCGGTTCGATGGGTCGAGTCTATGATGCGGGCCGCCGACGAATGCGGCGAACAGATGAGGTTCGTCGAAGTCGGTCCCGGCAAGGTACTGTCCGGGTTGGGCAAGCGAATCGTGAAGGGAGTAGCGACGATCAGTCTCGGGACAGCCGGGGAGATCAGAGCATTCCTGGAGGAAGCTGAATGATCGATCTTTCAGGAAGAGTCGCAGTCGTTACCGGTGGCTCGCGTGGTATAGGACGCGCTATTGCCGAGCGCCTGATCGGCGCGGGCGCCCAAACCGCGATAATCGACATCGACGAAACCGGTGCAAAGGAAACCGCAAATGAGCTGGCGAAAACCGGCACCTGCCTAGGGTTTGGCGCTGACGTCTCTGCTCTGGAGGAAATCTCCGGCGCTCTCACTGACGCGGAAGAACAGCTGGGCTCCATCGATGTACTGGTTAACAACGCAGGTCTCACCAGAGACGGACTGTTGATCAGAATGAACGAGGAAGACTGGGACTTGGTTCTCGACGTCAACTTGAAAGGGCCCTTCCTGGCGACGAAACTCGCTGCGCGGAAGATGATGAAGCGCCGATCTGGACGCATAATAAACGTGGCCAGCGTAGTAGGAATGGTGGGAAACCCCGGGCAAGCCAATTATGCGTCATCCAAGGCCGGCCTCATAGGACTCACCAAGGCTGTTGCCAAGGAACTCGCTTCGCGAAACGTGCTCGTCAATGCCGTGGCACCCGGCTTCATCGATACCGAAATGACGAGGCAATTACCCGACGAAGCGAAAAACGCGCTCATGGAGCAGATCCCTCTAGCTCGTTTGGGCGACGCAGAAGACGTTGCAGGGGCTGTGTTGTTTCTAGCATCGGATCTTGCCAGCTACATTACAGGCCATGTGCTTGTGGTGGATGGCGGAATGGTAATGTGATTCCACAAACTCGAAGAGGAAAGAATGAGCGAACTCGATGACAAGGTGATCAACATCATCGTAGAGGAACTTGGTGTTGAACGGGAGAAGGTGGTAGACGACGCGAGCTTCATGGAGGACCTGGGCGCCGACAGTTTGGACACTGTTGAGCTGGTAATGGCGTTCGAGAAAGAGTTTGATGTCGACATTCCAGATGAAGAAGCTGAGAAGCTCCGGACAGTAGGAGACGCGCTGAAGTATTTGCACGAAAAGATGGAGACGTAGCGTCTTGAGTCGCCGAGTAGTCGTAACCGGTCTGGGACTCGTCTCTCCGCTCGGGAATACAGTGAAGGATACCTGGGACGGGTTGCTCGCCGGTCGTTCGGGCGCGGCTCCGATAAAACGTTTCGACGCGTCGGAGCTGGATGTAACGTTCGCGTGCGAGGTCAAGGGATTCGACCCCAGCGGCCACATGGATCGCAAGGAATCCAAGCGGACCGACCTCTTCGCCCAATATGCCATTGTCGCAGCCGATCAAGCCCTGCTCGATGCGGGTCTCGAAAGTGGAATACCTGATCCGCGACATACCGGCGTGCTGATAGGAAGCGGGATTGGCGGCATCTGGACGTTCGAAGAGCAATGCAAACTCTACATCCAGAAGGGCGCCAGACGTGTCTCCCCGTTCTTCATCCCAATGTTCATTCCCGACATTGCTGCCGGCCTCGTAGCAATACGAACCGGGGCCAAGGGACCGAACTACTGCACCGTATCAGCGTGCGCCTCTTCCGCTCATGCGTTGGGGGAGGCTTTTCGGCTCATACAGAGTGGCACCGCAGATGTCATGATTGCTGGAGGAGCAGAGGCAGCGGTCACGCCCCTCTCCATAGCCGGATTTTCCAACATGAAGGCGCTCTCGACGAGAAACGACGATCCAGAAGGAGCCTCCAGGCCTTTTGATGCCAATCGTGACGGCTTCGTGATGGGTGATGGCGCCAGCATACTAGTGCTGGAGCACCTTGAGAGCGCTCTCGACCGCGGCGCCACCATTCACGGAGAAATTGTGGGTTACGGCATGAGCGCTGACGCGTACCACATGACCCAACCGGCCGAAGGGGGAGAAGGGGCCCGGCTGGCCATGGAGGCTTGCCTAAACGACGCCAATCTAGCGCCATCCGATGTCGACTATATCAATTCGCACGGTACTGCGACGCCGCCCGGAGACATCGCCGAGACTGTCGCCGTCAACGATCTGTTTGGTGAGCAAGCTCGCAATATCGTCATGAACTCAACCAAGTCGATGACCGGGCATCTGCTCGGCGCGGCTGGCGGTCTCGAATTCACGATCTGCCTCTTGACCATGAAGCATGGAATCATTCCACCCACTATCAACTACGAAACCCCTGACCCGAAATGTGACGTTGACTGTGCCCCAAACAAAGCTGTGAAGCGCGAGGTTCGAGTTTCATTGACGAACTCGTTCGGTTTTGGCGGCCACAACGTCACCCTTGCGGTCCGAAAATACGATGAGTGAGAATAGAGTCCTGATAATCGTGGGTTCCAAGAGCGATGAGCCGCGCGTGGAACCTGCTTTCAAGGTGTTCGATGAGGCCGGCGTCGGATACGATTTCGTCGTTTCCTCCGCGCACCGTGATCCCGAAAAGACCGCCCAGATCGCCAGAGAGGCGCATGGCAAGGGTTATAGAGTGATTATCGCGGGCGCTGGCTTGGCAGCGGCTCTGCCCGGTGCTGTGGCCGCGCTTACCGAACTGCCGGTCATAGGCTTGCCGCTTGACGTTGGCCCCCTGCGCGGAGTTGACGCCCTGTATGCCATGACGCAGTTGCCCCCTGGTTGTCCCGTGGCTACCGTGGGAATAGGCAACGCGAAGAATGCGGCCTTGCTGGCACTGAGGATTCTAGACACATAGGGACCATCGGAGATCCCACCTCAACGAAGACCGTCAACACTATGCGACAGCGATTCGGAATTGGCTACGACTCCCACGTGTTCGGCGCGCAGCGGCCGCTGATCCTCGGCGGTTCCGAGATCGAAAGCGATACGGGCCTCAAAGGGTACTCAGATGGAGACGCGCTTGTTCATGCGTTGATTGACGCGTTGCTCGGTGCGGCGGCAATGGGTGATATCGGTCGCCTTTTTCCAGACACTGATGAGCGATGGAAAGATGCAAACTCGCTGTCGATGTTGACGGAAGTTGGACACCGTCTCCGTGCTGCCGGCTTCGAGATCATCAACGTCGATGTGACGGTCGTTCTCGAGCGACCACGGCTGGCACCGTACATCGAGGCAATGCGGGCAAATATTGCCCAAACACTCGGTCTGAGCGTCGACTCAGTTTCCATCAAGGCCAAAACAAACGAGAAGATGGATTCAGTGGGTCGCGGTAAGGGTATCATGGTGTTTGCAGTCGCTTCGTTAGGGAGCGCATAAGCTGCTCGAAGAGCTATTTCGACAGATCCCGAATTTCCCACCCGTCCTGCTCTACGCCACCATTGGGATACTCGCGAGCGCGGAGAATATATTCCCGCCCGTTCCCGCAGACACGGCTGTGGTGGTTGGTGCTTTTCTCTCCAAATACGGCTCGGTTTCGGCATGGGCCGTTTTCGCTGTTACCTGGACAGCAAACGTCACGTCCGCCGCAGCGGTGTACATGGCAGCCAGAACCGTAGGTCGATCCCTATTCACAGGTAGGTTCGGAACACGGCTTCTCAAACCGGAGGCAATGGCCCGAATCGAACGACTATATCGGAAACACGGAATCTGGGGCATTTTCTTGAGCCGCTTCATCCCGGGCGCACGTGCGGTGATTCCACCGTTCGCTGGTGTAGCCGGTCTGAAAAGCATTCCCGCGTTGGTCCCTATGATGCTGGCCTCCGGCATCTGGTACGGCACGCTGACACTCGTCGCAGCCAACCTCATACCGCACCTCGACGATGTCGCGATCGTGGTAGTGAGTTTGAACTGGATAGGCGTCGGCTTGCTGCTTGCTGTTGCAACCGCTATATGTGTAGTTCTCGTGCGGCGGCACCGCCGCAAGGCCGCTGAGAGACGTCAACGACAAATTTGACCTGATGGCGCACAGTCAATCACTGGAGAGCGTTTTCTGGATCGAGGCGTTCGAGGATTACCTGGCACTCGAAGCAGGGTGCAGTGGACACACGGTAGAAAACTACGTGAGGGACGTTAGGCGCCTTGCTCAATACGCCCTATCATGCCGGATTGAAAGCCCCGATCGGATCTCTCCCGAACTACTTCGCGACCACGTCTACCAACTCAAAGACCTCGGTTTGGCTGCTTCGAGCATACGACGCGGCATCTCGGCAGTGAGAACGTATTTCCGTTTCCTCGTCGGCGAAGGCCACCTCGATACAGATCCGAGCAACCAGCTCGAAACTCCAAAGACATGGCGTACGCTTCCTGAGGTGCTTACGGTGACTGAAGTGGAAGCACTGCTTGCCGCACCCAACCCCAACGAGCAGTTGGCGTGGCGCGACCGAGCCCTGCTCGAAGTGGCTTATGCAACGGGAGTGCGGGTGTCAGAACTCGTGGGTCTCAGGACGAATGATATGTGGTTCGACGACGCGCTGGTCCGTGTCTTCGGGAAGGGCAGCAAGGAGAGACTCGTGCCTATTGGTAGGCGAGCGATGGGGGCGGTTGCGGTATACATGCGAGAAGTGAGGCCCACTCTCGACAAAGGGCGCACAGATGGTAGGTTGTTCCTGAATGCCCGCGGGCAACCCCTCACCCGAGTCGGCGCGTGGGGAATAATCAAGGGGTGTGCGGAGCGGGCTGAGCTACGGAAGAGGGTCAGCCCTCATACTCTCCGCCACACTTTCGCAACACACATGCTTGAGGGAGGCGCCGATCTCCGTGCTGTACAGGAGATGTTGGGCCATGCCGACTTATCCACAACACAGATATATACGCACATTGACCGGGACTTCTTGCGCAGTGTGCACGCGATGTACCACCCCAGGGGATGACTAGGCAGGTGAGTGCGTTGCGCTTGAAAGAGTTCGTTAAAAAACCGCCGATAAGAGTTGCCGTCCCGAAACAGAGAGTTGAAACGCCAACAAAAATGACATACAATGTAACTTTAACTGGATCACGTAAAGTGTTAATTGAGCGACACTTAAACGACTTGCTTAAATCAAAGCATCAAGTGCTACAGAGCTTTTGACAGAATCTACAAACCCTATTAGTATTTGCTGTGCACACCCTGGCTTTCGTTCCTGCACGCTCTGCATTCGACCTTGCCCTCGATAAGGTGAACGTGAAGCCTCTCCTACGCACACCGGTGTTGGGGGTTCGACAGCACGGTTTGAACCGTGCCCTGAATTCACCTGTCCAGACGCGGATTACAGAATGAGCACAAAGTACATCTTCGTGACCGGAGGAGTCGTATCCGGCCTTGGGAAAGGCATTGCAGCCGCATCGCTAGGTCGCCTTTTGGGAGACCGTGGGTTTTCTGTGACCATCCAGAAGTTCGACCCTTATATAAATGTCGACCCTGGCACCATGTCGCCATTCCAGCATGGCGAGTGTTTTGTGACCGATGATGGGGCAGAGACAGATTTGGACCTGGGCCACTACGAGAGATTCATCGGCCGCTCGCTGTCGCAAGTCAACAACGTCACAACCGGTCGCATCTACCTTTCGGTTATCACAAAGGAGCGGCGGGGCGAGTATTTGGGTAGCACTGTGCAGGTTATTCCTCACATCACCGACGAAATCAAGGCCGCCATCAAGCGCCTGGCCCCCGAACATGACGTGGTAATCACAGAAATCGGCGGGACAGTCGGTGACATCGAGTCACAGCCGTTCCTCGAGGCTACTAGGCAGTTTCGCCAGGAAGTAGGCCGCGACAACACCCTCTTTATTCACCTCACGCTGTTGCCATACATCCCGGCAAGCAGGGAACTGAAAACCAAGCCCACACAGCATTCGGTGCGCGAACTCATGGAGATCGGGATCCAGCCCGACATACTGATATGTCGTTCCGAAAGGGCGCTCACCGAGGACGTGCGGCGCAAGATAGCCCTGTTTTGCAACGTCGATTTCGGAAACGTGATAGACAACCGGGACGTGCCGACCATTTACCAGGTTCCCTTGGAGTTGCACGAACAAGGGCTTGACAGGGTCGTCTGTGAGCGCCTTGGGTTGAGGGGCGGGTCAGAACCCGTCCTCAGCAGCTGGCGGGAGATGGTGAGTCGGATCTTGCAACCTGAAGGACGTGTTCGGATCGCGATCGTGGGGAAATACACCGCGATGGGAGATTCCTACATGTCCATCAGGGAGGCCCTCGTTCACGGTGGAATTGCCAACAACGTAGGCGTCGAAATTCAATGGCTACAAAGTGACAAGTTCACTGACTCCAAGAGGTCGCACGAGCTGCTTGCCGATTTTGACGGACTCCTGGTTCCTGGCGGGTTCGGCGTAAGGGGGGTTGAGGGTATGGTGGAAGCAGTGAGGCATGCGAGGGAAGAGAAGCTCCCGTTTTTCGGGATTTGTCTGGGCCTACAGACCGCGATCATAGAGTTTACGCGAGATGTTTGCGAGCTAGCAGAGACCAACTCCAGCGAATTCGCAAAGGATTGCGAGCATCCCGTCATATCCCTCATGGAATCGCAACGCGATGTCGATGAGATGGGCGGCACCATGCGGCTGGGAGCATACCCTTGCGAACTCGCACCTGACTCCCTGGCGGCCAGAGCATATGGCACCGGCCAGGTGAGCGAAAGACACCGGCACCGCTATGAGGTAAACAACGAATACCGCGACCTCCTCACGAAGCACGGGCTGCGATTGGTAGGTCTTTCTCCGGATAAGTCATTGGTTGAAGTGGTGGAATTGCCGGAGCACCCGTGGTTCTTGAGTTGCCAGTTCCATCCCGAGTTGAAGTCACGACCCATGCGGCCACACCCGTTGTTTGCGAGTTTCATAGCGGCCGCCAAGGAACGAAGAGCAAGGGCAGGGACGTGATCCTTGTTGTTTTGGACCCCCGCTTCTGTTCTGATCGCTGGACCCTGTCTGAGCGAGGACCCCAGCACGAACGCATTCTGCTGGTTCAAGTGAGACGGAAACATCGTGTTGAAGTCTTGACCGACGTACACGAGGTCTGGCAGGTTGAACAAGCGGCCAACATTGTGGATGCACTTCAAGTGCCTGCATTCTTGCGCAGACAGACCGACTCGCTCGAGGCTGTAGGTGCCTCGGGCCGGCCAGTCTACGTCAAGAAGGAACAATGGATGCATCCCGAGGCGATGGAAAGAGCGGTGACCTTGGATGAACAAATCGACGCCGTGCTCGCTGTTTGGCGTGCGGCAGAAGGCGAATCCGCCCAATGACGCTCAATCCTGATCTGGCAAAACGTATTCGATTGGTCGCATTCGATGTGGACGGAGTAATGACAGACGCCGGCATATACCTTGGTGTCGCCGGACCGGAGCGCTGCGAGTTGAAGAAGTTCAGCACTCAGGATTCCGTGGGTATCAAGATCCTCATGGCTGCCGGAATCGAGATAGCTCTCGTGAGCGGCCGTGTTTCCGAAGCAACAAGTGTGCGTGCCGCCGAACTTGGGATCAAAGAGGTCATTCAGGTTCGCGACGCCATCAAGGTCCCGCCGTTCAGGGCATTATTGGCGCGCAAAGGTGTACAACTCAGCGAGGTTGCGTTTGTCGGAGACGACATACCGGATATACCCGTCATGAAGTTGGTAGCCTTGCCCGTGGCTGTAAAAAACGCTGTGCCTGAGGTCAACGAGTTGGCGGCGTATTCGACAAGTCGGAAGGGCGGCGATGGAGCGGTGCGCGAATTCGTGGAAGCGCTACTGAAAGCGCGAGGTGATTGGGAAAATGTTGTTGCCAGGTATCTGGAAAAGGCCGCAAATTCGGCCGCGGAGACAAGCAATGGCGTTTGACCATACGGTCAAAACACTGCCAGGCGCGTTGCTGGCTGTTCAAATCTCTTTGCTCATACTCATGGTATCGGCTTGTTCTGACGAGGGATCGCCAACGACAGAGTCCTTGATGCCCGATTCGGTTGACCAGGTCGTTTACGGCTTTACAAACCACTTCACCGTGGACGGAGTCGAACGCGCCCAGCTCCAAGCTGACTCGGCGTACCACTTTGAAGAAAATGAAACCTGGGAACTGTTTGAGCTAACCGTCCAGTTTAGGTCACCTCAGGGTGCCCTGAGATCCACTCTGACTTCGCTGCGCGGCACCTACAATTGGCGTTCAGGTGACATGGAGGCACGCGATAGTGTGGTTGCGGTCACCCCTGATCAGCGGCGTCTAACCACTTGCGCGATACAGTATCATGAAGCGACTGACATGATCTCCGGTCCGTGCGCGTTTGTGTTCGATGCTCCGAACGAGCATCTGGAGGGCGAGAGTTTCACGGCAGACCCCGATTTTCGCAACGTCACCGCCGTGCGCCCCAGCAGCGGCACAGTGCGTGACCTGGAATCGAGAGATAGGAACCAGCGGTGAGATCTGTGGCCTGCGTCGCAGCGATAGCGGCCCTTTTGTCGGCCGTGCCTGCAGTGGCGTGCCCACAGACGGAATCGAGCTGTCAAGCTCGGCTCGACAGCTCTGCCGTCGGAACGAGAAGAGATCTGGGAGGGGGCAATGTGCTACAATTCGCCTCTGGAGGAGCCTGGTTTTCCTGCGTGGGTCGCCCCGGAACGGAGAACGCCGGCGTTGTGGTCTGGCATACCTATTCTGATAGCGTGGCCTGGCGATCTCATATGGGACGCGTTGATTTTGTGGGGAATGTACTGTTCAGCGACACTACGGCGGAGTTGACATCAGATCGTGCGTCGTACTACGAGTCCGACGATCGCCTGGAAGCGTGGGATGATGTTCGTCTCGTAAACGAGAACGATGGATCTGTATTGACGGGGGCTCATCTCATCTACAGTCGTTCATCATCGCCGGATTCCGACGACGCAGTACTGTACGCGGATCGGCGTCCCCGCGTCGAGTATCGCAGTGAGGGAGATACCGCGAACCCTACTGTGATCGTTGGTGATCGGGTGCGCCTGGTTGGAAGCAATACCGCCTGGGCCGGTGGAGAAGTAGAAATAGACAAAGAAGGATTTGCGGCAACCGCGGATAGTGCGACACTGAACCTGGAAGGTGAAGAGGGACTCTTGGTTGGTCATGCAGAAGCCGTCGGCACGGATTCGGTCGGATACACGCTGCGTGGCGGCAAAATCGCGTATCGAATGGTCGACGGCGCTCTCAACTGGGTGCAAGCTCAGGAGAGGGCGGAAGGCCTGAGCAGCGACTGGCGGGTAGTTGGGGACACCATTGAGTTTTCTATACGCGATGACAGGATACAAGCAGGAACGGTTTGGGGTGATTTGACCCGGCCGCGAGCTCTGTCTAAAACCTACACCATCTCGGGAGACTCGCTCGCAGTCGATCTACCCGATCAAGTACTGTCTGAGATGCGTGCATTCGGCAACGCCCGCGCTACGGCGAGAGCTGATTCCGCGAGCACGGAGGTTGACTGGATGGCAGGTGACACTGTAACAGCTCACTTTGACAGTACGGTGGCGGGTGCACGCACTCTTTCGGAACTGAGGGCAGCCGGTAATGCGCGCGCGTTCTATCAGATCTATGATGAAGAGGAGCCGGACGCGCCGCCGAGCTACAATTACTCCCGTGGACTCCGGATCGTAGCGGTGTTCGATGAGGAGACCCTGCAAAGAGTAGACGTCATTGGTGAGGCCGACGGTATATACTTGGAGCCGATTAGGAGGCCTCACCCTTGAGCGAAGAGCTTCGCGCGCTACCGAACCTCAACGACCCCTCGCTTCCCCTGGCCGTCGCGGCATTGCTGGATGCCGCAGATGCCGAAGGCTCAGCCCAGTTTGGTGCTTTCGCAATCGCCTACCGTCAGGAATACCTCGAGCTAGAGCGCAAAGAGCGCGGCGAGGCCGGTCAGCAACGCGGCGCGCTCTCGGTGGATGAAGTCCGACAACACCTTCGATCGTCGGTATTGCCGCGACTCGTAACCGCTGGAATAGTCGAACCGATCCCTCGGGTGCTGGAAGATGAGTACCTCGTTCGTTTTGCATCTGGGACGTGGAGTGCGCTCAGTTCACGCGGAGAGTGGGCCCGCGATGAGCTGGCTCTGATGGCTCTGAACGCAATCAAGGAAGCCGAGGCTCCGGCCGCGCCGATGGCGGCCGCGGCATGTGGCGCATTGCTCGAAGGCCATGGGTTGACAAAAGCCTACCGCAAACGCAAAGTCGTCGATTCGGTAGATGTGTCAGTTAGGCAGGGGGAGATCGTAGGTCTTCTGGGACCGAACGGTGCAGGGAAGACCACCACATTCTACATGATTGTCGGATTGATTCGCCCTGACTTCGGCTACATAACTCTGGATGGTGCGAATATTTCGACGCTGCCGATGTACAAGCGGGCACGTGCCGGAATCGGGTATCTGGCACAAGAGCCTTCCATATTTCGCAAGCTCTCCGTGGAGGACAACGTCAAGGCGATTCTGGAAACTCTGCCCTTGAGCGAAACTGAGCGTGCGAATCGCCTCGAATCCCTTCTGGACGAGCTATCCATCCGGTATGTGCGTAACGTGCCGGCTTTCAAGCTTTCCGGGGGCGAGCGTAGGCGCCTCGAGATCACCCGCGCCTTGGTGACGTCCCCAAAGTTCATGCTCCTGGACGAGCCTTTCGCAGGTGTAGACCCGATCGCTGTCAACGACATCCAGACAATTGTGGCAGGACTCAGGGGTCGAGGTATCGGCGTATTGATCACGGACCACAATGTGGAGCAGACACTGGACATTGTCGACCGTGCTTACATCATGTTCGAGGGCAAGGTTCAGGTTTCCGGTACGGTTCGGGAACTGGTGTTTGACGATCGAGTAGCCGATCTTTATCTGGGACCGATATTGACGAGCAGACTTCGGGAACGACTGGGGGCAGTGGCGTGAAGATCTCGATGCAGCAGAGCGTGGTCATGAAGCAGGAGCTTCGGATGAACCCTCGCCTTTATCAGGCGATGGATCTCCTTTACATGCCCATGCTCGACCTGCAGCAACACCTCAAGGGCGAACTGCTGAGCAATCCTTTTCTCGAGATGCAGGAACCCGATGAGGAGGAAGAACGGGCGGCGGACAAGGAAAAGGAAAAGGAAAAGACAGACGAGTCCGAAGGCAAAGACGAGATCAAGTGGGAAGACATCCTCCTGGACGGTTTCAGTACGGGCGGCAGGCGTGCAGAGCATGAAGAGCGGGAATACTACGAACCCGTCCCGGTGGAAACCCGCGATCTGGGTGATCACCTCCGTGACCAGCTGCAACTCTTGGACATCACGCCAAGACAACTCTTCCTTTCCGACATCTTCATCGGGAACATCGGCGAGGACGGTTACCTCGACAGAACAGGCGTAGTCCAGGGCAGCGAGGGCTCGGAGTCGGAAGAGCGCACCATACTCCATGAGATCGTAGACGGGGCGAATCAGATCCTCGCAGAATATAAAGCGGACGGCGGCAGTGGCGCCGGGGCGGAATCCGAAGAGCCCTTCACGCTCGAAGAGGCGGGGGAGTGCTTGAAAATCATGCAGAGCCTCGATCCGCCCGGAGTCGCGGCCAGAGATCTGCGCGAATGCCTGATCCTGCAGCTCCAGGAGCTCGGTGAACAGGATACGCTCACGTACCGTCTTGTGGACGAAGCATTCGACGACCTGATAACACACCGCTGGAGTGAACTCGCGAAACGCTATGGGCTAGATCCGCGCGAAGTGCAAGACGCCGCTGACGAGCTCGCGAAGCTCGATCCCAAACCCGGTCTTCGGTTCCAATCCAGCGGTGATACCTACGTGGTTCCGGATCTCGTAGTGGAGAAGATAGACGGCGTCTATCGTGTGTTCCTGAATGACGGTGGGCTACCCAGGCTGCGAATCAGCAAGATCTACCAGGAAATCGCGGGCGACAAGAAGAAATTCGTTGGCGAGAACCGTGATTTCATAACCGACAAACTCAACAGCGCCAGTTGGTTGATTCAGGCCATTGAGCAGCGGCGGCAGACCATGCTCAAGGTCATGAACTTCATCGTGGATCGGCAGAGGGACTTCTTCGAGAAGGGCGTCGAGCACCTTCGTCCCCTCACCCTGCGGGAAGTGGCGGATGTGATTGAGATGCACGAATCGACCGTCAGCCGAGTGACCAGCCAAAAATACGTGCAGACTCCGCGTGGCGTCTTCCCCCTCAAGTACTTCTTCTCCAGCAGCTTGGGCACTACGACCGGAGAGGATGCGAGTTCCCGTTCGGTGAAGGCATTGATCGAGAAGTTGGTTTCCGAAGAGAATCAGGCATCACCGATGACCGATTCTGCAATCGTGAAGGCACTTCAGGACCGCGGCGTCAAGATCGCGCGCCGTACCGTGGCCAAGTACCGCGATCAACTCGGCATCCTTCCAGCCAGGATGCGGAAGCGCGTATGACGCTCGCCCGCGACGGCAACCCCGTCGAGGTGAGCGTCCTCGTTCCAGCCAAAGATGAGGCAGAAAACCTGCCGGAGTTCGTGCGCCAATGCGCGGCAGCCCTCGAGCCGGTCGAATACAACTGCGAATTGGTAGTAGTCGACGACGGAAGCGAAGACGCGACACCGGCTGTACTGAACGAGCTTCAAAACGAGTTCACCTTTCTTCGAGTGGTCACACACCGCACTCGCAGGGGCATCGCTGACGCGCTTAGATCGGGCGGGGACGTCGCGCTAGGGCGGATCTTCGTATTCTATCCTGCCGACCTGCAGTTCCTCCCGGACGAGATCCCGTCGCTCGTGGAGCCGATACGTCGCGGTGAGGTCGATATTGTCACCGGAACGAAGCAGGGCCATTACGAAAAGGCCTTCGTTTCCGGCGTGTACAACCGTCTGTGTCGTTTTCTGTTCGGAATTCGGGTAACGGATCTCAACGCGGTCAAGGCGTACAAACGCGAGGTAATGGACGTGGTACCCGCCCGCCCCGATTGGCACCGTTTCATAGTCCCAATTGCCGCCGCCGACGGCTTTCGGATAACCGAGTGCCCTGTTACGCTGCACCAGCGGCGCGCTGGAACCTCCAAATTCGGGATCAGTAGGATTCCGGTAGGCGTCCTCGACCTGCTCTCTGTCTGGTTCCAACTGCGCTTCGGCCGCAAGCCCCTGCTGTTCTTCGGTATCACGGGAAGCGTGCTCTTCATGCTCGGCCTCCTGACAGGTATCGCCGCAATTCTACTACGTTTCGGTTTCGGCATCGGGTTGCGCCCCTTGCTCTATCTCGTTCTCGTCCTGGTGATTTCGGGTATTGCGCTATTCGGCTTCGGCTTCGTGGGCGAGATGCTCGCGGTGCAGAGGGAGGAGTTGAGAGCGCTGGGCAAGTCATTTGAGCGGTTAGTGGCGGAACTCGAGCAACGCGAGAAGTAGGTCCCCTCTCGTGCGTCTAGTGGTTGTCGCTCACTCCTACCCTCGGTGGAACGGAGACGTGGCCGGGGCCTTTGTCGAGCGGCTCTGTGTCGCGTTGCTTGCTCGATCGTTCACACCAGTGGTTGTCGTTCCAGCCGACGAAGGTTCAGGAGGAAGCATAGTCCTCAATGGGATTCCGATCAGGCGCGTGAGGTATTCCCTGGCAAACCTCGAGACATTGGCATACCGCGGCCAAATGGCTGAGTCTGTAAGATCTGTCGCCGGGCTATTCAGTTTTGCATCGTTGGTCACATGCCAAGCAGCGGCCGTTTTCGAAGAATTGCGGTCGACAGACGCCCCCTTGGTCCACGCCCACTGGTGGGTACCTGGCGGAGTGTCGGCGTGGCTCGCCTCCATCTTGTCTCACCGACGCTTCGTGGTCACGCTTCATGGCACCGACATCGCGTTGCTCGAGCGTTCAAAGGGAGCCAGAAGAATTGCCAGGTTGGTTCTAAGACGCGCTTCTGGCGTTACAGCCGTGTCCACACACTTGGCTGAGAAGGTCGCGGCGGTCACCGGCCTAGACCCGGAACAGATAGTCGTTCAGCCGATGCCACTGGATGTCGATAGATACGCACGCCGTAGCCGCGGCGGCGGAGGTGTGGTGACAGTTGGACGACTGGTCAAGCAAAAGAACATCGCGGTGCTACTCGAGGCTATGGCGCTGCTCAAGGCCCGTCGCAGCGAACTACAGTTGAAGATCGTCGGCGACGGCCCTGAGCGCCGTTCTCTCCAGTACAAAGCCGAACAACTGGGAATAGCGGCACAGACCCGGTTCGAGGGGAGTGTGTCTCCAGAAATCGTCCCTGATGTTATAGGTGACGCGGACGTCTTCGTCTTTCCCGCCATCAAAGAAGGACTCGGTCTGGCGGCCGCCGAGGCACTGATGCTCGGAGTACCCGTGGTAGCGTCCGTTCAAGGCGGAGGAGTGACCGACATCGTGCCACCTGAAGGCGCGGGAAGACTCGTTGACTCCGCTGATGCCCACCAGATGGCGTACGCTATCGAGCAGCTTCTCGAGAATCCTGCTAGCAAAAAGCTCGCCTTCGAGCATGGTGAGATCCTGAAGAGCCGTCTGAGCCCGGCGGCCGTGGCAGCGGTATATGAGCGACTATACACCCGCGCAATGACTCATGATTAGCGAAAGAGCCCGGAGGTTTGTGGTTTGGGCGGGGCAGGTCGCTTTGGCTGCGGTATTGGTTCTCTTTGTCGGCCGGTCCCTCTATCTCAACTGGGAAGAACTGAGCGCGCTGGACTTGAGCCTCCGAATCCGGCCGTTGTGGTTGTTGTCGGCTCTAGTGACGGTGTGGATCACGTATGCACTTCTCATCGACGCTTGGCGCAGGATCTTGGTTGGGTGGAGGCAGCAGCTCGGATATGGCACAGCGATGCGGATCTGGTGTCTCTCCAACATCGGCCGCTATCTGCCGGGAAAGGTCTGGAGCGTTGCAGCTCTGGCAGTGATGGCAAGCAGAGCCGGTGTGGCCGGATGGTCCGCAGCCGCGTCAGCGCTCGTCATGCAGGTGCTTGCCGTCGGAACCGGGGCATTGGTGGTGAGCGTAGGAGCTCCCGGAGTGGCGACTCCCGTGGCACTTGCCTGCGCAGGGCTGATCGCCGCCGCAGTAGTCTTTTCGCTGGTTTGGGAACCTTTGGGAAAACGAATCGTCGGGATAGTGCGTCCTGGAACCGAGTATCACTCCATTCCATTCCGCACCATGCTAGTGTCTTCAGCGGTCACATTGATGAGCTGGATTGCCTATGGGATGGCTTTCTTGATGTTGGCGAGAGGTATCTTCCCAGGTGTGCAACTGTCACTGCTCCAGTCTACGGGAGTGTTTGCCGCCGGCTATATTGTAGGATTGCTGGCGCTCTTCGCCCCAGGCGGGGTCGGGATTCGTGAATTGGTGTTTGTGGCCCTCCTGGCGCCGCTGGTCGGCAGTGGGAGCGCAGTCGCATTGAGTATTGCCTCGCGACTTCTGTTGACTGTAACCGAGGTCGTAGCGGCCTTCGTTGCACTGTTCGTGGATCGCCGGAAGGAGTTGTCGGTTGGCTCACCAAGCTAAAGAGCATGATCCCAAATTCGCGCCGCCTTACCCGGCGCTGATTGCGCTGGCTTTTTGCATGATCTGGATTGCGGTGCTTTCGCTCCCGATGTGGGAAGGCCTCTTTCTTGCTAGTCCGGTGAGCGATCAATATGCGACTGGCTACGCGTGGCGGCATTGGCAGGCGCAGCAATGGAAGGAACTGGGGCACATACCATTGTGGAACCCCGGGATCTTCGGCGGCCTTCCATACGTCGCCGCCATGCATGGCGACATCTTCTACCCTACCGCCTGGCTCCGTCTTGCGCTCCCGACGGCATTTGCCATGAATCTCGGGTTTGTGGTCCATTACGTTCTCGCTGGCTTGTTTGCATATCTATTCCTGAGGCGCCTGCAGGTGTCGTGGGCCGGTTCTGTGGTGGGAGCTCTCGCCTTCCAGCTTTCCGGCGTAATCGGAACATACGTTCATCCCGGGCACGACGGGAAACTCTACGTAACGGCGCTTCTGCCTTTGGCGCTCCTGGCACTTCTGATGGCGGTCCGAGACCGCCGGTTCGAAGGGTACGGCCTGCTAGCGTTGGTCGTCGGATTGTCGTTACTCAGCCCCCATCCGCAGATGGCGCAGTACATGCTGATAGCGGCCGGGCTGTTCACTCTCTATCTGACCTTTGGCGAGCGCACGGACCGCAGTGTCAAATCCCGGATAGCCGATCTGGGGCTCGCACTCGGGGCCGTAGCCCTCGGGTTCGGAATCGGCGCGATTCAGCTTTGGCCGTTCTTTGAGTACATACCCTTTTCGCCACGAGCCGAATCCTACCGGGGTTGGGAAGGCGCTACGTCGTTTGCGATTCCATGGGTTCACGTTCCCGAATTCTTCCTTTCCAAATTCGTTGGGCAGAGCGCGGACGGCACCTATTGGGGTACAAATCCAGCCAAGCTCCATTCGGAGTACCTCGGACTGTCGGTGGTTGCCCTGGCATCATTGGGCATCGGAACGAAACGACGGCGACTGGCGTTATGGCTCGGAGGAATAGGCCTGCTCTTCCTCCTCGTTGCGCTCGGTGCATCTACTCCGTTCTATCGCCTTTGGTACGAGGTTGTGCCGTTTGTGAAGCAAACGCGTGCTGCGGGGATGGCGCTGTACATAGTAGCATTGGTCGTCGCCGTGTTCGCGGCTCTGGGAGTGGAGCGCCTGCAACGAGGGGAAGGGAGACGACACGCGATGGCCTGGCTCGTCATAGCTGGAGCGGTGATCGTCCTTGGCGCCGTCGGTGCGTTTGGTGGTTTCGCTGTGTTCTTGGCTCAGGGAATCCAGCAGGCGAGCGGTGTCGGTGTAGCCGGCACTGCCGCGGCCGCCTCCTCACAGATCAGGTTGGGAGCGGTCGCCAGCGGAGTAGCGCTGGGTTTGGTCGGAGCGCTGGCATTCGGAGCGCTTACCGGCCGAGTAAAGATGCCGTTGTTGTGTCTCGGACTCGCGGTCATCGTAAGCGCCGACCTTTGGTTCAACGTGAGGGAATTCTGGGTATTCAGCAACGGACACGAGGAGCTTCACGGCTCAGACGAGGTGACCGGGTATATCACGGCGACCGAGAAGCCCTACAGAGTGTTGTGCCTGGCAGAGAGGGCGTATCCGGGGTCGAGCCTTCAGTCCCGAGGCATTCCACAGCTTCTGGGACACCATGGCAACGAGCTGCATCGTTTCGACGAGCTGATGGGAGGCAAGAATGTCTGGCGATATCTGTTCAGCGGCGATCTCAAACTGCTGGAACTGTACTCCGTTCGACATGTGATCATCCCGCCCGGATCGGGTATCGAACAAGCAGTGCCGGGGTTTGAGGACAGGTATCGGAGGGCAATGAGCGGAGCGGAGACGTCCGGGGGAGGCCGGGTCGACGTCTACACCGCTGTGGAACGGCCCCCTTATGGAAGACTGGTGCCCGCCGGTGTGCGGCTCACGGACGAACAGGCAATCAACACGATTCTGAATCCGGAGTTCCCACCCGATCAGTTGGTTCTGCTGTCTCCGGAAAGCTCCGTGGACCTTCCTGCACTCTCCGACCTACCCGAGCCCCTCGGCAACGAGGTGGTTTTCGAGACCTGGGAACCAGGGGCCATGCGGATACGGATCGAACCGCCGGCACCTCAGGACGGCTTCTTGGTTGTGAGCGAAAATTGGTATCCGGATTGGAATTCCACCGTAGACGGCTCGGAAGCACCGGTAGTGCGTGGAGACATGACATTGATCACCGTGCCGGTTGCGGCCGGCTCTGAAATGGTTGAGCTGCGTTTCGAGAGCAGCGCCTACCATCGTGGCAAGACAACCACCTTTTTGAGCCTGTTCCTGGTATTGCTGGCCATATTCGGCCCGAGGCTGGTTCGGAGGAAGGCTGATGGGTGAGCGGGCCCTCGTCGTTATCCCGACGTACAATGAGGCCAGCAATATCGCCCAGATCGTGCCGGAGGTGCTCGAGCAGGACGACCGGCTCGAGGTCCTTATAGTAGACGACAACTCACCGGACGGAACAGGGGATATTGCCGACTCGCTCGCCAACCAGAGCGACCGCATCCACGTATTGCACAGAGATGGAAAACTGGGACTCGGTACTGCCTATCTCGACGGCTTCAGGTGGGCCCTGGAACGCGACTATGCCTACGTTTTCGAGATGGACGCGGACTTATCACACAATCCCAAGCACCTCCCCGAGTTCCTTGCCGCCATCCAATACGCTGATCTGGTACTGGGTTCGCGCTACCTCAACCGTAGAGTGACAGTTGTCAATTGGCCCATGACCAGACTACTTCTGAGCTACGGTGCAAACATCTACGCGAAGCTGGTTACGGGACACAAGCTGTACGATGCGACAGGCGGCTTCAAGTGTTTTCGAAGAAAGGTCCTGGAGGAAATCGACCTAGACAACGTGCGGTCAAACGGGTACGCGTTTCAGATCGAAATGAGTTTCAGAGCGAAACGAAAGGGTTTTGAGATCGTGGAGATCCCAATAGTGTTCGTCGATCGGTCGGATGGCGAGAGCAAGATGTCCGGACGGATTGTGAGGGAGGCCATCTGGCTGGTCTGGAGACTACGCCTTCAATCGATATTTGGACGAATATGAACGGAATCGTTGTCTGCAAAATGAGCGGATCCGGCAACGACTTTGTGTTTGTCGACGGCAGGATTTCGCCTCTGCACACCTGGACTGAGGATCAGATTCGTATGGTCTGTGATCGACGGAATGGAGTCGGAGCCGACGGTTTCGGCCTTCTCGAGCCCGGCACTGCTGCTGATCGAGTGCGCTTCCATTTCTTCAACAGCGATGGCGGCAGAGCTCCCATGTGCGGAAACGGTGCACTGTGCGCCACACGTATCGCGCGCTGGTTGGAACTCTCTCCGCGGGACGAGATGATTCTCGAGACTGATTCCGGACCGGTACCGTCACGCGTCCTGCCTGGCGAAGACGAACTGGCTGAGTTCGAGCTTGACTCCACCGGTGAGGTCACACAACCAGCAATCGAGCGCGTAGCTGGAGAGCAGGCGATTCACCTCACTACTGCTGCCGTGCCACATCTGGTGGTTTTGGTTGACGATGCCGAATGCGCCGACGTTGCGATGCGGGGCAGGGAGCTGAGGTACCATACCGCCCTCGCTCCGAACGGTGCAAACGTGAACTTTGTCTCCGTTACCGGAAAAGGCCTTCGGGTCAGGACCTATGAACGCGGGGTGGAGGGAGAGACCTTGGCATGTGCGACCGGCTCCGTCGCCTGCACGGCAGTTTTGGCTGGCCGCGAGCAAGAAGCCACTTCTCCGCAGATAATAGTCACGAGTTCGGGCCGCCTTCTCACCGTATTCGGCACCCTTGATGCCACCGGTAGGCTTCAGAAACCCCGGCTTCGTGGCCAGGCCAGGCTGGTGTTTCGCGCCATTATAAACTTCTAGAAACACCAGCGGGTTGGTTTGTTGCCTGGGCAAGCAGCATGCCTCTTTGCCCCCGTTTGCTCCGTTGTCAGTCCATACGCTATCGCAACTCACTCGTCGTTCGTACTTGGCTGGTCTATTCTGGTGCCGTCCTGGGGCTCCTGGGGTTCATGCGATGCATGAAGGGGCCAGGCAACTCAGTCTCACGGAAAGACTTATGGAGGGAGCGCCTGGGGAACGGTCAGGTTGTCCACATCTTCACACACGCCAACTTAACATAACATATCTTATACGCAGTAAATACCAGGATAGCAGATGCCGATTCCAAAGGCCTATCGACAATGTCCGAATGGCTGCCTTGTGCCAAACTGACATACAAAGCGTTCTCGCATACCGGTACCTGCTTGTGTGGGCTCAACAAAGCCAGTTTGACCGAAATCATACACAACCACTAGCATAATACCAGGCTCCATGGTCCAGTATTGTCCAGATGCCAGCTCAAGACCAAGCATAACGCCAAAGTCGTCCGTTTCCTGCGAAAGGCGCAATATGCTAGGGATTTTTCCGGTTGGGGAAGGTATGCACAACAATTGTGCCAATTTCGTAACTTTTCCACATACTATGCAGTGACTCGCTTGGTCCGCCGCTTCGCACCAAGGAGGCTCGAGACACTGAAATCTTGCCACTTCTACGTCTGACGAGCCCGAGACAACTAGGCCAATGTGGTAGTTTTGGGACTAACGCGCGTCTATGTCTGATCCCAGCAACTCTCCAAGTCTGAGTCTGGCTTCCGCCACCATATCGATCTCGGAATGAGCGTCCAGTATTCGTTGGTATTTTGCGACGGCTTGTGAGGTGTCCCCCATGGTAGTCAGAACACGGCCTGCGTCCAGCAGGTATTGAACTCTCAGGAAATCGTACCAGGCAGCTTCGGCTGCGTCTTCGTACGCAGCTGCCGCTTCGGCGAGATCTCCTGATTGTTCCAGGGCCACCGCCAGAAGCCCGTATGCCGGTGCACGAAACTGGTCGCTGGGACCCTGATCAAGGTATTCCTGAAGCGATTGAGCCGCCGCTTGGGTCTGGTCCTCAGATATCCGAAGTCGCGCCAACAAGATCTCAGCCTCTTCGGCTGCCATAGTACCGCGATAGCTGTTTGCCAGGTCAGCCAGGTCAGTGATGGCGAGGGCCACGTTTCCGGACGCCGCAACGGTCCGGGCTTCCGTCAGCAGGTTAGCTGCAAAATTCTCTCTGCGCTCGGCCGCCATCCGTATGTACATGACAGCCGCAACGGCAACGGCGACCGCAGCAGCTGCTATGATCAAGGGCCGACGGTGTCTCTTTATTGCTTCTACAATCCTGACGACTGGATCGAGTTCGGTCTTTTCTGTGGGTACTGTCACACAACCCCTTCCCTGCCGGAGGCAGCACCTTGAAATGTCATCCTCTTCGACAACGGCATTAATCAGAACGGCACTTTACACGCCCCTGGGGTGATTCGAACACCCGGCCAACGGTTTAGGAAACCGCTGCTCTATCCACTGAGCTACAGGGGCTGCAGAGCGAAAAAGCTAACTACAACAATGCACCTATCCAACTCCCCCACCCTATCAATCCTGCCTCGGATAACTGAGTACGTTGAACACAGGCGCCCCTGGCGGCAGATTATCTCTGCCTTTCAGCAAGGCCAGTTCTATCAGGAAATCGAAACCCACCAATTCCGCCTTCGCGTCGTGCACCAGTTGTGCAGCGGCTCGAGCGGTGCCACCTGTTGCCAATAGATCATCTACAATCAGTACTCTCTCACCTTCAGCTATCGCATCAATATGTACCTCGATTGTATCTGCTCCGTATTCCAGTGAATAGTCCGCGAGACGAGTCTTCCATGGCAGTTTTCCTGGCTTTCTGGCCAGAACCAGTCCGGCACCCAATTCCATCGCCAGTGGGGCCCCGAATATGAATCCGCGTGACTCAATTGCCACGATTCGGTCCACACCCAAGTCTCGGACAGGTTCGACAAGCGCTGCGACTGCCAGTTCGAGCAGATCCGGTCTCAGCAGTAGCGGCGTAACGTCATAGAAGAGGATTCCCAGATCCGGGAAATCCGGCACTTCACGGATCGCATCATACAGCCGACTGCGGCTATCTAGGGACATGAACTACTCCACGTAACTATTTTATTTCAAACGATTTGGCATTGTCGACTTGATGTGGATAGTCACTCTTCTGGACATCGTCGACCCGTGCTAGCGTTGGTCCCTGTCTGAGAAACTGCTCGAAACGGTCGAGATCTGGTTGCTCCGCTACGCCTACGACCTCTACCCGGCCATCCGGAAGATTCCTGGCCCAACCGTGAATCCCGAGTTCGTTCGCTCGCCGAAACACGAACCACCGAAACCCCACACCCTGGACCCGGCCCGACAGTAGCCACTTCACGGACTTGCGGTCTTGCATCATGGAAGAGTAGCTCCCGAATCGGTAGCTACGCTACCTGAAGCTTCAGGCTCGCCAACCGCTTGAGACGATCTGCGCCTTTGCTGGCGGAGTATGTAGACAATCAAGATCAAGAGAATCAACGGAACGAGCAATGATCGCAGCGCCATCAGCAAGGCTATTCCGACGTAACCGAGTTCTATGATGATATCGGTGAGCCAGGTTGTTATCGTCTCTAACAACAAAAACCCCTCTGCTTTGCACTGTCACCGTAACCATACTTGCCGATTAGAGGTACGAACTGCACAACCCCGAGTTCGGTCTCGAGGAATTCTTCCCCGGTCCTTCTTATCTGTAGCAACTTCTGCCCTTCAGAGTCAGCAACCGGCAGAACCAGCCGCCCGTCTGACGTAAGCTGGCGCAGCAACGGTTTGGGCACTCCCGGACTTGCCGCTGCCACGAGTATGGCGTCGTACGGGGCGAACGGTGTCCATCCCAAAGAACCGTCGCCTTCCGCAACCGTGACGTTCGAGATACCTGCCTCGGACAAAGCGCGCCTAGCGGAACTCGCCAGTGCCGGAATCCGCTCAACCGATACTACTTGGGACGCCAACAACCCCAAGAGTGCCGCCTGGTAACCAGAACCTGTGCCAACCTCGAGCACTCGTTCCCTGCCTCTCAGCTCCAGAGCCTCCAGGTACCTGGCCTGGGTTGTTGGCTGGGAAATGGTCTGGCCGTGCCCGATCGGCAGGGACACATCTTCGTAGGCACGACGACGCATAGCCTCGGGAACGAATATGTGGCGCGGAGTCTCGCCAAAAGCTCGAAGAACGGCGAGGTCCTCGACACCATTGGCCCGAATGACCTCAACCAGCCGCGACCGATATCCTCCGTAGCTGTCGGCTAGCCGTCCAACTTCCATCCCCGCACCTCTTCCAGGCGTGAGTAGTCTGTGAGATCCGTGTGGAGCGGGGTTACGGAGATGAAACCGCCTTCAATTGCTCTGAAATCGCAGTCCTCGCCTCCGGACCAGGAGAGTTTTCCGCCTCCAATCCAGTGCACCCTGCGGCCCCAGCGGTCCTCGGCGTCAACGAGCGCCCCAGTGTAGACCCGACTTCCTAACGTCGTTATCCTAATACCTTCGATATCGTCGCCCGGTATCGGTGGGATGTTTATGTTCAGAAGCAACCCCGGCGGAAACGCCTTCACCTCAACCACATACCGGACTAGCCTCTCGATCCACGCCCTGTCGCCCTCCAGCATCTCACCGTGCCGGCCGGCCAGAGAGAACGCTACGCCCGGGATTCCCTGCGAAAGCCCTTCCATTGCGCCAGCGACGGTACCGGAATAGAGCACGTCCTCACCCAAGTTCGGACCGTGATTGATTCCGGAAAAGATGAAATCGGGCATTTGCGGCATGAGATTGCCCAACGCCATCAATACACAGTCAGTTGGAGTCCCGTCTATTTGGTATTCTCCGTCGCTTCTTCTCACCGGTCGCAGCGGCCGATGTAGCGTCACCGACCGGCTGGCACCACTGTGTTCCCGATCAGGTGCCACAACCCAAACGTCATTACAGATATTACGACAGACATCGACAAGCAACTCGAGCCCGTACGCATGGATGCCGTCGTCGTTAGTCACCAGTATTCTCAAGCGGTTTTTTCCCGTCTATTATGTCACGAATTACACGGAGTTCCTTGGCGAGATCCTCGATTGCCTCGGACTGCAGCGCGAATCTGGCCTCCGTCTTCAGCGATCCCGTCCGTCGATATTGTTCGATTCTCTTCCGAGCGCCATCGATTGTGTACTTCTCGGAATAGAGCAAATGCTTCACCAACATAATCAACTCTATCTCGCGACGCTGATAGACTCGATTGCCCGATCGGTTCTTGACTGGATTCAAGAAACGGAACTGCGACTCCCAATACCTCAAAACATGAGGTTTCAGATCGGTGAGCTGGCAAACCTCCCCTATTGAGAAATACTCCTGCAATGGTTCCGATGCCGTCACGACCATTGCTCCGGCTTCAAACCGCGACCCATCAAGTCGCTGAGAGCACGCCGCGGTTCCTTGCCCTGAAACAGTATCTTCTCCACCTCCTGCGCAATCGGCAGCTCCACTCCGGATCTGGCTCCGAGAGCCACGGCTGCACGTGCGGTATGCACGCCTTCAGCTACCGTACGCCTTTCAGCGAGTATCTCTTCCAATCCGCGACCCGATGCCAGTTCTTGTCCCAGCGAACGATTCCGGCTTTGGCGACCAAATGCGGTGAGCAGCAGATCACCCATGCCGGCGAGTCCGGCAAAGGTCTGTGGGTCACAGCCGAGGGCCTGACCCAGTCGTGCTATTTCGGCGAGACCGCGCGTCACCAAAGCGGCCTTGCTGTTGGTTCCAAGGCCGAGACCGTCCAAAATCCCCGAAGCGATGGCAATGACGTTCTTGAGAGCACCGCCGAGTTGAACACCAAGAGGGTCACCACTGGTGTAGATTCGGAAGTATTCTGCCGACATTGCAACCTGGACTGCCTCCGCAGCAGCCGAGTCAGACGACGCGGCGACCACGGTAGTCGGTTGACGCATGCAGACTTCGTCGGCAAAGCTCGGACCCGAAAGCGCAACAATTCTCCTGCCGGGCAGGACTTCCTGTATGACATCCGTCATTGGCTTGAGTGTGCCGGCCTCGAGCCCCTTGGACACACTGACAATCAGGGGAGATGCATCGTTCAGCGCTGCGGCGATCTGGGCAGCGACCATTCTAACCGCATGCGACGGACTCGCCGTGGCCACCAGTTCCGCATCCGCAACCACCTCAGTTATCTCAGCATCCGCCCGCAAAGACTCCTCTAGTGCTACCCCCGGCAAGAACAGCGAGTTTTCGTGCTGCGAGTTTATCGAGTCAACCACTTCTGGTTCCCGAGCCCAGATCTTCACTTGGTGCCCGCGCCCCGCTAGAAGGTTGCCGAGTGCCGTGCCCCAACTACCCGCACCAATCACCGCCGCTTTCATAGCTTGCCAACCCCCCATCTACCAACCCGATTCTCCGTGCCCAACGCTAGGCGCCTAATATTCCCACGGTGAGTGAAGACAATAAAAAGTGCTAGGACTGTGCCAACCGCGAAGATGTAGATATCCCCCGGAGCCGCGAACCACGCGGCCAACGGGAACACGGCGGCTCCGAGAATCGATGCCACTGACATGTAGCCTGTGAGCGCCAGAGCCAAAACCCATACCACGGCACTTATCCCTAGTGCCGCAGGTGACAGAGCCAGCACGACACCGCAGGCTGTGGCGACCCCTTTGCCTCCCTTGAATCTCACGAAGACTGAGAACACATGTCCAAAAACCGCAGCAGCCCCCAGGGTGACAGGCACCCATGACTGGTTCCCCGCGTAGCGCGAAAACGCGGCGACCGGTATCACGCCTTTTGCAATGTCCGCAAGTGCAACAGGGATGGCATATCTCAAGCCCAGGACCCGGTATACGTTGGTCGCGCCGAGATTCTTGCTTCCATGTTCACGAAGGTCTTTCTTCGCGAAACACCGGCCGACCATGTAGCTGGTGGGAAACGCACCCACCAGGTAGGCGGCGAGAATCCATGTGGCAAGCGACACTCAACGCCCTCTCTTTCTGCGGAACTTCAGCCGTATAGGTGTCCCTTCGAACCCGAATGCTGCGCGAAAGCCCCGCGTTAAATAGCGTCGATACGACTCAGTCACAACATTGGGACGGTTGGAAACCACGGCAAAAGTCGGAGGTTTCGTTCCAATTTGCGACGCGTACAGCAGTTTGACCTGCTGGCCCGGCTTCTGAGGTGGCTGGGTTTTGCCTACTAGCTCAGAGAGAACGCGATTGACCTCCGCCGTTGCAACTCGATGCTCCCGCGCTTCGGCCACGTTGAGAATGAGGTCCAGCACTTTTCTCACTCTCAAGCCGGTCTTCGCCGATTCATAAAGGAACGGTACTTCTCGTAGGAAGGGTGCCCTCTCCTCAACTGTCCGTTGTCCGTTGATTGCGGTTGTGGCCTGCTTGTCTTGGACCAGATCCCACTTGTTTACAGCCACAATCAATCCTTTCCCGGTGTCCCATGCCATTCTCGCAATCTTGAGATCTTGGGCGTTGACGCCGGTGCTGGCGTCAACCACAAGCACACAAACGTCCGCACGGTCAATGGCGCGTCGAGTGCGCAATACGGAATAGAACTCTATTTCATCTTCTACTTTCGATCGTCTGCGTAACCCCGCAGTATCAATGAAGTTGAGGCTTCGTCCATGGTACCGCAAGGGGGAGTCCACCGCGTCCCTGGTGGTGCCGGCGTCGGGAGTGACCACAGACCGTTCCATGCCCAATAAACGGTTCATGATGCTGGATTTTCCGACGTTCGGCCTCCCCACTACGGCAACCTGGATAGTCTCCTCCGGTACCACGTCGCCTACCTCTGACGGGAGCATACGTACCAGGGCATCTAGGAGATCGCCGCTGCCCTTTCCAATTGCAGCCGAAACCGCCAAGGGATCGCCGAGGCCGAGTTCGTAAAACGCCAGAGCGCTAGTGTCGTCAGGCAATTCATCGACCTTGTTTGCCACTAGCAAGACTTTGGCGCGGTGCGGTCTCAGAAGCTGCGCAACCTCCAAATCCGCCGCGTGAACGCCGACTTTGGTGTCGACGACGAGGACTATGGCATCTGATTCGGAGATAGCCGCTTCAATCTGTTGCCGGATGGCGGTAGTCAGAACGTCGTCACGCGCTGCGTCCCAACCACCCGTGTCGATCAACCAGAATTCCCTGCCGTTCCAGTTCGCCGGTGCGAAATTGCGATCCCTGGTTACGCCAGCCCGGTCGTCCACGATCGCTCGCCGACCACCAACAATCCGGTTGAAGAGAGTAGATTTGCCTACATTCGGACGTCCAACGATTACGACGGTCGGCGTTCCCATCTGTCAGGCTCCCGCCAATACATCAACGAGGTTCCGGGAAAGAAGAATTTCGACACCTGTTTTAGCCGATACCTCTTCGAGAGTCATATCGTCCAGGAAGACCTGGTTGTCATTTACGGCTTCGGCGGGAACGATTGCCAAGTCGAGATCATCACGGCCCTCGTAGGCGGACACGAATGCTCTCCCCGGAAGAAGGCCTGCGGTCGTAACCGACGGTCCGAAGAGATCATTCTCGAGCACTAGCAAGTCGAATTCAGATCCCGTTTCTTCCGCGAATGTGGAGAGAATGTCCGGAAACAGCTTTCCCATGGCCGTCCCGGTCGCTATCCCTATTCTCAGCTCCGACAGGTCTTCAGCGAACTCAATCAAGTCCTGTTGGAAGCGCCTAACCACCCCAATGCCATTTTCGAGTTGCTCGAAGTCATCGTAGCGCTCTGCTGGCGGCAACTGGACCGCCGCATTCATATACAACTCATCGGACCCGTAGGCCCAATGCTTCCCCCGCTCTCCGAATGCACGAGCCGCGGCCGCGTCGATTGTCCCTATGGCACGGCGGCATTCCTGGCTCTTCGGGGCGCGAGCGGCGGGACTTTGGTTGTAGGTAGTCAAACCCACCGGAACAACCGAGACAGACAGAAGGTTATCCCCCAGTTCGTAGAGATCGCCCAAGGTCCGGACCAGTTCGGTTCCATCGTTTATGCCGGGCTGCAGCACTATCTGCGTGTGCAAGGCAATCCCGTTTTGGACGAGTTCTTCCAACTGCGTGATCACATCCGGAGCGTTGGGATTCCCGAGCACGCGTCGTCTGACCTCGGTATCCGAAGCGTGAACAGACACATACAGCGGAGTCAGACGATACTCCAGGATCCGATCAAGGTCCCGCTGAGAAAGGTTTGTCAAAGTCACGTAGTTGCCATACCGAAACGACAGTCGATAATCGTCGTCCTTCATGTAGAGGGACGATCGGAGTCCCTTGGGGTTGCCTTTGACGAAGCAGAAGTCGCAACGGTTGTTGCACCGGATCACGCGCGGTGGTTCGATTTCGACACCCAATGTGAGTCCCTCGGGTCTAGCGATGTCGAATTCCACCAGAAAGCCGCCGGCAGTCTGGGCTTCTAACACGAAATGATCGTCCGCTGTAAGAAATTCCCAATCGAGAAAGTCCTCCAGTTCGCGCCCGTTCACGGAGATCAGGCGACTACCGGGTTCGAGACCCAGTTCCTCCGCGATTGAATGCGGTTCAACGCTCTTTACATGCAGCATCAGGCAAACGCAATCCGTCAGACAAAAAGCGCGAGGGCCGATGTCGATCCTCGCACATCCAATGTAGTTACGGCGGCAGGTTGAAGTTAATTATCAGGTATGGAAGACGCCAAGACGTGGTGTCTCGGTGTTGTCAGGGGCCGAGGCAGCTCAGCCTGATGCACTGCCAGGAGAGCGGGCGACCGGACTCGAACCGGCGACGTCCAGCTTGGGAAGCTGGCATTCTACCGCTGAATTACGCCCGCAAGCGAGGGCAGAGTATTGGTTTACTCTGCCCTCTAGAAGTCAGCAACTGACTCAATATGTCATGAACCGACCGTGTAACGCCAGGCAACGATGCCCTCTCCGACTGCGCCGAGAGAGAACCTGGTCGATTCACCAGCAGGTAGGGTTTCTGGCGCGACCGTATCCGTACCGACCACTTCTCCCGCTTCGTTCATGAACTCAAACGTGAGCGGTTCGGTCGTGGTCTCTGCGTCGTCAACCAGATTCGTGAGCCTTCCGTGCAGCTCATATCCATCGCCCCCGGGAAGAGGTCTGGATATGTCCACGGACACCTCGTAGGTGAAGGTGTTCATCTCGTCCATCGCCGCTACTGCCCCATCCTCATTGCCGCTGAGCTGAAGCGCAGCCGCGAGCAGGCGACGAGGGTCGCGATTCTGCGGGTCGACTTCAATCAGACGATTGGCCATCTCCCGCATATTTGTCACAGCCTCGTCCCGTTCCGGTTGCGGCAACTCTTCATCGTTACCCATAGCGAGGTAGGTGTTGCAGAGATTGTAGAGTGCGTCGCGATGGTAGGCGTTGTTCTCGAGTCCGGCAACGAACGTCCGAGCCGCTCTCTGGAACTCGTCAGCGTTGAAGAGCTTCACTCCTGCATTGAAGAGATCCAGAGAGTTCATCTGTTCGGCGTTGGCCAGCAAGCTGTCGTAGATGGTAAAAGCACGTTCCCGGTTGCCGCTTTCCGCGTATGCCTCAGCCAATCCGAAAACCAAATCGTTGTTGTCGGGATTGATTTCGAGCGCTTTTTCGTACCAGACGATCGTAGAGTCCCACTCGCCCAGATTGTGATGTAGGGTCGCGGTATTTTCGATAGCCGCGTTGTAGTTCTCAATATGGGCCGTGTCGGCGGTGCCGATCTTCACCACTTCCTTGAAGTAGTGCAAAGCACTGTCCGTCTCGCCATAGTTCGCGTAAATGCTGCCCACATAGAACAGCGCGACGTTGGAACCGTCCCAAATCGCAGTCGCGCCAGTCAGTTCTTCGAGAGCCCCGTCGTAGTCAGCCGACTGCATGAGATCGATGCCGCGATTTACCTGCTGCACCCAGGTGGCTTGTCGATAGTATTCTGTGTCGTCGCTGCACTCCGGCACCGCCGTCTCCGTACGGCTGAAAGCGGAGTCGGCACCCACAAAGTCATCGGTCAAGATCCCGTGCCTGCCCAACAGATACCAAACTGCTGGGTTCTCTGCCTGGTCGGTATTCACCGCTTCCATCAGGGTCTGGTGCGCGTCATTGAGCATGGTCTCTTTCGCACCCGGATCGGCCTCCTCTACCGCTCCCGTCAGATAAGTCATTGCCTGTCTGACCAGAAAATGCCCCATGTCCAAGTCACATGCTGGTTCCCTAAACTCTTCCGTAGGGGGCGGGTCCTGGGCCGCGAGCTGACCTGCAGCAAGCACAAGACCGAGGGCACATCCGACACCGACGGTCAATCGATTCATCAGTCTCTCCTCTCCAACGTCGTCAGTTTTGCATCAAACAATGTAATCATGTGCACCCCTCAATCGAGCTTCAGCCTCTCTTTGCGCCAAGCGCGCAACCTCCCAAGGAGGCAGACCCAACTCGGCTGACGCCCGCAAAACATCGTCGTACTCTGGTTTGCAACGTACACCACCCTCCCACTCCCACGCTTTTATTGCTACCCCGTAACCACCTTCAAGCTCCACCTTGAACTCGCGCCTGCCCAAAGTGTTACGAACTGCCTGCCAGCGCCTAACACCAATTGAGGTACTGTTGGCGAAAAGCTCTTTAATCACTGCGTCCGCAGCATCGGGGGTCACCAAAGCCTCCACCCTGAAAACCACCCTGCCCTTCTTGCCATGCGTCGGCCACACAGCGCAATCCAGAGCCCCCCTGTCCAACAACGCCTGACGCAAAGGCTCTAAATACTCGGGCTGCATGTCGTCAATGTCGGTTGCAACGATCTCGACAACGCCCGCTTCGTGAGCCGTCTCGGCGAGCAGCAACCGCAGAGCATTGGGGTACCCGGATGGATTTCTACCACCCGCTCCCCAGGAACTCCTCGTTAGACGCCACCGATCCGGCGGCGTTCCTCGCGAAAGCACCCGGATAATTGCTGCGCCCGTTGGCGTCGTCGCTTCGCCTTCGACAGGTGGACCGCTCACCACCTGGACTCCTTCCAGCAGATTCGCCGTTGCGGCCGCCGGTATAGGCATATTGCCGTGTGCGATCTGCACCCAGCCGTTCCCCACAGCCACGGGTAAATTGAATACCCCATCGACTCCCAGACGCTCAAACCCCTCCATCGCGCCAACGATGTCCAGCACAGCGTCTATCGCTCCCACCTCGTGCAGGTGCACCGCGTCCGGCTCCACCCCGTGCACCCTGCCTTCGGCCTCGCCCAACAAGTCGAAGGCCGCCATCGCCCTCTTCTTCACAGGCTCTGATACAGGAGCGTGGCTTATGAGTTCCTTGATCGTCCCAATCGTTCGACCATGATGATGCTTCGTGTCCGATTCCGAGTGGCTATGAGGGATCTCGAATTCGACCTTCGTCGCATCAACCGAACAACGCGTCACCTTCTCGATCCTCACCGTCACGTCCGCCAGTCCGAGCCGCGATGGCAACTCGCGGAGCCAAGCGGGATCTTCACCCAGGTCCGCCAAAGCCCCCAATGTCATATCTCCGGATATTCCGGCGAAGGGATCGAGTATAGCTATACTTTTCAGTTGAACCGCGCCCCCAAATATCGGTGTATGTCTGTCATAACGCCAGTCAACGACGGCGTTGAAAATGCCACTCTCCACCTGCCCTGCCAACCCCTCGAGGGGCCCACTTGCTTTTCTAGTTTTTCAGGTGATCGAGAACACGTTGAGCCAGCTGAGGTGAAAAGCCGGGTAGCGCAGCAATTTCATCAACACTCGCGAGCCTGATACCGGCCGGACTCCCAAACGCTTCGAGAAGTGCCCGGCGACGCTTCTCGCCAATACCAGGAATGTCGAGGAGTACTGAACTCAGGGTTCGCTGCTTTCGTCGCTTTCGCGTGTAATCGACCGCGAACCGATGCGCCTCGTCCCTGGCCCTCTGCAAGAGTCTCAGAGATGGCGAACGCCTTGGAAGAACGAGCCCTTCAGGATCTCCTATTCGGTACAGGCGCTCCTCGCGTTTGGCCAGACTCACGAGTTCCATGTTGCTCAGGCCACAGTCTTCCATCGCCTTCTTAGCCGCGGAGAGCTGTCCCTTCCCGCCATCTATCACCACGAGGTCCGGTAGTTGCCGGTTCTCGGCGATCCGCCTGGTGAAATAACGACGTACTACCTCCTCTATGGCCGTATAATCGTCTTGCTGCCCGTCGCTGGAGATCTTGAATCGCCTGTACTCACTCTTCTTGGGGCGGCCGGCCTCGAACCACACGAGAGAACCTACGGTGTCTCTTCCTTGACTACTGGTGGAGATATCGACACAAAGAAAACTCCGCGGTAGAGTCGTTAGGCCAAGGTCACGGCCCAGTGCATAGACCGGATCGCCTACCCTTTCTTCCGTTTCCAGCGACTCCATACGGAAACCCTCCAGCAGATTGCGGGCATTCTGGTCCGCCAGGTCCACTAGGCGCCGGTAGACCCCCCTGGAAGGTATGGCTATTCGAGTATCCGGCAGCAACTCTGCTACGGCTTCTTCATTCTCCGGAACGAAGGGCAATACCATGCGTGTGGCCTTAGTTCGCGCCTCACGGGCTGCAGCGTAGCACTGCACTAAGAAAGCGCTGAGGATGGTGTCGTCCCGCTCTCCCTCGAGGTTGTGAAGGAATCGGTGCTCGCTCGCGACGATCCGCCCTTTGCGCACCTGCAGAATCAAACCAACGGCATCCCCGGCATCCCTGGCATACCCGATAGCATCGGCATCACCACCTTGCACGAACTGAACACTCTGTGGCTGTTCCACCTGATCCAACCACCTGAGCGAGTTCCGTATCTCAGCAGCGCGCTCGAACTCGAGGCGTGATGCCGCCGCTTCCATGCTCGCCCGGAGACTCTTCCTCACCTCAACCGTCTTTCCTTCTAGGAAAGCGACGACGTTGTGGATCATCTCGCGGTAATCCGACTGTGACTGGAAGTTCACGCAAGGTGCGCGGCATCGGCCGATTTGATAATCGAGGCAAGGTCGCTCCGGCGCGTCGTCTGGCAAACGGTAATGACATGATCTCACCGTGAACACTCGCCGAATGGTGCGTATCGTCCTTCTCAACACCGAGACGTCCGTATAGGGGCCGAAGAACCGAGCACCAGGAATATCCTGTCTTCTTACGACCAGAACTCTTGGGAAAGGCTCACCCAACGTGACAGCAACGTGAGGATAACTCTTGTCGTCTCTCAGTTGGATGTTGAATTGAGGCCGGTGTTCCTTGATCAGGTTGTTTTCGAGAAGAAGCGCTTCCGATTCGGAACTAACCACAATCGTTTCGAAGTCAGCTATGACCCGCAGCAGCATCTGGTGCTTGGGACTCGGAGCAACATCACCGGCCAGGTAGCTGCGAAGCCGTTGCCGAAGGCGTTTGGCTTTGCCCACGTAGAGAACTGCCCCGGACCCGTCCTTCCACAGATATACTCCGGGGAGGTCTGGAGCGGCTGCCACCTTAGCGGCTAGAGATAGCTCCTGCATACCCTTTGTTCGACCTGCTACTTCCCTCTCGCCCAATCAAAGATTTTCTTTGCCTCTGGATGACCCAGCATGACTGTTGCCGTCCCATAAACGATCAGGAATACAAAGATCCCAGTACCGGCCTCGAGCCACACGTGCTGGTTTTCCAATAGACGAGCCACTTGCTCACCTGAGATTGCAGCCGCAGCCGCCCCAATCGACGCAACCAAGAACCAACTACCGTCTTTGGCTTCGGTTACTACTCCGAGGCGCCGCTTCAGGGTGTATGAATTGAGCGACACGTTCAAGTACGCACCGGCTGCCGCACCCAAAGCGATTCCGGCCGGCCCCAACCACTGCATCAACAAGAACGCAGCTCCCGCAGACACGGCAACCGAGGCTATTGCGATGCGCACCGGGGTCCTGGTGTCACCGAGAGCATAATGGCCCGAGGCCAGCAGCTTTATTGATGTCTGTGCCGGCACCGCGAATGCGTAAGCCGCTAGGACACCTCCGACCAGAGCAGTGTCACTGCTGTCGAAGGTGCCGGTCTCCAACAAAGCGCCGACCATCTGCTCCCCGAGTGCTGCAAACGCGAATGCCGAGGGTATCACGAAGAAGATCACCTGCCGCAAACCTGAAGCAAGCCTGGCGCGAAGCGCTTCATGTCCAGCACCTGCTGCGTCTCGGCTCAGCTCGGGCAAAGCTACTGCTGCGACTCCTACTCCAAACAGAGAGATCGGCAGAATCGCAAAGAGCTGAGCGTACCTCAGCGCGGAGACCGAGCCCGCCGGCAGCAACGACGCTAGCTGGGTATCGATTACACTCGATATCTGCACAACTCCCGCCCCGATTACCACCGGTATCCAGGCACGCACCACTCGGCGCAAACCGGGCGTTGCCGGACTCAATCCCCACGCAATGCCCCGCACAAGGGGCAATACTGCGGGGAGTTGCACTGCAATCTGGAGTACGCTTCCGGCAACAGCACCCCACGCCAGAGCGGTGACCAGCTCTGCCTCTAGCAGCATTCCGCCAAATCCGATCAGCGTTGTGATCTGGGCAATGTTCCATACCGACGGAGCAGCATAGGCTAGGAAGAAGCGTCGATGTGTATTGAGAACTCCCAGACACCAGGCCGACAGAATCAGGGCCGCGGACATCGGGAATAGAATCCGAACCAAGGTGATCGTCAGTTCGCGACGAGGCCCCGAAAAGCCAGGAGCCGCTACGTCGGTGATTACACCTGCCAGGATGTATCCAAGCAAGGCAGCGCCTGCGGTGAGCAATATCAGAATCGAGGCGACGGTGCCTGCGAGGCGTTTGGCGTTTTCCGTCTCCCCGCGCTCGATCATACCGGCATAGACGGGAATGAATGATGCGGACAGGGTGCCCTCACCGAGCAGGTTCCGGATCACATTCGGGATCTTCATTGCGGCTCCGTATGCATCTGCCTCGATGCCGACGCCGAAGTATTGCGCGAAGACCCGCTCCCTTATGAATCCGAGTGTGCGTGTTATGAGAATTGCGCCGCTGACGTGCGCGACGTGGCGCCCTTGAGACTGGCTTTTGGTGCCGTTACTCAGAAGATTGCCCTGGGGAAGATTCAGGCCTCGAGAGTCGCCTGGCGGTATCGCCACGATCCGGATCGGCGAGAAGCCTCTGCATGAATTCGGTCTCTTCCCGAAGCGCCTCGATATCGTCAGCCATTTGCGACAACTCGTCCTCAATGGCACGGACCTTGTCCATGACCTCCCCGAGCCTGACAGGATCGGTTCCGTGGAAGTACCCCTTCACGGCCGGTGAGTTGAGTACGATCGCCAAGGCTGGGATCATCAAGGCCGCGAGCAGTAGGACAAAGGTCATCAACCAGAACATCATGACATACTACGATTCGCCCGTGGCGGTTTCAAGTGCGGAAAACAGGTTTCGGCACTGCCCATACGCTTTTTCCAGGAACTCATCTCCGTACCGAATCAGGTACGGCACGCTGTTGAAGACGCGCTCCTGCATCCTGCCGAGAGGGAAGAGGCTGTTGCGAGCGTTGACGAGCTGCCTGACAGTCGTCTCATTCTGCTGCTTGAGCTGATTCAGGATTCGCTTCTCCAGCCCTGATAGGTCCTTGAGGGCACCATGCTCGGCAGCCTTCACCTTTCGTCCAAGGGATTGGTCAACGGATTCGGCTGCAATTGCCAGCCTCGCGTATTGCTCGGCCAAATTAGCTCGCAGCAACGCCATCGCCTCTGTGGCATCTTCCGGCAATTCGTCACGAAGAATGCGGGCTTCCAATTGACCTTCAGGCATGGCCAGATCATCGACATTGATGCCATGCTTCGCAAGAAACTTGTCTGTGCGCCTATCCACACAGAGCCCTGACCACCTCGGTACCGCTAACTGGGGTTCTACTCCCAGCACACGATAGATGGGCTCAGCCTGCGGCAAGTAGTCCAGCTCCCCGGGCCCCCCCACGTATGCGATCGTGGGTAGAAGCGCCGCTTCAACAACGGGACGAAGGAGTACGTTTGGCGATAGCCGCTGCGGATCGAGTTCCGCCACGTCGCTCAGCTCCGATAATGTCCATACTTCCTTTGCCCGGCGGGTGAGAAATGCTCCTTCCTCCAGCAACAAGCGATCGCGCCCCAATTTCGATTCGATGAACACGGTCGAAGCAGAACCGCCCACGGAGATCGGCGCCTTGTTTCCTTGCGACTGTAGGTATTCGGCGCGTACCGCCAATTCCCTATCGATTTCGCTCGCCTTCTCCAGCGCACTCATCAACCACGGAGCCATGGCACGCTTTGCTTGTACGCATGTGGGCAAGAACACTACAACGCCGTATTTGCCGAGCAACTCGGCCAATGCGCCTCCGAATGCCGATGCCAGGTCGGACTCGGACCGGTAGTGAGCTCTAATCCATTCGAGGATTTCTGGGCGAAACTCGGTCTCCGGTGTGTGCGCTTCCAACTTCGTCAAGACGAGATCGATGTCGCTGCCCAACTGTTCCTTATACATGGGCGTAAGGTGCGCCGCCTCATCACGTTCTCGGAGTGCGATTCGCACGACATCATTTGAGCTCGAAGGAAGAACGCAGTGGTTCACTTCAGCAAAGTCGTGGTCGTCGGCCGCGACCCAGAAGACCGGTATCACCGGCCGGGCGAGCCTTTCCTCCACTAGCCGTGCCAGCGCTGCGGTCGAGAGTGCCTTATAGATCGTGTAGAGCGGTCCAGTCAGGAGCCCCGGCTGCTGGCCCGAAGTAACGCAAAGAGCGGGCTCCTCGAACAGTCTGTCCAAGTTCGCTTCGGCTGGCCCCGTTGCGACGAAGGCGGATCTCAATGATGAATCGAGATCGACGGCGCGTCTGGCGACCTGCTCGCTCAGGTCCATACTTGGTAGTATTCCCGCGGGACGACTCTCAAACCGAATAGTCACGTCCGCTCCGAAAACAAGACTACGCGTGCACCGTCCTTACCCAGACTGCCGCCAGCGTAGCTGCCGTATCGCGCTCGCACCACCATGCCGGCATCAGCAAGCATCGACTCGAGTTCCTGAGGGGCGAAGAGCCGCACTCTCTCGAGGAACCGGTCACCGGTAGCCAAGACGCTCATCTCCTTGAAGACAAAACGGCCATCCTCGGAAATCCATCTGCGTATCGACACCTTCTTCTCCCCAAGGAATCTTACTTCATCCGAGACCAGCGTCTCTTTAACATGAGAAGCGTTGAGGAAGTCGAGTACAAAAATACCCCCTGTTGTCAGGACGCGTGCAACCTCCTCCAGGACCGAGGTGTGCTGTTCATCGCTATCGAAGTACCCGAAGCTCGTGAAGAGATTCACCGCCATATGGAAGGCGCCGCTTGCAAATGGCAGGGTCCGCATGTCCCCACGGGCAAGCGATACTGTGCGCGAGAGGGTATCACGTGCCCTCCTGAGAAGGGGCATAGACAGATCGAGGCCGACTACTGAGGCGGCGCGCCTGTTGAGCAGCTCAGCGTGGCGGCCCGGGCCGCAGCCGAGGTCCAGCACGAGCCGATCCTCCAGCGGGACGTTCGAGGCAATCAGGTCGACGGCGGCCGCGGCATCCTTCTCGTCTCGATGAGGATACATTTCCAGATATGCTTCACCGAACCATCGCTCGAACCACTCTGACAACGATCAACCGCCTTTGTGGTAAGGTTCACCCCGCATGATTGTGCAAGCCCGATACAGTTGTTCCAGCAAGTTCAGCCGTGCCAACTCGTGCGGAAGTGTCATCTTCGACAGCGAGAGTTGCAGGCCCGCCCGCCTCAAGACTGTGTCGCTGAGGCCATGAGCGCCTCCAATTAGAAAAGCCACATCCATCCCTGAATCTCGCCATTTCTCCAGTCGCTTGGCAAAACGCTTGCTGTCTTCCGCGTGTCCCACTCGAGTGAGAGCTACGATCACAAAGTTGTTCGGGACTGCACTCAGCAGCGCATCGCCCTCCTCCTCCAACGAGTCGCCCCCCCTTTTCTTGCGGCGCCGGCCCTGGCGCACCTCGGAGATATCCAACTTGACGTAGCGCCGCACTCGTATTGCGTATTCTCTGCATGATTCTCGCAGGAAACAGTCTCGCATTCGGCCCACTGCTACGACGTGCAGCTTCACGTGATCACTCGGATTCCGGCCGCCGCATCGGGGTGGTAGCCGCAGCGTCCAATGCGCTGCTCATCCGATCCATTCCCCGCTCCCAAACCACCTGCAGGTTCGCTACGATTGGTTCCTGATATCCCACAGGCCACCGCCCGCGCATCTTGACAGCATCCTTCTCCGTGACGATCACACGATCGGCCTCAGCGCCGAGTTCAGCCAAAGCAAGCAAGTCAGATTCAGTGAGTCTCTTGTGATCTCTCCATCGAACCATTCGTACTCTGGCATTCAGTGCCCTGCACTGGTTGGCGAAGGAATCGGGATCGGCGACCCCGGCGGCAACCACGACGTCGGCACCTGAGATAACCGAGGCGTCCAGACGCATCCCACTCGACAATCCGCAGAAGTCTCTGATCCTGAGATTAGCCACCGCTACGGTGCAATCTTCCAGAACGCGGTTCAAGGATCGCTCTAGCGTTGCCGCCTCTTCCACACTCCCTCGCTTCCTCGTGATCACTGTCAGGTCGGCACGGCGGAGGGCGCTCCAACTCTCGCGCCAAGGTCCTGCAGGCAGGGGCAGTCTGGGAGCATCCGCCGACTCGACGCTCATGACTGCTATGTTCAGGTCCCTCTGGGTGTCGTGGCGTTGGAACGCATCGTCCAGGATGACCACAGCTGCCCCCTTCGACACCGCCTCTTCAGCTCCAGCAAGCCGGTCGGGATTCTCAACTACTATCGCCCCCGGCACGAGTCTCCGATGCACGGCTCCCTCATCGTCACCGAAACCTCGGAGCAGTATTCCGGGTCGGATTCCGCGTCTCTCATAGTAATCGGCGATCCACGACGTTAGCGGTGTCTTTCCGGTACCGCCAACCGAGAGATTGCCCACCGCTATAGTCGGCACGCGCACATGTTCCGACCGCAGCAAACGGTGGTTGTAGGCGGCGGTACGGGCAGCCGCAGCCGCAGCGTAGAGTATCGACAGCGGCAGCAGCGCAATCCGCGCAATGCGAGCCGCGACGGAGCTTCCGCTCCACAACCAATGCTCAATCAGCACAAAGCCGAGTCCGTTGCCTCGTCGAGCCTTTGCGCCAACTCATTGACTCGGTCTGATTGCTGGCTGTTGCGGTACCTCGCTGGCCGCAAGGGTTCACCGTACACGATTCGTACTCTCGAGAATGGACGGGGTACCGAGAAATCGTCCCAGGAACCGACCCGCCACCAACTCGAAGCGCCGGACCCAATCGGCACGATTGCCGCACCCGCGCGCGCGGCGACCGCTACAGCGCCGGGTTTGGCAACTCGGGGCGGGCCCGTCGGGCCATCCGGGGTGATCGCCACGTCTCGTCCAGACCTTAGAACCCGTACTATCCCCAATGTCCCCTTCACCGCCCCACGAGTGCTGGATCCCCTCACTACCTCGTACCCCCAGCGACCAGCAGCCCTGGCCAAGTACCCACCGTCGGCATGCTCGCTTACCAGGAGAGTAATGCCCTCGTCACGCCGGTGCCAAAGTGGTGGAATGAGTAGCGCGTGCCAGACGGTGAAGACCACGGGTATGCCCGAGTCTCTCAGGCATGCCACTCCCGCGTCTCCTACAACGTCCAGTCTCCACGTGCCCGCGAGCCAGCGTGCCAATACTCCTCCCAGCGCTTCGACTCCGCGGTTCATCAGGCCACCATTCGCTCAGCCATCGCGGCCACCCTTTTGGTAGCCCCTGCACCGCCAAGCCGGCTGCGCACGCGATCAAAGAGGACCAATTGTCGCCTCGCAGCTTCGCCCTCTGGATCGAGCAGAGGTGCGACTGCCTGGGCCAGTGTCCGGGCGGTAGCCTCAGACTGCAGGAATTCCGGACAGATCCGTTGGTCGGCAATCAGGTTCACCAATCCCACGTGTTCCAGGCGAACCGCCCGTTTCGCGACCGCATACGTGAGCGGGTGCATGCGATAGGCGATGACCATAGGGGTCCCTGACAGCGCCGCCTCCAGAGTCGCCGTTCCCGATTTGCACAACGCTGCGTCTGAAGCGGCCAACACGACGGAGGATGGCTGGCTGCAATACTGGAACTCGGGTGCGCCGTTGTATTCGACGCCATTCACCGCACTCACCAGCACGTGGAGGCGGGGTAGCAATTGACGGAGCTGCTTTGCGGCATCGCGAAACGTCGGCCAAAGGCGTCTTACCTCGGTTGCACGCGAACCAGGCAGGAGTCCGAGAATCGGATCTCCTTCGGGAATCCTCAGAATGGTTCGGGCCCTGTCCACCGTTGGTTGCTGGTCTCGGTCCAACAATGGGTGACCAACGAATTGTGCGTCAACGCCCCTGCTCCGGTAAAAATCTTCTTCGAAGGGAAGTATCACCGCCATTTGCCGGACGTGCTTGCGTATCGAATCCATCCGCCAAGCGCCCCACGCCCAGAGCTGTGGCGCGATGTAATAGAGCACCGGAATTCCGAAAGCGGAGGCCGCGGCAGCGACTCGAAGGTGAAAGCCGGGATAGTCCATCAAAATGACGAGATCATAGTTCCCACCCGCCATCTGTTTTCGCAGCCGCGCCAGCAGTAGAGCATGAGCGGGAATGCTCCGCACTCCCTCCGCCAGTCCAACCACCCCGAGGCCATCGTGAGAGGCAAGCAGGTGGGCCCCCGTCTGCGCGACGAAGGAGCCTCCTACGGCATCGATGTGCACACCAGGAATCCGATCTCGGATTTCACCGACGAGGAGTGAGGCATGAACATCCGCGGACGCTTCACAAGCCGACAACAGGATTCGAGTCAGGCCAGTACTCCCCGCTCCGACTCGAGCACGAAATCAATCAAGTGGTTCACTTCTGCGATGTCACTCTTTTCGCGGCGCAGCTTTTCGACGGCAATACTACGGGGGGCATCGGAATTGAAGAGCAGCCGGTATGCATACTTGAGGGCCATTCGCGTGTCACTGTCAAATCCAGCCCTTGTCAGCCCCAGCGTATTGATCCCATAGAGCCTGTAAGGGTTACCAGCCGCACGCGTATAGGGCGGCACGTCTTGCGGAAGACGCGAACCTCCACCAATAAAGGCGTGCGTACCAATTCTCACGAACTGATGTACTGGAGTTAGTCCACCGAGGTAGGCGTGCGACCCTATCTCAACGTGCCCCGCGATCTGCACCCCGTTTGCGATGACTACCTCGTCCTTCAGCACGCAATCGTGTGCGACGTGCACGTATGTCATGATAAAACAACCGTTCCCGATCGACGTCTTTCCTCCCGCAGCCGAGCCACGGTTGATGGTCGTGTATTCACGGATACGCGTGTTGTTTCCAATCTCCAGCCACGTTTCTTCGCCTTGGTACTTGCGATCCTGAGGAGCGCCTCCGAGCACGCATCCAACACCAATCGAGCAACCAGTTCCCACCTTCGTGTTGCACTCGATCACGGTATGGGGACCTATGCTCGTGCCCCGTCCGATCTCGACACGCGATCCTATGATCGCATGGGGACCTACGGTGACATTGGAAGCGAGGTCCACCCCCTCTTCCAGTATAGCTGTGCGGTGGACGTGAGGGCTCATTTGTCCATTACACGCGCCATCATTTCCGCTTCAACCACCGGTTTTCCATCCACGTACCCGACCCCACCCATTCGACAGTTCCTGCCGCGGAAATGCTGCATTTCGAGCTCGAAGCGGATCTGGTCTCCTGGCACAACCGGCTTTCTGAACTTCACTTTGTCGATCGACATGAAGTACACGACTTTGCTCTCGGGGTTGTCAAACGCACCCATGAGCATCATTCCGCCCGCCTGTGCCATCGCCTCGACAACCAGCACTCCCGGCATCACGGGATGGTCCGGAAAATGTCCCTGGAAGAAGGGCTCGTTCATGGTGACATTCTTGATGCCCACGATGCGTTTCCCGGGCTCGACTTCCACGATTCGGTCTATCAGGAGCATGGGGTATCGATGCGGCATCACGCCGAGTATCTCCTGAATGCCCATGGCCGCCGGCGCGTCGGTAAACGTCGTGAGCTCAATGGCGCGCGCCAGAGCAATGTTTCCTTTGTGGCTCGGCTTGAAAGCCACGATATCTGCCTCTAACCGTGCACCCAAAAGAGCCAGATCCCCTAGGAGGTCGACAGCTTTGTGGCGCACGAACTCATCGGGCCACCTCAAGTCAGTGCCGCTCACACCCTCCTTTGTGAGCACGACCACCGATGCCTTCGATGCTCCTTTGGCCAGCCCCTTTGATCTCAACTCCTCCTCTTCTTCCGCGAAGCCAAAGGTGCGCGCCCGTGAAAGCGATCCGGCGAAACTCTCCGGCGTGACCACGTAGCTTCCAGACTGTCTTCCGATTACCTCATGGTCCCAATCGATCGTGACGGTCAGTCTGAGTTGCTCACCCGGAGCCACTATGTAGTGCGCTTCTCCCTCACTCACGGTGAACGCGCATCTCAACTGAATGACGTTGGCTTGCTCGTCTAGATCGACAGGCTCGGCGTCCAGGAGAGCTTCGAGATAACCTTGAGCGCTGCCGTCGCAAATGGGCGGTTCGGGACCATTGACCTCGACCAACAAATCGTCGATCCGAAGGGCATTTGCGGCAGCAAGCACATGCTCAACCGTGCGTACGATGGCTTCCCCGTCGCCGATTACAGTACATCGTTCACCATCCTGCACAGAGTTGACTGCTGCCTTGACCAGCGGCTCACCGGGAAGGTCGATACGCTTGAACACTATGCCTTGACCAGCAGGAGCAGGATGAAGGCGGACCTGGGTTTCAGCACCTGAATGAAGGCCGATGCCTTCCACCAGTGCCGTTTTGGATACTGAGCGTCTATTCCGTGCCATCAGACTCCAAGAGCCGCTGCAACGACTTCGAAAGCGGTGCGAGTTTTTGCAGCGCGGCAGCTTGACGAAGCACCTCTCGATGAGGCCGCGCGGGATATCCTGATACTGTAGTACCGGCCGCGATGTCTCCAATCACACCAGCCTGAGCCGCTACCCGTGCGCCTCGTCCAACCGTGAGGTGCCCGGCCAGACCGGCCTGTCCCGCGAGGAGCACTTCGTCCTCGAGTACGGTGCTGCCCGCAAGCCCAGCCTGCGCCATTATCAGACAACGCTTTCCAATGCGCACATTGTGCCCCACCTGAACCAGATTATCGATCTTCGTGCCAGCCCCAACCACAGTATCGCCAACGCTGCCGCGGTCGATGGTCGTGTTTGCTCCGACCTCCACATCGTCCTCGAGCCAGCACCCGCCAACGTGAGACAGTGGAGCGTGGCCAGCATCCGATTCCGCATAAGCGAACCCGCTGCCACCAATTCTCGCACCTGACTTCACATGAACCCTGTCTCCCAACACTGTCCCTCTGAAGACAACGGCGTGTGCACCGATCCTACACCCCTTGCCGATTCTAGATTCGTCCTCCACTACGGCGTGGCGCTCCACGGTACAATCCGGCCCCAACAAGACATTCTGGCCCAAAACCGCCCCGCTTTCGAGCAGAATCCTGCCGGACCAGCGCGTCCCACGGCCGATCCTAGCGTTCGATGCTACACCCCACTTCACGGCTGCTTCGTTGGTGAAAGACGGCAGGATACGAGCCAGAGCAAGTCTAACGTCGGACACCATTATGCGGGAAGCTACTGCGCAATCAGCATCTTCGAACCTCTTCGCTACCAGTACCGCGCCCGCCTTGGTTCGGCGGTATTGCTCGAGGTAGCTGCGCGATGCTAGAAAAGACAGATCGCCGGGGCCAGCGCGATCGAGAGGTGCTACCCCGGCGATGTTGATGTCGCTCCGACCGACAAGTCGACCGTTGACTAGGTCGGCGATGCGGCCGGATGTGAGACCTTGCGCCGCCACCGCCGCCTGACCTACGGCGACTCGCCGGCCTGAAGTCGGTTGATCACCAACGACGTGAGATCCAGGGCCGGATCGGCCGATATTATCGCCGAGTTCGGGTTCGCAACGTCCAAGATGATTGACAAGTTTCGCTCTGCACGAAGCCCGTCGATCACAGACTGGATTCGCGCCTCCAACGGCGCGACCAGCTCCCGCTGCCGTTCCATATCTTGATCTTGAAGTTCCTGCAGCCTCGTTTGTACCCGATCGTTTAGCGCTCGAAGTTCAGCTACTTTCTCCTCGCGGGCCTGCGGACTGAGAACCAGCTGTTGTTGATCAAAGGCTGCCATTGCGGAATCGAGTTGCGCTTGGAGGGCGTTCGCCTCCTGTTGGTACGCTGCCCGCTCCGCTGCAAGCGTGGAATCCGCAGCATCGTATCCGGGAGTCTCCCGCAGAATCAGCTCCGTGTTCACATAGCCTATCTGCGGAGCCGTCTGCCCGCCGGCCGCCGCTGGCAATCCAACGATAGCGGCAAAAACCAGGGTCAGAGTGATTACGAATCCCCAACGAGCCATTTTTCGCTCCAAGTACATGTGGTTTCCTGTGTGAGTTGAACAGCGTTTAGTATTGCTAGCGGGCATCCTACTGCATCATCCCCAGCTTGAAGTGTAGCTTCCAGCCCGGGTCACGATTGCCTGCAAGGTCGCGGCGGTCGAACCCGTAGGCATAGTCGATTCCAATCGGGCCGAGTGGCGAAAGCAGGTTCACACCCACCCCCACGCCCCTGAACAGCCGAGTAGGATTGAATTCAGCCGGTGACCGCCAGACGTTACCGGCATCCGCGAACGTGCTGAAGTAGAGCGCTTGGGAAATGCGAGCACCGATCTCTCCCGTAAATGCTTGATACGCTCCGCCGAAAGCATTCACTGTGTTCGCGAAGTAGCCACTCGCTCTAGGGTCGAACCCGAGAGGAGTCACTGAGAATTCGTCGTAACCTCGCAACGGAATGCCGAACTGGGTGCCGCCCATTGAGAATAACTGTCGAAAGTGCGGTCCTACGTCACCCCAAACGAATCCGCTCTTCGAGGTCAGGCCGAGAACCAGCTGAACTCCCTGGGAGCCCAATTCCGAACTGCCTCCAATCTGCCCCAAAGGGGCGTACCACCTGCCCTCGAACGTGGCTCGCCTGAAGTTGCCTGTGCCCCCGATGATTCCGCCGTTCTGTGCCAGGGACAAGCGGTGAAGCGTGCCGGCCGTAGCGAATGGAAGGCCGATCCTGGTGTCTCTGACGAGCGACAGGCCTAGGCTGGACAGAATGCCGTTTCTACCAAGGAAGCGACTCGAGAGGCTTGGCGCGTCGTACTGGCTTTGTTCCAAGGAATAGGTGGTCATTATACGCGTGTATCGAGAACCCCGGAACGGGAAACCGAACTGAAGCGAGCCTCCTCGCGTGTTGATGCGGCCGAGATCCGCTACGGTATACCGCAGCCTGGAGTTGTGCAGTGATACTGTGCCGGAAATCATGCTCCCGCGGAGAGCCGGATCGGTGTAAGAGAGCCTGAGGTCATTGATCCTGCGACCAAACTGCCAATTGAGGTTCACCTGTTTGCCACGCCCGAACATGTTCGGGTCCTCGAACCCGATGAAACCGCCGACTCCCACACCCTGACCTACTGAAGCACCAAACTGCACGCTGCCGGTGTGCCTCTCCTTGATGTTGAATACGATATCGATGTCACCCTGATCGTTGGCCTGCTGGGTCGTCGGCACAGGCAGCGGCTGCTCGAAGAACCCGAGATTCGATATGCGTTGATACGATTGGATCAACGCGTCCTGTCGGAACACGTCACCAGGCACAACCGATATCACCCGGCGGATCACATTTTCGTGAGTTACCGTGTTACCGCTGATTATCACTTTGTTGACGATCGCAGGTGCTCCCTCCGCTATTTCCCATTGGAGGTCCACCGTATTAGTCGAGTCCGCATCGACTCGACGCATCACCTGCGGTGTGACACGCGCGTAGATGTAGCCATTGTTTGCATAAAGCTGATTGAGCTGGTCGGTCGCATCCCTCCAGGCTCCCTGGTCAAACGTGGCCTGCCCCCTGCGTACGCCACCCAAACCGAGAAATCCCGACTGCCGACGTCCAAAGGGATACAACGTCTGCAGCTGCTCAGTGGAGAAATGCCGATTGCCTATTATGTCGAAGGTACCGACAGTGTACTCCTGGCCTTCGTCGACATTCAGGAGCAGAGTTCCCTTTCCGGTTTCCTCATTTACCACAAGTGTGTCTCTGAGTACCCTGAAGTCGACGTACCCTCGCGAGCCATAATACTGTGGCACCCGCTCTCTCAGATCGCGGTCCAGCCTGTCATCGCTGTAATCACCCGACTTCCACCACCAGAATCCCTCTGGACCCGTATCCATGGCTCCAACAATCGCGCCGTCCTCGAATTGCTCGTTACCTTCAACAATCACCTGGCTCAGTGCTATACGTCCACCTTCCGTGATGTCAAAGACTGCCACCACGGAGCCGCCTTCCCTGGGCTCGACGCGCACGTCGATATCCGAGAAGTAGTAACCCTCTTCTTTGTACAATGAGTCTATTGCGGCTCGAGACCTTGCCGCCGAGGCGGGATCATAGGGCCTTCCCTCGAGAAGGCGCACTCTGCCCCGTACCGACCGTTCGCTGATCTTTTCGGGACCTGTCACCTCCCACCTCGCGAGCATGGGCCGTTCGTCAACTTCGAAGATCAAAATCTGGCGCCCCTCGGCACGCGATTGATAGACTCTGATGTCCGAAACCTGCCCGGTACCGTAGATACGCTCGATGGCCCGCTGGATGTCGGTTCGACACGTCTGCATTCCCGGCGCGACACCAACCCGCGCACGCACATCTCCCTCATCGAGACGCCGCGTTCCCTGTACTGCTACGCTGTCGATGACGCGGCATTCGCCCGCCTGCCCTGTAGCCGCTGTGATGCCCCCCAATACGAGGGCGACAAATACACCTGCTGTTTTCACTTCAAGCCTCACTCGGCGCCGCCACTCTGAAGCTGAGCTCCTCGCCATCGGGATCAACGTCGATCTCGATCTCATTTCCGGAGGAGAACTCACCCATCAAGATCTTGTCGGACAGAGGATCCTCGATGTAGCGCTGAATAGCGCGTTTGAGCGGCCTGGCACCGTAACGTTCATCGTAACCATGGTCCACCAGGAACTCGGTCGCCGCTTCCGTCCGGACAACCGACATACCTTCTGCTGTCAATCGCTCGTCCAGTTCTCTGAACAGGATACCGACGATCTCCGCTATGTGCTCTCGGGAGAGTGCGTGGAACACTATCACGTCGTCCAATCTGTTCAGGAACTCGGGGTTGAAAATACGGTTGATCTCGTCCTTCACCTTCTCGGACATTCTCTCGAAGCTGGCCGTAGTATCGGGCTGCTCGAATCCGAGGGACTTCCCCTTCGTGATATCGCGCCCGCCGACGTTTGAAGTCATTATCACGACCGTGTTCTTGAAGTCGATCACACGACCATAGTTGTCGGTGAGATGTCCTTCATCCAACACCTGGAGCAAGACGTTGAATACGTCCGGGTGGGCCTTCTCGATCTCGTCAAGGAGAACTACGGAGTAGGGCTTGCGGCGTACTGCCTTGGTGAGTGCTCCTGAATCATCGTACCCCACATAGCCCGGCGGTGCTCCTATCAAGCGGCTCACGCTGAACTTCTCCATGTACTCCGACATGTCCACCCGAATGAGAGCCTGCTCGTCGGCGAATAGGAATCGTGCAAGTGCCCGCGCCAACTCAGTTTTTCCCACTCCCGTGGGACCGGAAAATATGAAGGTTCCGATTGGCCGATGCGGGTCCTTGAGGCCCGCACGCGACCGGCGGATCGCTTTCGCAATTGCCTCGATCGCCTGTTCTTGGCCAACGACGTACTTGTGAACTTCCTCCTCCATGCGCAGCAGTCGCTGAGTTTCAGCCTCCTGGAGCCTCGTCACCGGAATTCCCGTCCAGCGAGACACGATAAACGCAACGTCTTCCTCGTCAATCGTAGGACGATGAGTCTGCCGCTCTTTCTCCCAGTCTTCTTGACGCTTCCTTATTTCCGCCTGTAATTCCCGCTCCTGATCTCGGAGCGCTGCAGCGGTCTCGAACATCTGGTCCCGTACCGCTTCCTCCTTTTCCTGACTGATCTTCTCGAGATCTTCCTTGAGACTGCCAACCTCGGGTGGTGGAACTTGAGCCGCCAGGCGCGCTCGAGCCGCGGCCTCATCGATCACATCGATCGCCTTGTCTGGTAGGAATCGGTCCGTTATGTAGCGCTCGGACAACCGTCCCGCCGAGTCGAGGGTCGCGTCCGGAATCGAGACCCTGTGATGGTCTTCGTATCTGGGCCGCAACCCCTTGAGAATCTCGAACGTTTCATCAATAGTAGGCGGATCGACCACGACGGATTGGAAACGACGTTCGAGTGCCCCGTCTTTCTCGATGTACTTGCGGTATTCGTTGAGCGTCGATGCACCTACGCACTGCAATTCCCCGCGCGCCAGCGCCGGCTTGAGCATGTTGGAGGCATCGATGGCACCTTCGGCGGCACCGGCGCCCACGAGTGTGTGCAACTCATCGATGAAGAGCACCACGTTCTTAGCTTGGGCGATTTCGTTCATGACGGCCTTTAGCCGTTCCTCAAACTGCCCGCGGTATTTCGTGCCCGCGATCACCGCCGCCATGTCCAACGCCAGAACTCGGTGACCGTTCAGTGACTCGGGCGCATTTCCTGATGCTATGAGCTGCGCGAGACCTTCAACGATTGCCGTCTTTCCTACCCCTGGCTCACCGATAAGGACGGGGTTGTTCTTCTTGCGGCGCGACAAGACCTCAATCACGCGCTCGATCTCCTGCTGGCGCCCGATCGTGGGATCGAGTTGTCCCTCTGCCGCCAATACGGTTAGATCCCTACAGAAGTGATCGAGGGCAGGAGTCTTGGATTTCTTCTCTGACTTGGCGGACCCTGAAGGATCTGGCCCGCTCTTCTGAGGCGTCGGCATCTCACTTCCCAGGAGTCGTAGTGTTTCGGCGCGTGCTTGCTCCAAACTCACTTCGGAATCGGTCAGCACCTGAGCCGCAATTCCCTTCTCCTCACGCAGCAAGCCAAGCAGCAAATGCTCGGTTCCCACGTACGAGTGATTCAATTCACGCGCCTCGCTCATCGCCAGCTCGAGGACTTTCTTGGCACGTGAAGTGTAAGGGAGATCGGGCCCTTCTGGTGCGGGTGACTTACCTTTCTTGACCGTTTCCTCTATACGCTGCTGAATCTCATCCAAGTCCACATTGAGGTTCGTGAGCACTGCCGCCGCGACTCCCTCGCCCTCACGAATTAGGCCAAGCAGAATGTGCTCGGTTCCTACGTACTCGTGGTGCAGGCGCGCTGCTTCCTCGCGCGCCATCTGCAGGACCTTTCGGACCCGATCCGTAAAGTTGTAACCGTTCATCAGTTCATCCGACTTTCGAGATACGAATAAACACCGTAAGTGCCACTATGCCGCACGGGTCTCGTCGGCCTCCAACTGCTGTCGCACGTACGATGCCCGGGCGACCGAAAGATCCCCTTCGGGCAACGACCTACCTTCAGACTCCGCCAAGTGAGCTGCTTGAGTGAAAATCAGCAGTTTGTTCAGTGTGTATACACTCAAGTTCGGGACCAGGTTCAGTCCGACGCCTAGACGAACTCCGCTCAACAAATTCATTGTTTCATCGAATGACAGGCTACGGGCGTACCGCAGCAGCCCATACGCCCGCCAGACTTTGTCTGCAATCACGCTCGCCGCATCGCGCTGCAAGACCTCGCGCGCCTGACGCTCGTAAGTGACAACCTGGCGGACGATTTTCGCAAGGTGATCCAGCAGCTCATCTTCGGACTTTCCCAGCGTCGTCTGATTCGACAGCTGGAAGAAGTTGCCAACCACCTCGCTTCCCTCTCCATAGAGGCCTCGAAACGTGAGCCCGACCTGCGAAAGCCCCTGCAGGACCTTTGCTATCTCCTTTGTCAGCACCAGACCGGGCAAATGAATTAGCACCGAGGCACGCAGGCCCGTGCCTGCATTGGTGGGGCAGGAAGTGAGATAACCGAACTCGGAGTGAAACGCAAACGCCAGGTGCGTGCCGAGTTCTGCATCCAATCTCTCGAGTTCCGAATAGGCATCCGAGAGCGAAAATCCAGATCGCAACACCTGAAGTCTGATGTGATCTTCCTCGTTGATCATCACTCCCAAGTGGCCGTCCGTCACCAGCGCCGCACTCGAACGGGGCGATTTCCCTCCTTCGAACCCGGCGAGCTCCTTGGAGATGAGATGGCGTTCGTGCATCAACTGCCTGTCGACTTGCTCCAACTCGTTCAGGCGAAAGGCCGTAGCGTCCTTGATCTGGGCTGACTGCCGCCCGGCTGCAAGGACTTGTTCCAAGATCGCTTCGCGATCCTCTTGACTCGTGCGGATGGTAAACGGGTAGCCAGCCAGGTTACGGGCGAGTCGCACCCGCGTCGACAGTACGACCGCACTTTCCGGTCCACTAGCATCGAGCCAGGAAATCCCGCCGTCGCCTAGCAATGAAAGATCAAAAGTCATTCCAGCGACCTCAGGCGATCTCTCAACTCTGCCGCCAGCTCGAAGTTCTCGGTCTCCACCGCCTGCCGCAGCCTGCTGCGCAACTCGGAAACCTGTCCCTGCTCTTCATCCACCTCGCCGGATTCCTCAGTGACGTAGACCTCGCCCACGTGGCGACTCGAACCGTGCAGCCGTCTGAGGAGGTCACGCAGCTGAGTCTCGAAAGTCTCATAACACTGTGGACACCCCAGTCGGCCAGTGTCTTGGAAATCCTTGAGCGTGGCACCGCATGAGCTACACTTCTCGTCAGAACCTGTCGTGCCTCCCTCTACTGTAGAGCCCTCACCCATCGAGGCGAGGAAATCGGACAGTGGAAACTTCACCGCACCTGAGCCCGTCTCAATCCCCTTCTCAGCTGCGCATTCCTTGCAGAGATGAAGCGAAGTCACCTTGTTGTCCTTAACTTGCTGCAAATGAATAGCAGCCTCTCGCTCTTTACAATTGTCGCAAAGCATTATGGCACCATCTCGGCGGGATCGGTCGAATGAAGCCGCCCGTTCTCGAGGAGCAGAATTCTGTCGCACCGTTTCGCCAGTGCGTTGTTGTGAGTAACCACTATCAACGCCGTTTCGAGCTTGCTGGACAGTCCGAAGAGGAGTTCGTGAAGCCGCTCGCTACTCTGGTTGTCCAGGTTCCCACTCGGCTCATCCGCCAGCACGACTTTGGGATCGCGGACCACCGCTCTCGCCACCGCGCATCTCTGCTGTTCTCCCCCAGACAGCCTTGCCGGTCGATGCGTCTTGCGAGTTGCCAATCCAACGTCGGATAGTAGCTTCTCAGCCTTGGTTCGCGCCTGCACCTCGGGAAAACCAGCGATCAGAAGAGGCATCATAACGTTCTCGAGCGCCGAAAATTCCCTCAGCAGGTGATGAAACTGAAACACAAATCCTATCTTCTCGTTTCGAAGCGTATCTCTTTCTGCATCCGACAAGCTCGCATAGGAACGACCCTCCAACAGAATCTCACCTTCCGTAAGACCATCGAGAGCCCCCAACAGGTGAAGCAGGGTACTCTTACCGGTGCCGCTCGCACCAACGACGGCTACTACCTCCCCAGGGCCGACCTTCAAATTTACGTCAGTTAGCACCTCCAGTACCGAATCCCCACCGCTCGTGAAGTGCTTCCTGACCCCGCGGGCCTCTAGAATCGCTGTCATTCGTAACGAATCGCATCCACGGGATTCAGCGACGCCG